>NZ_OZ061318.1:4602891-5260447 GCF_964063345.1 Pseudomonas lini
ATCAAGGACAGCAACCTGAAGCTCGAGCGCCGTGAAAACGTGCTGGTCGTCACGGCACCGGTAGAAGGCTCGTTCAACCCTGATCGTCCGGCCATGCTGCTGCCGGTGACCCTCGGCCCGTTCACCCGTGTCGCGAAAATCCTCGAAGTCGATCCAAAGACTGCTGTGTTGGTACTCGGTCACAGTGATACGTCGGGCGCCGCACCGGCCAACGTGAAGCTGAGCCAGGAGCGCGCCCAGGCAGTGGCGGCGATCTTCCGTCTCAGCGGTCTGCAGCGTGATCGCCTGATGCTGCGCGGCATGGGTGGTGAGGCTCCGCGTGCCGCCAACGACAGTTCCGAAGGTCGTGCCTTGAACCGTCGCGTCGAGCTGTTGGTGACGCCGGCAAACACCATGGTCGCGTTGCTGAGCAAGTACAACATGCCGGCTCCCGCACCGATGAAAACTATGGTCGCTGCGCAAGACATCAAGCCAGTGGCCAAGCCTGTGACCCCGGCTCCTGCTGCGAAGAAAGCGGCTGTGCCGGCGACGAAAAAGGCACCGGCCAAGAAAGCGGCCGCCAAGGCTCCAGCCAAAAAAGCCGTCGCGAAAAAGACTGCGCCTGCCAAAGCAGCTGTCGACACCAAAAAAGTCGCTGTCGCCGATGACACAAAGAAGTGATTCGTTAACCAAAAGGAATGCGCCATGACCCGGCCCTTGGCAGATATGCGTCGCGACTACACCCGAGATGGCCTGACCGAGGCGCAAGCCCCGGACGAGCCGTTCGCGCTGTTCCATCAGTGGTTTGCCGATGCGGTGAAAACCGAGCAGGTACCGGTGGAGGCGAATGCCATGACGCTGGCCACCGTCGATCAGGACGGTCGGCCGCATTGCCGCATCCTGCTGCTCAAGGGTTTGGACGAGCAGGGCTTCACCTTCTTCACCAACTACGAAAGCGACAAGGGTCAGCAACTGGCAGCCAATCCATTTGCGGCCATGACGTTCTTCTGGCCAGCCCTGGAGCGTCAGGTACGCATCGAAGGGCGGGTGGTGAAGGTCACGCCTGAAGAGTCCGACGCCTACTATCAGGTTCGTCCTCTGGGCAGCCGTCTCGGTGCCTGGGCCTCGCCCCAGAGCCGGGTGATTGCTGATCGCGGCGAACTGGAAGCGCTGCTCAAGAACACCGAGCAACGTTTCAGCGATACTCAGCCTCACTGCCCCGAGCACTGGGGCGGTTATCGCTTGCTACCCGAGCGCATCGAATTCTGGCAGGGCCGTGCGAGCCGTCTGCACGATCGCCTCAACTACCGCTTGCAGGCCGCCGAATGGGTTCGTGAACGCCTGGCGCCATAAACAGCCTACCGATCGGGATACCCTGCCGCAGCGGCCTCAAGCCACTGCGGCAGGTCCCGCCGCTTGATCTTCTGCGTTTGAGCGTTCGCCAGTTGCTGGAGCATAAACGCTCTTTTCTGTTGGTCTTTACCCGCCAGTGACAACGCCAGATCGCGGTCCATCCAGCGTTTGATCCGCACGTACAGCCACCAATGGAAGTACAAGCCGGCGACGGTCGTGACGACAATGATGAAGTAATCCATGAAAATCCTTGGGTCGGTGGCGCAGATTTTGTAATTTGACGCTACTGTGTGTGGGTTCGAGAAAGCGCCTGTACTTGGCCTGAATGAAACCAATTTTATCCGGGCGATGCCGTGACAGGCGTCAAGCTGCGGAGTTTAATGGATACCTGTCCTATGGAGTTTGATGCTATGCGTAAGTCTGTTCTGCTGGTTGCTTCCTTTTCCACGATGGCGATGTTGCTCACTGGCTGCCAATCGAGCTTGACCGGTGACTCCTACTCCCGTGACGAAGCGCGTCGTGTGCAGACGATTCGCATGGGTACCATCGAAGCCCTGCGCCCAGTGAAAATCGAAGGCACCAAAACCCCAATCGGCGGCGCCGCCGGTGCAGTCGTGGGCGGTGTCGGCGGTAGCGCCATCGGCGGCGGTCGCGGCAGCATCGTCGCGGCAGTCATCGGCGCTGTCGCCGGCGGCCTGATGGGCTCGGCTGCCGAAGAAGGCCTGACCCGCACTCAAGGTGTTGAAATCACCGTGCGCGAAGACGATGGCAGCATGCGCGCCTACGTGCAGGAAGTTCAGCCAAACGAAGTGTTCCGCGTGGGTGAGCGGGTGCGGATCTCCACTGTGGGTGGTACGAGCCGCGTTGCGCACTAAGCGGAGCGAAGGGTAAAAGAAAACCCCGATCAGGTGACTGGTCGGGTTTTTTTGTATCTGCTGCTTTCAGTTACGTCAGATTCAATCGTTAGTCTTGGCAAAGTCCCATGTAGTACACCAAGTCGTCTCTGAAAGAGTCGCCAACCAGTTCCATAATTGTGCTGGATTGAGTAGTGGATAATTTGTGCTCGCCCATGGGTACATCCCACAAGGTTGACCAGCCCATGACATTAAGCACCACTCCCTCTAAGGCCTGCGACACATCCTTTTTGTATTGCAATGAATCGTCCGGGTTCGGTTCGTCGAAGAAACCGGAGATTGCGATAAATATCATTCTCTTCCCCATCATTACTTTATCGATATGCGCCTCTCAGGTATGTCACTGACAGTCTTGGCCTACTGCGTCGGTGCGTTATGGGGCTAGGTTCTGGAAAATATCGGCCTTGGATCTCACCATACTTGCCGATATCGAAACGCAACTTGGTAGTCAAAAGCGGTGATATCAATTTGATGGTTGAACAGAGATTGAAGCTCCGGCACCCAAGACGCTAAAACATCAAATCCTCCATCATAGATCTCGCTTTCTCCCATCAAACCTAATGCTTCGATGATTGAACCATCGTCGCCAAGGTCTGCGGAGTACTCCTTTCCTTCCGCTATTTCCGTTTCCTTGTCATACCAATCCAATCTGACTTTCAGTCCCATGCCATCCTCACAAGTACTTTTTAATGCTGCGGTTTTTCTTGGGCGGATCTATTTGCTCGCCTGTTGTATGGTCGAACGAGCCTAGATGGCTCCCATCGCTTGCCCGATAAGCTTCCAGCTCCCCATGCAAAGAGTCCCATTCATAAATTGTTCGACCTTTGGCATCAATCCAACGCTCTCGAAGTCCACCGCCCCCTTGTCGTGGGGTTTTCTTTTTTGCTTCTTTCAAACCCGAGAAGCCAGTGATTTCCTCTGTTTCAGGTGCAGAGTGATAGTCGTGATCGGGGTTAGGAATTCGTCTTCCAGCATTACTCACCACAATATAAACCGGCAACACCCCCGAATCCGCCGGAAACACAAGAATGAAATCCTTGTACTCCGGCGGATATACCGGGTTCACGATGATGTTGTCAGCCGCCTTCGTCGGCGGATAAACCCAAATATGCGGCGCTTGCGGTGCGGCTTCCAGCGCGGGGATGCCGAGGATGTTTGAACCGTCCTCGGCCGGTGTCCAGATCAGTTCAACACCATCCCCAAGATCAGCCACCTGCTGACTGCCACGCAAGGTGAATTGCGCGACATCGACCATCTCCCAGTCACGGTTTTTGCCGGTATAGAACCCGTATCCCTTCAGACTGCCGTCAGCCTGTTGCTCGACACGCAGGCGAACGCGAGTGCGGGCCTGTTTAAGGGCGCGCAGTTGGTCTTCGGTGTAGAGCGAGCTGTCGCCAAGGCTCGACGGTATGACCAGGGCCACCAAACCTGCCAGGGTGGCCGCAGCGGTACTGGCTGCAACTGCGGGCAGTGCGGCGAACGCTGAGCCGGTCAAAGCAAAGCTGCCGAAACCTGCTGGAATGGCCGTGCCACTGATTTTCTTCAGCGGTACGACGCCACTTTCATCGGCCTCACGAGCACCAAGCAGAACCAGTTCGCCGTAGTCTTTCAGGCTGTCAGTCGGAACAACGCTGGAGGGATTCGTGTAGTCGATGATTGCATCGGGCAGTTTGCAGGACTTGGCGAACACGCATCCCACGCGGACAACGTCGTCCTTTTTTGCCGTGACCTGAAGGCTGTCTTCGAAGGCCTGCTGCCTCGCCAGCATGGCGTCGTAGGCGTTTTACCTGGCGTCGCGCTCGGCCAGTTCGGTGGCCGTCATGTAGCGGTGGGTGACGTGATGCCCGTCGCCTGATGGTGGGTTTTTAACCCGCGGGATGTCCTTGTTGCCAACCACTGATTGTCCTTTCGCTCGTCCATCGGCAACCCCCGAAAGAGGGTTGCGCGACGTTAACGAACGTGGCTAATCGTGGCTGTAGGACGAATCCTGAATGTCGTTAAGAGTGTTCTTTTTCGCTCAGGAAAACAGGTGCAGTGCTCTTGCGACTCGCCGCCGCCGTCACCGCATAACCGATCAATGCCGCCAGTATCGAGCCGGTCAGAATCCCCATTCGATCCATCCCGGCGTATTCACTGCTGCCGGGCACGAAGGCCAGGGAGCCGACGAACAGGCTCATGGTGAAACCGATGCCGCAGAGGATCGCCACACCCAGTACCTGGCCCCAGTTGGCGCCTTGGGGCAGGGTAGCGATGCCGATTTTCACCGCCAGCCAGGTCAGGCCGAACACGCCGACCATCTTGCCCAGCAGCAGGCCGACGGCGATGCCCATCGGCACGTCGTGAGTGAAGCTTTCGACGGTCACGCCGCTCAGTGACAGGCCGGCGTTGGCGAAGGCAAACAGCGGCAGGATGCCGTAGGCCACCCACGGGTGCAGGGCATGTTCCAGGGTCAGCAGCGGCGAAGGTTCAGCGTTTTTCGTGCGCAGTGGAATGCAGAAGGCCAGCGTCACGCCGGCCAGCGTGGCGTGCACGCCGCTCTTGAGCACGCAGACCCAGAGGATCAGCCCGATGATCATGTACGGCCCAAGCTTGACCACGCCGAGTCGATTCATCCCGACCAAGGCCGCGATGCAGGCCGCAGCCAACGCGAGGGATAAGGTCGACAACGCGCCGGAATAGAAGATCGCGATGATGATGATCGCGCCCAGGTCGTCGATGATCGCCAGGGTCATCAGGAACAGTTTCAGCGATACCGGCACGCGTTTGCCCAGCAGGGCCAGTACGCCGAGGGCGAAGGCGATGTCGGTGGCGGTCGGAATGGCCCAGCCACCCAAGGCGGACGGGTTGTCGCGATTGAGGAACCAGTAAATCAGCGCCGGCACCACCATGCCGCCAATCGCCGCCGCGCCGGGCAGGACGATCTGCGATGGTTTCGACAGTTGGCCGTCGAGGACTTCGCGCTTCACTTCCAGCCCGATCAGCAGGAAGAACAGGGCCATCAGGCCATCGTTGATCCACAGCAGCAGCGGTTTGGCGATTTTCAGCGCGCCGATCTGAGCCACCACGGGGGTGTCCAGCAGGCCGCTATAGAGCCACGACAGCGATGAATTGTTTATGATCAGGGCGAGAGCGGCCGCGGCGATCAATAACAGACCGCTGGCAGCTTCCAACTGAAAGAAACGCGTGAACGTGCTACGCAGAGGCAAGGTCGCTCTCCATCGATGAATTCAAAAGGTGGCACACCCTAACCCGTACCGTTAGTTGTTAAAACAAAAGTTATATTCTTTTTTGTTATATGTCGTTACAACGCGGACGGTCAGCAAAGGCCTGAGCCTAGCAGTTGCCGGACGTATTGGACCTCAGCTGTATCTGTGCATGATGTAGGTTCTTTCCTAAGCTTGTGGGCTGAGCCTTGCGACAAGGCCGACTCTTGCCTGATTCAACGAGAAAACCATCATGAGCGACAACCGACAGTGGGCCCGCGAAGCCATCCGGATCATCGAGGCCGACTTCCAGCGCAGCGCTGATACCCACCTGATCCCCTTGCCTCTGCCGGGGTTGCCGGGCATCGAGTTGTATTTCAAGGATGAGTCGAGCCATCCCACCGGTAGCCTGAAACATCGGCTGGCGCGCTCGTTGTTCCTCTACGCCCTGTGTAACGGCTGGCTCAAACCCGGTGCGCCAGTGATCGAAGCCTCCAGCGGTTCGACGGCGATTTCCGAGGCGTACTTCGCCCGCTTGCTGGGGTTGCCGTTCATTGCGGTGATGCCCGCGACCACGTCCAAGGAAAAGATCGCGCAGATCGCTTTCTACGGTGGCAAGAGTCATTTGGTGGACGATCCGACGCAGATCTACGCCGAGTCCGAACGCCTGGCTCGCGAACATGACGGGCACTTCATCGACCAGTTCACCTACGCCGAACGCGCCACCGACTGGCGGGCGAACAACAACATCGCCGAATCGATCTTCCAGCAGATGCGTTTCGAGCAGCACCCGGAACCGAGCTGGCTGATTTCCAGCCCCGGCACCGGCGGCACCACCGCGACGCTCGGCCGTTACGTGCGCTATCGCCAGCATTGCACCCGCGTGCTGTGCGCCGATGCGGAGCGTTCGGTGTTCTTCGATTATTACCAGACCGGCGATGCCAGCCTGCGTCTGGATTGCGGGTCACGGATTGAAGGCATTGGTCGGCCGCGAGTGGAAGCGTCGTTCCTGCCCAAGGTGATCGATGCGATGGTCAAAGTGCCGGATGCGTTGTCGCTGGCGGCCATGCATTACCTGGCGCAGCATTTGGGGCGACGGGTTGGCGGATCGAGCGGGACCAACCTGATCGGTGCCTTGGTGGCAGCCCAGCAGATGGTGGCGGCGGGGGAGTCGGGGTCGATCGTGGCGATTCTGTGCGATGGCGGCGAGCGCTATGCCACCACCTATTACGATCAGGCCTGGCTCAAGGCCCAAGGGTATGAGTTGAGTGGTTTGCTGGATGCCGTGGCGGCGAGTGTCGAGCGCGGCGAGCCGCTGCCGGCCAGCGTGTTGCGCGCCAATATCTAAGATCTTTCAGACGCTGAAGACCCTTGTGGGAGCCGGGCTTGCCCGCGATGGCGAATTCACATTCAACAGAAATGTTGACTGATCCACCGCTATCGCGGGCAAGCCCGGCTCCCACAGGTTTTGTGTTATTTCGGTGATTTCGTGTCAGGCCTCTAGGCCAAGGATGTCACGGGCCACAGCTTCTGCAATCCGAATCCCGTCGACGCCCGCCGACAGAATCCCGCCCGCATAACCCGCGCCTTCACCGGCCGGGAACAAGCCCTTCACGTTCAGACTCTGCATCGACTCGTTACGGGTAATCCGCAGCGGCGATGATGTGCGCGTCTCGATCCCGGTCAACACCGCGTCGTGCAGCGAGTAGCCACGAATCTGCTTCTCGAACGCTGGCAAGGCTTCGCGTATCGCTTCGATGGCGAATGCCGGCAAGGCCAGGGCCAGATCGCCCAAGGCAACGCCCGGTTTGTAGGACGGCTCGACGCTGCCCAATTCGGTCGACGGTTTGCCTGCAATGAAGTCACCGACCAATTGTGCCGGTGCTTCATAGTTGCTGCCGCCCAACACAAAGGCGTGGGATTCCAGGCGTTCCTGCAACTCGATGCCAGCCAGTGGGCCACCTGGATAATCGACTTCCGGGGTGATCCCGACGACGATCCCGGAGTTGGCGTTGCGCTCGTTACGCGAGTACTGGCTCATGCCGTTGGTGACCACGCGGTTCGGCTCGGAGGTCGCCGCCACTACGGTGCCGCCCGGGCACATGCAGAAGCTGTAGACCGAACGACCGTTGCTGGCGTGGTGCACCAGTTTGTAATCGGCAGCGCCGAGTTTCGGGTGCCCGGCGTATTTGCCCAGGCGCGCGCGGTCGATCAGCGATTGTGGGTGCTCGATGCGGAAACCCACCGAAAACGGCTTGGCCTCCATGTACACGCCACGGCCGTGGAGCATGCGGAAGGTGTCCCGCGCGCTGTGGCCGAGGGCCAGAATTACGTGTTTCGAATGGATCTGCTCGCCGCCATTGAGCTCGACGCCGACCAGTTGGCCGTCCTCGATCAAGACGTCAGTGACGCGTTGCTGGAAGCGCACTTCGCCGCCCATGGCGCGAATCTGCTCACGCATGTTTTCCACAACACCGGTCAGACGGAATGTACCAATGTGCGGTTTGCTGACGTAGAGGATTTCTTCCGGCGCGCCGGCCTTGACGAACTCGTGCAAGACTTTGCGACCGATGAATTTCGGGTCCTTGATCTGGCTGTAGAGCTTGCCGTCGGAGAACGTACCCGCGCCGCCTTCACCGAATTGCACGTTGGATTCGGGGTTGAGCACGCTTTTGCGCCACAGGCCCCAGGTGTCCTTGGTGCGCTGACGCACTTCGGTGCCACGTTCGAGAATGATCGGCTTGAAGCCCATCTGCGCCAGCAGCAGGCCGGCGAAGATTCCGCATGGGCCGAAACCCACGACGACAGGACGTTGCTCAAGATCAGCCGGCGCCTGGCCGACTACTTTGTAGCTGACATCCGGCGCCACGTTGACGTTACGGTCATCGGCGAATGTGTGCAGTACCGACGCCTCATCGCGAACGTTGAGGTCGATGGTGTAGATGAAGCACAGTTCGGAGGACTTTTTGCGCGCATCGTAGCTGCGCTTGAACAAGGTGAAATCGAGCAGGTCATCACTGGCGATGCCCAGGCGCAGCACGATGGCAGGGCGCAGGTCTTCTTCGGGATGGTCGATCGGCAACTTGAGTTCGGTGATTCGTAACATGACGGGATCCGGTTCGCGGGGCGCACAACTGCGCCAAGGCGTGTGAAGCCCGCGATTATAAGCCCCAAAGAATGATTCCCGTGAGGCTAAAACGATCAGTCGTTACGCGATCCGCCGAAATACCCACAGCCGCGTTGCACCTGGCCATCGATGCGCAGCTCGGCGCTCATGTGCTGCACGCTGCCGCTGCTGCTGTCGACGCAGCGTTGCGGCGCGACCCAGAGCTCGATGCGCTGGTTATTGGCTTCGGTGCTGAGGTTGAAGCGACCATCGCCCAGTTGCTCTTCAACGTACGGCAGGGCCAAGGGTGGCTGACCGGCGCGGTCGATGACCATGCCTTTGCCACTGACTTTGACGTTCCATTCAGGACCATGGCCGGCGGCACGCAGTATCAGCAGTTTGAAATTGGGATCGTCGCACGCCGTACCTGAGCGCTCGACGCGGTATAGCTGCCCCAGATCGAGCCGGCTATCGGCACCATTGGCGATCCGGCCACGTACGTCGGCAAACAACTTGCCCTGATCATCGGCCAGGGTTGCGGCCTCTTGCAGGACGCTGGTGCCGCCGGTGTCGTTGACCACATAACTGCGCTGCTCATTACACGGCTGAAACAGTAACTTGCCGTCGGCCGCCGTCAACTGGCCTTGCATACGGGTCTGGCCCACATGGGAGGCACTTTCGCGCGGGCCATCCAGCAACTGGCAGGCGGCGAACAGCGGAAGCAGGGCAACAAGCACCATGGAACGGGCAACACGCATCTTTTAGTCTCCAGACAAGTGTCGCCACGTTACTCAGGCAAGCCTGTGATCACAAGGCTTGTGTGCAAGGGATTGAGTTGCCAGGTGCGTCACAGCATAGTGGCGCACTTGTCCAGGATCGGGCTCCATTTTGCATGAACCAACACCTGTCTATTTTCCCCAAACGTCTGTATGCACTGGATGCACTGCGCGGTATCGCGGCATTGGCAGTAGTGTTCTGGCATTGGCAGCACTTCTTTTTTCAAGGGGCGTTACCGGGTCCACTGCAGATTGAACAGCAACCTTTTTACAATGCGTTCTCATTGTTTTATCGGCACGGTGGCGATGCGGTTGCGTTGTTTTTCAGCCTGTCCGGGTTCATCTTTTTTTGGCTATTCGGTCATGCGGTGGCGCAGCGGGAGCTGACTGGAAAACAGTTTTTCATCGAGCGTTTCAGCCGTATCTATCCATTGCATCTGGCAACATTCGTCAGCGTTGCGCTGTTGCAGATGGTCTACACGCGGTATACGGGAAACGCTTTTGTTTATCCGTTCAACGATCTCTATCACGGCGTGTTGAATGTTCTTCTCGCCCCTGCGTGGGGATTGGAGCAAGGCTGGTCATTCAACGGCCCGGCTTGGTCCATCTCTATTGAAGCGATGCTGTACGCCGCTTTCTTCCTGCTGTGGCGTTATTCGCCCCATCCAGCATTGATCAGCGTTTTATCGATCGCTGTGGCCGCTTACCTGTTTCCATCGCACTACAAAATCACCTTGGGAGTGTTCAGTTTTTTCTGCGGTGGCATTGGCTACCTATTGGTGACGTGGTTGCTGCAACGGGCACCCGCCCGTTGGGCAGGAAGTAGTTTGGCGATAGGTTGTGTAACCGGGTGGTGGCTGTTCGGCGCCGATCAGCCGTTGATCAAGTTTGCGCTGTTGTTTCCACTGACGATCATGGCCATTGCAGCCTGTCATCAGTTGCTGGAACCGGCCGCCCGGCGCTTGGCTTGGTTGGGCGATATCAGCTATGCCTCTTATTTGCTGCACTTCCCCCTGCAAATCATCGCCGCGCTGCTTGCCGATAAATTCTTCCCGGGGCGTAGCGTCTTTTATCAGCCGTGGACGTTGCTGCTGTTCTTCGCGGTACTGATCGGGACCAGTCTGTTGTGCCATCGCTTGTTCGAACGACCGATGCAGCAGTGGCTGAGACAGTTCGGGCGCGAGCGCCTGGCGAGCGGCGAAATCGCTCGCCAGTAACGTCGCAAAAGGGTGTTTAGCCGACGCGGTAAGTCTGGCCGGTCTGTAAGCCTTCTACGCTTTTGGCGTAGGCCAGCGCCACTTCGGCGGCGGGAACCGGTTTGAAACCACGGAAGTACGGGGCGTAGCTACCCATGGCTTCCACCAGCACGTTCGGGCTGACCGAGTTGATGCGCAAGCCACGCGGCAGTTCGATCGCTGCAGCGCGGACGAAGCTGTCGAGGGCGCCGTTGACCAGGGAGGCCGAGCTGCCGGTACGAATCGGATCGTGGCTGAGGATGCCGGTGGTGAAGGTGAATGATGCACCGTCATTGGCGAATTCCCGGCCGATCAGCAGCAGGTTGACCTGACCCATCAGCTTATCCCGCAAGCCGAGCTCGAAGTCTTGTTCGGTCATGGTCGCCAGCGGCACGAAGTTGACGCTGCCAGCGGCGCAGATCAACGCATCGAAGTTGCCGGTCTGTTGGAACAATTTGCGGATCGAGGCACTGTCACTGATGTCGACCTGAAACTCACCGCTTTTACGGCCGATACGGATGATTTCGTGGCGCTGGGACAGTTCATGGTCAATCGCCGAGCCGACGGTGCCAGAGGCGCCAATCAAAAGAATTTTCATCGTGCTGTACCTGAATGGGTTGGATTGAAATTCAAGTTTAGAGTGGTTTTTTCCATTGATAAGCGTGCTAATAGGCAACCTTTGGTTTTCAAATGGAAACAATCCATGAGCGAGATGGATGACCTGGCGGCGTTTGCGGTGTTGATTGAAGCAGGCAGTTTCACCTTGGCAGCCCAGCAATTGGGTTGCAGCAAAGGCCAATTGTCCAAGCGCATCAGCCTGCTGGAGATGCGTTTTTCGGTGGTGTTGCTGCAACGCACCACTCGACGTTTGAGTCTGACGGCAGCGGGCGCGGCGCTGTTGCCGCAAGCCCAGGCGCTGGTGATTCATGTCGAGCGAGCGCGTCAGGCCTTGGCGCGATTGAAAGACGACATGGCTGGCCCGGTGCGGATGACGGTTCCGGTGTCATTGGGGGAAAGCTTCTTTGACGGCGCACTGCTGGAGTTTTCCCGGCAGTACCCCGAGGTGCAGATCGAACTGGAGCTCAACAATCACTACCGCGACCTGTCCCGGGACGGTTTCGACCTGGCGATCCGTTCGGAAGTGGCCAACGATGAACGCCTGGTCGCCCGACCGCTGTTGGCCTGGCACGAGATGACCTGCGCCAGCCCTGCGTACCTTGAGCGATTCGGTGAACCACTGACGCCTCAGGCCCTGGCGGAACACCGCTGCCTGCTCAACAGCCATTACAGCGGTCGCGAAGAATGGCTCTATCACCAACAGCACGAGTTACTGCGGGTGCGGGTGTCGGGGCCGTTCGCCAGCAACCATTACAACCTCTTGAAGAAAGCCGCGCTGGCGGATGCGGGCATTGCGCGTTTGCCGTCCTATTTGTTGCAAGAGGAATTGGCTGACGGGCGTTTGAGATGGCTCCTGCGCGATTATCAGACTCGCAGCATGCCGATGTACCTGGTGCACCCGTATCAGGGTGGTTTGCCGAAACGCACCCAAGTGCTGGCGGATTATTTGATGGGTTGGTTCAAGCGTAGCGGCGAGGCATTGGATCGGCTTCAACGATAGCGTCTCACCACGCAACCCTGTGGGAGCGGGCTTCTGTGGCGAGGGGGCTTGCCCCCGTTCGGCTGCGAAGCAGTCGCAAAGCTTTTGGGGCCGCTTCGCGACCCAACGGGGGCAAGCCCCCTCGCCACAGAAGCTCGCTCACACAGTGGGGCTTCATTGTCTGGAGTGGGCGTAACGCTTGGCAATCAGATGATCAATCGACAACTTGCCCGGCCCGGTCGCCATCAAGTACAGCAACACCGCCGCCCAGGTGCCGTGAGTCGGATAGGCATCTGGGTACACGAACAGCTGAATAGTCAGCGTCATACCCAGCAGTGCCACCGCCGAAAAACGTGTGGCGAAGCCGATCAGAATCAGCACTGGAAAGAAATGCTCGGCGAAGGCCGCCAGGTGCGCCGCCAGTTCCGGGGAGAGCAGTGGCAGGTGATATTCGCTCTGGAACAACGCAATAGTCGAGTCCGCCAGCCTTGGTACGCCGAGTTGAAAGGTGCCGTCGATCAAGTCAATGGCCAGACCTTCCACCTTGGTTTGCCCGGACTTCCAGAACACCGCGGCAATGGAAAAGCGCGCGATAAAGGCGATCAGGCTGTGGGGGATTTTTTCCAGCAGCGCGATGACGCGGGCGATGGGGTTCCGATGGGTGTTCATGGCGATACCTGATTGTGGTGAAAATGGGTGATGACGTTGTGGCTGATCAGCAGCGCCAGGGTTTGGCTGAGGTCGAAGGCGGGCGCTGTCTCTAACGCTTGGGTCAAGGATTGGCCGTTTTGCAGGTGCTGAATGAAGGTACTGGCGCCGTGGTCGATGGCGAAAACCTCAACCTCCAGACCATTGCGCAACACCAGCGCGTTTTGCCCGTGGTCGAGGTCGATTCCGGCCAGCGTCGCGTCCTGTTGATGCGCCGCCCAGATCGCAACCACGGTGAAGGCTGAAGTCAGTAGATTCAGGGAGGGATGAAACCCCACCGTCAGCTCGCTCAGCGCCTGCGGGTCCGACAGCGCGGCAGCGATCTGCTCATGGCTCAGGGGCTGCGCGTCGGCGGCGTGATAGGCCTGAACGCGCAAGCGCTCCAGCCGTGCCATATCGGCCAGATAAGGCACGCTGGCTGCCGGTTCAAAGCTGTCGATGAACTCGGCGAAGTCCTTGCCGTAATCGTTGATGAGTGGGCCTTGAGGCGGGCAACGCTGCACATACAGCCCGGCCATCGCCCGAAAGAATTCATCGCCCACCAACTGCGAAACCACGGGGTAACTGTCGGCCAGGGCATTGATCAGCGAACTCTGCACATTGTTGCGATACACCGCGAAACGGCTGGCGGGATCGGCGCCATTGGCACTGAGCAAACCATCGGGGCAGGGCCGTTGCGGATCGAGCAGGGCGGCGGCAAACGCGGCTTGAGTGCTCATTGCCGGCCCCCCGCGTAATGCAGCAACTCATCGGCCTGACGGGCTTCGGCATGCAGCACGCTGAAGGCCGGTAACTGGTTATCGCGCTCGATCAACGTGGCGATCGGGCCAATTCGCTCCAGCACCTGCCTGTACAGCGCCCACACCGCGTGATCGATGGGCGCGCCGTGATCGTCGATCAGCAGACGGTCGCCGAGGCTGTCCGTATCTTCGGCGAACCCGGCCAGATGAATCTCTCCCACCGCATGCAGCGGCAGCGCGTCGATGTAGGCCAGTGGATCTCTTTGATGATTGATGCAGGAGACGTAGACGTTGTTGACGTCCAGCAGCAGGCCGCAGCCAGTGCGGTGAATGACTTCGCTGATGAAGTCGGCTTCATCGATTGTCGAGCGCTGAAACGCCAGATACGTCGCCGGGTTCTCCAGCAACATCGGACGTTTGAGGGTGCTCTGCACCTGATCGATGTGCTCGCAGACGCGGTTCAGCGTCGGCGCATCGTAGGCCAGGGGCAGCAGGTCATTGAGAAACACCGGGCCATGGCTGGACCAGGCCAGGTGTTCGGAAAAGGATTGGGGTTGATAGCGTTCGATCAGTACGGCAAGCCTTTGCAGGTGCTGACTATCCAGCGGACCGTCGGCACCAATGGACAGGCCAACGCCGTGCAACGACAGCGGATATTGCTCGCGGATCAACCCCAGAAAATGATGAAACGGGCCGCCGGCAACCATGTAGTTTTCGGCGTGGACTTCGAAGAAACCGATGTCCGGTTGTGCACCGAGCACTTCACGAAAGTGCTCGGTCTTGAGCCCCAGCCCGGAGCGGGGCGGGAGCCCGGAA
Organism: Pseudomonas lini; assembly: GCF_964063345.1. Classification (NCBI taxonomy): domain Bacteria; kingdom Pseudomonadati; phylum Pseudomonadota; class Gammaproteobacteria; order Pseudomonadales; family Pseudomonadaceae; genus Pseudomonas; species Pseudomonas lini. The sequence goes on from NZ_OZ061318.1 coordinate 4,617,319, forward strand.
GATGAATGGTTCATGGTCGACACTCAGGCTGGGTTCTGATTACGACTTGGCTTTGTAGGCTTCCATCTGGCCGAAACCGGTTGGCGAGGTTTTGCTCATCGTGGTGGCGCAGGTGCCTTTAGGGACGAGTTTCCAGGCATTGGCCTGGTAGTCGGTTTTTGCGGTACCGGCGCAAGTAGTGCCAGCGCCTGCGGCGCAATCGTTCTTGCCTTTCATGGCCACGCCGAAGCATTTTTCCATGTTGGCGTCAGCGGCATGGGCAGTGGAGACAGCGGCAATGCTCAGGGCAGAACCGAGGGCCAGAACCAGGGCGGTGGCGGACAGGGTGCGGGTGGTAGCAGTCATGATGTTTCTCCGAAATTGAGCTTGGATTGGCAAGCGTTTGTGCTTGCTTACTGCTCTAGAGAAACGACAGGGTGATGCGTTACAGCCTCAACGAAAAAAACTCAAAAAAATACTTCATTGTTATCAGGTTTGTGCCAGGCATAAAAAAACGGCCGCGAAGGCCGTTTTTTTGTTTACCGCCAAGGCTCAACCACCAAGATACGCTTCGCGCACTTTCGGGTCGGTCAACAGCGCTTCACCTGTCCCTGTCATCACCACCCGGCCGTTTTCCAGCACGTAGGCACGGTCAGCGATTTTCAGGGCCTGGTTGGCGTTTTGCTCCACCAGAAACACCGTTACACCGTCCTTGCGCAGTTGTTCGATGATGTCGAAGATCTGCTGGATGATGATCGGTGCCAGGCCCAGCGATGGCTCGTCAAGCAGCAACAGCTTGGGCTTGCTCATCAGTGCACGGCCGATGGCGAGCATTTGCTGTTCACCGCCCGACATGGTGCCGCCGCGCTGGGCGAAGCGCTCTTTCAGGCGTGGGAAAAGTCCGAGGACCTTGTCCATCTGTTCCTGATAGTCGCCCTTGTCGGTGAAGAATCCGCCCATGGCGAGGTTCTCTTCCACGGTCAGACGGGCAAACACCCGACGACCTTCCGGGACCACGGCGATGCTTTTACGCATGATCTGCGACGAGTCCTGGCCGACGAGCTCTTCGCCCATGTAGCGGATGCTGCCGCTGTGGGCTCGCGGCGAACCGCAGAGGGTCATCAGCAAGGTCGACTTGCCGGCACCGTTGGCGCCAATCAGGGTCACAATCTCGCCCTGGCGGACTTCGACGTTGACGCTGTGCAGTGCCTGGATCTTGCCGTAGAAGGTGGAAACGTTTTCGAACTGCAGCATTTACGCTTCCCCCAGGTAGGCTTTGATCACTTCAGGATTGTCGCGGATCTGTTCCGGCGTGCCGTTGGCCAGAGGCGTGCCCTGGTTGATCACGACGATGTGGTCGGAAATGCTCATGACCAGTTTCATGTCGTGTTCGATCAGCAGCACGGTGACGTTGTGCTCTTCACGCAGCATGCCGATCAGCGCCTTGAGGTCTTCGGTTTCCTTCGGGTTCAGGCCGGCGGCCGGTTCGTCGAGCATGATGATCCGTGGGCGGGTCATCATGCAGCGAGCGATTTCCAGGCGACGTTGCTGACCGTAGGCCAGCGTGCCGGCCGGACGGTTGGCGAACGCCTTGAGGTTGACCTTGTCCAGCCAATACTCGGCGAACTCCATGGCCTCGCGCTCACTCTTGCGGAACCCCGGGGTCTTGAACAGGCCAGCCAGGAAGTTGGTGTTCAGGTGACGGTGCTGGGCGATCAAGAGGTTCTCGACCGCGGTCATGTCCTTGAACAGCCGCACGTTCTGGAAGGTACGTACCACGCCTTTGAGGGCGATCTTGTGGCCGGGCAAGCCTTCGATCGCTTCGCCGTCCAGCAGGATGCTGCCGCCGCTCGGTTTGTAGAAACCGGTCAGGCAGTTGAACACGGTGGTCTTGCCGGCGCCGTTGGGGCCGATCAGTGCCACGACCTGTTTTTCCTTCACGCTCAGGGCTACGCCGTTGACCGCGAGCAAGCCGCCGAAGCGCATGCTCAGATTTTCTACTTTCAGGATCTCACGGCTCATTTGCGCAGCTCCGCTCTTAATTTAAGTTCGGGGCGTTGCATCGGCAGCAGACCTTGAGGACGCCAGATCATCATCAGCACCATCAAGGCGCCGAACATCAACATGCGATATTCACTGAACTCACGCATCATTTCCGGTAACAGGATCATCACCGTAGCGGCGAGCACAACGCCCAGTTGCGAGCCCATGCCGCCCAACACCACGATGGCGAGGATGGTCGCCGATTCGATGAAGGTGAAGGATTCAGGTGTCACCAGGCCTTGGCGCGCGGCGAAGAAGCTACCGGCGAAACCGGCGAACGCAGCACCGAGGGTGAAGGCCGACAGCTTGATGATCGTAGGATTGAGACCCAGCGCACGGCAGGCGATTTCGTCTTCACGCAGCGCTTCCCAGGCACGGCCCAGGGGCATGCGCAGCAGACGGTTGATGACGAACAGGGCGAACAGCGACAACAACACCGCGATCAGGTAAAGGAAGATCACCTTGTTTACCGGGTTGTAGGTCAGGCCGAAGTACTCGTGGAAGGTCTGCAGTCCGTCTGCGGCAGTTCTATCGAAGGTCAGTCCGAAAAGCGTTGGCTTGGGAATGTTGCTGATGCCGTTCGGGCCGCCGGTGAGGTCGGTCAGGTTACGCAGGAACAGCCGGATGATTTCACCGAAACCCAGGGTCACGATGGCCAGGTAGTCACCGCGCAAACGCAGTACCGGGAAGCCGAGCAGGAAGCCAAACGTGGCCGCCATCATCCCGGCGATCGGCAGGCAGATCCAGAAGCTCAGGCCATAGTAGTGCGACAGCAGCGCGTAGCTGTAGGCGCCTACGGCGTAGAAACCGACGTAACCGAGGTCGAGCAGGCCGGCCAGGCCGACCACGATGTTCAGGCCCAGGCCGAGCATCACGTAGATCAGCACCAGGGTAGCGATGTCCACCGCCCCGCGGGAGCCGAAGAACGGCCACACCAGTGCACCGATGATCAGCGCAATGATGATCCAGCGCTGGGTGGTCGGCAGGGTCAGGAAGGTACTGGCCTTGGCCGGCATCACCGGCAGGTTGGGCGAGGCTTTCCAGGCCGAACTGATTTGCTGGTCGAACAGCACCCGCAGGAACATCAGCACCGAGCATACGGCGATGGTGATCAGCGTTGCAGTACTGGTGCCATGGACTTCGAGGTTGATGCCGACAATAGTCAGTTTCAGACCGAGTACCGGGTAGGCAACAGCCCACACCAGCAAGGCGCTGAACAACGCCTGTTTAAGATTCCTAGTCATACTTTTTCAACCTCCGGACGGCCCAACAGGCCGGTTGGCCGGAACAACAACACCAGGACCAATAGACCGAACGCCACGACGTCCTTGTACTGGTCGCCGAAGATATCGGCACCAAAGGCTTCCGCCACCCCAAGCACCAGCCCGCCGAGCATCGCGCCGGGGATGCTGCCGATACCGCCCAATACGGCTGCGGTGAAGGCCTTGAGGCCGACCAGGAAACCGGCGTTCGGGTTGATCACGCCGTATTGCATGCTCAGCAGCACGGCCGCGATGGCCGCCAGTGCGGCACCGATGACGAAGGTCAGGGCGATGATGTTGTTGGTGTTGATACCCAGGAGGTTGGCCATCTTGATGTCTTCGGCACAGGCGCGGCAGGCGCGACCCAGACGAGAACGGGAGATGAACAGCGTCAGGCCGAGCATGGCGACCAGGGTCACCACGAACACCACGATTTGCATGTAGGAAATCAGCACTTCATGTGCGCCACCTGGCCCAATGGCGAAATTGCCGGGAATCAGGTTGGAGATGGATTTGTCCTTGGAGTCTTGCGCCAGCAGAACCGTGTTCTGCAGGAAGATCGACATGCCGATGGCGGAGATCAGCGGGATCAGACGGTTGCTGCCGCGCAGGGGGCGGTAGGCAATCCGTTCGATGCTGTAACCGTAGGCACTGGTAACGACGATGGTCGCGATGAAAGCCGCGGTCATCAATAACGGGACACTCTCGAGTCCCAGCATAGCCAGCCCGGCGATGGCGATGAACGCCACGTAAGAGCCAATCATGTACACCTCGCCGTGGGCGAAGTTGATCATTCCAATGATGCCGTAAACCATCGTATAGCCGATGGCGATCAGGGCATACGTGCTGCCAATGGTCAGACCATTAACCAGCTGTTGGAAAAAGTGATAGATGTCAGGCATTACAGCGCTCCTAAAAACCTGATACGCATTTCACTGGTGGAGTCATTTTCCCGCTCGAGCCCCATGGATCTGCATCCACTTCGAATTCGAGGTTTGCCAGCGAACCGCTGATGACGGTTTTGAGATTTTCAGGTGGGGAGACTGGCGGATCACGCCAGCGCGGCCCAATACGTTCGTAAAACAAAGCCCACGGCACGCCGTGGGCTTTATTGGCAGTCAGTCAGGCAAGGCCTTACTGAGGCGAAACTTCAGTTTTAGGTTTGCCGAAGTGCCACTGGTAAACCACGAATTTGAAGTCCTTCAGGTCGCCCTTTTCGTCGAAAGACAGGTCGCCGGTCGGGGTTTTGAACGTGCCTTTGTGGATGGCTTCAGCCACTTTGGCGGTGTCTTCGCTCTTGGCGGCCTTGATGCCTTCGGCGATGACTTGCACAGCCGAGTAGGACGGGAACACGAACGGACCGCTCGGGTCTTCTTTCTTGGCTTTGAACGCGTCAGCCAGGGCGATGTTGGCCGGATCCTGGTCGAAGGATTTCGGCAGGGTCACCAGCAGGCCTTCGGAAGCTTCCTTGGCGATCTGCGAAATGGAGTCGTTGCCCACGCCTTCCGGACCCATGAACTTGGCTTTCAGGCCTTTTTCCTGGGATTGACGCAGAAGCAGACCCAGCTCCGGGTGGTAGCCGCCGTAGTAGACGAAGTCGACGTTGGCTTGCTTGAGCTTGGAGACCATCGAAGAGAAGTCTTTGTCGCCGGCGTTGATGCCTTCGAACACGGCAACCTTGATGCCTTTGCCTTCCAGGGTTTTCTTCACGGCGCTGGCGATGCCTTCACCGTATTGCTGTTTGTCGTGCAGCACGGCAACGATTTTTGGTTTGACGTGGTCGGCGATGTAGTTACCAGCGGCAGGGCCCTGGGCGCTGTCCAGACCGATGGTGCGGAACACCATTTTATAACCACGGGAAGTGATGTCCGGGCTGGTGGCAGCCGGGGTGATCATGATCACGCCTTCATCTTCGTAGATGTCGGACGCCGGTTGAGTGGAGCTGGAGCACAGGTGACCAACCACGAACTTGACGCCGTCGTTGACGACTTTGTTCGCGACAGCAACCGCTTGTTTTGGATCGCAGGCATCGTCGTATTCAACGGCTTCAAGCTTCTTGCCATCGATGCCGCCCTTGGCGTTGATTTGTTCGATGGCCATTTTGGAGCCACTGAACTGCATGTCGCCGTATTGGGCTACAGGGCCGGTTTTAGGGCCGGCGATGCCGATCTTGATGGTGTCAGCGGCGAACGAATGGCTGGCAACCCCGGCCAGAACCATAGCGGCAAACAGTTTTGAAATCTGCTTAGTAGCCTTAGTCATAGTGCTCCACTCTTACTGTTGTAGTTTTTATAGTCCTGGCGCCGTAGCAGCAGAACCGGGTCAGATATCGTCGATATCCTCCGGAAAATGCCCCCGGCAACTGTACCGGTACAGTGTAGAGCGCCGATTGTTAGCCTGGGAAGCTGGCGCCAGGGGGCAAAACCTGAGGGTGTCGCTTTATTGAAAGAAAAAGACAGAATCACGGCGGGATGTTAGCTGGCTAATACTTGATTCAGCAGCATTCCTTGGCTTTCCTACGTTTTTCAATCGGTAACGCAATTGCATCCGGGTTTTTCTGGCGCAATACCGACGTTATCATTCACGTCGATTTTCTTTGCGGACAGAAACCCATGACTCAAGAACCTAGCACCCTCTATGCCAAGCTGCTTGGTGAGACCGCATCTATTACCTGGAAAGAGTTGGAGCCGTTCTTCGCCCGGGGTGCCCTATTGTGGGTCGCTCCAGGCCTGGATTTGATCGCTGCGGCAGAAGCAGTGGCAACCGATGAAGGCGAGAAAGTCGCTGCCTGGCTGGCCGCCGACAAGGTCGCCAAGCTGTCTGAAACGCGGGCGCTGGATCTTTTCGAACGCGATCCGGAGCTGTGGGCCGTGGTGGTTTCGCCGTGGATTCTGATCCAGGAAAGGGCGACGAGCTGAATGCTTGCACTTGATTGGTGCGCTGGTTTGCCAGTTAAAAGTGTGTAGGCGAGTAGCGTGATGGCATGTTGCCGTAGAGAAAGGCCACAGAAGGGTCTTGGCGAGGGTGACGTAAACGTAACGGGAACAGTTTATTGAGCAGCCGATGGGCTGCTTAATTGTTTCTGGATGTTGGGATTTGTGGTGAATTTTACGCCGCCATCGCGGGCAAGCCCGCTCCCACAGGTACTGCGTTTTTTCAAAGAGTACGCAGTCCTTGTGGGAGCGGGCTTGCCCGCGATTGGGGTCAGTGCGGTTTAAGCGGTCTTACCCGTATGGTTATTCAAAGAAATAACCTTGGTCTTGCCAATCCGGTGACGGTAAATCTCGCGCAGATACTTGATCGCCTTCTTCACGCAATCCCGAGAGAGGCGGATGTCATTGATCGAGACAAACTTGTCCTTGTCGTTGATCAGCTCACGGTACTTCTTCTCGTACATCGGTTTGATCGCGTACCAGTTGGTATCGAGGATCTTCGCCGGGTTTTCGAATTCGTTGAGCAGTTCGTCGATGCGGTCTTCGTCGAAGTCTTCATGGATGATGAAGTCCAGGATCGAGTTATCCAGTGTCTCGTCGAAGCGATACGGGTTTTTCGCGAAGCAGCGCTTGATGAAGGCGACGATCAGGGTCAGAAAGTCGTCCGACAGGCACGGGCTCTTGGCAATCAGGGTGGTTAGCGACAGGTTGGCCGAGGCGCCGATCACTAGCGCATAACGCTTGAGCGTGGTGTTGGGGAACAGGCTGTTGAGATGCGTCTTCAACCGGTTCAGGTCCATGTAGGACAGCTTGTAGTCTTTGGGCAAGGACACAATCGACACCACCGACGAGCAATTCTTGAAGAAGTGCAGGTCGTGCAACGCGGCTGCGTCATAGCCGGAATTCTTGTACTGCTCAAGCGAGGCGCGATAGCGCTTGGACTCGATCGGCAACAGGCTGATGCCTTCGATCGCCTGGGTGACCTTGTTGAAGTGCGGCAGGTCGATCGAACGGAAGAACAGATCGTCGATGTTCAGGCGCTGTGGCTCTTTCTCGAACACTTTGAACTTGTCGCTGCTCGGCGGCGGAGTTTCCGGCACCACGGATTCGGCGTAGGCAATCGCCACCGGGCCGGCCAGGCTCATGAACAGGTCGTTGGCGTCTAGCCGAATGGTTTCGCCGATGTCGATGCCGGCGCGACGGAAATAGTTCTGGTCGTAGTCGGTGGTGACCGCCTGCGCCGTCAGAATGTTGAAGATCTGCTGTGAGATGTACTGGTTGGCATGCTTTTCCATGGCATTGACATCAATGTTCTGGATGTTGCCGTCATCGCTTTCTTCGGCATAACGCATGATGTCGTTGGAGATCAGCATCATCGCGTTCCATGGGCGGATACGGCCCATGACGCTGGCTTCGCTGCTGTCTTCATTGGCGAAGTTGTAGGAGAAGTCCCACTCTTCCGACAGATATTTGCACAGCAGACGGCCGGCGTTGATGTGCAGCGCCTCGGACATTTCGCTGCGGTGATCGGAAATGTTCGGCAGTACGCAAATGCCGCTGGTGAAGATCGGCTCGAAGACGAAGGAATGACCGCTCTTGCTGTCGTGCTCGTCCATCGGTTTGGTGTCGAACGTCTTGTTCATGTACGAGTGCTGCTGGGCCAGGCCGAACTCCGAGGCCATGCCCGAACCGGTACCGCCGCCAGCGCTGAAGATCGAGAAATACAGGCGCGACTGGTTGGCCTTGATCCCGCAGCTGTCGATCAGGTACGAGTGAATCATCTTCCAGTCAGGGCTGGAGAACCGCTGGGTGTCCTTGTTCAGGATGATCTTGGCCAGGTACTGGCCGAGGATCGGCGCGTTACCGGCGCCACCGGCGTGGACTTCCGACAAGTCCATGATTTTCATTTTGCTGTAGTCGCGCAAAAAGCCGCTTTTTTCGCCCTTGCGCGAGAAACGGATGCGGCCGGCGATGTCTTTGTCCAGGTCGCCGAGCATCACCAGCGGCTCGACCAGGAACACCGGTTTGCTGGCCTTGTTCGACCCCAGGCGCAGGTTGTTGCGGATCCACTGCGCCGGGCTGTAGCCCTTTTCGGCGTAGCGTTTTTCCGGCGACAGGCGGTCTTCGTTGTTGAATTCGTTGAGGTAGAACTTGCGGGCGTTGTACACCAGTTCCGCCACGTCCAGCGCGATGTTCGAACCGCAGCGGCCCAGGCCGATCAGGCACACCGACGGGAATTCCTGATCGCTGTGTTGTTCGCTGTCGCCTTCCAGATGGGGCGGGCGCGGGAACACCATGTCGCGCAGGCCGTCGAGGTTATCGAGAATGCGGTCGGTATTGGTTTCGGTGAAGTACAGGTATTGCTGAGTCGCCAGCGGACGCGACGGGGTCAATGGCTTCGACGATGAGGGGCTGTTCGCCGCGGGGCTCAGGGTCAGGTCGGATACCGCGGTGGCCGGATTGTTTTTAGAAGTCATTGTGCGCCATATACCTGGACTGGTCGGCTCGGCGACAAGTGTCATCGAGTCATCACGGAATGAGATCTCGCGTCTTTTTGCAGCGCGAATGTGGCCCAAGCGTCAGGGCTTGGGCCTGAGCATCGCTGGGGGAATCCTTTCCTTAATCATGATGAATCGGCCAATATTCGATGATCTTTAATCAAAAAGAGGCTAAATGATGGCAGCGTTACCTTCGCTGGGGTTTGCCGGTATCGGCCTGATGGGTTTGCCAATGTGCCGACGCCTGTTGGCGGCGGGTTATCCGCTGACGGTGTGGAACCGCAACCCCGACAAGTGCGTAGCGCTGGTCGAGGCCGGAGCACGGCAAGTGGCGACACCGGCCGAATTGTGTCAGCACGCTGATGTGGTGATGCTGTGTCTGGCTGACACTGCCGTTGTACGTGAGGTGGTGTTTGGCCCGGCAGGCGTTGCCGAGGGGGCGAAAAGCGGCCAGTTGCTGGTGGATTTTTCCAGCCTGGAACCCACCGCGACGCGGGAAATGGCAAGCGCATTGGCCAGTAAAACCGGTATGAGTTGGCTCGATGCGCCAGTGTCCGGCGGGGTGGTCGGTGCCGAGGCCGGCAGCCTGGCGATCATGGTCGGTGGCGAAGCGGCAGACCTTGAGCGCGTGCGGCCGGTGTTGTTGACCCTTGGCCTGCGCGTGACCCACATGGGCGCCGTCGGTGCGGGGCAGGTGACCAAGGCCTGCAATCAGATGATCGTGGCCTGCAATGCCTTGGTCATTGCCGAAGTGGTGGCCCTGGCCGAGCGTTCCGGGGTCGACGCACGCCTGATCGCCGAAGCGTTGGCCGGTGGTTTTGCCGATTCAAAACCCTTGCAGATTCTCGCGCCGCAAATGGCCGAAAGCCGTTTCGAACCGGTGAAATGGCACGTGCGCACGCTGCTCAAGGACCTCGACACCGCCGTGAAATTCTCCCGCGAACAAGGCTCGGCCACACCGATCAGCGGATTGGCCGCACAACTGATGCGCCTCCATGGGGGGCAGGGGTTCCTGGAAAAGGATCCGTCGACGCTAGTGCAGCTATACCGCGAGCCAGACTCAGAGGATTGACGGTGTGCATGTGCTTGCGCTGATTGATTTCGGCCAGCACCGGACGCAACTCGGCCAGCGGCACCGGACGACTGAGCAGGTAGCCCTGAACGAAATCGCAGCCGTGGCGTTCAAGAAAGTCGTATTGCTCGAAGGTTTCAACGCCTTCAGTGACGACCTGTAAATGCAGGGTGTGGGCCATGACGATGATGGCCTGGACGATTTCCATGTCCTGGGTGGCCTTGGGGATGTCCTGAATGAACGAGCGGTCGATCTTCAACGTGTTTAATGGCAGGCGCCTGAGGTAGGCCAGGGATGAATAGCCGGTGCCGAAGTCATCGATCGACAACGAGACTCCGAGGGCGCGAATCTGCCGCAGCAATACCAGGGTGTTGCTGATATTGCCCATCAACGCATTCTCGGTGACTTCCAGTTCCAGCCGGTGTGGCGCCACCCCGAAGGCGTGCAGGGCGTGTTCGATTTCATTGGCCAGTTCTTCTCGCGCCAGGTTCAGGGGCGAGCAATTCACCGCGATTTTGAGTTCTTCGCAATCGTGTCGGGACAGTTCGCCCAAGTCCTCGCAGGCCTTGCGCAGCACCCAGTTGTCCAGGTCGGCGATCAGGCCATTGGCTTCGGCAATGGCGATGAACCGATCCGGCGTGAGCAATCCGTGAACCGGATGCTGCCAGCGAATCAGTGCTTCAAGTTTGGTGACCTGGCCGATTCTCAGGTCATAGATGGGTTGGTAATACAGCATCAACCCGGTGTTTTCGCGCAGGGCGTGGCGCAATTCCTCTTCGAGTTGCAACTCCAGGGTGGCGCGGGTTTTCAGGTTTGAACTGAAAAAATGCAGGGCATTGCGACCGCAGTCTTTGGACTGGTACAGCGCCAGGTCGGCGTTTTTCAGCAGTTCTTCACAGGTCTTGCCGTCTTCCGGAAACAGGCTGATGCCGATGCTGGTGGTCATGACCATGCGCCGTCCGGACAACTCGATGGGCTCCTTCATTTTCAGCATGATGCGCTGGGCCATTTGCCGCGCTTCTTCACGGTCGTACAGGGTGATGAGGATGCAGAATTCGTCGCCTCCGAAGCGCGCCACCACGTCTTCGTGACTGCGTACCGAAGCCTTGATGTGGCCGGCCAGGACTTTGAGCAATTCGTCGCCGGCGTCATGGCCGAGGCTGTCATTGATTCGCTTGAAGTGGTCGATGTCGAGGAACATCACCGCCAGCATGCCGCCTTCGTTGGTTTTCTCAATGAGTTTCTCGGCGAAGATCTGGTTGAAGCCTCGGCGGTTGATCAGGTTGGTCAGGGGGTCGTAGTGCGCCACTTGTTGCAGCGACATGCGTGCCTGATCCAGTTGACTGAGCAGAGCGTTGACCCGCTGCAGGTCATGCTCCTTGTGTTGCAGCTTTTTGTCTGCCAGGGCAGCGCTGATGCTGCTGCCGATGATCAGCAGCGTCATCACCGCCACCGTCAACCCCAGTTGCAGGTGATTATTGTCGCTGGGCAGCGGCTGAAGGCTGCCAGCGGGCAGCACCAGGTTGAATGCCGCCATGCCGGTGAAATGCATGCTGACGATGCCGGCCCCGAGCACCAGGCTGGCGGTGTATTTGAGCAATTGATGAAACACGCCGGCGCCATCGCGCAGGTGACTGGAAATCAACAGGGCGGCCAGGCTGGCACCGATGGCGATCACAATGGAAAGCACGAACAGCACGGGTTGGTAGTAGGCCATCGCATTCGATCGCAGGGCGGCCATGCCCACGTAATGCATGGTTGCGATGCCCAGGCCGATCCACACCGCGGCCCGCAGGTATTGCCAGAAATTCAGCTGAGGATGGCTGAGGGTGTGCATGGCCAGCCACGAGGCGGTCAGGGCGAACAACAGCGAGAGCAGGGTAGTGGGCAGGTGGTAATGGATTTCGATCGGCGCCTGGAACGCCAGCATGCTGATGAAATGCATGGCCCAGATACCGCCTGCCAGGCACCCGGCACCGACCCAGCGCCAGAGTCGTTGGGAGGCGGATTTTTCCACATGACCGACCCGCTCGGTCATGTCCAGCGTGGCGAAGCCAGCCGCACAAGCGACCAGATAAGCCAGCAACACCAGAAAAGGGTTATGGGTGCAATTGAGTATGACCTGCCCGCTCTCCGGTAGCCCGGTCATGAAATGCAAACCAAGCCACTCCATAGCATGCCCCATCTCTGAATCATCCTGCGCCATGTACGCTGGCGAATGCTTGCAGTATAGAGGCCTTGCATGGAGCGCAAGAGGTGGTGGCATATTAGTGCCAATGTTTTTGGAATGGCTTTTAGAACGATTGGAAATAAATTGTTTCATGGCCCGCATGGGTGGCCATAGAGGGGTATCAGGATTACGAATAATTACAGACAGCGCTGGCGGGCCTGACTAGATTGACGGTTCCGGGCTCGATGCGTTGGCAGTGAAGCCCCAATAACAATAAAGAGACGGACCCATGCAGAACTCGACCCAAGCGGCGAATGCCTGGCGCATTCTGTTCCTGCTGTTCCTGGCCAACCTGTTCAATTTCTTCGACCGCACCATTCCAGCCATCATCATCGAGCCGATCCGCATGGAATGGCACCTCAGCGACTTTCAACTGGGGATCATCGGGACCGCATTCACCATCGTTTACGCCATTGCCGGCCTGCCCCTGGGGCGATTGGCCGATACCGGTTCGCGCAGCAAGTTGATGGGTTGGGGGCTGGCAGCCTGGAGCGGGCTGACTGCGGTCAACGGGCTGGTGGGCAGTTTCTGGAGTTTTCTGATCGTGCGCATGGGCATCGGCATCGGTGAAGCCAGTTATGCACCGGCCGCCAACTCGCTGATCGGCGATTTATTCCCGGCTCATCGTAGGGCGCGGGCCATGGGGATTTTCATGCTTGGCCTGCCGCTGGGGTTACTGCTGGCGTTTTTCACCATCGGCTGGATGGTCAAGGCGTTCGACAGCTGGCGCGCGCCGTTCTTTATCGCGGCAGTGCCGGGGCTGATCCTGGCGGTCTTCATGTTCTTCATTAAGGAGCCGAAACGCGGTGCGGCGGAAAGCGTGCAAGTGTCTCAGGAGCGCGTAGACCGGCCGATCCGTCGAGTGCTGGCGGTGCCGACTTTCCTGTGGCTGGTGATGGCGGGGCTGTGCTTCAACTTCGCCACTTATGCCTGCAACTCGTTTCTGGTGCCGATGCTGCAGCGCTATTTCCTGATGCCGTTGCAGGACGCAGCAGTGGCCACCGGGGTGATCGTCGGGGTGACCGGGTTGTTCGGCCTGACGCTTGGCGGCTGGATAGCCGACAAGATTCACCAGCGTGTGGCCAATGGGCGGCTGCTGTTCGCGGCGTTCAGCCTGATCATTTCGACCGTGTGCACCGCCTGGGCGCTGCACGCTGGACGCATTGAGATCGGGGTATTTGTTGCGGTGTTCAGCTTGGGTTGGTTGTTCGCCTACAACTTCTATACCTGCGTGTACACGGCGATCCAGGACGTGGTCGAACCGCGCCTGCGGGCCACGGCGATGGCGTTGTTTTTTGCCGGTCTGTATTTGTTGGGTGGCGGATTGGGGCCGGTGGTGGTGGGCGGATTGTCGGATCACTTTGCCCATAGCGCGATGCTCTCGGCGGGGGCCGAACAGATGAACGAGGCGTACAAGGCTGTCGGCCTGCATGACGCGATGTATCTGATCCCGGTGGCATTGTTCTTTACGATGGTGTTTCTGTTTTTGGCCTCGCGGTGTTTTGTAAGGGATGCGAAGCGGATGAAGGAAGGGTTGGTGGCGGTGGTTGAGCCTGTGGGGGCTGCGGCGACTGCTTAACCGCCATCGCGGGCAAGCCCGCTCCCACAGGGCTTCGGGTGAATATAAACTTTGTGAGCAACCGAGATCATTGTGGGAGCGGGCTTGCCCGCGATGAGGCCCTCAGAACACCGCAACAATCAAGCAGACAAAAAAAGGCCCGCATCGCTGCGGGCCTTCTTTTATAGCGGTGGAGGAGGGTTGTTAACCCGCCACCAACACCCGAATCGCTTCCAGTCGCAGCGCAGCCTTGTCGAGCATGGCCAGGCCTTGCTCGCGTTGCTTGCGCAGGGCAACCAGTTCGCTGTCGCGCACGGTCGGGTTGACCGCTTGCAACGCGGTCAGGCGTGCCAGTTCTTCGTCGGTATCCGCCGCCAGACGACGTTGCGCCTCGGCCACGCGCTCGGCGTGACGCGGGGTGATCTTCTCTTCGCCGGCGTTGATCCGTGGCGTCAGCTGATCGCGCTGGGCCTGGATGAACTTGTTGGCGCTGGCGCGGGGCACGCTTTCCAGTTGATCGTTCAGGGTTTCGAACGACACTCGGGTCGACAGATCATTGCCGTTGGCGTCGAGCAGGCAGCGCAGGGCGGCCGGCGGCAGGTAACGGCCCAGTTGCAGCGAACGCGGGGCAACCACTTCGCTGACGTAGAGCAGTTCCAGCAGCACGGTGCCCGGTTTCAGCGCCTTGTTCTTGATCAGCGCCACGGCGGTGTTGCCCATCGAGCCAGACAGGACCAGGTCCATGCCGCCCTGAACCATCGGGTGTTCCCAGGTGATGAATTGCATGTCTTCGCGAGACAACGCCTGGTTGCGGTCGTAGGTGATGGTTACGCCTTCGTCGTCGCCCAGCGGGAAGCTGGCGTCGAGCATTTTTTCGCTTGGCTTGAGGATTAGCGCGTTTTCCGAATGGTCTTCGCTGTCGATGCCGAAGGCGTCAAACAGGGTTTCCATGTAGATCGGCAGGGCGAACTGATCATCTTGTTCGAAGATGTCCTCGACCAGCGCATCACCTTCGCCAGCGCCGCCGGAGTTGAGTTCCAGCAAGCGGTCGCGTCCGGTGTGCAGTTCAGCTTCCAGACGTTCACGTTCGGCGCGGGCTTCGTCGATCAGCGCTTGCCACTCACCATCGTCGGCGGTTTCCAGCAGCGGCAGCAGGCGCGGGCCGAACTGATGCTGCAAGGCGTTGCCGGTCGGGCAGGTATTGAGGAACGCGTTCAGCGCTTCGTGGTACCACTGGTACAGCCGTTCTTGCGGGCTGGTTTCCAGGTACGGCACGTGCAGTTCGATGATGTGCTTCTGACCGATCCGGTCGAGACGACCGATACGCTGCTCCAGCAGGTCCGGGTGCGACGGCAGATCGAACAGCACCAGATGGTGCGAGAACTGGAAGTTGCGACCTTCACTGCCGATTTCCGAGCAGATCAGCACCTGAGCGCCGAATTCTTCGTCGGCGAAGTAGGCGGCGGCGCGGTCACGCTCGAGGATGTTCATGCCTTCGTGGAAGACCGTGGCGGGAATGCCGGAACGTACGCGCAAGGCGTCTTCCAGGTCCATGGCGGTTTCGGCGTGGGCGCAGATCACCAGCACTTTGGTGCGCTTGAGCATTTTCAGGGTGTCGATCAGCCACTCGACACGCGGGTCGAATTTCCACCAGCGCTCTTCTTCGTTGGCATCCGGCTGGGCCTGGAAGCTGACTTCCGGGTACAGCTCGGCGTGATCGCCCAATGGCAGTTCGAGGTATTCGGCCGGGCACGGCAGCGGGTACGGGTGCAGTTTGCGCTCCGGGAAACCCTGCACGGCGGCGCGGGTGTTACGGAACAGCACGCGGCCGGTGCCGTGACGGTCCAGCAATTCGCGGACCAGACGGGCGCTGGCTTCGGTGTCGCCATCATTGACGGCGGTCAGCAGGGCTTCGCCTTCGTTGCCGAGGAAACCGTGAATGGTCTTGTGCGCTTCAGGCGACAGGCGCCCTTTGTCCAGCAACTCCTGAACGGCTTCGGCCACCGGGCGATAGTTTTCGCTCTCGGCGCGGAAGGCGTGCAGGTCATGGAAACGGTTCGGGTCGAGCAGGCGCAGACGGGCGAAGTGACTGTCCTGGCCCAGTTGTTCCGGGGTCGCGGTCAGCAGCAATACGCCGGGAATGACTTCGGCCAGTTGCTCCACCAGTGAGTACTGAGGGCTGACCTGGTCTTCGTGCCACACCAAGTGGTGCGCTTCGTCGACCACCAGCAAATCCCAGCCGGCCGCGAACAACGCGTCCTGGGCCTTTTCGTCGTCCACCAGCCATTCGAGCGCAACCAGTGCAAGCTGGGTGTCTTCGAACGGGTTGGCGGCATCGCTTTCGATGAAGCGTTCTTCGTCGAACAGCGCGACTTGCAGGTTGAAGCGGCGGCGCATCTCCACCAGCCACTGGTGTTGGAGGTTTTCCGGCACCAGGATCAACACGCGATTGGCGCGGCCCGAGAGCAGTTGGCGATGGATCACCAGACCGGCTTCGATGGTCTTGCCCAGGCCCACTTCGTCTGCCAGCAGAACGCGTGGCGCGATGCGGTCGGCGACTTCACGGGCGATGTGCAATTGGTGCGCGATCGGTTGCGCCCGCACGCCGCCCAGGCCCCAAAGGGAGGATTGCAACTGGCGGCTGGTGTGTTCCAGGGTGTTGTAGCGCAGGGAGAACCAGGCGAGCGGGTCGATCTGTCCGGCGAACAAACGGTCGCTGGCCAGACGGAACTGAATGAAGTTCGACAGTTGGGTTTCCGGCAGGGTGACCACTTCGTTCTGCGCGTTGAGGCCGTGGTAGACCAGCAGGCCATCGACGTCGTCGACTTCCTGGACGGTCAGTTTCCAGCCTTCGAAGTGAGTGATGCTGTCACCCGGCGAAAACCGCACGCGGGTGAGGGGCGCATTCCGTAGCGCGTACTGGCGGGTCTCGCCAGTGGCCGGGTAGAGCACGGTCAACAAGCGGCCGTCCTGTGCCAGAACGGTGCCCAAACCCAGCTCGGCTTCGCTGTCACTGATCCAGCGTTGCCCCGGTTGATACTGCTGCGCCATGCTGCCTGACTCCCACCTTGAAAAAGCGGGCTATCTTAACGGAATGAGCCTTCAGGACCAAAGGATTACATGCGCGCGCTGAGGGCGGATGCGAACTTTTCGGGAGATGAAGATCAAAAGATCGCAGGCTGCGCCAGCTCCTACGGTGCCAAGTGGATTACAAGTTTGCGACCGATGGCTCAAGTCGCCATTCCCGCAGCCGACAGCCTGCTGACAGGAGACTAATAATATGCTGCCACCGATGCTCCCCTTGAGCGCCGTACCGATCACTTCACAGCAGGATCCGATTCGCCAGCGCCCGGATATTCCGCCCGTGGTGCCGGTGCAGGAAAGCTCCAACGAAAGCACCATCGACCTGCAAAAGCGCGATCCGGAAGAGGCAGGCCTGCAACTGCGCGAGGAACAGCGTCGGCAGCAGGAACGGGAACGGCGCCGTCGTGAGGCCGATGAAGATCCCGAAGAGCACCTGGCGATTCCCGGTAATGAGCTCAATGCTGACAACACCGTACCGGTGGTGCCGTTGATGGAGGATCAGCCACGTCAGGGATTGTGGGTCGATATTGAAATCTGAAGTGTCGGATGACTGGTAAGCGCCCGCGCCAGACCGCATTATTCGCGTAATCCTGTCGCCTTTACCGGCAGTTGAATTCATTTCCAAGCGATGCACTGAACGCCATGAGCCAAGATGACAAGCTGATCGACCTCAACACCGAACGCGCCAAGCGGGTTCATGACCTTAATGAAAAGCGCCTGAACGAAGTGCGCCAGGCGTTCGAGCAGGCGATGCCGTTGGGCAAAGCGAAGAAAAAGCCGAAGAACAAACCGAAAAAGCGTTGAAACACCCTGCATCGGTTGATGCAGGTCAGTTATTTCCCTTCCTTTTACGCCTGTCTCGGGCGGCATTGATCCCGGTCAATTTTCTCTCCTGCCCGATTGGTTAACTTAGCCCCATCGCAACACGGCAAGTGCAGGAGGCTAGTCATGTTTTTCGACAACGTGGTGATCGCCGGAGTGCTGACAGTCGGCCTCATGGTTCTGTTTTTTGCAGGGTTTGGATTTTTTATCTGGAAGGATTCGCATAAGCGGAAATAACCGTAGGTCTTTCTGGAGCAATGAGCACGCAAGGCATTTTGGGCGACTTCGGTCGCCCTTTTTTTTGTCTGTAGTTTTCTATCAGAGTGCGCAGAACCAGTGTGGGAGCGAGCCTGCTCGCGATGACAGTGTCCGGCGCGATGAAAATGTTGACTGATTAGCCGCTATCGCGAGCAGGCTCGCTCCCACAGTCGATCGGTTGTGTAGCTAAAATTGCGGCAATAAAAAAGGCGCGAACCTCACGGAACGCGCCTTTTTCAGTAGCGGTGTATCAGCTACCCAGTGCCTTCGACGCCAGCCAGAACAGGCCGGCCGACAGGGCCACGGTGGCGGGCAGGGTCAAGACCCAGGCCAGCAGGATGGTTCTGACGGTGCCGCCTTGCAGGCCGCTTTTGTTGGCGACCATGGTACCGGCCACGCCTGAAGACAGGACGTGGGTGGTGGAAACCGGCAGGCTGAAGATGTTGGCCAGACCGATCATGCACGCTGTGGTGATCTGCGCCGACATGCCTTGGGCATAGGTCATGCCTTGCTTGCCGATCTTCTCGCCAATGGTCAGTACCACGCGTTTCCAGCCCACCATGGTACCCAGCCCCAGTGCCAGTGCGACCGCCAGAATCACCCAGAACGGGGCGTATTCGGTGGTGGTGGTCAGGTCTTTGCGCAGCTTGTCCAGGTCTGCCTTTTCACGGGCTGCGAGGCCAGGCAACTTACTGACTTTCTTCGCCGTGTCGTCCAGGCAGAGCAGGTAACGACGCACTTCAATGCGGCTTTCCGACGGCAGCGAGTGGTAGTCGGCTACGCCTTTGAGAGTGTCTAGCAGGGCGGAGATGGTCGGCTCGGTCTGTTGCGGGTTGCAACGGAATTTTTCTGGCAGATCACCTTCCACGCTTTTGCCCAAGGCCAGGAATTCACCCAGCGTATCGGCATTGCGCTTGTAGAACTGGCTCAGGTGCAGGGTCGCATCGCGAGTCCGCTCGATCTGGTAGGTGGTGCTGTTCAGGTCGAGAACGAACTGCGCCGGCACGATACCGATCAGCACGAGCATGATCAGGCCGATACCTTTCTGGCCATCGTTCGAGCCGTGCACGAAGCTGACTGCCATCGCCGAAATCACCAGCACCAGACGGTTCCAGAACGGCGGGTGTTTCTTGTCGTCGATCTTGCGGCGCTGTTCCGGGGTCTTGTGCATCTTGGACAGCGGACGCCACCATTTAAGGCCGATCAGCACCAGGGCAGCGACCAGGAAGCCAGCCATCGGCGAGAACACCAGGGACGCACCGATATCGATCGCCTTCTGCCAGTTCACGCCATCGGCCAACGGAATATCGTTGATCAGGGCGTTGGCCAGGCCGACACCGAGGATCGAACCAATCAGCGTGTGGGAGCTGGAGGCGGGGATACCGAAGTACCAAGTGCCCAGGTTCCAGGTGATGGCGGCGGCGAGCAACGAGAACACCATGGCCAGTCCGTGACCGGTGTTCACATTGATCAGCAGTTCTACCGGCAGCAAATGGACGATGGCATATGCCACGCCCACACCGCCCAGCAGCACGCCGAGGAAGTTGAACACACCGGAAAAGAACACCGCCAGATGAGGCGGCATGGCTTTGGTGTAGATAACAGTGGCCACCGCGTTTGCGGTGTCATGAAAGCCGTTGATGAACTCGAACGCGAGGACAAAGGCCAGGGCGAGCAAGAGGCTCACAAGCACCCAAGCATCCAGTCCGCTGAATAAATCGATCATGAAGGTTTTCTGACCCGGTCGTAAGGGGGCGCGATTATGCCAGAAAAGACTGCAAATCGATGCACTTGCTGCTCATCGGTAACATTCTTCAACGAATTAATTTGTGGCAATCCCCCGCGCCCCAGGTTTTTTCGGGGTTCTACAAGTCATTGAATTTACTTGGAAAGGCCGCAGCCACAAGGGTTTCTCCCGTCGGGGCGAGAGGCTTGAACGCTTGTGTGAAATATCTGAGAAAAGGGTCAGACAGGAGCCATTTGCCTCATCCAACGGATGAGGGGGACCGCTGCCCGCTTGTAGCGGGCGCGAAAAGCATCATCGACACAACCCGCTTTTAACGGGTGCAGACGCAGGCTCTTGAAAGGATCAGGCCGAGGCGGTCATGGCTCTTCGGCTTTGAGTTCCTTTTCCATCTTCTGCAATTCCTGGGAGAAGGCCTGGTCCTGAACGGTGGCGCGTTTACGCCAGGGTTTGCGTTCGGGTTCGGGCTGAGCGGCGTAGGTGGTGACTTCCCCGCCGTAAACTTCCTTGTAACGTTGTTCCTGGCGCTCAAGTTCCGCGCGCAGTTCGTCTTTCGTCACAGTGCTACCTGATTGAGTTGAGATTAATTCTGGTGAAACGCGCTGCATCGATTTATTGACCACGCTCGTTGAAGGGACAATGCCTGACACGGCATCGTTCCCTCGGAGCAATCAATTCGTCCTTGTTGCAGGCGGCCACGGCACCAGAGAAAAACAGCTGACGTAGCATCAGTCTCCTGTTTCAGCGAGCGCGTTGGCGGTGCATATGAAATGAGCGTCAGGCGCTTGCTGCGGACAGCGGCAATGGATATTGCGCTGCCGGTTGGCAGAATCGGCACGTAAAAAACCGCTCGCCACTGAGATGCATTATAGCGGTCGATCCGAAGAACACTATCTCTTGAGAGTTAAAAGTAGTTCCTCGTGTGTGATTGTTTTGTTACTCGCAAACTTTTACTGGTAACTACGGTGCAGGTGATGCCAGTTACAGTGCTGACTTTCTGGCGCCATTAAGCCGAATGAATTAGTACACCTGTGCTTCTTTAAAGTAGTGACCAAAAATAACAATCGTATTGCATGAGGAGTGAAAGCAGTATGGCTCACCCTAAGCAACCATCGATTGCGATTATCGGCCTGCGGTTCGATAATCGCCCAATCTTGGTGGCCGGTGGCTTGTGTGTCAGACCGGGAGCCGCTTGTAATAGTCGCTGATCCGTGTGGGAAACAACTGATATGAACGATCAAATGCGCAATTCCTTCGCTTCAGTGGCACCGCCGATCGTTGCCTCGCCCGCCAAGCGAATCCAGGCCCTGACCGGTGACCCGGATTTCATGACCTCCCTGGCCCGTGGTCTGGCGGTGGTGCAAGCGTTCCAGGAGCGCAAGCGGCACCTGACCATTGCGCAGATCAGCCATCGCACGGAAATTCCCCGCGCCGCAGTGCGACGTTGCCTGCATACCCTGATAAAGCTCGGCTACGCCACCACCGACGGACGTACCTATTCGCTGCTGCCCAAAGTACTGACCCTGGGCCATGCCTATTTGTCGTCGACGCCATTGGCGGTTTCTGCCCAGCCGTACCTGGACCGCATGAGCGAGCAACTGCATGAGGCCTGCAACATGGCCACGCTGGAAGGCGATGACATTTTGTACATTGCGCGCTCGGCGACCACCCAGCGACTGATTTCCGTAGACCTCTCGGTGGGTGGACGTTTACCGGCCTATTGCACGTCCATGGGCAGGATTCTTCTCGCCGCGCTGGACGACACGTCACTGCGCGAATATCTCGACCATGCAGAGCTGCAAGCCAAGACCAGTCGCACGTTGCATACCCCCGAGGCGTTGCTCGAATGCCTGCAAGAGGTACGGCAACAAGGCTGGTGCATCGTTGATCAGGAACTGGAGCAGGGCCTGCGCTCGATTGCCGTTCCGGTGTACGACGCTTCCGGGCAAGTGGTGGCGGCGTTAAACGTCAGCACCCACGCCGGCCGGGTCAGTCGCAGCGAGCTGGAACAGCGTTTCCTGCCCGGTCTGCTAAGCGCCAGTCGTGACCTGAGCGCGCAACTCTTCGCCTAAGCTGTTCGATAAACGCACAGAGTCGCGTTTATCGAATTGACGCTCTTTCCCTTGGATCATTAATGTCGCGGCAGCGTCATCCGGCACTGTTGGCCTTCAGTCAGCCGCCGGATCCGCCCCAATAATAATGAGAAGAGGCATCGTCATGCGCACGTTTCCCGACTGTCGCTGTTCCCACCGGTTTAGCTGCCGAAACCGGAACGCCTGATCCCGACCTCCTTTTCCAGTGACCGCGTCAGCCCTGACTGGCACTTGTTCGACTGCGTTCTTTGCGTGGAATAAAAATAATGAACCAGCCTCAGTCTGCCGTAGGAAACTGCCTCGACGTGCAGTCCTTCATCAACGCTCAACCCATTTCGCGCTACCAATGGCGGGTGGTGATTCTATGTTTCCTGATTGTTTTCCTCGATGGCCTCGACACCGCGGCCATGGGTTTTATCGCGCCTGCACTGTCCCAGGACTGGGGCATCGATCGCGCCAGTCTCGGCCCGGTGATGAGTGCGGCGTTGATCGGCATGGTCTTCGGCGCCTTGGGTTCCGGCCCTTTGGCTGACCGCTTCGGACGAAAAGTCGTACTGGTGGGCGCGGTGCTGTTGTTCGGCGCTTTCAGCCTGGCGTCGGCCTACAGCACCAACGTCGATCAGCTGCTGGTACTGCGTTTCCTCACCGGCCTGGGCCTGGGTGCCGGCATGCCGAATGCCACCACGCTGCTGTCCGAATACACCCCGGAGCGCAAGAAATCCCTGCTGGTGACCAGCATGTTTTGTGGCTTCAACCTTGGCATGGCCGGGGGCGGATTCATCTCGGCCAAACTGATCCCGGCCTTCGGCTGGCACAGTCTGTTGATGATCGGCGGGGTTCTGCCGTTGATCCTCGCCGTCGTCTTGCTGTTCTGGTTGCCGGAATCGGCACGCTATCTGGTGGTGCGCAATCGCGGCACGGACAAAGTGCGCAAGGCCCTGGCGCCGATCGACCCGACGGTGGTGGCCCAGGCTTCGAGCTTCAGCGTGCCGGAACAGAAAACCGTGAAGGCGCGCAATGTGTTTGCGGTGATCTTCTCCGGCACTTACAGCACCGGCACGTTGTTGCTGTGGCTGACGTACTTCATGGGCCTGGTGATCGTTTACCTGCTGACCAGTTGGCTGCCGACGCTGATGCGCGACAGCGGCGCGAGCATGGAGCAGGCCGCATTCATTGGTGCGCTGTTCCAGTTCGGTGGGGTGTTGAGCGCAGTGGGTGTGGGCTGGGCGATGGACCGGTTCAATCCGCACAAGGTCATCGGCATTTTCTACTTGTTCGCCGGGGTGTTTGCCTACGCGGTAGGGCAGAGCCTGGGCAACATCACATTGCTGGCGACCTTGGTACTGGTGGCCGGGATGTGTGTCAACGGCGCGCAATCGGCGATGCCGTCGCTGGCGGCGCGGTTCTACCCGACTCAAGGGCGGGCGACCGGTGTGTCGTGGATGCTCGGGATTGGCCGCTTCGGCGCGATCCTCGGTGCATGGATGGGCGCAACGTTGCTGGGTCTGGGCTGGAATTTCGAACAGGTGCTGACGGCGCTGGTGATTCCGGCTGCGTTGGCGACTACTGCGGTGGTGATCAAGGGCATGGTCAGCCATGCAGATGCGACCTGAGGACGGATTTCAGATTCTTTAGCGAGTCTGATGGCCTCTTCGCGGGCAAGTCGGATCGCCGCACCGCCGCTCCCACAAGGATTGCGCATCAACCTGTGGGAGCGGGCTTGCCCGCGATGCTTTTAGGGATCGGTAGGGAGACAACAATCTGTTCGATAAACGAACACTCAGTCGATTATCGGATTGTTTGGCGTTTTCCAGGGGCTTACTCTTCAGTCATTCCGGCGCTGAACCTCGCGCCTTTTTCTACCACTGTCGGTTCATAACAAAACGGGAGCCTGCCCCATGGCTGAAATCCTTTCGCTGCATGACGCGGTAAAGCAGTTCGTCAACGACGGCGATACCGTCGCGCTCGAAGGCTTTACTCACCTGATTCCTACGGCGGCCGGTCATGAAATCATCCGTCAGGGCAAGAAAGATCTGACCCTGGTGCGGATGACGCCCGACTTGATCTATGACCAGTTGATTGGTGCCGGTTGTGCTCGCAAGCTGATTTTCTCCTGGGGCGGTAACCCAGGCGTGGGCTCGCTGCACCGTCTGCGTGACGCGGTCGAAAGGCAGTGGCCGCATGCGCTGGAAATCGAAGAACACAGCCACGCTGACCTGGCCAATGCCTACGTCGCGGGCGCTTCGGGCTTACCGTTCGCGGTGCTGCGTGCCTACGCCGGCTCCGACCTGCCAAAGGTCAACCCGCTGATCAAAACCGTCACGTGCCCGTTCACCGGCGAAGTGCTGGCGGCGGTGCCGTCGGTGCGCCCGGACATCACTGTGATTCACGCGCAGAAAGCCGATCGCAAAGGCAACGTACTGCTCTGGGGCATTCTCGGCGTGCAGAAAGAAGCGGCGCTGGCCGCCAAGCGCTGCATCGTCACTGTTGAAGAAATCGTCGACGACCTCAACGCACCGATGAACGCTTGCGTGCTGCCGACCTGGGCCTTGAGCGCGGTCTGCCATGTACCGGGTGGCGCGCATCCGTCCTACGCCCACGGTTACACCGAACGGGACAATCGCTTCTATCAAGCCTGGGACCCGATTGCCCGCGACCGTGAAACCTTCACCGCGTGGATCAACGAGTACATCCACGGTAGCGCTGACTTCAGCGAGTTCCAGGCCAAACTGGCCGCCGCTTCGGAGGCCAAGTAATGACTTACACCACCAATGAAATGATGACCGTCGCCGCCGCCCGCCGTCTGAAAAACGGTTCGGTGTGCTTCGTCGGCATCGGCCTGCCGTCGAAAGCCGCCAACCTGGCACGTCTGACTTCCTCGCCAGATGTAGTCCTGATCTATGAATCGGGTCCGATCGGTGCCAAGCCCAGCGTACTGCCGCTGTCGATCGGTGACGGTGAACTGGCGGAAACCGCCGACACTGTCGTCCCGACCGGTGAGATTTTTCGCTACTGGTTGCAGGGCGGGCGCATCGACGTCGGTTTTCTCGGCGCCGCGCAAGTCGACCGCTTCGGCAACATCAACACCACGGTGGTGGGCGACTACCATCAGCCGAAAGTTCGCCTGCCGGGTGCCGGTGGCGCGCCGGAGATCGCCGGTTCCGCCAAGAGTGTGCTGATCATCCTCAAGCAGTCGGCGCGTTCCTTTGTCGACAAACTCGACTTCATCACCTCGGTCGGTCATGGCGAAGGCGGTGATTCGCGTAAGCGTCTCGGCCTGCCGGGTGCCGGTCCCGTCGGCATCATTACCGACCTGTGCATCATGGAGCCCGAAGCGGATACCCATGAATTCGTGGTCACCGCGCTGCACCCAGGCGTGACTCGCGAGCAAGTGATTGCCGCCACCGGTTGGGCGATTCGCTTCGCTGATCAGGTAGAAAACACTGCCGAGCCAACCGATGTCGAGCTGACCGCACTGCGCGATCTGGAAGCCCGCACCGCTGCGGCCCACGGCCAAGCACCCGGAGAAGCCTGATGCGTGACGTTTATATCTGTGACGCCATTCGCACCCCCATCGGCCGTTTCGGCGGTGGCCTGTCGGCGGTTCGCGCCGACGACTTGGCCGCCGTGCCGATCAAGGCGCTGATGGCGCGCAACCCGTCAGTGGACTGGAGTGCGGTGGACGAGGTGTTCCTCGGTTGCGCCAACCAGGCCGGCGAAGACAACCGCAACGTGGCACGCATGGCGTTGCTGCTGGCGGGCCTGCCGGAAACCATTCCCGGGGTCACCCTCAACCGTCTTTGCGCTTCGGGCATGGATGCGATCGGCACGGCGTTCCGGGCCATCGCCAGTGGCGAGATGGAGTTGGCGATTGCCGGCGGCGTCGAGTCGATGTCTCGCGCACCGTTCGTGATGGGCAAGGCCGATGCGGCGTTCTCGCGCAACATGAAGCTCGAAGACACCACCATTGGCTGGCGCTTCATTAACCCGTTGATGAAAGCCCAGTACGGCGTGGACGCGATGCCGCAGACCGCCGATAACGTGGCCGACGACTACCAGGTTTCCCGCGCCGATCAGGATGCTTTCGCCCTGCGCAGTCAGCAACGCACAGCGGCCGCGCAAGCCGCAGGTTTTTTTGCCGAAGAAATCGTCGAAGTGCGCATTGCCCACAAGAAGGGTGAAAGTGTCGTTACACAAGACGAGCATCCCCGCGCTGACACGACATTGGAAACCCTGGCCAAACTCAAACCGGTCAATGGCCCGGACAAAACCGTTACCGCCGGCAATGCCTCGGGTGTGAACGACGGTGCGGCGGCGTTGATTCTGGCCTCCGGCGACGCCGTAAAAAAACACGGCCTGACCGCCCGCGCCAAAGTGCTGGGCATGTCGAGTGCCGGTGTCGCACCTAGGGTGATGGGCATCGGCCCGGTGCCGGCGGTGCGTAAATTGACCGAGCGCCTGGGCCTGGCGGTCAGCGATTTCGACGTGATCGAGCTCAACGAAGCCTTCGCCAGCCAAGGCTTGGCCGTGCTGCGTGAACTGGGATTGGCGGATGACGCGGCCCAGGTCAACCCGAACGGTGGCGCCATTGCCTTGGGCCATCCGCTGGGCATGAGCGGCGCACGCTTGGTACTGACCGCGCTGCATCAATTGGAAAAGACCGGTGGCAAGAAAGGTCTGGCGACCATGTGCGTCGGTGTCGGCCAAGGTCTGGCCTTGGCGATCGAGCGCGTCTGACGCGTAGCAGTGACTAATAAGAACTGAGGAATGCTTCATGACTGACAAGCCTGGTTACCGCCGCCCGCAAGAGGGCACCCAGCCGGAGTACCTGCACCCGGCCTATCAATCCACCAACCTCCGCTCGCCGTCCAAGCCGTTGGTGTTTTTGCCTCATTCGCTGTCGGAAATCACCGGCCCGACCATTGGCGCCGAGCGCATCCAGGAGCAGGACAGCGACCTGACCGTCCAGCACTCGGGTGAGCCATTGGGCGAACGGATCATCATTCACGGCCGTGTGCTGGATGAAAACGGTCTGCCGGTGGCGGGGATTCTGGTGGAGATCTGGCAGGCCAACGCCGCTGGTCGTTACAACCACGCGCGCGACCTGCACGATGCGCCGCTGGACCCGAACTTCACCGGCACTGGCCGCACCGTGACCGACGCCGATGGCTGGTATCAGTTCCAGACCATCAAGCCTGGCGCCTATCCGTGGGGTAACCATCACAACGCCTGGCGCCCGGCGCACATCCATTTCTCACTGTTCGGGCCGAGTATTCTCACGCGCCTGGTGACCCAGATGTATTTTCCGGGCGACCCGTTGCTGGCCTACGACCCGATCTACAACTGCGTGCCTGATACGAGTGCCAAAGAGCGCCTGATCGCCCGTTTCGACCTGGAAAAAACCATCCCTTCCTACGCCCTCGGTTATCGCTGGGACATCGTCTTGCGCGGCCGCGATGCCACGCCGATGGAGAAATAAGATGACGCTGAACGCGACCACGTCCCACACCGTCGGGCCGTATTACCACATCGGCCTGACCTGGCTGAACCGCGAAGACCTGACCGTTGCGCAGACCCGCGGCGAGCGCGTGGCGATCACCGGGCAAGTCGTCGATGGCAATGGCGACTTCGTCAACGACGCCATGCTGGAAGTGTGGCAGGCCAACGCCGCCGGCAAGTACGACCACCCCGAAGACGATCAAGACAAACCCCTGGACCCGAACTTTGAAGGGTTTGGCCGGGTGCCGGTGGATGCGCAAGGGCGCTTCCGCTTTACCACGATCAAACCGGGCACAGTGGAAGGCTTGAAAGGCACGACCCAGGCGCCGCATTTGGTGGTGCTGGTGTTTGCTCGCGGGTTGGTGAAGCACTTGCTGACGCGGATTTACTTTGGCGGCGAACCGGCCAACGTGGCGGACCCACTGCTGGAGTGCGTACCTGCCGAACGCCGTGGGACCTTGCTGGCGAAGCAGGATGCTGCGGGTGTTTATCAGTGGAATGTGATTCTGCAAGGGACGGATGCGGAGACGGTGTTTTTTGATTATTGATTGAGCGCCGCAAACCTGTGGGAGCGGGCTTGCCCGCGATAGCGTTGGGTCAGTCACCATTAATGCTGGATATGACTCAGTCATCGCGGGCAAGCCCGCTCCCACAGGGATAGCATTGCCAATTGTGGAACGGGATTGTTGCTAAATGTGTCTAGACTCTCACGGTCCCCAAAAGAGTGAAGAACGATGACAACCCTCACAGCTCTCTACACCAGTGAAGAACGCAACAAAAGGATCTTTGCGATTGTCGGCGCCTCGTCCGGCAACCTGGTTGAATGGTTCGACTTTTACGTTTACGCGTTCTGCGCAATCTATTTCGCCCCGGCGTTTTTCCCCTCCGACAACCCCACGGTGCAGCTGGTGAACACGGCGGGCGTATTCGCTGCCGGGTTTCTGATGCGGCCTATCGGCGGCTGGATCTTCGGTCGAGTGGCGGACAAACACGGGCGCAAGAATTCGATGTTGATCTCGATTCTGATGATGTGCTTCGGGTCGTTGCTCATCGCCTGCCTGCCGACCTACGACAGCATCGGGGTCTGGGCGCCGATCATGCTGTTGTTCGCGCGCTTGCTGCAGGGCTTGTCGGTGGGCGGCGAGTACGGCACCACCGCGACCTACATGAGCGAAGTGGCCCTCAAGGGCCAGCGCGGTTTCTTTGCCTCATTCCAGTACGTCACGCTGATTGGCGGGCAGCTGCTGGCGGTGTCGCTGGTGGTGATCCTGCAACAGTTCCTCAGCGAGGATGAATTGCGTGCCTATGGCTGGCGAATTCCGTTCATGGTCGGTGCGGCCGCTGCGTTGATTTCGTTGTTCCTGCGTCGTGCGCTCAAGGAAACCAGTAGCAAGGAAATGCGTGAAAACAAGGACGCCGGCAGCATCCGTGCGCTGTTCCGCGATCACAAGGCTGCCTTCATTACCGTGCTGGGTTATACCGCCGGTGGTTCGCTGATTTTCTACACCTTCACCACGTACATGCAGAAGTACCTGGTGAATACCGCCGGCATGCACGCCAAGACCGCGAGCTACATCATGACCGGCGCGCTGTTCCTATATATGTGCATGCAACCGTTCTTCGGCATGCTCGCCGACAAGATCGGCCGGCGCAATTCGATGCTGTGGTTCGGCGCCCTCGGGACGTTGTTCACCGTACCGATCCTGTTGAGCCTGAAAAGTGTCAGCAGTCCGTTCCTGGCCTTTGTCCTGATTACACTGGCGCTGGCGATCGTGAGTTTCTACACCTCTATCAGCGGTCTGGTGAAAGCCGAAATGTTCCCGCCAGAGGTGCGCGCCTTGGGCGTCGGCCTGGCGTATGCGGTGGCCAATGCAATCTTCGGCGGTTCGGCGGAGTATGTGGCGCTGAGTCTCAAAGCCGGCGGCATGGAAAACTCGTTCTATTGGTACGTGACGGTGATGATGGCGGTCGCGTTCCTGTTCAGCCTGCGTCTGCCGAAACAGGCGAAGTATTTGCAAAACGACCTTTGATCTTTACGCGGGGGCCTGACCGGCCCGCGCCTGCAAGGACTGTTTATGAACCAGCGACCGGGCAATCAATTGTTCGATGCCTACTTCACCGCACGCGACATGCGTGAGGTGTTCTGCGATCAGGGCCGGGTTCAGGCCATGCTTGATTTCGAAGCAGCACTGGCTCGGGCCGAGGCGCGGGTCGGGCTGATTCCGCAGACGGCTGTCGCGTCTATCGAAGCGGCATGTCGGGCTGAGCATTACGACTTCGTCGCGCTTGGTGAGGCGATTGCCACGGCAGGGAATTCGGCGATTCCACTGGTCAAGGCATTGGGCAAGCAGATCGCCAAGAGCGATGCCGAAGCCGAGCGTTACGTGCATCTGGGCGCGACCAGCCAGGATGTAATGGACACCGGCCTGGTGCTGCAAATGCGCCGCGCGCTGGAACTGATCGAAGCTGATCTGGCGCAACTGGGGGAAACCCTCGCGACCCAGGCCTGGCGTTACGTCGCCACGCCGTTGGCCGGGCGCACCTGGTTGCAACACGCGACGCCCGTCACCCTCGGCATGAAAATCGCCGGTTGGTTGGGGGCGGTGACGCGCAGCCGTCAGCGCCTGCTGGAGCTCAAACCGCGCCTGCTGGTGCTGCAATTCGGTGGCGCCTCCGGCACCCTCGCGGCCCTCGGCGAGCAGGCGATGCCGATTGCCGAAGCCTTGGCCGCAGAACTGCAACTGACCTTGCCGGATCAACCCTGGCACACCCAGCGTGATCGTCTGGTGGAGTTCGGCGCGGTGCTTGGATTGATCGCCGGCAGCCTCGGCAAACTCGGCCGCGATATCAGCCTGTTGATGCAGACCGAGGCCGGCGAAGTGTTCGAGCCGTCGGCGCCGGGCAAGGGCGGTTCCTCGACCATGCCGCACAAACGCAACCCGGTGGGCGCAGCGGTGCTGATCGGCGCGGCGACGCGGGTGCCGGGTTTGCTCTCGACCTTGTTCAGCGCCATGCCGCAGGAGCACGAACGCAGTCTGGGCCTGTGGCATGCCGAATGGGAAACCCTGCCGGAGATCTGCTGTTTGGTGTCAGGCAGCCTGCAGCAAGCGCTGCAGGTGGCCGACGGACTGGAAGTGGACGCCGACCGAATGACGCGCAACCTCGACCTGACCCAGGGCCTGGTGCTGGCCGAAGCCGTGAGCATCGTGCTGGCGCAACGAGTCGGTCGCGACACCGCGCACCATCTGCTGGAGCAATGCTGCAAGCGCGCAGTGGCCGAACAACGTCATCTGCGCGCGGTACTCGGCGACGAGCCGCAGGTGACTGCCGAGCTGTCGGACGCTGAACTCGATCGTCTGCTGGACCCCGCCCATTACCTCGGTCAGGCCCATACTTGGGTCGAGCGAGCGGTGGCTGAACATTTTGCGTTGACCGCTTGAAGGAGACTGCTGTGGCATTCGTACAACTCGCCGAGGGCGAACTGCACTACCTAATTCAAGGGCCGCAACTCGATGGCCCGGTCGAGGCGCCGGTGCTGGTGCTGTCCAACTCACTGGGCACCGACTTGCATATGTGGGACGCGCAGATCCCGGCGCTCACCGAGCATTTTCGCGTGCTGCGTTTTGATACCCGTGGTCACGGCCAATCGTTGGTGACGCCGGGGCCGTACAGCATCGAGCAACTGGGCCGCGACGTGCTGGCGCTGCTGGATGCCTTGCACATCGAACGCGCACATTTCTGTGGACTGTCCATGGGCGGGTTGATCGGTCAGTGGCTGGGGATCAATGCCGGTCAACGTTTGAACACACTGATCGTGTGCAACACAGCGGCGAAAATCGGCGATCCGTCGGTGTGGAATCCACGGATCGAAACTGTGCTGCGTGACGGCGCGGCGGCAATGGTTGCCCTGCGCGATGCATCGATTGCGCGCTGGTTTACCGCGGATTTTTCCGAGGCTAATCCGGCAGTGGTGAAGCGGATTACCGACATGCTCGCGGCGACTTCGCCTGAAGGTTACGCGGCCAATTGCGCGGCGGTACGTGATGCCGATTTCCGCGATCAGTTGTCCTCGATTCAGGTGCCGCTGCTGGTGATCGCCGGCACTGAAGATGCGGTGACGCCGCCGTCCGGTGGGCGATTCATTCAGGAGCATGTGCAAGGAGCCGAGTACGCCGAGTTCTACGCCGCGCACCTGTCCAACGTCCAGGCCGGCGCTGCGTTCAGCAAGCGGGTGCTGGCGTTTCTGTCGGCTCATTGAGGGTTCTTTCGTGGATGAGAAACAACGTTACGACGAAGGGCTGAAAGTCCGCCGTGCAGTCCTCGGCGACGCCCATGTCGACCGCAGCCTGAACGCGCTGACCGAATTCAACTCGGAGTTCCAGGAGATGATCACCCGCCACGCCTGGGGCGATATCTGGACCCGCCCGGGCCTGCCGCGCCACACCCGCAGCCTGATCACCATCGCCATGCTGATCGGCATGAACCGCAACGAAGAACTCAAACTGCACCTGCGCGCCGCCGCCAACAACGGTGTGACCCGCGGCGAGATCAAGGAAGTGATCATGCAGAGCGCGATCTACTGCGGCATCCCGGCGGCCAACGCGACCTTCCACCTGGCTGAATCGGTGTGGGATGAGTTGGGGGTTGAGTCCCGGGAGTGATCCGCGAAAGTTGTTGCCTGAGCTGACGCCTTCGCGGGCAAGCCTCGCTCCTACAGGTGTGCGGCGTGACGCTAATTTTGTGTTCACCGAAGATCCCTGTGGGAGCCGGGCTTGCCCGCGATGGCGGCAGAGCATTCAATATTGATGTGATTGGAAGATTGCCATCGCGGGCAAGCCCCCTCCCACAGTTGTCCGGCATGAACGCCAATTTTGTGTTCACCGAAGATCCCTGTGGGAGCCGGGCTTGCCCGCGATGGCGGCAGTGCATTCAATATTGATGTGATTGGAAGATTGCCATCGCGGGCAAGCCCGCTCCCACATTTGGTCTGTGTTTACAGCAGGCTGATCGGATAGCTGACGATCAACCGGTTCTCGTCGAACTCGTTGTTGCTGAAGTCGCGGCGAATGGTCGAGTTGCGCCACTTGACGTTGAGGTCTTTGAGCGTGCCGCTCTGCACTGTGTAGCCCAGTTCGCTTTCGCGGCCCCATTCCTTGCCGTCGGTGGTGGTTGCGGTGTGTACGTTGTCGCCGCTGATGTAGCGGTTCATCAGGGTCAGGCCTGGCACGCCAAGGGCGGCGAAGTTGTAGTCGTGGCGCAGTTGCCAGGATTTTTCCTTCGCGTTGTCGTAGCTGGCGTTGTAGCTGTCGTTGGCCAGGGTGCCGCCGCTGGTGCCATTGACCCGCATCCAGGCACTGTCGCCGGTAAGTTTTTGCAGGCCGACGTAGAAGGTGTTGCCGCCATATTTGGCCGAGAACAGGCCCGACCAGGTCTTGTTGTCCAACTCACCCGCCCGGGCGCTGCCGTCATCCTTGCCGTAGAAAAACCCCAAATTGGCGCCGAATGTCCAGTCGCCCAGCGGTTGGGTGTGGATCAGGTTGACGTATTGCTGGCTGTAGATGTCCTTGAGTTCAGCGTTCCATAGGCCGATTTGAGTGCGCTTGCCGTTGAAGGCGTATTCGCCGCCCTGGAAGTTGAAGCGGTCTGAGGTGAACGCCGCTTTGCCGGTCATCGACATGTCATTCATGCTGCTGTCGTCGCGCGGGCTGTTGGCGCGGAACTGACCGCCGTAGAGGGTCAGGCCGTCGATTTCCTTCGAGGTGATCTGGCCGCCACGGAAGGTTTGCGGCAGCGAGCGACCGTCGTCCGAACGCAGGATCGGCAATACCGGCATCCATTCGCCGACCTTCACTTCGGTCTGGGACAGCTTGGCCTTGAACGCCACGTTGGTGCGACCGAAGTTATCCGCCGGGCGACCATCGTGGTCCAGCGGCAACAACTGCGTACCACCAGTGCCTTTGCCTCCGTCGAGCTTGACCGAATACAAACCCAGCACGTCCATGCCGAACCCGACGGTGCCTTGGGTGAGCCCGGATTTAGCGTCCAGGATGAAGCTTTGCGTCCACTCTTCTGCCTTGCCCTGGTTCTTGGTCGGGTTGGTGAAGTTACGGTTGATGTAGAAATTGCGCAGGTTCAGGTTGACCTTGGTACCTTCGACAAAACCGGCTTCCTCGGCCATGGCGGGCAGGGCCGCGCCGGCTAGGGCGATGGCGATCAGGCTGGGAAAGAAATACTGCGTGGAAGGCGTCATGGGCTCGGGTCTCTCTAATTCCTGGAGGTGAAACAGGGCGATGCCGCAACGTTCGGGTTGCAGACAAAAGATTCGAATTCAGAAAAGCGGGGGAGAAGTCAGCCAGACAGGGCAGGGCGCGGGGGCATGGTGTCGAACCTGTTGTTATTGGTTTTGTACGACAGATGGTGAGGGAAACGGACTAAATGGTTCAATCGGGGGAGGGCGGGTTCTGGGCGATTATCGAACGTAAGATTGATCCGGACTTTGTGGTGTCGGGACCGTCCCCATCGCGGGCAAGCCCGCTCCCACAGTGTCCGTATCGAACCCAGATTCTGTGGGCCTCGCTGAGCCTGTAGGAATGGGCCCTACAGTGTCCGTGTCGAACCCAGATTCTGTGGGCCTCGCTGAGCCTGTAGGAATGGGCCCTACAGTGTCCGTATCGAACCCAGATTCTGTGGGCCTCGCTGAGCCTGTAGGAATGGGCCCTACAGTGTCCGTGTCGAACCCAGATTCTGTGAGTCCCCGCTGAGTCTGTAGGAATGGGCCCTACAGTGTCCGTATCGAACCCAGATTCTGTGGGCCTCGCTGAGCCTGTAGGAATGGGCCCTACAGTGTCCGTGTCGAACCCAGATTCTGTGGGCCTCGCTGAGCCTGTAGGAATGGGCCCTACAGTGTCCGTGTCGAACCCAGATTCTGTGAGTCCCCGCTGAGTCTGTAGGAGTGGTGTCCGTATCGAACACAAAATTTGTGGGCTCCCGCTGAACCTGTGGGAGCGGGCTTGCCCGCGATTGGGACAGCATGGCCAATACAACTTTTCCGATGGCCAACAAAAAGCCCACCAATCGGTGGGCTTCGTGTTTACCGCGCTATCAGAACAACTTCATCTTCGGCGCTTCTTCTTTCAACGGCTCGTTCTTCGCCGTCTGTTCATTCCAGCCACCACCCAACGCCTTGTACAGATTGACCGCGCTGACCAGCTGCGCCAGACGGTCGGTGATCAGCGCTTGTTGGGCACTGAACAGCTGACGCTGGGCATCGAGGAAGGTCAGGTTGCTGTCGACACCGATGCGGTAGCGACGCTCGGCCAGACGGTAGTAGTCCTGGTTGGCGCTGACGAAGTCACGCTGGGCCTGCAATTGCTCGGTGTAAGTCTGGCGTGCGGCCAGGCCATCGGCGACTTCCTGGAAGGCCGTTTGAATGGACTTCTCGTAGTTCGCCACGCCGATGTCTTTCTGGATCTTGGAGTAATCCAGGCTGGCGCGCAGGCTGCCGGCGTTGAAGATCGGCAGGTTGATTTGCGGCTGGAACAACCAAGTGCCCGAACCGCCCTTGAACAGACCGGACAGGTCCGGGCTCAGGGAGCCGGCATTGGCGGTCAGGCTGATGCTCGGGAAGAACGCAGCCCGTGCCGCGCCGATGTTGGCGTTGGCAGCCTTGAGGTTGTACTCGGCCTGAAGGATATCCGGACGACGTTGCAGCAAGTCCGACGGCAGACCGGCCGGCACTTCGCTCAGCAGGTCGTCCGACAGTGGCTTGGCCGCTTGCAGATTGGCCGGGATACCGGTGCCGAGCAGCAGCACCAGGCTGTTTTCATCCTGAGCGACCTGACGGGTGTATTTGGCCTGTTGTGCGCGGGCGTTTTCCACCGAGGTACGCGACTGGGCCAGATCCAGCGCCGAGGCTACACCCACTTCGTTGCTGCGCGAGGTGAGCTTGTAGCTCTCTTCGAAGGCCCCAAGGGTTTCCTGGGTGAGTTTCAGCAGTTCCTTGTCAGCCTGCCAGGTCAGGTAGGCATTGGCCACGCTGGCCACCAGGCTGATCTGCGTACTGCGGCGTGCTTCTTCAGTGGCGAAGTACTTCTGCAGGGCTTCTTCGCTCAGGCTGCGAACCCGACCGAACAGGTCGAGTTCATAGGCACTGATGCCGACGGTGGCCGAGTAGGAACTGCTGATGGCCGCTTCACCGGTTTGCGAGGCCCGTGCCGGAACTCGCTGACGGCTGCCGCTGCCGTTGGCCGAAACGGCCGGGAACAGATCGGCGCGCTGGATGCGGTATTGAGCCGCATAAGCGTCGATGTTCAGCGCCGCGACGCGCAGGTCACGGTTGTTCTCCAGCGCGGTCTGAATCATCTGTTGCAGCGCCGGGTCGTGGAAAAACTGCTTCCAGCCCTGTTCGGCGGCGGCCTGGTTAGGCGCCTGGGCCGGCGAATACGCCGGGCCTTGCGGGTATTGGCCCGCCACCGGGGCTTCAGGCTGCTGATAATCGGGTATCAGCGAGCAGCCGCTCAGCACGAAGGCGGCGACTGCGATGGAGAGTAGCGACTTGCTCATTAGCCAGCCTCTTTAGAAGGTTCAATGGCGTCATCCTGGTCGGCGACTTTGCGCTGGCCCATGGACGACACAGTGACGAAGAACAATGGAACCCAGAAGATCGCCAGCACAGTGGCTGTGATCATACCGCCAATCACCCCGGTACCGATCGCATGTTGGCTACCCGAACCTGCGCCCGTGGAAATGGCCAGTGGAACCACACCGAGCACGAACGCGAGCGAGGTCATGATGATCGGTCGCAGACGCATCCGGCAGGCTTCGATTGCTGCATCGCGCAGGCTACGTCCTTGCTCATGCAGTTCCTTGGCGAACTCGACGATCAGAATGGCGTTTTTCGCCGCCAGACCGATCGTGGTCAACAGCCCCACCTGGAAGTACACGTCGTTGGACAGACCGCGCAAGCTGGTCGCCATCAGTGCACCGATAATCCCCAGCGGCACCACCAGCATCACCGCGATCGGGATCGACCAGCTTTCATACAGCGCCGCCAGACACAGGAACACCATCAGCAGCGACAAGGCGTACAACGCTGGTGCTTGCGAGCCGGACAAACGTTCCTCGTAGGACAGACCGGTCCAGGAAATACCGACACCGGCCGGCAGTTTCTTCGCCAGGGCTTCGACTTCGGCCATCGCTTCACCGGTGGAATAACCTGGCGCCGGGGCACCGAGGATTTCCATCGCTTCTACGCCGTTGTAACGGGCCAGTTTCGGCGAACCGTAGATCCACTCACCCTTGGCGAACGTCGAGAACGGAACCATGGTGCCGGCGCTGTTGCGCACGTACCACTTCTTCAGGTCTTCGGGGCTCATGCGAGCGCCAGGCAGGCCTTGTATGTAAACCTTCTTCACTCGACCGCGGTCGATGAAGTCGTTCACATAGCTACTGCCCAGGGCAATCGACAGGGTGTTGTTGATGTCGGTGAGGGTCACGCCCAGGGCGCTGGCCTTCTCGTCGTCGATTTCCAGCTGGTATTGCGGCTCGTCGTTCAGGCCGTTAGGGCGGACTTGCGACAGGACCTTGCTTTGCGCTGCCATGCCGAGGAACTGATTGCGTGCCGCCATCAGCTTTTCGTGACCGATACCGGCGCGGTCCTGCAGGAACACGTCGAAACCGGTGGCGTTCCCCAGTTCCAGTACCGCCGGTGGCGCGAAGGCAAACACCATGGCGTCGCGGAAGGTAAAGAAGTGCTGTTGGGCACGGGCCGCCAGTTTGAACACGCTGTTGTCGGCGTTACGTTCTTCCCATGGTTTGAGCATGATGAACGCCATACCCGAACTCTGACCTCGGCCGGCGAAGTTGAAGCCGGTCACGGTAAACACCGAGGCCACCGCGTCGCCTTCGCCGCCTTCCTTGCTCGGACGCAGCAGGAATTCGCGCATTTCGTCCACGACCACTTGCGTGCGCTGGGAGCTGGAACCGGCCGGGGTCTGCACTTGAGCAAACAGTACGCCCTGGTCTTCTTCCGGCAGGAACGCCGTTGGAATACGGGTGAACAGCCAGATCATGCCAACCACGATGATCAGGTACGCCAGCAGGTACGGAGCCTTGTGCGCGAGCATGTTGCCCACACCGCGCTCGTAGCTTTTGACGCCACGGTCGAAGCTGCGGTTGAACCAGCCGAAGAAGCCACGTTTCGGCGTGCCGTGCTCACCTTTCGGAATCGCCTTGAGCATGGTCGCGCAGAGCGCCGGGGTGAAGATCAACGCCACCAATACCGACAAGGCCATGGCCGAAACGATGGTGATCGAGAACTGCTTGTAGATCACACCGGTGGAGCCACTGAAGAACGCCATCGGCAGCAGTACCGCCGACAGAACCAG
The DNA here is from genome assembly GCF_964063345.1 of Pseudomonas lini. Taxonomy (NCBI): domain Bacteria; kingdom Pseudomonadati; phylum Pseudomonadota; class Gammaproteobacteria; order Pseudomonadales; family Pseudomonadaceae; genus Pseudomonas; species Pseudomonas lini. The sequence continues at coordinate 4,654,779 of NZ_OZ061318.1, forward strand.
GGCGATACCGACCAGGGCACCCTGGATCTGCCCCATGGATTTCTTGGTGGCCTCCTTGGGTGACAAGCCTTCTTCGCTCATGACCCGTTCGACGTTTTCCACCACGACGATGGCATCGTCCACCAGCAAGCCGATGGCCAACACCATACCGAACATGGTCAGGGTGTTGATGCTGAAACCGAACGCCGCGAGGATCCCGAACGTACCCAGCAATACCACCGGCACGGTCATCGTGGTGATGACGGTGGCGCGGAAGTTTTGCAGGAACAGGAACATCACCAGGAACACCAGCACGATCGCTTCGACCAGGGTTTCAACCACACCCTTGATAGACTCGGTCACCACCGGGGTGGTGTCGTACGGGAACACCACTTCCATCCCTTCCGGGAAGAAGGGCTTGAGGGTGTCAATGGTATTGCGCAGGGCTTTTGCGGTGTCGAGGGCGTTGGCGCCGTTGGCCAGTTTCACCGCCAGACCGGAGGCCGGGGCGCCGTTGAACTGGGCGCTGATCGAGTAGTTTTCACCGCCCAGACCGACTTCCGCAACGTCGCCGACACGCACTTGCGAGCCGTCCTTGTTGACCTTCAACAGAATCGCCTTGAACTGCTCGGCAGTCTGCAGACGGGTCTTGCCGATGATCGTAGCGTTCAGTTGCTGGCCGGGCAGGGCAGGCAAGCCGCCGAGTTGACCGGACGATACCTGGACGTTCTGCGCCGCGATGGCGGTTTTCACATCTACCGGGGTCAGGTTGTAGTTGTTCAACTTGGCCGGGTCGAGCCAGATCCGCATTGCATACTGGGCACCGAAGACCTGGAAGTCACCGACACCGGCTGTGCGCGAGATCGGGTCCTGCATGTTCGACACGATGTAGTTGGACAGGTCGTCCTTGGTCATGCTGCCGTCGCGCGATACCACGCCGATGACCATCAGGAAGTTCTTCACCGACTTGGTCACGCGGATACCCTGTTGCTGCACTTCTTGCGGCAGCAGCGGGGTGGCCAGGTTCAGCTTGTTCTGGACCTGAACCTGCGCGGTATCGGAGCTGGTGCCCTGCTCGAAGGTCGCGGTAATGGTCATGTTGCCGTCGGAGTTACTTTCCGACGAGACATAACGCAGGTTGTCGATACCGTTGAGCTGTTGCTCGATCACCTGCACCACGGTGTCTTGCACGGTTTGTGCAGACGCGCCTGGGTAGGTCACCGAGATGGCAATGGCTGGAGGCGCAATGCTCGGGTATTGGTTGATCGGCAGTTTGAGGATCGATAGAGCCCCGACCAGCATAATCACCAGGGCAATCACCCAGGCGAAAATCGGACGGTCGATAAAAAATTTCGACATGGTTTACTCCCCTTTGCCGCCGACAGCTGTGTTAGCTGCCTGTGCGGGGGCCGGGCTCTTTGCGCCAACGTTAGTGGCTTCAGTGGCTTTCACTTCAACGCCAGGTCTGACGAATTGCAGCCCTTCGGTGATTACGCGATCGCCTGCCTTCAGACCGTCTTCAATCAGCCATTGGTTACCGACAGTGCGGCTGGCCTTGAGCTGACGCAGTTCGACCTTGTTGTCCGGACCGACGACCAGCGCGGTCGGAGAGCCTTTGAGGTCGCGGGTCACGCCTTGTTGCGGGGCCAGAATCGCCGCGCTGTCCACACCGGCCTGCAACTGGGCGTGAACGAACATGCCCGGCAGCAAAGTGTGATCAGGGTTCGGGAACACGGCACGCAGGGTCACGGAACCGGTGGTCTGGTCAACCGAAACTTCGGAGAACTCAAGCTTGCCGTCCACCTTGTACTGGCTGCCGTCTTCGAGAGTCAGCTTGACCGCGGCGGCATTATCGCCAGCCTTTTGCAGACGACCGCTTTCCAGTTCGCGGCGCAGCTCAAGCAGCTCCACCGAAGACTGAGTGACGTCGACGTAGATCGGGTCCAGTTGCTGGATGACGGCCATCGCGTCGGTCTGGCCACTGCTGACCAGCGCGCCTTCGGTCACCGACGAGCGGCCGATGCGACCGGAGATCGGTGCGTAAACCTTGGTGTAGCGCACGTTGATCTGGGCGGTCTGCAGGGACGCTTCCGATTGCAGGCGGTTGGCCAGCGCGGTGTCGTATTCCTGACGGCTGACAGCCTGTTCGTCGACCAGTTGCTTGTAGCGGTCGGAGATCGACTTGGTCGAACGCAGGTTGGCTTCGGCGCTTTTCAGGGTGGCGTCATAGACCGATGGGTCGATCTGATAGAGCTGCTGACCGGCCTTGACGTCGCCGCCTTCCTTGAACAGTCGCTTGAGAATGATGCCGTTGACCTGTGGGCGAACTTCGGCGATGCGGAACGCACTGGTGCGCCCCGGAAGTTCGGATGTCAGGGTGAAGGCTTGTGGTTGCAGGGTTACGACGCCGACCTGAGGGGTGGGTGCGGCAGGTGCCGCCTCTTCCTTTTTACATCCGCTGAGCAGCGATGCCAGGGCGACGGCAGTAACCAGAGCGGTAACAGCTGGCTTGAATTGCATGAAGATCCTCGGGTCAGGCGCGCAAATTGCGCACAAGAAATGTGGAAGGGTAAAAAATTTTTGCCGGGTGGATAAGTAGCTTGCTAAGGAATATACTTACGTTCATGGTTGTTTGTAAAGGCCTTGGCGGTGTACCCACCCGGTTACAAAAGCCGTTCAAAGGTTGGAATTGTAGGCCGGAGACGAAGCCCAAGAGCGCTCGCCCCACTTTTATTCAGCTGATATTCAGACATCGCTGACGCACCCCTGATTGAGGTTTTACTGCCATGGTCCGTCGTACCAAAGAGGAAGCTCAAGAAACCCGAAGCCAGATACTCGAAGCGGCGGAAAAAGCCTTTTACGAGAGGGGCGTGGCCCGCACGACGCTGGCGGACATCGCTACCCTGGCCGGTGTGACTCGTGGGGCTATCTACTGGCATTTCAGTAACAAGGCGGATCTGGTGCAGGCGATGCTCGATACCTTGCATGAGCCGCTGGATGAAATGGCCAAGGCCAGTGAAAGCGAAGATGAACTCGATCCGCTGGGCTGCATGCGCAAGCTGCTGATTCATCTGTTTCATCAAGTTGCCCTGGACCCGAAAACCCGACGCATCAACGAGATTCTGTTTCATAAGTGCGAGTTCACCGATGAAATGTGCGATCTGCGCCAGCAGCGCCGAACGGCCAGTCTCGATTGCAATGTGCGAATTGCTCTGGCCCTGAGTAATGCGGTGAATCGCGGGCAGTTGCCGGAAAACCTCGACACTGCCCGCGCGGCCATCAGCCTGCATGCGTATATCGATGGCATCCTGTATCAGTGGCTGCTGGCTCCCGACAGTTTTCAACTGCACACCGAAGCCGAGCGTTGCGTCGATACAGGGTTGGATATGCTGCGCTTGAGTCCGAGCCTGCGCAATTGAAACAAAATGCGTAATTGGATCCGTTTGTGTCAAGACTTGAAGCGGGGGCAATGTCCCTGCTTCGCTCGCCTTTCTGTAATGGGGTGCTTTTATATACGTACGTTTGCCAGGTTGATAGATAGCGAGCTACGTATTTTGTAGGAATATTGTGTCGAGTCTGTGAATGAATGTTAACAACCCGGGCTACAAGGGCGCCGAGCAGCCGATAAAGGGTATCGCGCTGATCTGCCTGGCGGTTTTGTTGTTCGCCAGTCACGACACGTTGTCCAAGTACCTGTCCGGGTTCTATCCGATTGTTATGGTGGTTTGGGCACGCTACGTGGTGCACACCTTGTTGATGCTGGTGATTTTCGTGCCTCGCAGTGGTTTTTCGGTGGTAGTGCGCACCAAGCGTCCGGGTTTGCAGTTATTACGCGCCCTATGCCTGATCGGCACCAGCCTGTTTTTCACTACCGGCCTGCGTTACATCCCCTTGGCTGAAGCCACCGCCGTCACCTTTCTTGCTCCTTTATTGGTGACCGCGCTGTCCGTACCGTTGCTGCATGAGCGGGTAACCCGCAATCAGTGGCTGGCGGTGCTGGGTGGATTTGTCGGCGTGTTGATCGTCGTGCGGCCCGGCGGTGCGCTGTTCACCCCGGCGATTCTGCTGCCGCTGTGTTCGGCGCTGTGTTTTGGCTTCTATCAATTGCTCACCCGCTTGCTCAGCGGTATCGACAGCCCGACCACCAGCAACTTTCTCACCGGCATTCTCAATAGCCTGATCATGACTGCGCTGTTGCCGTTCTTCTGGAGCACGCCGACGGTGCTGCATGGCCTGTTCATGATTGGCCTGGGCACCTGCGGCATGCTTGGTCACATGTTGCTGACCCAGGCCTTCCGCCATGCGGCGCCGGCGATGCTGGCCCCTTTCAGTTACGGGCAGATTCTGTTTGCCGGGATATATGGGTATTTGATCTTCGACCATACCCCGGACAGCTTTGGCGTGATCGGTATCACGGTGATTTGCCTCAGCGGTCTTGCGGTCGCCTGGGGACAGCGCAAGCGCTGACAAACGTCTGGATTCGAATGGCGTCCCCCTGTAGGAGCTGCCGAAGGCTGCGATCCTTTGATCTTCCATACGCAAAAGCCCCGGCTCTTTCGAGTCGGGGCTTTTGCGTTTCAACGGCGGACGTTTACAGCGCGGGGTAGTCGATGTAACCGACCGGCCCCTTCGCATAGAACAATTCCGGACGCGCCTCGTTCAACGGCGCATCAGCCTTCAAACGCGCCGGCAGATCTGGGTTGGCGATGAACGGTACACCGAACGCCACCGCGTCAGCCTTGCCGCTGGCCAGCCACTCATTGGCGCTGTCCTTGGTGAAGCGTTCGTTGGCGATGTATGGGCCGCCGAAGGCTTCCTTCAGTTGTGGGCCGAGGCTGTCGCCGGCTTCTTTCTCGCGCGAGCAGATGAAGGCGATACCACGCTTGCCCAATTCGCGAGCGACATAGGTGAAGGTTTCGGACAGGTTTTCGTCGCCCATGTCATGGAGATCCGCGCGTGGTGACAGGTGCACACCTACGCGGCCTGCGCCCCAGATTTCAATGGCGACGTCGGTCACCTCCAGCAACAGGCGCGCACGGTTTTCCAGGGAGCCGCCGTAGTTGTCGGTGCGCTGGTTGGTGCTGCTTTGCAGGAACTGGTCGAGCAGGTAGCCGTTGGCGCCGTGGATTTCCACACCGTCGAAACCGGCAGCCTTGGCGTTCTCGGCACCCACGCGGTAAGCGTCGATGATGTCGGCGATTTCAGCGGTTTCCAGGGCGCGCGGAGTTGGGAAGTCGGCCAATGGACGTACCAGGCTGACATGACCCTTAGGCTGGATAGCACTCGGCGCGACCGGTGCTTCGCCGTTCAGGTACAAGGGGTGGGAAATCCGGCCCACGTGCCACAGTTGCAGGAAGATTTTGCCGCCCGCGCCGTGGATTGCCTTGGTCACGTTGCTCCAGCCGCGCACCTGATCGTTGGACCAGATACCGGGAGTGTCCGGATAGCCCACGCCGATTGGCGTGACCGACGTCGCTTCGCTGAGGATCAGGCCGGCAGAGGCGCGTTGCACGTAGTACTCGGCCATCAGCGCGTTCGGCACACGGCCTTCGTCGGCGCGGCAACGGGTCAGCGGCGCCATGATGATGCGGTTGGCCAACTCGAGGTCGCCCAGTTTGATCGGATCGAAAATAGTCGTCATGAAATACAACCCTCGTTAAAGATCAGTTAGTAGCAGGGGCCAGTTCGGCATTGCCGCTCTGACGGAAAGTAATCAGGGTCACCAGCAGGGCGAGTACCGCCAGTGCGGCTGCCGCGAGCGGCACGCTGGTGAGACCGAAGCCGTGGGCGATGACGCTGCCGCCGACCCACGCCCCGAGTGCGTTGCCGACGTTGAAAGCGCCGATGTTCAGGGTCGACACCAGGTTCGGAGCCGCTTTGCCGTAGGTCACAACGTTCACTTGCAGGGCGGGTACGGCGGCGAAGCACGCGGTGGCCCAGAGGAACAGGGTGATTTCGGTTGGAATCACGGCAATGCTGGTCCAGGTCAGTACGGTGGACACGACCGCCATGGTGATGAACACACCGATCAGCGTCGCAGCCATGCTTTTGTCTGCCAGCTTGCCGCCGATGATGTTGCCGACCGTCAGGCCCAGGCCGATGAGCATCAAGGTCCAGGTCACGCCGCGTGGCGAGACGCCGGTGACCTCGCCCAACAGCGGGGCGACATAGGTGAACAAGGTGAAGACCGAGGCGGCGAACAATGCGGTCATGCTCAACGACAGCCAGATGCCGGCGCCTTTGAGGGCGCGCAGTTCGGCGCGCATGTCGAGTTTCTCTTCATCGCGCTTGGCCGGCAGGAAGCGGATCAGGCCGATCAGCGCAATCACACCAATCACGGTCACCGCCCAGAAGGTTGAACGCCAACCGGCTTCCTGACCGAGCGCGGTGCCCAGCGGCACGCCGAGGACATTGGCCAGGGTCAGGCCGGTGAACATCAAAGCCACGGCCGATGCACGTTTGTTGGCCGGCACCAGACCTGCCGCTACCACCGAACCGATGCCGAAGAAGGCGCCATGACACAGCGCGGTGACCACACGGGCAAACATCAAAACGTTGTAGTCACTGGCCAGGGCGCAGAGCAGATTGCCGATGATGAAGATGCCCATCAACGCTACCAATGCGGCCTTGCGCGGCAGTCTGGCGGTGGCCAGTGCCATGAACGGTGCACCGATGGCCACGCCCAGGGCGTAACCGGTCACCAGCCAGCCGGCGCCGGGGATCGACACACCGAGATCGGCCGCCACCTCGGGCAACAGGCCCATGATGACGAACTCGGTGGTGCCGATGGCGAAGGCGCTCAAAGCCAGAATGAGTAGCGAGAGGGGCATTGTCAGTTCCTTGTCGGAGCGCGGAGCTCCTTGTCGATGGCATCGAGGAACGCCTGAATCACGTCCTCGTTGCGTTTGAAGAAGTGCCATTGACCGGCCTTCTGGCTGCTGATCAGTCCCGCCCGTTGCAAGGTCGCCAAATGGGCGGACACGGTCGACTGCGATAGGCCGCAGCGTTGATCGATCTGTCCGGCGCAAATGCCGTACTCATGGTTGTGGAGCTGTTCCGGGAACTGGACCTTGGGGTCTTTCAGCCAGATGAGGATGTCTCGGCGTACTGGGTGTGCCAGCGCTTTTATTATTTCGTCGAGGTCGATGGTCATGGTTTGGGCTCGTGATGAGTAAAACGCTATATCGCGATGAGGCGAACTTTAAATCGGTACTTCGCGATATACCAATATGATTTTGGTCTGATGGCCGTGTAAATCGGTATATCGGGTTATAACGATATGGATGTCGCAGTGTTAAGCTGCGCGCATGAACTATCTCGCACATCTGCACCTCGGTGGCCAGCGCCCCGGTCAAATGCTCGGCAGTCTGTATGGCGATTTCGTCAAAGGGCGGCTGCAAGGGCAGTTCGATCCGGAGATTGAAGCGGCCATTCAGTTGCATCGCAGCATCGACGTGTTTACCGACCGTCATCCGCTGGTGGACATCGCCTTGTCGCGGTTTTCCCTCACGCGCAGGCGTTACGCCGGGATCGTGCTCGATGTGTTTTTCGACCACTGCCTGGCGCGGGACTGGACGCTTTACTCGGATCAGCCACTGGAGCAGTTCACTTCGGACGTGTACAGGGTGCTGTCCACCGAGTCGCAATTGCCGGAGCGCTTGGCGATGATTGCGCCGCACATGGTGGCCAATGACTGGTTGGGGTCTTACCGGGAATTCGCGGTACTGGAGCAGGTACTGCGGGGGATTTCGCGCAGATTGACCCGGCCGGAGGAGTTAGCCGGGGCGATGCAGGAATTGCGACGATTGTATGAACCGTTGAGCGAGGATTTCCGGTTGTTCTATCCCGAGTTGCAGGACTTTGCCCAAAACTACCCAGCTACATAAATAACTGTAGGAGCGGGCTTGCCCGCGATGGCGGCTTAACATTCAACGGTAATGTTGAATGACATACCGCAATCGCGGGCAAGCCCGCTCCCACAGGGATTTGTGATTAAGCAGCAATAGCCGGGCGCATCGGGATTTGCTGCATTTCCGGAATCGCCCCAAACAACGCCTTCTGCACCGCCTGCTGCGCTTCGAACGCCAGCGCCGCGCGTTCCCGGTCCTGGCACTCGATCGGTTTGAGCAGATGAATTTCCACCTCACCCCGATCATTGGCGAACAAGCGCATCAGGTGCGACAGCAAATCATCATCGCCAATGAACGGTGCCAGGGCATCGAGTTCGCCATCGCGCAGATAACGAATCGCTACCGGTTGCAGCGCCACTTCGGAATCGATCGCCGCTGACAGCAAACGACCATGAAACGTACGCAGTGAGCGGCCATCGGTGGTGGTGCCTTCCGGGAACATCAGCAGCGGATGTTCCTGCTCCAGATGACGGGTCATTTGTTTACGGATCAACTGGCTGTCGCCCGACCCGCGACGGATAAACAGGCTGCCGGCCTTGGCCGCCAACCAGCCCGCCACCGGCCAGGTGCGCACTTCGGCCTTGGACAGGAACGACAGCGGCGTGAGCATGCCCAGCAGCGGAATGTCGGTCCAGGACACGTGATTGCTGACCCAGAGCATCGGCGCCTTCGGCAATTCACCGTGCACGGTCACACGAAAGGGCAGGGCATTGCTCAGCCGCGCCATGAAAAACCGCGACCAGCGCTGGCGACGGACCATCGAATGGGCAATCCCCAGTCGCTCGAATAATCCGAACACACTGGCCATGCTCAAGCCCAACGTCACCACCAAAAGCACTCGCGCAATTCGCGCGTACACCCGCAAGCGGCTCATTACACAGCCGCCTTGAAGTGCTTGGCATAACGCGGGCAGAGCTCGTCGCGCTTGAGCAGGATGAACACGTCGGCCACCTGGAAGTCTTCGTCCCAGCAGGGCTCGCCACAGATTTTCGCGCCCAGGCGCATGTAGGCCTTGAGCAGCGGCGGCATTTCGGCGATGACGTTGGACGGAATATCCAGCGTTGGTAGTGGTTTTTTCGGCTCGGCGCGCAGGTGTTCGGTGCACAAGTAGCGTTCGCGCAGGCGCTGCATGATCGCGTGGGCCTGAATGCCGCCGTCCTGCATCGGAATGCTCGCGCACCCCATCAAATAGCTGTAGCTGCCCTGGTTCAGCACTTCGGCCAGTTCACCCCAGAGCACGGCGATAGTGCCGCCGTTGCGGTAGGCCGGGTCGACGCAGGTGCGACCGATTTCCAGGATCGGACCTTTCAAATGGACCAGGCCATGCAGGCTGAATTCTTCTTCGCTATAGAACTTGCCAAGGCTGCTGGCGGCTGTGTGGTCGAGCAAACGGGTGGTCGCCACCAGGCGCCCGGTGTTCAAGTCACGCACGCCGATGTGGGCGCAGTGAACATCGTAGTCATCCATGTCCAGACCCAGCTCCGCGCCTTTCAGCCTGGCGTTGAATTCGCCGCTGAACACGTTGAAGCGCAAGGCCTGGGCTTCCTGCAACGCCTCGGCGCCCACCAGGCGTTCGGCTTGCAGGCGGCGTTCATTGCCGGTGTCGCTGATGCGGGCGATCTGAGTCATTGTGAGTCTCCGTACGGGCTGGCCACCCGTCTTGGGTTGCAGCCGATCGACTTTCTTTATGCAGCCGTGTTGTGCAAAGTCAGGCTATGTAGCCCCGGTGTCATCGCCATGAAGCTTTGGTGATGCTTATATGACAGCCCACAAGGAGCCTCTTATGCCCTGGCAAACCCTGTTGAAACGCCGCGATCGTCTGCCCGCCAACCCGGACCTGGGCGAAGGCTTTGCAGCCTTGTTGCAACAGTTGGGAGCGGTGTCGCCGTTCGAATTGGCGGTGGTCGGTGGACGGCTGATGGCGACACCGGGGCTGGCGTTTCTGGTGGGTTATCAGGCGGCGTTGCGCATGCTCTGGCCGAGCGCGCCGCTGAGCCTCGGCGCGTTGTGCGCGACTGAGCAGCGCAGCTTGCGAGTGGCAGACATGCAGACCCGGCTGCGCGATTTGCGCCTGAGCGGGCGCAAGGATTTCGTCACCGCCGGCGATGCCGCCGACTGGCTATTGGTCGCTGCTCGCAGTGAAGAACCCGGCGAAGTGCCGCGCTTGAACCTTGCGGTGGTTTACCCCGGCGAACCGGGTGTGCGTCTGGAAAAGCTCGCGCCGATGCCACTGATGCCAGACATAGGCCACGGCCGGCTGTTTCTCGACAACGCACTGTGTGAATTGCTGGCGGGGGATGGCTGGGACGCATACGTCAGACCGTTCCGCACTCTGGAAGACATCTATGTGCTGAGCGCCATGACCGCCTGGATGTACGGCGTGGGTCAAGACAGCGACTGGCCGCAAACCTTGCAACTGCGCTTGCTGGCGCTGCTGGCCGGATGTGCGGAAGTCAGCCGCCAGGCGCCGAACAATCCGGCCGGGCATGTGTTGCTGGGCGGGTTGTTTGCGCAGTTCGATGGGCTCAAGACTGAAGTGAATCAGGCCCTGGCCGATGGCCCGCCAGAATGGGCGGCGATGTGGCAGCGCGATCAGGCCGTAATGGACCTGGCGGCAGGGGCGCGGGGCAAGCGGTTGGCCAAGGCGTTGGCGGGATTGTTGTAAGGTTGGAGGGACCCTTCGCGGGCAAGCCCGCTCCCACATGATCTGCGCCGTACACAATATTTGCACACCAGAGATCCTTGTGGGAGCGGGCTTGCCCGCGATGGCGGCCTAATGGGCGACGCAAATCCCAGAACTGTCATCAACCTCGACTAGGCTCTGCAGGTTCATCCCTCCGAGCGCCCCCCATGTTCAAAGGCTTGTCCCTGATTGTCATGCTGTTGCTCAGCCTCGCGGCCCACGCTGAAAACTGGCCGGCCGAGCAATGGTCGCCCGGCCCGAAAGTCACCGGCCCGACACTTCAGGCCCTGGAAAACTACGCCTTCCCACCCCGCGACGATGCCACTCACCAAGGCATTCGCACCGATGCCTTGCTGGTGATCCGCGACGGCCAACTCGTCTACGAACGCTACGCCGGCCCGACCACTGCCCAAACGCTGCACCTGACCTGGTCGATCAGCAAAAGCCTGATGGCCACGGTACTCGGCGTCGCCTATGGCGAAGGGCTGTTCAAACTGCAGGACCCGGCGGTGAAGTTCTATCCACCGCTGGAAAAACACCCCGCCATGACCATGGCCGATCTGCTGCACTGGGCCTCGGGTCTGGACTGGCAGGAAGACTACGAATACGCACCATTGAAGTCCTCGGTGGTGGCCATGCTTTACACCCGTGGTCACCGCGACATGGCCGCGTTCACTGCCGACCACGACGAGTACGCCAAACCCGGTCAGGCATTCCGCTACTCCGGCGGCGACAGCAACCTGCTGTCCGCTGCGCTTAAAACCATCGTCGGCCCAGCCCGTTATCCTGATTATCCATGGACTGCGCTGTTCGAACCCTTGGGGATTCGCAGTGCGGTGTGGGAAACGGATGCCACGGGGACGTTTGTCGCATCGTCCTATGCCTACCTCACCGCCCGGGATCTGGCGCGGGTCGGCCTGTTAATGGCGCGTGACGGTCGTTGGCGTGAGCGGCAATTGCTGCCCAAGGATTGGGTCGACTTCAGTCGTGAGCCTTTCGCCCGCTATCAAGCCAACCAGGATGAAGCAGTGCCCGGCGGGCATTGGTGGCTCAATCGCGCGGTAGGTGACGCGACACAGCCTTGGCCCGATGCACCTGCCGACACCTTCGCCGCGCTGGGCCATTGGGGCCAGGCGATGTACGTGATTCCCAGCGAGAAGCTGGTGATCGTGCGCTATGGCGATGATCGCGATGGGAGTTATCGGCACAACGAATTGCTCAAACGTGCGCTCAAGGCGTTTGCCATGAAGGTGCAGCCATGAGCCATCACCGTTTTATTCGCCGTCGACCGTTCAGCACGCTGTTGCTGGTGCTGCTGATCGCCTTGCTTGGCTGGACCTGGCAGGAGCGGGTGGCGCTATGGGCTTTCCCGGACATCATCAGCGCCTACACCGCCAAGGAATACTGCTCGTGCCGTTATGTGATGAATAATTCGGCCGAGTATTGCCAGAGTTATGTGAAGCAGTATTTGCCCACCAGCGGGTTCGTCGATGACGCCGCGAACAAGCGGGTGACGGTTGGTGGTATGGGGCGTAGCAACAGCGCTGTTTGGGTTGGTGAACGCCAAGGCTGTCGCCTGCAACCCTGACAGTGGTCAGTTTTTTTGTGGCGAGGGAGCTTGCTCCCGCTCGGCTGCGAAGCAGTCGTAATGCCAGCGGCCGAGGTCTGACTGGAAGAACTCATCGTCTGATTTTGGGAGCGCTTCGCACTCCAGCGGGAGCAAGCTTCCTCGCCACAAAGTTGGGTCGCAGTAACAGAAAGTTTGCAACCTGCCTCAGGGCGGTTAAGGTTCGCTCAGGTTTATCTGCCCCCGAGTTTCTATGTTCAAGCGGTCCTTCTGCAAAACCCTCGCTTTCCTGCTGCTGGCCGGTGTCACCGTGTCGGCCCAGGCCAATTGGTATCTGGATGGCGAGTCCTCGCGGCTGTCGTTCATCAGCACTAAAAACGCCAACATCTCCGAAGTGCAGCGCTTTCTGGTGCTGCACGGCAAGGTCGATCCCAAGGGCCTGGCGCAGGTGGAGGTTGAAATGGAGTCGGTCAACAGCGGCATTCCGTTGCGCGACGAACGCATGCGCAAGGAGCTGTTCGAGATCCAGACGTTTCCCGAAGCGCTGATCACCACGCAAATCGATCTGCGGCCGATCAACGACCTGGCGCCGGGTGCGCAACTGGAGCTGCGTTTGCCGCTGACCGTCAACCTGCACGGCAAACAACACCAATACAACGCCGAACTGCTGGCGACCCGATTGGATGACCGGCGCTTTCAAGTGGTGACCCTTGAGCCTTTGGTGATCAGCGCTGAGGATTTCGACCTGGCCCCGGGCCTGGAAAGCTTGCGCAAGGTGGCCGGTTTGTCGGCCATCAGTCTGTCGGTGCCGGTGGGTGCGGTGCTGATTTTCACGGCGCGCTGAGATGCGCGGCGCAATTTTCCCGTGGCGTGAAGGCAATCGCTTTGAACTGCTGATCGACGGCCCGCAGTTTTTTCCGCGAATGCTGGTGGCCATTGCCCGCGCCGAAGAACAAGTCGAACTGGAACTGTACCTGGTGGAGGCGGGCGCCTGCGCCGAGGCCATGGTTCAGGCGCTGGTCCAGGCTGCCGAACGCGGCGTGCGGGTGCGCTGCCTGTTCGATGACTACGGCAGCCTGGCCTTTACCCTGACCTTGCGTAAGCGCTTGATGGCCGCCGGTGTCGAGTTGCGTTTCTACAATCGCCTGAGCTGGCGCCGTTGGGTGGGCAACTTTTATCGCGATCACCGCAAGCTGTTGCTCGTGGATCAATGCCTGGCGGTAGTCGGCGGCACCGGGGTCACCGATGAGTTCTGGACGCCAGGCGAAGACACCAGCGAATGGCACGAAGTGATGGTGGAAATCAACGGCCCGCTGGTACTCGACTGGCAGTTGCTGTTCGACCGCCAATGGATCGCCAACCGCCATCGGCGTGCCTGGAAACCCACTGCGCACTTCGGTTTGCCGCGCTTGCCGCGAGTGCCGGCCATGGGCGAGGGCATGGGCCGGGTCGCCTATGCCGACGCCCGCCAACACCGCGATATTTTGCAGTCGCTGGTTCGCGCGCTGAACAGTGGCCAACGCCGAATCTGGCTGGCCACGCCGTATTTCCTGCCGACCTGGAAAGTCCGTCGCTCACTGCGCCGGGCGGCGGCTCGTGGCCTGGATGTGCGCCTGCTGCTGACCGGGCCGCGCACCGATCACCCGTCGGTGCGCTACGCCGGACATCGCTACTACCCGCGTCTGCTCAGGGCCGGGGTGAAAATCTTCGAATACCAGCCGTGTTTCTTGCACCTGAAAATGGTGTTGGTCGATGACTGGGTGAGCATTGGTTCGTGCAACTTCGATCACTGGAATTTGCGTTTCAATCTGGAAGCCAACCTCGAAGCGCTGGACCCCGGACTGACCCGGGCGGTGGCGGCGAGTTTCGAGAATGATTTTGCCTTGAGCCAGGAAGTCAGCCTCGAAGCATGGAAGCGCCGACCGTTGTGGCGGCGGGTCAAGCAGAGGGTATGGGGATGGGTGGATCGACTGGTGGTGAACTTGCTGGATCGGCGAGGATAGTCGTCACACTACAAAACACTGTGGGAGCGGGCTTGCCCGCGATGGCGGCCTCACATTCGACATAGATGTTGAATGTTATGGCCTCATCGCGGGCAAGCCCGCTCCCACAGGTACATGCAGTGGTTGAGGGATTACAGCAACTCAAAGCTCTGCTGCGTCACGTCCTGGGAGTCCAGGCCGATCTGCACGTTGAACTTGCCCGGTTCCGCGGCGTACTTGAGTTGGGCGTTGTAGAACTTCAGGTCATCCTCGGTGATGGTGAAGTGCACGACTTTCTGTTCGCCGGCCTTGACCAATACTTTCTGGAAGTTCTTCAGTTCCTTGACCGGGCGGATCATCGAACCGGTCACGTCCTGGATGTACAGCTGCACCACGGTTTCGCCGTCACGCTTGCCGGTGTTCTTCACCACGACGCTGGCGTCGAGCTTGCCGGTCTTGTTCAGTGTGGTCGACGACAGCGCCATATCAGTCAGGCTGAACTGGGTGTAGCTCAGGCCGAAGCCGAACGGGAACAGCGGCCCGGTGGTGTCTTCGAAATACTGCGAGGTGTAGTTGCCCGGTTTGCCCGGAGTGAACGGCCGGCCAATGCTCAGGTGGTTGTAGTAGGTCGGAATCTGACCCACCGAGCGCGGGACGGTGATCGGCAGTTTGCCCGACGGGTTGTAGTCGCCGAACAGCACGTCAGCGATAGCGTTGCCGCCTTCGGTGCCGCTGAACCAGGTTTCCAGAATCGCGTCAGCCTGCTCGTTCTCTTCGAGAATCGACAGCGGACGGCCATTCATCAACACCAGCACCAGCGGTTTGCCGGTGGCTTTCAACGCCTTGATCAGCTCGCGCTGGGCAGCCGGGATGTTCAGGTCGGTGCGGCTCGACGATTCGTGGGACATGCCACGGGATTCGCCCACCGCTGCCACCACCACGTCCGCTTGCTTGGCAGCCTTGACCGCTTCATCGATCAACACATTGGCCGAGCGCGGATCATCCACCACTTCCGGCGCGTCGAAGTTGAGGAAGTTCAGGTAATCGAGGATTTTCTTGTCGCTGGTGATGTTCGCGCCACGGGCATAGATCAGCGTCGACTGCGCGCCAAGCGCACTGGTCATGCCGTCGAACAAGGTCACCGATTGCTCGGGACGGCCAGCAGCGGCCCAACTGCCCATCATGTCGATCGGCGCCTTGGCCAGTGGACCGACCAAAGCGATTTTCGCGGTTTTCTTCAGCGGCAGGGTGTCGCCCTGGTTCTTCAGCAACACCAGGCTGCGGCGTGCTACATCACGGGCCTCGGCGCGGTGCAGGCGGCTTTCGGCGTAGGTGTCGGCCGGGTCATCCTCGGCCTTGCCGATGCGCAGGTACGGGTCCTTGAACAGGCCCATGTCGTACTTGGCGGCGAGCACTTCGCGCACGGCGTTGTCGATGTCTTTCTGTTCGATCTCACCGGCCTTCAACAGCCCTGGCAATTCCTTGCC
Source organism: Pseudomonas lini (assembly GCF_964063345.1). Classification (NCBI taxonomy): domain Bacteria; kingdom Pseudomonadati; phylum Pseudomonadota; class Gammaproteobacteria; order Pseudomonadales; family Pseudomonadaceae; genus Pseudomonas; species Pseudomonas lini. Next base: position 4,670,387 of record NZ_OZ061318.1, read on the forward strand.
ATAGAGGGTGTCGTTCATGCTCATGTCGATGCCGGCCTTGATTGCCAGCTTCGCGGCTTCGCGACCGTCAGCGGCGACACCGTGCTTGATCAGCTCGAAAATCGCCCCGTGATCACTGACCGCCAGGCCTTTGAAGCCCCATTCCTTGCGCAGCAGGTCGTTCATCAGCCAGGTGTTGGCGGTGGCCGGCACGCCGTTGATCGAGTTCAACGCAACCATCACCCCGCCGGCACCGGCGTCAATGGCGGCGCGGTACGGTGGCAGGTAATCCTGGTACATCTTGACCGGGCTCATGTCGACGACGTTGTAGTCGCGACCGCCCTCGACCGCGCCGTACAAGGCAAAATGCTTGACGCTGGCCATGATGCTGTCGGCCGCGTTCGCGCCGGTGCCCTGGAAGGCCTTGACCATTACACCGGCGATCCGCGAAACCAGGTAGGTGTCTTCGCCGAAGCCTTCGGACGTGCGGCCCCAGCGTGGATCGCGGGAGATATCGACCATTGGCGCGAAGGTGATGTCGAGGCTGTCAGCCGCCGCTTCCTGGGCGGCAATGCGCCCGGAGCGACCGATGGCGTCCATGTCCCAGCTCGAGGCCAGGGCCAGCGGAATCGGGAAAATGGTGCGGTGGCCGTGGATCACGTCATAGGCGAAGAACATCGGGATCTTCAACCGGCTGCGCATGGCCGCGTCCTGCATCGGACGGTTTTCGGCGCGAGTGATCGAGTTGAAGGTGCCGCCGATATTGCCGGCAGCGATCTCCTTGCGGATCATCTCCCGCGGCATTTCCGGGCCGATGCTGATCAGGCGTAACTGGCCGATCTTTTCATCGAGGGTCATTTGCTTCATCAGGTGGCTGATGAAGGCGTCCTTGTTCTCTATAGGTGCGGGCGTCGTGGCGGCCAATACGGTATGACTGGCCAGGCTGACGAACAGGCCCAGCAAACACAGCTTCTTCATGAATGGTTTTCTCATAAGCCAAAACGGCAGTGAATACACGCCGGTCAGCCAAAATTTTGGGAGCGACTATTGTTGTTCAGGTAAATGCAGAGACACTTGCGCAGTGTGTCTGCGCAGGGCCATCTTTTAGCCCATTGGCTCGATGCAATCCAGTAGCGGCGCAGATTATGCCCCAAGAGCCGGGTTCAGGGTTCGCAGGTTGTTTCATCAACGGAATAAGCAAGGGAGCATCAACCCGATGAATGTACGACATCACTATCGGTCGAGCCTGCAGGTTGCAGCCTTGATGTGGCTGACAGCACTGCTGGCCGGCTGCGGCATCAACAATATCCCGACCCTGGACGAACAAGCCAAGGGCGCCTGGGGCCAGGTGCAGAACCAGTACCAGCGTCGCGCCGACCTGATTCCCAATCTAGTGGAAACCGTCAAGGGTTATGCCCGGCATGAGCAAGAAACCCTGACTGCGGTGATCGAAGCCCGCGCCAAGGCGACGTCGATTCAGGTGGATGCCAGCACGCTGGACAATCCGGAAAAACTCAAACAATACGAGCAGGCGCAGAATCAGCTGACCGGCGCGTTGAGTCGGTTGATGGTGGTGTCCGAGCGCTACCCGGACCTCAAGGCCAACCAGAACTTCCTGGCGCTGCAATCGCAACTTGAAGGCACCGAGAACCGCATCGCCGTGGCGCGTCGCGACTTCATCCTGGCGGTGCAGAAATACAATACCGAGCTTCGCACCTTTCCCGGTCGCCTGTGGCACACCGTGATGTACAGCGATCTGCCAATCCGCGAAACCTTCGAGGCCACCAGCCCCGGCGCCGAAAAAGCGCCTGAAGTGAAGTTCCAGTAAGCGCCGGAACGGGCTTGAAGCGTCACCAAGGATGAGGTTGCCAATGCGCGTGTTGAAAGTGGGCCTGGTGCTGATGTTCTGGGTGTTTGCCCTGACGGCCCAGGCCGAGTTGAAGTTCCCGGAATTGACCGGGCGGGTGGTGGACAACGCCCAGATGATCGAGCCTGCGGTGCGCGAGCAGCTTGTTCAGCAGCTTAACGCCCATGAAAAAACCACCGGCGAGCAATTGGTGGTGGTGACGTTGCCGGACTTGCAGGGCACCGACATCGCGGATTTCGGTTATCAGCTGGGACGCTACTGGGGCATCGGCCAGAAGGACAAGAACAACGGTGCGTTGCTGATCGTCGCGCGTGCCGAGCGCAAGCTGCGGATCGAAGTCGGTTATGGCCTGGAAGGTCGCCTGACCGATGCGCAAAGTTCGGTGATCATCAATCAGGTGATCACGCCCGCATTCAAGGCCGGCAACTTCAGTAAAGGCATCAGCGATGGCGTCGCGGCGATGCTGGTGGTGCTGGGCGGCAATCCGCTGGATGAACCGTCGACGGTGTATGAACCGCGTGGTGATCAGGAGAGCGATTTCGTTGGGCGGCACCCGGGGTTGTTCGTGTTTCTGGTGTTGCTGTTTATCCTGACGATCTTCATCGGCCAGATGTTCGGTATTCTGCCAAGCGGAGGAGGCCGTGGCGGCTCGGGAGGCGGTTTCGGCGGCGGAGGTTTTGGCGGCGGTGGCGGCGGGGGCTTCAGCGGCGGCGGGGGCAGTTTCGGGGGCGGCGGTTCATCGGGCGGCTGGTGATAACACTGCAGGTAAAAACAACAATAGCGAGCAGGCATTCATAAACATGGCATTACTGACTGAACACGAACAACGCAAAGTCGCCGAGGCAATTGCCCGGGTCGAGCGCGACACCGACGCCGAACTGGTGACGGTGCTGGCGGCCCGCGCCGACGATTACGCGTATATCCCGCTGCTCTGGGCCAGTCTGCTGGCGCTGGTGGTGCCGGGTATCGTGCATTACCTGACGGGCTGGCTGACCCTGCACAGCCTGTTGCTGGTGCAATGGCTCAGTTTCATCGTGTTGTGCCTGGCGTTCCGGATTCCGAAAGTCACCACGCGCCTGATCCCGCGCTCGGTGCGTCATTGGCGCGCGTCGAACCTGGCGCGCCGGCAGTTCCTGGAGCAAAACCTGCACCACACGGTGGGCAGCACCGGCATGCTGATTTTCGTCTCCGAGGCCGAGCGCTATGTGGAGATTCTGGTGGATGAAGGGATTTCCAAACGGCTGGACAACAAAAACTGGGACGCGATTGTGGCGGCGTTTACGCAGCAGGTGAAACAGGGGCAGACATTGCAGGGGTTTGTGACGTGCATCGAGGCGTGCGGCGAGTTGCTCAAGGTGCATGTGCCGGTGACCCATGTGCGCAATGAATTGCCGAATCGGTTGGTGGTGTTGAGCTAAATCAAAAGATCGCAGCCTTCGGCAGCTCCTACATGCTTTTGTGGCGAGGGAGCTTGCTCCCGCTGGGCTGCGAAGCAGCCCCAAAATCGGTAAACGCACCCTGTCAGATAAACCACGTTGTCTGCTTTGCGACTGCTGCGCAGCCGAGCGGGAGCAAGCTCCCTCGCCACAGAATATTTGCCGTTTGGCAAATAACAGTGTTCCTGAACTCCATCCCCCCTAAAATACCCACCATTCCCGATTCGCACCGCCCGAGGCCGTTTTTTCCATGTCTGTCACCGCCACTCCCGCCAGCCTCGCGCCGGATCACCACGCCCAGTTCATCGACCTGCTGCAAACCAGCCTCGACCAGAACGCCTTCATCAAACTGGTGCTGGCCAAGTACGTCGGTATAGAGGCGGATTTGCAGCGGCTGATCATCAAGCAACTGACGGTCAAGGATCAGCCATGCCTGTCCTTCGTCTACCGCTACAAGACCCGCGACATCACCAAAAACCTGCCGCTTGCCGACGGTGTGGCGACCATCGCCGCACTGTTGCCGGCCTCGTTCAAAAACGCGCATTTACTGTCATTGACCGACGAAGCCCAGCTCGAATACAGCAAAAAGGGCAAATCTTCGCTGTTCAAGAGCAAACCTCAGCAATTGCGTGAAGTGCCGTCCGCCGAGCACAACCGCGAGAAGAACCGTTTCCTTGACCTGAGCCGGCCGTTTCTCAAAGACCTTGGCGTGACCAACGCGCAGCATGAGCTGATCCCGGCGATGTCACGCAAGTGGAAGCAGATCAACAAGTTCATCGAAGTCTTCAGCCATGCGCTGACCTCGTCGCCGCTGGCGCTGGACAAACCGGTGCGGGTGGCGGATTTCGGTTCGGGCAAGGGCTACCTGACGTTCGCGATCCACGACTACTTGCGCAACACCTTGAAGGCCGAAGGCGAAGTGACTGGCGTCGAGCTGCGCGAAGACATGGTCAACCTGTGCAACACCGCCGCTGCGAAGCTGGAGCATCCGGGGCTGGTGTTCAAATGCGGTGACGTGCGCAGCGTCGCGCCGAGCGAGCTGGACGTGATGATCGCCCTGCATGCCTGCGACATCGCCACCGACTATGCAATTCACACCGGCATTCGTTCCGGCGCTTCGATCATCATGTGCTCGCCGTGCTGCCACAAACAGATCCGCCTGCAGATCCAGAGCCCGGCGCTGCTCAAGCCGATGTTGCAATACGGCCTGCACTTGGGCCAGCAGGCGGAAATGGTTACCGACAGTTTGCGTGCACTGTTCCTGGAAGCCTGTGGTTACGAGACCAAGGTCTTTGAGTTCATCTCACTGGACCACACCAACAAGAACAAGATGATCCTGGCGGTCAAACGCGCCGAGCCGGTGGACCCGGCTCAGCTGTTGGTGAAGATTCAGGAACTGAAGGACTTCTACCACATCAGCGAACATTGCCTGGAAACCCTGCTACGGGCTGACGGCCTTCTCTAAACCTGTGGGAGCGGGCTTGCTCGCGAAAGCGGTTTGACATTCAACATCTTCGTTGAATATTAAGCCCCCTTCGCGAGCAAGTCGGATCGCCGCACCGCCGCTCCCACATTTGGTTTGATTGCGGTCTTGCGCCCCAACATCACCGTCACGATCACCCCGGCCGCAAACAGCCAGGTAATCGGCTCGACATGTTCACCGAAGAACAACGCCGAAAACGCGATGGTGAAGAAGATCTGCAGCAGCTGGATCTGACTGACCCGGGCAATGCCGCCCATGGCCAACCCGGCGTACCAGGCAAAGAACCCGATGAACTGCGAAAACAGCGAGACGTAACTAAACGCCCACCAGGTTTTGGCTGAAATCTCGCCCTGATGTTGCAGCGCCAGATACACCACCGGCCCGATCAGCAGCGGCGTCGACAACACCAGCGCCCAGCAGATCACCTGCCAGCCGCCCATCTCCTTGGCCAACCGGCCACCTTCGGCATAACCCAACCCACCCACGGCAATCGCGCCGAGCATCAGCAAATCACCGGCCTGAATACTGCCCGCGCCGCTGATCAGCGCATAACCGAGCACCAACGCACTGCCCAACGCGGCGCAGGCCCAGAAGGCTTTTGACGGACGCTCATGGGACAGCCATGCGGCATACAGCGCCACACACAGCGGTTGCAAGCCGTTGACCAGTGCGCCATGGGAGGCGGGTAGCGTCTGCATGGCCCAGGCCGACAGCACCGGGAAGCCGAGGATGACCCCGGCGATCACCAGCGTCAGGCCCTTGACCTGTTTCCACGTAGGCCATTTTTCACGGTGCCACAGCAATAAAAGCGCTGCCGGAATCGCCGCGAACAGCGCCCGGCCAAGGCCGTTGAGCAGCGGATGAAGTTCCTGCACGACGATCCGTGTGAAGGGCAGGGTCAGGCTGAAGATAACGACGCCGAGCAGGCCGAGGGCCATGCCAGTGTTTTCGCGCGAGGACATGATGGGTGACCAGAATTCAGGATGGCGGGAAGTTTCTTTATCTAGCCATAAACCGCAGGCGTTGCTCTGTTACAGATAGGCGCAGAGTTATCCGTACAGTTTGAGGACGCCATCGCGGGCAAGCCACGCTCCCACAGGTTTTGCACTGACCGCAAGATCGATACAGGACCTGTGGGAGCGTGGCTTGCCCGCGATGAACGATAACGCGGTCCATCAGGTAGTAACTGGTTATTACCCACCCCGCCGGATAAGGACTACCTTGAATACTCCTGCATGCCCACGCATTTTCCAGAGGAGTCCTCCCCATGGCGGCTAAAAAAATTCTGATGCTGGTCGGCGATTACGTCGAAGACTACGAAGTGATGGTGCCGTTCCAGGCGCTGCTGATGGTCGGCCATACGGTACACGCCGTTTGCCCGGACAAAACCGCCGGCCAGACCGTGCGCACAGCGATCCATGACTTCGAAGGCGACCAGACCTACAGCGAAAAACCCGGTCACCTGTTTGCCCTGAACTTCGATTTCGCCAAGGTAGACGCCGCGGACTACGACGCGCTGCTGGTGCCGGGCGGTCGTGCGCCGGAGTACCTGCGCCTGAACGAAAAAGTCCTGGACCTGGTGCGAGCGTTCGACAAGGCCGGCAAACCGATCGCCGCCGTGTGTCACGGTGCGCAACTGTTGGCGGCGGCAGGCATTCTTGAAGGTCGCGAGTGCAGCGCCTATCCAGCATGTGCTCCGGAAGTGCGCCTGGCTGGCGGTACGTTCATCGATATCCCGGTGACGGAAGGTCACGTTCAAGGCAATCTGGCCACTGCACCGGCCTGGCCGGCACACCCGAGCTGGCTGGCCGGTTTCCTCGGGTTGCTTGGCACCAAAATCACGCTGTAACGAGGGACGTTTCCATGTGCGAGCTCTACGTCAAGGCCGATCCGATTCTCTACGAGTCGCGTTCCCGCTCGCTGCGCATCTGCGGGGTGGTGACCACCCTGCGGCTGGAGAATCAGTTCTGGGACATCCTCAGCGAAATCGCCGAGGTCGACGGCATGACCACCAATCAGTTGATCGCCAAGCTGTATGAAGAGGTGATGGACTACCGCGGCGAAGTGGTGAATTTCGCCTCGTTCTTGCGGGTCAGCTGCATGCGCTACCTGAGTCAGCGTCGGGTGCAGGCGCCGGAGTTGTCGGTGGTGCGGGCGATGGTGAAGTAGAACGGTTTTGTTTAGACCTTACCGGCCTCTTCGCGGGCAAGCCTCGCTCCTACAGGATTTCGGTTGACCGCAGTTTTGCGACCGGCCCAATCCATTGACCGCGAATTCGCGATCGTCCCAAAACCTGTAGGAGCGAGGCTCGCCCGCGAAGGGGCCGGTACAGGCGACAGAAATCCTGACTTGGTCTTTACTCTGAAGCGCGGATCCTCTCAATCGCCAAGGAGAAAAAGCATGTCTGGATGGTACGAAGTGAGCAAAACCAGCAACGGTCAATTCAGGTTTGTATTGAAAGCGGCCAATGCCGAAACCATTCTGACCAGTGAGCTGTATACCTCTCGCGGTGCGGCCGATAGCGGTATCGCCTCGGTTCAGGCCAACAGCCCGCTGGACGAACGCTACGAGAAAAAAACCACCAAGGACGGTCATCCTTACTTCAACCTCAAGGCTGCCAACCATCAGGTCATCGGCAGCAGCGAATCCTACTCATCGGATGCCGCGAGGGATAAAGGCATCGCCAGCGTTAAAGCCAACGGCCCGACCACGGTGATCAAGGACAAAACCTTGCCGGTACTCTAAACACACCGCTTGATAAGTCCAATACAAAGCCAGTGTGGGAGTGGCGGTGCGACGATTCGACTTGCTCGCGAAAGCGGTCTGACATTCAGCATCTTCGTTGAATGTTAAGTCCCCTTCGCGAGCAAGCCCACTCCCACATAGGTTCGGCGGCGTTTACAAATCCCTGTGGGAGCGGCGGTGCGACGATTCGACTTGCCCGCGAAGGGGCCGGCCTCGGCGCTACTAAACTTCGACCGGTACGGTCAGCTTGGGGCTACCGAGCGCATGCGTCTTCGAATCAAAAAAACGCAGCTCTACCCCCGTCCCCTCAAACACCTTCGCGTAATGCCGCTTCTGATGCTGGATGAATGCCTTGCTGCGCGGGTAAATCGAGATCGCCACTGTCTTCGGCTTTGCCTGGCGCAATGCATGAATGATGTGACTGTCCTGCTCGCCAAGGGCGTGACCGAAGATGCACAACCCATCGCCATGGCCCAGTAACTGGTCGTAGCAAAACGACAGGTAATCCGAGCTGCGAATGGTCTTGAGCTTGTCCTGGGTCGGACCTTCATTGACGAACAGCGGTACATCGTCGAGGGTCTTGATCGTATTGTTGATGGCGAAACTGCCCAGCAACGTACCCTCGGTCGACATCAATTTACGCGCCGTACCGTCCTGATTACGCACCAGATGCAGGCCGCCGTGCAGATACAGCAGCCGGGTTTTATCTGTTGCGGTGAGACTCAGATCAAAACGCGGTTCGGTGCCCTGAAACAGATCGGTAATAGCGTCAGGCCGGTGCTGGACCGCCCAATAGTTGAGCAAGTCATAATTGGTGGTGAACACCGTTCGATAGCTGCCCAGCTCCTGATTGATCGTCGCCAGCGTCGAGGGCACCACCAACCGCCAAGGGATGTGCACCGCATGCACGGTGTTGATCAGCGCTTCCTTGATCGCGTAATAGCGATTGCGCGGCGCGGCAGAGCTGACGGCCAACGCCTTGTTGACCCGGCTGGTGGTTTTCAGCGCCCCAAGCACTTGTTCGAAACTGCGCGTCTGCATCGCGTCGAACACGCTCAGTTCGGATTGGCTCAGAGGCTTCTCTTCGACCGTGCGGGCGTTTTCGAACAGCGAGTCATAGCCGAAGTCGTCCCATACCGCACGACTGGCACCGTTACCCACCAGCAGGCCGCCGAAAGAGGCGGTGGTGCGCAAGGCGTTCCAGTCTTCAAGTTGGGCATCGACATCCTGGAAATCGGTCATTGCGTTCGTTGTCTCAAAGCAAAAGGTCTGATGGACGGCGACTTTATCACGCCCCGGCCTTGAGCCAGATCAAGTTACCGCACGACTAATGGGTCGATCCTGTGCGCACCCGCCGGATCGGTGCTGTTGATTCGGCTTCAGCCAGGAGACTCGCGCATGAGCAGTACGTTTTTCATCCCCGCTGTGAACATCATGGGCACCGGTTGCCTCGACGAAGCCATGGACGCCATTCGCAAGTATGGTTTTCGCAAGGCGCTGATCGTCACCGACACCGGATTGGCCAAGGCTGGCGTGGCGACGATGATTGCCGAGAAACTGGCGATCCAGGACATCGACTCGGTGATCTTCGACGGCGCGAAGCCGAATCCGAGCATCGCCAATGTCGAACTTGGCCTGGGCCTGCTCAAGGAAAGTCGCTGTGATTTCGTGGTGTCTCTGGGCGGCGGTTCGCCTCACGACTGCGCCAAGGGCATCGCCTTGTGCGCCACAAACGGTGGGACGATTCGTGACTATGAAGGTGTCGATCAGTCGGCCAAACCGCAACTGCCGCTGATCGCGATCAACACCACCGCCGGCACTGCCAGCGAAATGACCCGTTTTTGCATCATCACCGACGAATCCCGTCACGTGAAAATGGCCATCGTCGATCGCAACGTCACGCCACTGCTGTCAGTCAACGATCCGGCGCTGATGGTCGCCATGCCCAAGGGCCTGACTGCCGCCACTGGCATGGACGCTCTGACCCACGCCATCGAAGCCTACGTCTCCACGGCGGCCAATCCGATTACCGATGCCTGTGCACTGAAAGCCATCACGTTAATCAGCAATAACCTGCGCCTGGCCGTACGCGACGGCAGTGACATGGTCGCGCGGGAAAACATGGCTTACGCGCAATTCATGGCGGGTATGGCGTTCAACAACGCGTCCCTTGGCTACGTTCACGCGATGGCTCACCAGTTAGGTGGGTTCTACGACTTGCCCCATGGTGTGTGCAACGCGGTGCTGCTGCCTCATGTGCAAAGTTTCAACGCGCTGGTGTGCGCCGACCGCCTGACCGATGTTGCCCGCGCGATGGGCGCCGACGTTCGCGGGTTCAGCCCGGAGGAGGGCGCTCAGGCAGCGATCGCGGCCATTCGCAACCTGGCCAGGGATGTGGAGATTCCCGGCGGTTTGCGCGAGCTCGGTGCCAAGCTCAACGACATCCCGGTGCTTGCCAGCAATGCCATGAAAGACGCCTGTGGACTGACCAATCCACGGAAGGCAGATCAGCGGCAGATCGAGGAGATTTTCCGCAGCGCGTTTTAAGTGGTTCGACGGCCGGGCGCGAACATTACGCAAAGCAGCGCGCCCACGGCCAGCAAGGTGCATAACAGCGACAATGGCCATGCCTGCTGGCTCGCTATCAGGCTGGCGATACCGCCGATAATGGCGGCCATCAGTTGGTGAATGAAACCGCTCAATGCCATCGCATAAGCGCCGCCGACTGGCGAACCTTCGTTGGCCAGGGACAGGCTGATCGGGTAATTCAGCGATTGGCCAAACACCGCAAAACAATAGGGCAACCAGAACAGCAGCGCTATCGACGTACCGGCGATGCTACCCAGCAACATGACTGCGCTGCCGGCCAGTACCAGCCCAACGCCTGCTGTGATCAGCTGGCGCTGACCGATGCGCAACACAAAGCGATTGACCGCCACAGCCCCGAGAAAATAGGCCGCGCTGATTGGCCAACCCAACAATCCGTATTCCACTGACGACCAGTTGAAGGGGCCTTGCAGAATCAACGGCGCCGCGGTGTTGAATGCGACGATCACCCCGTACCCCAAGCCGCCGACAAGGGCCGGCAACAGGAAGGCCCGATGACCCAGAATGTGCCAGTAACTCGTCCAGGCGGATGACAGTGTGTTTTCTGCTGCCAGCACCGGGAACGTGACCCGCGCCACCACCACCGCCATCAACAGGCTCACGCCACCCAACAAGTAGAAGATCATCGGCCAACCCAGCGCCACTTGGATAATCGACCCCAGGTATTGGCCGATACCCAGCGCCACCACAAAGGAAATCGATATCCAGGACAATGCCTTGGCCAGCAGGTCGCCGCGAAAACTGTCGCGGATCAGCACCCGGGCCATGACCGAAATTCCGCTGGCGCCTACACCCTGAATCAGTCGAAAAATCAGGAACGATTCAAGCGTCTGGCCCAGGGGCAGGGCCAGGTTACCCACCCCATAGATACCGAGTGCCGCGAGCAGCACCGGTTTGCGGCCAATGCGCTGACCGAGGCTGCCCCAGAACAGCATCGGCAACGCCATGCCGATCAGATACACCGCCAGCCCCCATGAAACCTGCGAAGCATCGGCGGTTAAATCCCGGGCAATTTCCGGCAGCGCCGACAGATAAATGCTCATACCCAATTGAGCGAGAAAAACCGTGCAGCAGGTGATGAGGAGGGTGGTGCTGCTCTTCATTTGATCTTCCCTGAGTTTCAGCTGCCGATGTCCCGGCCGTGAGTGCGTAAAAGCTCGCTGATGAGTTCGCAGAAATGGCGTATCAGCGTCGTCTCCATGTCGGCGCGTAACATGATTCTGATGGCTGCCTTGCCTTGTGCGACCATCGGGGAAAACACTGCCGAAGTGAAAAAAACCTGGCGGATATTAACGTAAAGCTTTTCCTTCAACGCGACGCAATTCCAGAGTGCGGTGAACTGCCCTGAAGTGTTGTCGGGCAATTGGATGGCGGGGACGAAACGAAACCGGGCTATCCTGCCGACTCAGTCGAACCGAAATCATCGAGCCCTCCCATGCTGCAAAAAAGCCTGATCCGCCGCCTCGACCTGATCACTCTCCAACTGTTCGTGGCCGTCCATGAAGAGGGCACCTTGACCCGTGCCGCCGCTCGCGAAGCGATCGCGGTGTCGGCGGCCAGCAAGCGCTTGATGGAGTTGGAGGAGGCGTTTGGTATCAGCCTGTTCGTGCGCCAGGCCAAGGGCATGACCCTGACGCCGGCCGGAGAAACCCTGCTGCACCACGCCCGGCAGATGCTGTTCAACGTCGAGAAAATGGGCCTCGAACTGGGCGAGCATAGCCATGGTGTACGGGGTTATGTGCGGATGCTTGCCAACCTGTCGGCGATCATTCAGTTCCTGCCTGAAGACTTGAGAGACTTTTCCGAGCGCCATCCGCAGGTCAAGACCGACCTCGAAGAACGCCCCAGCAGTGGGGTGATTCAGGGCGTGCTCGATGGCGTGGCGGACCTCGGGATTTGCTCCAGCGACAGTGACGTCAAAGGTCTGCACAGTGTTCTTTATCGCCGGGACAAACTGATGGTGCTGATGCCGGCCGATCATCCGCTGGCGAGTCGTTCGACCCTGGCGTTTGCCGACACGCTGGGCAGCGATTATGTCGGCTTGCATGCCGCCAGTTCCATCAACATGCGCACCCATGCGGCCGCGCGCAAGGCTGGGAAGGTGCTGAGGCTGCGGATTCATGTGCCGGGGTTCGACGCCATGTGCCGGATGGTCCAGGCCAACATGGGCATCGGCATCCTGCCGCAAAAGGCTTACGAACTGTTTGGCCGGGCGTTGGGTTTGCACGCGGTGCCGCTGACGGATGACTGGTCGGATCGTGCATTGATTCTGGTGGTGCGTGATGAAGCGAGACTGTCGCCGGTGAGCCGGATGTTGTTTGAGCAGTTGCGCGGGGTGGTCTGAACATTCTCGATTGGATGTGCGGGCCTCATCGCGGGCAAGCCCGCTCCCACATTGATCTGCGGCGTTCACAAATCCCTGTGGGAGCGGGCTTGCCCGCGATGGCTGACCTTAGGTCGTGGTGAACTCGCCATGCATTCGCGTTTCGCGAATGGTCGTTGCCAACTGAAGATTGGATTCCTTGCCCCTCGGTCCTCTAGCCTTGGCTCATATTCCAAGAACAAGAGGTACCCACGCGATGACTGCCCCCTTGAGTGCAATCAAAGTGATCGAGATCGGCACCCTGATCGCCGCGCCGTTCGCGGCGCGCATACTCGCCGAGTTCGGCGCCGAAGTAATCAAGATTGAAGCCATGGGCCAGGGCGATCCCCTGCGCAAATGGCGCAAGCTGCACGAAGGCACTTCGCTGTGGTGGTACCTGCAATCGCGAAACAAGAAGTCCCTGGCGCTGAATCTGAAATCCCCCGAAGGCATCGAACTGGTCAAGCTACTGGCGACCGACGCCGATGTGCTGATCGAAAACCTGCGCCCCGGTACCCTGGAAAAACTTGGCTTGGGCTGGGACGTGTTGCATGCCCTCAATCCCAATCTGACGCTGGTGCGTATTTCCGGTTATGGCCAGACCGGCCCGTACCGTGATCGTCCGGGTTTCGGTGCAATCGGCGAGGCCATGGGCGGGATTCGCTACACCACCGGCACCCCCGGTTCACCGCCGGCTCGGGTTGGTGTCAGCCTCGGCGATTCGCTGGCTTCGCTGCATGCGGTGATCGGCGCCTTGATGTCGCTGCTGCGAGTCAAGACCGGGCAGGGTGGCGGGCAAGTGGTGGATGTGTCTTTGGCCGAAAGCGTGTTCAACGTGATGGAAAGTCTGGTGCCGGAATACGACATGCTGGGCCATGTTCGTGAGCGCAGCGGCGGGGCATTGCCGGGCATCGCGCCGTCCAATACTTACCTGACGGCTGACGGTGCCTATGTGGTGATCGCCGGCAACAGTGACCCGATCTATAAGCGCCTGATGGCGGTGATCGGTCGGGTCGATCTGGCCGAAGCGCCGGAGTTTGCGCATAACGATGGCCGAGCCGCCAAAAGTAATGTGCTCGACGCCGCCATCACTCACTGGACCAGCAGCCTGCCCATCGATGAGGTGTTGTTTGCACTGGAAGCTGCGGAAGTCCCGGCCGGACGCATCTACTCGGTAGCCGACATTGTTGCCGATCCGCATTACCAGGCACGGGGCATGTTGCTCAGCGCCAAACTGCCCGGCGGCGCCACGGTGAAGATGCCGGGCATCGTGCCGAAAATGTCCGAGACCCCCGGCGGCGTGAACTGGTCGGGACCGAGTCTGGGTCAGCACACCGACGGCATCCTCGCGGGGCTGGGCCTGACTGACCAGGACATCGAACGGCTGAAAGCTGAGGGGGTGGTGCAATGATTACCGATTATTCCGAGACGCTGATCGTTCAGGAAGTCTCCCCTCGTGACGGCTTGCAGATCGAGCCGACCTGGGTCGAAACCGTCGACAAGATTGCGCTGATCGATCAGTTGTCGCTGGCGGGGTTCAGCCGTATCGAAGCAGGCTCGTTCGTTTCGCCCAAGGCCATTCCAGCGCTGCGTGATGGCGAGCAAGTGTTCAAGGGCATCGCACGACGGCCGGGCGTGATCTATGTCGCATTGATCCCCAACCTCAAAGGCGCACAACGAGCGTTGGACTCGGGGGCTGATGAGCTGAACCTGGTGATGTCCGCCAGCCAGACCCACAACCTGGCGAATATGCGGATGAGCTGCGAGGCGTCATTGGCGGCGTTTGGCGAAATCGTCGAATTCGTTCGCGGCACGCAGGTGCGGCTCAACGGCAGCATCGCCACGACCTTCGGTTGCCCGTTCGAAGGCAGGATCGATGAGGACCGAGTGCTGCAGATCGTCGACGCCTATCAAGAACTCGGGATCCAAGGCATTACCTTGGCCGACACCACCGGCATGGCTAATCCACGTCAGGTCGATCGGCTGGTGCGCAGAGTCTTGCAGGGGGTTTCGCCGGCGGATCTGACCCTGCATTTTCACAACACTCGCGGCCTCGGTCTGTGCAACGTACTGGCCGCCTACGAGGCCGGTGCCCGACGCTTCGACGCGGCCCTCGGCGGTCTTGGCGGTTGCCCGTTTGCGCCGGGTGCTTCGGGCAATATCTGCACTGAAGACCTGGTCAACCTGTGCGATGAAATCGGTATTCACACCGGCATCGATCTGCCGTTGTTGCTGAAGTTGTCCCGAGGGTTACCGGAGTTGTTGGGCCACGAAGTGCCCGGGCAACTTGCCAAGGCCGGACGCAATTGCGACCTGCACCCGACACCTTCCTGAATCCATCACGAATCCTGTGGGAGCGGGCTTGCCCGCGATGACTGAGTCACATCCAAGAGAGATGTCGACTGGTGCACCGCAATCGCGGGCAAGCCCGCTCCCACAAAAAAGCGTCCACAAGACCATCTCAACCAGACAACAAAAACAATCGGGACTCCCTCGTGAAGTCCATCTGGAGAAATACTATGAGCCTCAATGTACTGGAGGCGGGCGCGAGCCCGTCCGTTAGCCACGATGCCGAAAAAGCCCTGGTCCGCAAAGTCGCCTGGCGACTGATGCCGCTGATCATGGTTTGCTATCTGTTCGCGTTTTTCGACCGCATCAACATCAGCTTTGCCAAGTTCCAGTTGCAGACCGACCTGAGCCTGAGCGACACCGCTTATGGCCTCGGCGCCGGGCTGTTTGTGGTCGGTTACGTGATCTTCGAAGTGCCGAGCAACATGATGCTCTACAAGGTCGGGGCGCGGCGCTGGATCGCCCGGATCATGATGTCTTGGGGTATCGCCACCGCGGCCATGGTCTTCGTCAACAGCGAATGGCAGTTCTACGCTCTGCGCTTTGTGATCGGTGCGATGGAAGCGGGTTTCGCGCCGGGCGTGCTGTACTACCTGACGCTGTGGTTCCCGCAGCACTACCGCGGGCGCATCACCTCGATGCTGTTTCTCGCGTCGGCGTTTGCCGGGCTGGTTGGCGCACCGTTCTCCGGGCTGGTGCTGCAACACCTGGATGGCGTCCTTGATATGCGCGGCTGGCATTGGCTGTTTCTGCTCGGTGGCGTGCCTTGCATCGGCCTCGGTTTGTTGGTGCTGACCTTGCTCAAGGACCGCATCGAAGACGCCCATTGGCTGACGTCGTCGGAGAAGACACTGCTCGCCAGCCGTATCGCTCACCACGAACCCCACAAGAGCGGAGGTTCCTTGCTGGCTGCGCTGCGAATTCCAGGTTTCCTGATGCTGGGGTTGATCTACTTTCTGATTCAAGTAGCGTCTTACGGCCTGAATTTCTGGGCACCGCAACTGATCCGCAGTGCCGGCACCGAGAGTCCGGTGATGATCGGTTTGTTGACCGCCATCCCCTACATCTGCGGCGCCATCAGCATGGTGGTGATCGGGCGGTTGTCCGATGCCACCGGCGAGCGGCGTAAGTTTGTTGCAGGTCTGGTGGCGGTGGGCGCGGTGGGGTTCTTCAGCGCAGGGATCTTCGCTAACCACACGACTTTCCTGATTGTCGCTCTGGGGTTGCTCGGTGCCGGAATCATCGCCTCGATCCCCAGCTTCTGGACCCTGCCGCCAAAACTGCTGGCCGGTGCGGGCGCAGGTGCCGCTGGCGGGATCGCGGTGATCAACACCCTCGGCCAGTTCGGTGGGATCGTCAGCCCGGTCATGGTCGGGCGAATCAAGGACCTGACCGGCAGCACCACCCCGGCCCTGTACGTCATCGGCGTTGCCGCGCTGATCGCCGCTGCGTTGTTGCTGTGGGGGTTGCCGCAGAAGCTGCGTACGCTCGATAAGTTCTGAAATCTGCGGTGCCGGACCGGACGCCATCGCGAGCAGGCTCGCTCCCATATTGACTGCGTCGGGCACAGGATTTGTGTCCGACGCCAACCCTTGTGGGAGCGAGCCTGCTCGCGATGACTGACTCACAGCCAACAAACCCCCAGCGGCTATACGCTCAAGGACGTTTAAGTTGTACGCTCCGGTCGGACCCAGCCTCAAAGGTTACTTAACCCATGCTAACCGGCCTCAACCACCTGACCCTCGCCGTCACCGACCTGAACCGCAGCGTGGCGTTCTATCAAGATCTGCTGCAACTCCAGCTAGAAACCACGTGGGACACCGGCGCCTATCTCTCATTACCCGGTCTGTGGCTGTGCCTTTCTCTCGATCCGCTACGCGAATCCACGCCCGCCGCTGACTACACCCATTACGCCTTCAGTATTGGCGCTACGGACTTCCCGTTGTTCGTCGAACGCCTGCGATCTGCCAACGTGCAGGAATGGCGGGACAACCGCAGCGAAGGCTCGTCGTTCTATTTTCTTGATCCGGACGGGCACAAGCTTGAGGCGCATGTCGGGGATATGGCGTCGCGGCTAGCGGCGTGTCGGCAACGGCCGTATGCGGGGATGAAGTTCTTCGACGATCGTTAAGTCGATGCTCGAGGTCCTGGGATAGACTTGCGTCCATTCATCCGGCGTTTCAACAGGAATTCCCATGACTCCATCGCTGCTAATGGCCGTTCTTGCCTCGGGCTTCATTTATGGCATCACGCCGGGGCCGGGTGTGCTGGCGGTGTTTGGCATCGGCGCGGCGCGCGGGCGGCGGGCCGGAGCGGGGTTTCTGTGCGGGCATTTGCTGGGCGACGTGGTCTGGTGCAGTACGGCGCTGATCGCGATTGTCGGTGCGCGGGAAATCGGCAGCACCGCGTTCGATGTGCTGGGCGTATTCAGTGGGCTGTACCTGTTCTGGCTGGGCCTGCGGGCGGTTCGGGCTCGCCGCGGCAGTGCCGAAGCTCCTCAAGGCCCGGCGCGGCAGCCGTTCTGGCACGGCATCATGTTCGGTTTGACCAACCCCAAGGCATATCCGGTGGCGGTGGCGACCTTTACTGCGCTGCTGTCCAGCCGTGCAGAATTGCTGCATTGGTCGATGCTGCCATGGTTGATCGTCTTGAGCTTCATTGGTGGCCTTATGGCCTACGCTATCCTCATAGGCATCGTCGGTGCGCGTCAGGTGCGCACGTTGTATCAGCGCCATGAACTGGCGATTACCCGGTTGTGCGGGGTAATGTTCATCGGTTTTGCCATCAATGCCCTGGTGCATGCGCTGCCGGGGCTGGTGACGAACAAGGCTTGAGGCTGATCGCAGGGAAGCGTCAGCTGCACAGTCATCGCTCGGGCGTATGACCGGTCAGGGAGGGTTGTTCAATGTTGCATTGTCCGGACACGCTCTCGGCATCATGGAAAGCAGAAATTCCGCCCCACTGGCGAGCTACATCGACCTCTTGCTGGACGCCGTCTGTGCGGTGGACAAACAAGGTCGCTTCGTATTTGTCAGCGCGGCCTGCGAGCGTATTTTCGGTTACACCCCCGACGAGCTGATCGGTCAGCCGATGATCGACCTGGTGCATCCCGCCGACCGACAGCGCACCCTCGACGCCGCGCGGGAGATCATGGAGGGCGAGCCCAAGCTCAACTTTGAAAATCGTTACCTGCGCAAGGACGGCCGGGTGGTGCATATTCTTTGGTCGGCGCGCTGGTCGGAGGTCGATCAGCTGCGCATTGCCGTGGCGCGCGACATCACCGAGCGCAAACAGGCCGAGTCCCGGCAAGCGGCGCTGTACGCAATCTCCGAAGCAGCCCACGCGGCGGAAGATCTGCTGGCGCTGTTCAAACGCATCCATTCGATCATCGGCGAATGGCTCCCAGCGTTGAATTTCTCTGTGGCGCTGTATGACGAGCACTGCGCGCAGCTGAATTTTCCCTATCACGTCGACGACTGTGAACCGCAACCCGAGGAGCCCGGGACGGTGACCGGGCGTCTTTGCAGTGAAGTGATTCGCAGCGGCTTGCCGATTCTGCTGACCCCGGATCAGGACAATCCGCCGGCGGGATTTGCGGCGCTGGTCGCGGGCCAGGATTCGCCCTGCTGGCTGGGCGTGCCATTGAGTTCGCAGAACGGCACCATTGGCGCGCTGATCGTTAAAAGCGTACCGGGCGGCGAGCGTTACACCGAGCAAGACAAGGAACTGCTGCAGTATGTTTGCGCTCAGGTCGCGACCGCTATCGAGCGCAAGCAATTGCATGCCCGGCTCCAGCGCATGGCCCAGTACGACCAACTGACTCAGTTGCCCAATCGCGAATTACTGCGCGAACGCCTCAAGGCCTCACTGGCGCTGGCCCGGGAAGATTCCGGTCGAATGGCGTTGCTCTACGTCGACCTTGACCGCTTCAAGCAAGTCAACGATACCCACGGTCATGCGGTCGGCGACATGCTGCTGCAAGCGGTCGCCAATCGAATCAAGGGCTGCGTGCGCGAAACCGACACTGTGGCGCGTATCGGCGGTGATGAATTTGTCGTGTTGTTGCACAGCCTCCACGCCGCGGAAGACGCCGAGAAAGTGGCGGGTAAAATCCGCCAGGTACTGGTTCAGCCCCTGCGCCTGGATGGGCATAACCTGAATATTCAACCGAGCATCGGCGTTGCGCGCTACCCCGAACATGGGACCGAAGAAAATCAGTTGTTCAGGCATGCCGATGAGGCGATGTACAGCGCCAAACGCCAACAGCACCTGCGCTTCGAGGCCTGAAAGTCCGTTCGTCGCAGCGTTGCCAGTTTTTCTAAACCTTTTTGACGATGGAAATTCTTATTCTATGCGGGCGGCTGCTCGCTGTGATCATCATCAAGAGGATGAAAACCATGCCAACTTCAAAAAATCCGAGTCCGGGTAGTGCCCATGATCGAACGAAGGCGTCTGAAGCCGGTCGCAAAGGTGGGAAAACCACCACGACGACCGTTGATAAAGACTCCGCGAAAGGCGGCATGGGCCGCAAAGGTGGTCAGAAATCCCGGTAATAGTGACGGTGGTTTTATTAAAAGACGGGGGCGCAAGCTCCCGTTTGAATTTTCAAAGAAGGAGGGCGCGACCATGAGCCGGATGGCCACCCGTTTACGCAATGCCAGTTTTGTCACGTTGCTGGGTCTGTTTGCCAACAGTGCCTTTGCCCAGTCAGCCGCCGAATTCATCAACGAGGCGTCGGCCAAAGGCATGGCCGACATCGAAGCCAGTCGCCTGGCGCACCAGAAAACCGAGTCCAAGGAGGTCAAGGATTACACCATCGTGGTAATCAACGACCTCACCACCGCCAACCAGCATCTGGCGAAAATTGCCAAGCAACTCGATTTACCGGTCGCGCCACGCGAAGAGGTGATGGACAAGGCCAAAGCCTTGATGCCGGAGGTGAAGGACGATGCGTCCTTCGATCAGGCGTACGCCGCCAGTCAGGTGAAAACCACCCAAGAAACCATCGAGCAGCTTCAACAACAAGCGCAGACCACGGACGTGCCGCAAATCAAAGCGTTCGCCGAAGAAACCCTGCCCAAACTGCAAAACCATCTGCAAATGGCCAGGGCCCTGCAAGCCAGTCGCTAGCACTCATGGCGCGGGTGACGTCGCCGGTCACCCGCGAGGCATGGATCAACATTCATCAATCCTGTTTCTTTGTTTCCGGGACAACAGTGCCGTCCAGGGGAATCTTCTCGCCCTCGCCGAGTTGGCGATATTTCTTTCTCAATTCTTCCAACTGTTTGAGATCCAGCGATTCGAGCCCCAGCATAGCGTTCTGCGCTTCTTTCGTTACTCGCAATAACTCATCGATCTTCAAGTGCAAAATGTCCGTGTCGCGGTTCTGGGTGTTCTGGATCAGGAACACCATCAGGAAGGTGATGATGGTGGTCGACGTGTTGATGATTAGCTGCCAGGTATCGTTGAAATGAAAAATCGGCCCGCTCAAACCCCACAGGATAATCAGAATGATCGCCCCCAGAAATGTCCGGGGCAGGCCGGCCCACAGGGAGAGTTTCTGTGCAATTTTTGCGAATTTCATTGCCGTGCTCCTTATAGGGATGCGCCTGATTTTCAGACAGCACGGGCATGACGAAAATTCTGCTGAATATTGCCTGCGGGATGAAAAGCCGGTGCGCTGAAGCCTCTGTCAGCGCTCATCGTTCGGGGCCGAGAAAGTCGCAACCATTTCCACCGACATGGGTCACTACTTCAAGCCCCTGAACTGGAGAACAGCATGAACCTCGCTCGCACGTTTTACCTTTGTTGTTGCCTGATGGCGTTGCAGGGCTGTTTCGATAACTCGGATAACGAGACCAAAGACAACACTGATGGCACCAAGTCTTCGGTGCAGATGCAGGAGAAGGGGGCGGATAAGCAGTGAATGACTGTCCTGTGAGTTAATCGCTCGCGCTCTTCATAGAAATGTGGCTTATGCCTTGCTGCGTCGGGAATCTTTGATTGGAATCTTTCTTTGTGCCGGTTTGTGTCTAGTATCAAATGGTAGTCAATTTGCCAGCATGCAAACACACGGATCGAAACCAAGTAAGAGGTCACTCATGGAATTCTTTGAGAAGTTAGCGAGCCTAGCCGCCAAGGTTCGTTTGCAAAGCGCTGCAATTCAGACGGAGGAGGCGACCAAGAATGCTTTCGTCATGCCCTTCATCAGTACGGTGCTGGGCTACGATGTCTTTGATCCAAGTGAAGTGACTCCAGAATTCGTTTGCGATATTGGAACGAAAAAAGGAGAAAAAATTGACTACGCAATCATGAAGGAAGGAGAGGTACAGATTCTCATCGAGTGCAAAAAAATAGGCGAGTCGCTACACATCAATCACGCCTCCCAGCTATTTCGCTATTTTCATGTCACCAGCGCACGAATCTCTATTCTCACCAACGGCCAGGTCTATAAATTTTTCACCGACCTGGATGCGCCCAACAAGATGGATGAGAAACCGTTTCTTGAACTCGATCTTCTGGACATCGATGAGTACTCCGTCCCCGAACTGATCAAGCTCACCAAGTCTGCATTCGACGTGGATTCGATCATCAATGCTGCAGGTGAGCTGAAATATGTCAGTCAGATCAAAAAGGTCATTGCTTCGCAGGTCATCAAACCTGATGACGACTTTGTAAAAGTCTTCGCCTCCCGAGTGTACGACGGGGTCATAACTCAGAAAGTCCGTGAGCAGTTCCACGAGCTGACGAGGAAAGCAGTCGTGCAGTTTCTCAATGATCAGATCAATGACCGACTCAAATCAGCTATGAGTGGTGCCATTCAGCCTGCGCTGGCATCGAGATCGGTTCCTGCCGGCGGCAGTGATCCGACAGATCAGCGTGACGAATCAGAGGATAAAGTGCTGACGACCCTGGAAGAATTGGAGGGTTATCACATTGTCCGTGCGGTGGTTCGTTCGGTTGTAGACGCAAAACGGATAGTGCAGCGCGATACGCAAAGCTATTTTGGGATCTTGCTTGATGACAATAATCGCAAGCCGATTTGTCGCCTTCATTTCAATCGTTCACAAAAGTACATTGGGATTTTTGACGAAGAAAAAAATGAAACGCGGCATCCGATTGGCTCGGTTGATGAGATTTACGATTATTCGGATCACTTGAAGAAGACAGTTGGGTACTACGACTGACCGTGTTGGGTAAACGGCATACAAAGAACCGGCCCCTTGAGGCCGGTTTTTTACATATCTATTCATGCCGACAACGTCACCTCAGTCTTCCAGCTGAAGTACCCCAACACTTCACAGCGCTGGTTGATCAGCATGAAGTTCAGTTCGCAGGCTGTCACGCCCGTGCTCAGTTGCGAACACTCCCAATAATGATCATCGGCGCTGTGGCTGCCAGGCTGGGTCGGGTTGGCGGGGTCGGGCGCGGGGACTGTCTGGCCGCTGTGAACTATCAGTTTGGGCGGCGAAAGGGCCCCGGCATCGTCCACCGTCAGGTCGTGAAATACCACCGTATGTTCGGCCAGCAGGCTGACGGTTCTACCGCGGATATGGAAGATCTTTCCGTTGCTGGCTGTCAGCGTTATTTTACTGTCATTTTCAGTACTTTGTGTCGTCGTGCTACTAGTCACGGGGAAGATGAAACCATCTTCAATCACAGTCGGGTTCTGCAATTCAAGACTGGGTTGCGGATAGTGTGAAAGCAACGATTCGGCATCGACAATCAGAAGCACACTACTGGCTATCACGGCGCCCGCCGAAGGGGAGGTAATCGGTTCGGAAGTCATCATGGATCCTTTCATGATGTTGACGCAAAACGGTAACCGCTTCGGTTCAAGCGAGACATCCTGTTCCAGCCGAGGCGGCAACGAGCTCGGTAGGCCCCTCGTTACCAAGGGGCCCGGCCCAGCATCAGTTACGGATGGTAATGAACGGATCCCATGTGCAGCAGCCGATGATCTGGCAGTCGCGATTCACGATCAGAAACTGGAAGTGATAGGTCACGCTGCCGCAGGCAAGGGTTTCCGAAGACCAGTAGTGGTTATCGACCTTCTGGCAGCTGGGCACCGACGGATTGCTGGTGTTCGGGACTGCAAAGGAGGCGGTAGCCTTGCGTGGCGTGGGCGTAGAGATCAACTCGTTGCCTGCGTTGCCGACGAACTTGTAGAAAATCACTGCTTGCTCGAAGCCCAGCGACAGGCTGGTTTCACGCCAGCGAATCAAATCGCCTACCTGGGCTTTCAAGTTGAGCTCGCCACCGGCCTGGCCGCTCACCACGTTGTTCTGATTGGTCACCATGTACACATGATTGACGTCGATCATCGTCGGCGCAGCAGGGTTTGTGCTGATGTTCGGGTAGTTCTTCAGAATGGTTTCGGTGTCGATGGAAACAAGTACATCCGTGACTCGAGACATAGTAAAGCTCCTTTGAACATAGTGATTACCTGGCTACCTGCCAGGCACGACAACGCTTGTTTGCCTTGCGGCCGTTGCGAACACACTACTGGGGAACCCACTCGATCACGGGGTATGAGCTGGCCTTGCTCCTTGCCTTGAAATGACGAGTCGGGTTCCTTCCAACAGGCCGCGATAGGACTATAGATGCCATTTTTATACTGTCAAAACTGCTTTGCTGGTCGGTCGACGAACGGTCGTTTTGGTTATGGCTTTCAATGGTTTTGCGATAAGAAAAGGCTCATTCAGATCCCCTGTGTTTTTCAATCGTCAAGTGATCCGGGTTCAGGTAATAGACAGACAAGGCCTGTTAAAAGAGTA
This sequence comes from Pseudomonas lini, assembly GCF_964063345.1. NCBI lineage: Bacteria > Pseudomonadati > Pseudomonadota > Gammaproteobacteria > Pseudomonadales > Pseudomonadaceae > Pseudomonas > Pseudomonas lini. Next base: position 4,693,992 of record NZ_OZ061318.1, read on the forward strand.
ATGAACCAGGCAGGAGCATGGTTGGAAAAGGGGGCTGTTTTTTTGCTGGTTCACTCGATTTGGCTTTCAAGCCTGAGGAGGCGGCATGTTGTTACGTTACATGGTGTTGCTGGCGGTGGTGGTTACCGCAGCGGGTTGTGTGCAGGAACGGGTTGTTCATGACCGGCGTCCGGTGCAGCGTGAATATGTTGAGATCATCGCACCGCAGCCGCCACCGGAACGCGTTGTTGAGGTAGAGCCTGCGGGGCGGCCGGGTTATCTCTGGTCCAGGGGGTACTGGCGTTGGGAAGGTGGGCGTTATGTCGCGGTTCATGGCCATTGGGTCCCGGAACGGCCGGGGTATCGTTATGTGCATCCGCACTGGGAGCAACGTAACGATGGCTGGCATTGGCGGGTGGGGGCGTGGGTTAACTGACGCGGTCAATGTATCGTAGCGAACCGGTTGTCTGCCTCTGGCTACGACCATGCACCGACAGGAGAGCGATATGAGTTGGTCCGCCAAACAATACGTAGCGTTTGAAGATGAGCGCACGCGCCCGGCGCGTGACTTGCTGGCCGCCATCCCCACAATGGACGTCCAATCGGCAATCGACATCGGTTGCGGCCCGGGTAATTCCACCGAGTTGCTGGTGCAGCGCTTTCCCAATGCCGCGGTGCGTGGGGTGGACAGTTCACCCAATATGGTCGAGGCCGCTCGCAAGCGCTTGCCTCACCTGCGTTTCGACATTGCTGACATTGATACCTGGAACGAGACCGGCCCGTTCGACGTGATTTTCGCTAACGCGGTGTTGCAGTGGCTGCCCGATCACGCCCGGTTGTTGCCGTCATTGGTGGCCAGGCTTGCCCCCGGTGGTAGCCTGGCGATTCAGATGCCCGACAACCTCAACGAACCGTCGCACAGGTTGATGCGCGAGGTTGCAGCGAACGGCCCTTGGGCGGAAAAACTGGCAAGAGCGGCTGGCCTGCGAACGGAAATGGAGGATGCGGGTGGTTACTACTCGATGCTGCGTGCCCACTGCACCCGCGTCGATGTATGGCGCACCACTTACTATCATTCGCTCGCGGACGGCGCATCGGGCGTGGTCGAGTGGTTCAAGGGCAGCGGTTTACGGCCTTTCCTTGAGCCGCTGAATGAAGCGGAGCGGGTGCAGTATCTCAAGCAGTATCTGACGGCGATCGGGCAGGCCTATCCGGCGCAGAGCGATGGTTCAGTGCTGTTGCCGTTTCCGCGGTTGTTCATGGTGGCGACGCGTTGACCTACAAAGGGACATGCGTGGTCGTTTGTCCCTTTGGTTGACCAACCTTCTACTTCGGATCAATGCCAGTCAGTTTAAGGGCCGCTCGGACATGTAGGAGCCAGGCTTGCCGGCGAACGCGTCCTTGAGAGCGCTTTCGCTGGCAAGCCTGGCTCCTATGAAAAGCGGTTTGGTTTCTTGATTTCTGCATTCCCCCTGACGTGAGACTGAAATTGAGCAGAGCAGGCGAAGGGAAAAGGTGAATTTTCACCGATGCCGAGCATCACGTAATAGCTTCTAAAGCAGCTGATCAATCAAAACCGCATTGGTATAGACCAAGCTTCCATCGCTCGCTCGATGCCCGACCAAATGGAACTGACCGCGCCCGTGCTGCAAGTAGACGCGCATTTGGCAGTCGGACAAGGGGTCGTATCCCTCTGGCAAGACCAACTCCATTGAGCTCATGTCGACATCAACCATGGCTTCACGCTCATGGGTTTTCTGTAAGCGTTCTTCAGCTTGCTCCAGACGCAGATGGAGGGGGCCATCAACATCAAAGCTGATCTCACCCACCGGGGTGGACTTTGGGGCGCCGCTGGGTTTGCACCAGCCTTCGATCGTCAGGTTACTCATGACGAAACCTCCGTCGTGGACTGCTGGACTCTATAGCTCTTGTCTCTTCTCAAGCCATCCGCTTCTGGCCAGTTCTGCCATCCCGTCATCAGAATTGAGTATAGGCAACCCAGCCTCGCTTGCTGTACCCGCGTCAATTCGCTACGCCCATTTAGTCCCCAGAGACGTAATGCTGAATATCCATAGTTATATGTAGCGAATAGCTTTAAACGATTAACTTAATGTTCGAATTGGAATATCTGGCCAGCAGGTTTTTCAGAAAATGCGCTTGTTCCGTCCATGCACTATACTTCTCGCTGACTTTACCGTCGGAATGGATGGTACTTGTCTGCCCTGCTTGGACGTCAGTGGCGATGCGTTTGCATAACCAGTGAACAACAGGAATAGGATGAAGAGAAAATGGCAATAGCAATTATCTTGATACTAATCGTTATTGCATCAGTGTTGTTCCATATACTAGCGCCTTGGCATGCGACTCCGGCAGCTTCCAACTGGGGGTCAATAGACACCACCCTGTTCATCACCCTGATCATTAGCGGAATATTTTTCATCGCCATCACGGTATTTATGGCGGTGGCCGTGATGCGTTATCGTCACAAGGAGGGCTCCAGGGCGCACTATCAGCCAGAAAATAAAAAACTGGAAACATGGTTGATTATCGTGACCTCGATAGGTATTGCCGCGATGTTGGCGCCAGGTCTGGTGGTTTACAGTGATTTCATCCGGGTGCCGAAAAATGCTTATGAACTTGAAGTGGTCGCCCAGCAGTGGCAGTGGGCCTTTCGTTTTCCCGGCCAGGACGGGAAGCTGGGCAAGTCGGATATCAAGTTTGTTGATGCCGCCAATCCCCTCGGCCTTGATCCCAGGGATCCTGTGGGTCAGGACGATGTACTTATAAAAAACAATGAAGTTCGCCTTCCGCTTGATCAGCCAGTGAAAGTTTTACTGCGCTCTAAAGATGTGCTGCACAACTTCTATATCCCGCAAATTCGCAGCAAGATGGACATGGTGCCGGGGATGGTGTCGTACTTTTGGTTTACGCCGACTAAAACCGGGAAGTATGAAATCCTTTGCGCTGAATATTGTGGTGTAGGTCATTACAACATGCGCGGCCAGATGATCGTGGAAGAGCGGGGCGCCTTCGATCAATGGCTGAACAGCCAACCGACTTTTGCGCAGACATTAACGACAGCAGCCAAACCCAGTCAGGACAGCGTGGTGGAAAAAGGTCGCTTGTTGGCCGAGAAATACGGCTGCGGTGCCTGCCATAGCCAGGATGGCAGTAGCAGTCTCGGCCCGGGATGGAAGGGGTTGTACGGCCGCACTGAACAGTTTGCCGATGGCACCAGTGTGCAGGTCGATGAGGCCTACCTGAAAGAGTCGATCCTCGATCCGAAGGCCCGACTGGTACAGGGCTACCCGCCGGTCATGGTGGCCTATACTCTCACTGAAGATGAACTGGGTGCTGTCGTCGCCCTGATCAAATCACTGGGTGCCGCGCAGCAAGAACCTTCTGCCAGCGAAAAACTGGACAGAGGTGACGACTTGGCGACGCAGGGGCAGCGGCTGGCCGAGTCGCTCGGCTGTCTGGCCTGCCACAGTGTCGATGGTAGCAAGAGTGTCGGCCCCAGCTGGCAGGGTCTGTATGGCAAGACAGAAACCCTGGCCGACGGTACGAGTATCAAGGTCGATGAGGGCTATATAAAGGATTCGGTTCTTAATCCCGGCGCCAAAATCGTCAAAGGCTATGCAGCCGTCATGCCGGCCTTGGCTCCGACTGATCAGGAGTTGAACGCACTGATCGCTTTTATCAAATCCAAAGCGAATGCCGACGCTGATGCGAGCAAGGCGGAGCCAGGGAAGTAGCCGTAAAGCAGCCAGGAATGCACCGAAACTTCGAACAGGAGGATGACGTGATGGCCTATGCGGAGCAAGCCGAAACAGAAGCACTACACGAACCCAAAAGCTTCCTGACCAAATATATCTGGAGTCAGGACCACAAGGTCATAGCCATTCAATATTCCTTGACGGCTATTTTCGTGGGCGTTATCGCCGTGGTGTTGTCTGGCTTGATGCGCATACAGATTGGCTTCCCCGGCGCTTTGGAGTTCATGGACGCCAGTGCTTACTATCAGGCGATGACCATGCACGGCATGATCATGGTCATTTACTTGCTGACGGCCTTGTTTCTGGGTGGCTTTGGCAACTATCTGATCCCGCTGATGGTGGGGGCCCGCGACATGGTCTTCCCCTATGTCAACATGCTGAGTTACTGGTTCTACCTGCTAGCGGTAGTGGTGTTGCTCTCCAGTTTCTTTGTCCCCGGCGGCCCCACTGGTTCGGGCTGGACGCTCTATCCGCCACAGTCCATTTCTCAGGGGACACCGGGGGTCGAGTGGGGCATCGTCCTGATGCTCGTCTCCCTGGCGATTTTTATTGTTGCAGCCACGATGGGCGGGTTGAACTACGTCACCACGGTGTTGCAGGCACGCACGCACGGCATGACATTGTTTCGCATGCCGCTCTCCGTATGGGGAATCTTCATGGCCTCGATTATGGCCTTGCTGGCCTTCCCGGCATTGTTCGTCAGTGCGGTCATGATGCTGTTTGACAAGCTGTTGGGCACCAGCTTCTTTATGCCGGCGATGATCTCGCTGGGGCAGCAGATCGATCACCAGGGTGGTAGCCCAATATTATTCCAGCACCTGTTCTGGTTCTTCGGCCACCCGGAGGTCTACATCGTTGCTCTGCCTGCGTTTGGCCTGGTCTCCGACTTGATCAGCACGCATGCACGTAAAAATATCTTCGGCTACCGAATGATGGTGTGGGCCATTATTGCGATTGGCGTACTCAGCTTTGTGGTCTGGGCACACCATATGTATGTCAGCGGAATGAACCCGTACTTTGGCTTTTTCTTCGCCGTCACCACCTTGATCATCGCGGTGCCGACCGCACTGAAAGTCTACAACTGGGTGCTGACCCTGTGGCGGGGCGATATCCATCTGACCGTGCCGATGCTGTTTGCCCTGGCCTTTATCGTCACCTTCCTGGTCGGCGGTCTGACCGGGTTGTTTCTCGGCAATGTGATCGTGGATATTCCGCTCTCGGACACCTATTTCGTCGTAGCCCATTTTCATATGGTCATGGGGGTCGCACCTGTATTGGTGGTGTTCGGCGGCATCTATCATTGGTTCCCGAAAGTCACCGGGCGCCTGTTGAATGACACCCTGGGCAAGTTGCATTTCTGGATTACCTTTCTGGGTACCTACGCCATCTTTTTCCCCATGCACTATCTGGGTTTCCAGGGCATGCCACGCCGTTACTACGCCTATGAAAACTACGCGTTCATCCCGCAGTCGGCGCAAGAGTTGAATGCCTTCATTACGGTGATCGCATTGACCGTCGGCGTTTCCCAGCTGCTGTTCCTGTTCAACCTGGCCTGGAGTGCATTCAAGGGCAAGCCCGCAGGCAGTAACCCGTGGGGCGCGGCCAGTCTGGAATGGCAAACGCCGAACACCCCGCCGGTACACGGTAACTGGGGAGCGAAGCTGCCGGTCGTGCATCGCTGGGCCTATGACTACAGTGTGCCGGGGATAGAACAGGATTTCGTTCCGCAAACCGTCTCCGCCGAGGAGCTGGAGCAGATGCGGCAACTGAGTGCCGGAACCAAGATAGCGGACGTTAAAACATGAAAAGGCTGCTATTGAGAAACGCCGACGGTGCTGACCCCGGTGGCAGTTGGAGTCGCGACCCTGGGGGTATTCAGGCCACCGAGGCTGATAGAAGCCAAATCGCAAGAGTGGGCCTGCGCTTGTTTCTGGTCGTGGTGAGTTCGTTATTCTTTCTCTTCCTGATCGCCTTTATTGCCCGTTCACAAATGGCCGACTGGCTCCCCCTGACAGACCCCTTGGCGCCGTTAGCCAGTCTCCGGCAGTTATGGCTGAATTCGGCTTTTCTGGTATTGAGTTGCATCGCACTGCAGTGGTCGCGTATGGCCGCCCGGCAGGCTCGACCGGACGCTACGGTCATTGGTTTTGCATTGGGGGGCGTATTTGCCATTGCCTTTCTGGTGGGGCAATTCTGGGTCTGGCAGCAGTTTGTCGCCTGGGGCTACTTTGTCGCCAGCAATCCGGCCAACAGTTTCTTCTACTTGTTGACCGGCCTGCATGGGCTCCACCTGCTGGGCGGGCTGATAGCCTGGAGCATAATCGTCGCTAAATTCCTGCGTCGCGTGCCGTTGGCGCAACTCAGCGTCAGCGTAGAGCTCTGTACCACCTATTGGCACTACTTACTGGGTCTTTGGTTCGTGCTATTCGCTTTGCTGGCCAGCACGCCGGAGACCTATGAAGCCATCGCCAGATTCTGCGGCCTGAGGTAAAAAGCCATGGCATCGCACCCACTTGCCCCAGGCGAATCCAGTTCATCCAATCCACCAGACTCATCGCCTGCACCGGGATGGCAGGGCATCGCCAGCGACTGGTCCTCAGATAGAGAGGTCTTCAAGCAGGTCCCTTGGGGCAAGGCGATGATGTGGATATTCCTGCTCAGCGATACGTTTATATTCACCTGTTTTTTAACCGGCTACATGTCGGTACGCATGACCATCACCACCGCTTGGCCGAACCCCAGTGAAGTGTTCGCATTGACGATCGGCGGCAGAGAAATCCCGCTTATTCTGATCGCCATCATGACCTTTGTGCTGATCAGTAGCAGCGGCACCATGGCCATGGCCGTTAATTTCGCCTATCGCCGTGATCGCGCGAAAACTACTGCCCTGATGCTGGCGACCGCTGCCTTGGGAGTGACCTTCGTCGGCATGCAGGCATTTGAATGGACCAAGCTCATCGCGGAAGGAGTGCGTCCCTGGGGGAACCCCATGGGGGCGGCGCAGTTTGGTGCCAGCTTTTTCATGATTACCGGTTTCCACGGACTGCATGTGTCAATCGGAGCCATCTACCTCAGCATTGTGGCGATGAAAGTATTGCGGGGAGATTATGAACGCTCCGGCAATTATCAGAACGTCGAGATAGCCGGGCTTTACTGGCACTTCGTGGATTTGGTGTGGGTGTTTATTTTTGCTTTCTTCTATTTATGGTAGAGGAGCACGGGTGATGGCACATGCTCAGGGTCAGCAACATCCAATCAGTTTGTACCTGAAAATCTGGGGGCTGTTATTCGTCCTCAGCACGCTGTCGTACCTTGTCGACTATTTCCACTTCCATGGCTACCTTCGGTGGTCCCTGATTATCACTTTCATGTTGTTGAAGGCAGGTTTGATTGTCTCCATCTTCATGCATATGGCCTGGGAACGGTTGGCCATGGTCTACGCCATACTGTTGCCACCTTTATGTTTACTGGTGCTCGTCGGACTGATGGCCACCGAGGCAGACTATGTTTTCCTCAGCCGGGTCATTTCCTTCGGCCAATAAGCCGCTTCCGAATGGCCATGAGTCTTCAGGGTTAACCCGATATCACTCGCTTGAACTGATGCCATTTGTGCTGCCAGGCCACTGTCCAGTGGGGAGCTGCCGTTCCCGTGCCGGCGATCGTCAGCGCTGGATGATGTTCGATTACCCGGTCCAATACCGATTCCTGATTCGGTTCAACATCCACGAAGAAGATATGTTTTCCCTCTTCTACCATCTGTTTAAAATTGCGGAAGTGAGCATTCGGCACCTGGATACCAAAAAAACCGCCTTCCCAGATGCAGAAGCCAAATATAACAATGGCCAGGAAGATAAAAGGCACCCACCCTGCGGCGGATTCGGTCCAGCCCATCCAATAGGCGCCGCCAAGGACCAGCGCCGCGAGTGGCACGCCGACCAACGCACCTATCTCGCCAGAGTGAACAACATCCTGTTTCATTAACGAGTTAACCTCGTGGAGGTGATGTTCTTCAACATCAGCCACTTGTTCACTGAGCACATGAATTTGTTCGGTATTGATGCCGTTGGCTTCCAGTTCATTTTCAACGGCTTCGAGATCGTCGAGATTGTCACTGATGTAATAGTGCCGATTCATGCCACACCTCCCATCTCGTGTTGGCTGTAGACCTCCTCTGTCCGGCAGCCTTTAACTGAGATTTGCAGTCGGTATCTTTGTCCATGGGGAACGTTGCACACTTTATGCAATTCGTTGGAAGTATAGCATTCGCTAGCATGCAGGATTGTCAGTGTCAAGATTCAGCGGCAGCATTAGGGGTGTGAAAAACGGGGGATCAAAGGCTTATCCGAAGCCGCCGAAGAATTACTCTTCGCCTGCACCCATCTCTCGATCCTCAAACGCAGAACGCACGGCCTCCACGACGCGTCCCGCCATGCGCTCATCTTCAAGCTGCGGGTACCCTTTCTTTAGCTTGCCGGACACCACCCAGCCGTTCTCCTTGATGGAACGGATGATGCGGTTCGCATCCAGGTCTGGCATTTCCAGTACCTCTTTCAGCTGCTCCTGAGCTCGCTGAAAGATCACCAGTACTCTGGCTTCATCCGCCATTTCCTTTCGAATCGTGTGCTCGACGACGCGTGCGGTGTACAGGACATGTTCGGTCAGATCGGGATACCGCCAGGCAAAACACGCGTCCTCGTATTCATCGAAAATGAAGTTGCTGCGAGTCCCGTCCTCATAGGTCACGAGTTCGCCGAACCTATAGGCCGCAGCGTAACGTCGCATGAACGGTCGCGAGAACACTTCGAGCGTACGGTCGTAGCCGGCCCTGAAGTCGATCGAACTCGTGATTGTGGCTGACACCGGCAGTATTACGCCGTCGGGCACTGCGTTATCTCGAATCAGGGTGTCGTTAATAAGGAAGCGGTGAATCCGGCCATTGCCATCGCGCATGGGATGGATGTACACGAAGCCAAATGCCAACACAGCGGCACGTGCCACTGATTCCGCACCACGCGTTGCGACCTCAAACTCGTTGAGTCCTGCCAATAGCAGCGCAAGATCCGCGAAATGGGGGGCAATGTAATGCACGATGTCCTCGCGCATCGTGGCCTGCCCCACAAACACAGGGGAGCGCCGCAAGCCCAGTCCAATGGCGTCGCGCCCCAGAATGCCTGCTTGCAGGGAATGCAGGCTATCGTCGCTCAACGGGTCTTCAATATGTCCGCAGTACTGGGCAATGACATGGGCAAACCGCTGGATACGATCGGCCTGGTCGGCTTCCTTTTCAATGAGAAAGCTCGCGCGCGATTCCTTGAGCGTCAGCCAGCTGGCGGTACGCATCAGGATGTCGGGGCCAAAGGCCTGATCCAATTCATCCAATGCCTCGCGCAGATCGAATTGCAGAGCGTCCTGCACTGGCGCCGTACGACGAACCAAGGGGCAGAACCCAGCCGTCCCCGGCAGATTGTTATTGATTCGCCAACGTCGCGTTCTCAGTGCATCGCGACGCGTCAGGTAATCTTTTGACGAAAGTACATCAACATAGCCGCCATTGGTCACGTCTGGCACATCCAGACGTTGCCCTGTCAGCCATTCGTAGAGGAATCCCGTGCGACGGGCGTACTGGCCGAATGGCTCCCGTCGACACCAGTCTTCGACTGGCTGCGGACCTATGGCCGCAAACAGGCGGGCGAAGAACTCGAGATGGATCTCTTCGTACTTGAGGCCGAATTCGAAATGTCCTGCGAAATCGTCTGCGGGCCGATAGCTTGCCGGATACCGGTTCTCCACATTTCCGTCACTTTCGCGACTGACACGTATAGTGCCGATCATCGAGTCGACTCGTAGAGGCTGTGCCAGTGCGATGTCGTAACGGTTTGCGAGTGTCTTGAAACCGACTTGCATTGACGAAATCCTTTACTGGGGCAAGAAAAACGCTAACAGAAGATCGATCATATGCGAAAACGCTAATTTTCATAGATGTGAAAACATTAACGCTTGATGAAATTTGATAATAAATCCGTGCTTTTCGAAAAAAACGCTAACGGACTTCAGGGTAGTCGTTAACGCCCGAGAGCACTTACTCATCGATCAGCGAATAATGGACGAAAATTTGGGGATGTTTTAGAGCCCGATTCCACCAAACCCCAGACACAAAAAAACCGGCCATTGAGGCCGGTTTTTTTATTCCTGCATCCCCCGTCAAAAACTGACGTGAGACAAAAATTCGATTGGAGCGGGTGAAGGGAATCGAACCCTCGTTATCAGCTTGGGAAGCTGGAGTAATGCCATTATACGACACCCGCTCAGAGCGGCTGACTTTGTACCAGATGTGCGCGTGAAAATGAAGTTTTTCTTTGCGCGCGATGGCTTTAGCACGGGTGAAACGAAAGCATCGACCGCGTAGCGGTCATTCGCGGGCAAGCCTCGCTCCTACAGGAGTGCGTTCAACGATGTAGGGCGGGGCTTGCTCGCGATGACTCTGTTTCAGATTGCCAATGCATGGTGGTCCTGGACGTACTGGTAACGCGGCCGGCTTTCGTGTTGCGCCGGTTTCAGGAAACCCAGCAGTGCGTTGCGGCTGTCTCGGCAGGCGGCTTTGTGCTCCATGTCGAGAAAGTGGCCGGTGGCCTGCAGGGTGCTGAAGGTGCTGTGCTGCACGTGGCCGGCGAACAGCTTGGCATCGTCGGCGGCGGTGTACTCGTCCCATTCGCCGTTCATGAACAGCACCGGCACGTTGATTTTCTTCGCCGCGTTCAGGTAGCACTGACGATCGCTGTTGAGCACGTCGCTGATGTGAAAATGCATCTGCCCGTATTCATGTTCGGCCAACGAACTGACGTGACGGTAGTTGAAACGCTTGAACAGCGAGGGCAGGTGTTTGCCGATGGTGCTGTTCACCAAGTCACCGACCCGGTTACCGTCCCGGCTGCCGAGATAATCGACACCGCGCTCGAGGTAGTCGAGCATGTGCTCGTTGACCACCGGCGAGAACGAGCTGATCACGGCCTTTTCGATGCGCCGTGGCCGCTGGGCGAGGGCGACGAGAGTGGCGGCGCCACCAAAGGAAAACGACAGCACGTGTTCGGCGGCGAAGTGGTCGATCAGCTCAAGGAGGATCTGCCCTTCGATTTCCTTGGTGAGCATTTTTTCATGCAGGTTGTGAGCCTTGGACTTGCCCGCATAGGGCTGGTCGTAGCACACCACATTGAACTCTGGGTAAAGGTTTTTCACGGTCTGTGCAAACGACGCAGTCGTGGACATCGAGCCGTTGACCAGAATGATGGTCTTCTCTGCGGCGTCTGCGCGATAGAACTCCGTGTAGACCCGATACTGACCCTGTATATCCAGCACAGCGATTTCTGGCCTCATGACATAAGACTCCTGGCAAGCGGGTATGCGCGCAAATCAGATTGCACGAGCTTTGTGACAGGTAGGCATACGCCTGGAATTTTTGAAGGCCCATGTCGATCCATTACTGGCCGGTCGACGGGTATTGTTATAAGCGGGCAGTTTGCCGGGGGAAGGCGGAACCTGAGGGTTCTCTGCCGGCAAAAAGTTTCTTAGAGTAGTTTTGGTGACTCGCCGGTCACATTTCGCGCCGACGTCCTGATTCAAGCAGGGGTCACGTCATCGCGCAAGTATCTTTCGTAAAATTTTTAGCGACTTCTGCTGAGCGGTCGCCTGCTTAGATCAATCGGATCTCATCGCTGCTCAACGGCCGGTACTCGCCGGGCTTCAACGTGTCGTCGAGCACCAGCGGTCCCATGCGTTCGCGGTGCAGGCGCAACACCTTGTTGTCGAAGTGGCCGAACATCCGTTTAACCTGATGATAGCGGCCCTCGACGATGCTCAGGCGCGCAGATTTTGGCCCGAGTACGACCAGTTCGGCAGGTTGTGTGGTGAGGTCTTCGAAGGCGAAATACAGCCCTTTGGCAAAGGTGATCGCGTATTCGGCAGTGATGTCCTGCTCCGTCTCGACGTGGTAGATCTTGGGCAGTTTGGTCTGCGGTTGCGTCAGGCGTCGCGACCAGCTGCCATCGTTGGTGATCAGCATCAGGCCGGTGGTGTTGAAATCCAGACGGCCGGCGATGTGCAGGTCTTCCTTATCCGGTTCATCGATCAGTTCGAGCACCGTCGGGTGTTGCGGGTCGCGGGTGGCACTGACGCAACCGGGTGGTTTGTGCAGCATGAAGTAGCGGGCCGGTTTGCCAACTTGCAGCACCTCGTCGTCGACTTCCACGCGGCTGAACTCAAGTACCTCGGCGTGAGGGTCGCTGACGACTTCTCCGTCGACCCTGACGCGCTTTTCTACCAGCAACAGGCGTACCTGCTTACGGTTGAAGCGAGGCAGGTTGCTGAGGAAGCGGTCAACGCGCATGGCTAGGCTTCGGTGGGAGGATTCGATGGAAGAGCGCCGCGCATCTTACGTGATCGGCCAAGCGGCTGCTTGCAACTGCATCTCGACCTGGGCGCAGGCCGGGCACAGGCAGGACTTGTTGCGCAGTTCGACTGGCAGTGCCTGGAGCACCGCCGGATCGATGCTGACGCCGTAGCACCAGCAGGCACAATCGACGGTTCGCGGGTCAGCCAGGCTGCAGTCGTTGGAGGCACCGCAAGCCGGGCAGAGATCAGGTTTATTCATGAAGGAGCAATTCGGTTACGGCCGGTTTGTTGGCCCGAGACCGCGCATGATCGGTCGGCTGGCAGCCATGCGCAAGCCAGCTTGAGCTGGCCGCTGATCTGAAGGCCAGGTGCTATCTGGCACTCGGTGCCGGTTTGAAAGTCAAAACAGGTGTCAGCCGGCCTGTGCCGACTGTTGTTTGCGGGTCTTCCAGGAGGCCGCCATGCTTTGTCAGAAAAAGCTCCGTCGAATACTGCTCTGTGTGTTTTTTGGTTTGGGCTTGTCCGGCTGCTATTACTACGCAGGTGGTGCCGATGTTTATCCGGCACCTTATTACTATCCCGGCTATAACTACTCTCCTTACTACTACGGCGGTCCGCGTTTTTACGGGGGCTATCGCTACTATTATTTCAGTGGGCCCCGTCATTACCATGGTGGCCACCATCGCGGACACCGTTAACCAACTCACGAAGACAACGGCGCGCCCGGCCTCACGAGCGCGCCGTTTTCTTCTGGGTAGATGAAAAACCTTTCATCGGCTACTTGTTTCAGAGTGTTGCAGGAACGCACCAGATTCCGATTTCACTGTCTGATCTTTCGACAGTTGTGAACAATTGACTGTCGCCTGCCAGCGTCGCTGGTATGGCTCACTCGCGGTCCAGGAGGCCGCCATGCTCTGTCAAAAAAAGCTCCACCAAATTCTGCTGATTGCTCTATCGGGATTGTTTCTTGGTGCGTGCGTACCCTATTCCGATGGAGGAGACAGCTACTACCGTTCCGAGGTCTACACGTCCCCAGCGCCGTATTACTCCGGCGGCAGGTCTTACTACTCCGATGGTGGTTACTACTCGGCCCCGCGCAGGTATTACTCACCGCCTGCACGGTATTACCAGCCAACGCCGCGTTATTACCACCAACCGCGGGTTTATCAATCGGCACCTCGCTATTACGACTACCGCGGCTACCAGAATCGCGGATGGGACCGTCATGACCGCGGTGGTTGGGACAGCCATAACCGAGGCGGCCGCAATGATAACTATCGAGGCCACAGTGGGCGGGATCAGCGTGGCGGATGGGGTGATCACCGCGGTCGCGGCGATAACGATGGCCGAGGCCACCGCCGATAAACCACCCAATAAAAAAGCGGCGCATGAAGCGCCGCTTTTTTTGTGCCCGAAACTCAGTACTCCGACAGGTCAGCCAGAGGATGCCGGCCTTCCCAGACCTTATGGAAATGCGCCTCCACCGCCGCCTCCGGCACATTGTTGATGTCTGGCCAGTGCCAGTGAGGTTTCTGGTCCTTGTCGATCAACCGCGCTCGCACGCCTTCGCTGAACTCCGGATGACGGCAGCAGTTGAGACTGATGGTGTATTCCATCTGAAAGACTTGAGCCAACGATAGATGCCGGGCGCGATCGATCTGTTCCCACACCAGATGGGCGGTCAGGGGCGAGCCTTCAGTCATGGTTTTGGCGGCACGAACAAGCAGCGGATCAGAATGATCGTGCAGCGCACTGATGGCCTTCCAGGCGCATTGAACGTCGCTGACATCCAATAGTTCGTCGATCTGCTCGCGTCGAGGCAGCCACTGCGCTTCGGGCAGTTGCGTGATCGCTTCCTGCTGCAAGGCCTTGAGCAGGCTGTTGAGCTGCATGGCTGTCTGTTCCTGCCAGTTCAATTGCAGCAAACCTTCGAGCAGCTCATGCTGTTGATCATCGCGCAGGAAGCGGTCGGCGAGGTCCAGATCGATTGCATCACGACCGTTCATCTGGGCGCCGGTCAGGCCGAGAAACAATCCGAGCTTGCCGGGCAACCGCGACAGAAACCAACTGGCGCCGACGTCCGGGTACAAGCCGATGCCGATCTCCGGCATCGCCAACCGGCTGCTCGGCGTGACAATCCGAATGCTCGCCCCTTGCAGCAGCCCCATGCCGCCACCCAGCACGTACCCATGACCCCAGCAGATCAGCGGTTTGGGGTAGGTGTGCAGGTTGAAGTCGAGGCGATATTCTGCCGCAAAGAAGTTTGCAGCCAAGGGCGGCACTTCGCCGGGGTGGGCGCGACACGCCTCCACCAGGCTGCGTACTTCACCGCCGGCGCAAAAAGCCTTGGCGCCATTGCCGCGCAGCAGCACGCAAACGATCTGTGGCTCCTTGGCCCAGACGTCCAGTTGATCGCGCAGGGCATTGATCATCGGCAAGGAGAGAGCGTTGAGGGACTTTTCGGCATCCAGGCTGGCGATGCCGATGCGTGCGCCGTCGGTGCCGGTGAGTTCTTCGAAGTGCAGATTCATCGTGACCTCGATCGGGAAATTGAGCGTTCAGTATGATCGCTCCATAGGAAAGTGCCGGATCTGCGTCAGATCAATTGACAAGCATGGTCAGCTTTCCTAGGGTTCGCCCCATTGTTTTTGCCGGATGTAACCATGACTGCTGACGACCGTATCAAACTCGAACCGAGCTGGAAGGAGGCACTGCGTGCCGAATTCGACCAGCCTTACATGGCAGAGTTGCGCACATTCCTGCAACAGGAACGCGCGGCGGGCAAAGAGATCTATCCACCCGGACCGATGATTTTCAACGCGCTCAATTCCACGCCGCTGGACAAGGTCAAAGTGGTCATCCTTGGTCAAGACCCTTACCACGGCCCGGGCCAGGCCCATGGGTTGTGCTTCTCGGTGCAACCAGGGGTTCCGGCACCGCCGTCGCTGGTGAACATCTATAAAGAGTTGAAGCGCGACCTGAACATCGATATTCCCAACCATGGCTACCTGCAGAGTTGGGCAGAGCAGGGCGTGTTGATGCTCAACACCACCATGACCGTGGAACGCGCGAATGCCAACGCCCATGCGGGCAAGGGCTGGCAATATTTTACCGACCGGATTATCGAAGTGGTCAGCGAACATCAGCCACATTTGGTGTTCCTGCTATGGGGTGCGCATGCCCAGAGCAAGCAGAAACTCATCGACGCCACCAAACACCTGGTGCTGACCTCGGTCCACCCGTCGCCGTTGTCCGCTTATCGCGGCTTCCTCGGCTGCGGGCACTTCAGCCGGGCGAACAAGTTTCTGGAGCAGAATGGCGAGACGCCGATCGAGTGGCGATTGCCGTCGGTTTGATGCGTTGACCGTGAAGGCCCCATCGCGGGCAAGCCCGCTCCCACAAGGACTACGCGGACCCTGTGGGAGCGGGCTTGCCCGCGATGAAAGCGACTCGGTCTATCAGGGAGAATCTGGCCCCCGGTTCCAATACCGAAACAACGGCTCCGCCAGAAACAATACAAACAACAACCGCATCACCTGCATCGCCGTCACCAGCGGCACCGACAATTGCAGGGTCTCCGCCGTCAGGCTCATCTCGGCAATTCCACCGGGCATCATGCCCAAGGTCAGCGAACGCAGATCCAGACGGGTCAGCGCACTCAACCCCAATGCCGCCAAGGTTGCGATCAACATGGTTAACGCCGTGCCGAGCAGGGTTCGGCCCATGAACGACGGCGCCCGGCGGAAGAACTGCCGATTGAAGTGACACCCCAACCCGCTGCCAATCAGCCACTGGCCAATCTGACTGCCGCCGTTGGGCAGACCGATGTGCAGGTCCCAAGCAATGCTCACCGTCGCACTCACCAGCAACGGTCCGAACAGCCAGGGATTGGGTTGTCGCAGCCGCTCCCAGATCCAGGCGGCAAGGGCGCCCGCCGGGAACAGAATGGCCAGCCACCACCAGTCGACGGTCGTTGGATGCAAGACCGGCGCACCGTCGCCTAACAGATACTTGAACGCCGCCGGCACACACAGCACCACCACCAACACCCGCAAACTCTGCCCCGCCGCGACACGGCTGAGCACCGCGCCGTTGCGGGCGCCGAGGTTGACCATCTCCCCGGAGCCGCCGGGCATGCTGGAAAAGAATGCGGTGGCGCGATCTTCCCCGGTGCGCCGCATCAACCAGACCCCGACCACTGCGGACAGGCTGGTGACCAACGCACCGAAGAAGATCAAACCGAAGTGGCTCAGCACCTGTTCCATCACCACCGGGGTGAAATGCAGACCGATGCCGATGCCGACGATCCACTGGCCGCACTTGCGGCCGCCAGGGATTTCCGCCAATTGCCAGGGAGTCAAACAGCGCACCAGGATGATCGCCAGCAACGAGCCGACCATCCACGGCAATGGCCAGCCGATCTGGCTGGCGAGGTAACCGCCCAGCAGACCGACCAGCGGGGTTCCCCACCAGCTTTTGAAGGGGGGCCGATCAGACATCGACGATAGCGCGCCGGGCGACCGAACGTTTGCGCCAGATGCGCAGCAGCGGCATCAGCAGCATGATTGCAGTCAGTACCCAGCAACCGAACGTGATCGGGCTCGACCAGAGGATTTCCAGCGCACCGTTGGAAATCGACAGCGCGCGACGCAGGTTTTGCTCCATCAGACCACCAAGGATGAAACCCAGCAGTACCGGCGACAACGGGAAGTCCAGCTTGCGCAGGATGTAGCCGAAAATACCGATGCCGATCATCAGGAACAGGTCGAACGTGGTGGCATGCACCGCGTAGACACCGATCCCGGTGATGATCGCGATCACCGGCACCAACGCCCAGTTTGGCACGGCGAGGATGCGGGTAAAGATGCGGATCATCGGAATGTTGAGGATCACCAGCATCACGTTGGCGACGAACAACGACGCGATCAGGCCCCAGACGATGTCCGGTTGTTGCTGGAACAACAGCGGGCCCGGAGTGATGTTGTACAGCGACAGTGCGCCGATCATCACCGCCGTGGTACCCGAACCTGGAACGCCGAGGGTCAGCATCGGCACCAGTGCACCGCAGGCGGCGCCACCGATGGCGGTTTCCGGAGCCGCGAGGCCGCGCATGTCGCCTTGTCCGAACGTGCCCTTGGCGCCGGCGATACGTTTCTCGGTCATGTAGGCCACAGCGCTGGCCAACGTCGCACCGGCACCCGGCAACACGCCCATGATGAAGCCCAGCAAACCGCAACGGATGTTCACTACGAACACCGCCGAAGCTTCCTTGAAGTTAAACATCATGCGCCCGGTGGCTTTCACCGCTTCCTGACCGCGGTGGGTTTTTTCCAGCAGCAGGAGGATTTCGCTGATGGAGAACAGACCCAATACCAGTACGACGAACTGAATGCCGTCCGTCAGGTGAATGTTATCCCCGGTGAAACGGTACACGCCGCTGTTGGCGTCGATCCCGACGCTCGACAGAAACAGACCGATCAGCGCCGCAATGAAGGTCTTGAGCGGTCGGTCGCCGGCCATGCCGCCGAGACAGACAATCGCAAACACCATCAGCACGAAATACTCCGCCGGTCCGAAGGCAATCGCCCATTTCGCCAGCAGCGGGGCGAACAGCACCATGCCGCACGTTGCGATGAATGCACCGATGAACGAACTCCACGCTGACAGCGACAGCGCTACACCGGCCAGGCCTTTGCGGGCCATCGGGTAACCGTCGAGGGTGGTCATGACGGTGGAGGCTTCGCCCGGAATGTTCAGCAGGATCGAGCTGATCCGGCCGCCGTACTCGCAACCCAGGTACACCGCCGCCAGCAGGATCAGCGCCGACTCCGGTGGCAGGCCGAGGGCGAACGCGATGGGAATCAGCAACGCCACGCCGTTGATCGGACCCAGCCCCGGCAACAGCCCGACGACGGTGCCGATCAGGGTGCCGCACAGCGCGGTCACCAGGTTGTACGGGCTCAGCGCGACGCCGAAGCCCTGACCCAAATAGCCAAGAGTATCCATGTCAGTTCTCCAGAACGTCGAGCACGCCCAGCGGCAGTGGCACGTCCATCAACTTGTCGAACAGCAGATAAAGACCGATAGCCATCAGGCTGATGATCACCGCGCTGGGTAGCCAGCGGCCGCCATACAGGCGTGCCATCGGGACTCCGATCAGAATGCTGGCGACGATGAAACCCAGAGGTTCGAAGGTCCCGGCGAACACCAGCAACAGCAGCACGCAGATGCCGATTTTGGTCAGGGTTTCGCGGTCCAGTTTCGGGTCATCGTCGCTGTGCACGATCGGCGCCGGTCGAAACACCATGTACAGCAACGCCAGGCCCATCAGGCCGAGCATCAGCAGAGGGAAGGCCCGAGGCCCGACCGGTTCGTAGGAAAAAGCCGCTTGATACGGCCACGCCATCAGCGCCAGGCCGATACAGGCCAGCAACAGCACCGAAGCGAAAATGCGTTGTATGAGCATGAGGAACTCCTGGGCCACGACCCCGAGAACCGGGGTCGTGGCCGCTAGACAGAGGCGATCACTGGATCAGGCCGAACTCTTTGGCCAGCACTTTGTAGTCCGCGACCTGCTTCTTCACGTAGGTGTCCAGCTCCGGGCCGGTCATGGCGAACGGGAACAGTTCACGCTGATCGCGCAGCTTGGCGAAATCCTCGGAGGCCAGCAGTTTGTCGAAGGCGTTTTTCCACCAGGCGTAGTCTTCGTCGCTGACTTTTGGCCCAAGGTAGAAACCGCGAACCACTGGCCAGACGATGTCGTAGCCTTGCTCTTTAGCGGTCGGAATGTCTTTCATTTCCGGCTCGTCCAGACGCTTCTCGGAGAACACCGCGAGCAGGCGCATGTCGCCACTCTGGATGTGTGGCATGGAGTCGGAGATGTCGGTGCTGCCGACCTGGATGTGGCCACCGAGCAGGGCAGTGGCAATTTCACCGCCGCCTTCGAGGGCGACATAACGCAGGTCGCGTGGGTTGATCCCGGCTGCCTTGGCGATCAGTGCGGTTTGCATCCAGTCCTGGCTGCCGACGGTGCCGCCGGAACCGATCACCACTTTGCTCGGATCTTTCTTCAGCGCTTGAACCAGGTCGTCCAGGGTCTTGTAAGGCGAATCGCTTTTCACCGCGATGGCGCCATAGCTTGTGCCGACGGCGGCAAGCCAGCGGACGTTGGTTTCATCGAAGCGACCGAACTTGCCTTGCGCCAGGTTCAGCAGCGAACCGCTGGACCACGCCACCAGCGTGCCGGCATCGGCCGGGCGCTGAGCGACCACCGCGTTGTACGCCACCGCGCCGACACCGCCGGGCATGTAGGTCACGCGCATCGGTTTGGTCAGCAGTTTTTCGTTCACCAGCGCGCTTTGCGCCAATTTGCAGGTGAGGTCGAAACCGCCGCCCGGCGAGGCCGGGGCGATGCATTCCGGGCGTTTGGGTTCGGCCATCAATTGGCTGGCAAACAGCATGATGCCGGTAGCCAGAGCAACTTTACGCAGTGATAAGTTCATTCAAGTCTCCTTAAGAGTTTTTGTTATGGACGTACTGAATTACCAAAGGGCAACGCTATAGCTCACCAGCAGACGCACTTCATCGGCATCGCGAGCAGAGTAGTTGGAACGGTAGGTGGCATTGCGCAGGCGTACGGCGACATCTTTCAGGGTGCCGCTTTGTACGACGTATTTGATCTCGGTGTTGCGTTCCCACTCCTTGCCTTCATCACCGTTCTTGAGCTTGATGTTGTCACCGCTTACGTAACGGCTCATGAAGCTCAGGCCGGGAATGCCGAGTTTGGAGAAATCGTAATCGTAACGTGCCTGCCAGGAGTGTTCTTCGGCGCCGGCAAAGTCATTGATCTGCACGAAGTTGACCAGGTACGGATCGCTGCCGTCGACGTAGGGAAAAGCGCTGTCACCGGACATGTGTTGATAGCCGGCGCTGAGTTTATGCCCGTTCAAGGCGTAGCTCACCAGACCGTTCAGGGATTTGTTATCGATTGGACCGCCACGGGTTGCGCCCTCGTCGTCACTGATGGCCAGTCGCAGGTCGGTGCCGAATGTGCCGGGACCGAACGGTTGCGACGCGACAACGCCGAGGAAGTGCTGGTTGTAGACTTCATCGAGTTGGGCGAAGTGGTAACTGCCGGTGATCTTGTCGGTGAACTTGTAGTCTACGCCGCCAAAGTCAAAGTGCTTGCCGGCCACGGTGCCGGCGAAGCGGCTGTTCTTGTTGTTGAGGGCGATGTCCTCGAAGTCGGTGCTGTCGCGGTCCTTGGATTTCTCCAGGCGCCCGCCGGTGAAGGTCAGGTTCTTGATCTCTTTGGAGGTCAGCAGGCCGCCTTCAAAGGTCTGCGGCAGGATGCGCCCGTCGTTGGGCTTGAGGATCGGCAATTCCGGAATCAGGCTGCCGATTTTCAGCTCCGTGGCGGAGATTTTCACTTTGCCGGTCAGGCCGAGCTTGGAATACTCATCCGCCGCGCGACCGTCGTCATGGGTCGGCAACAAACCGGTGCCGGTGCGATCCGGACTTGAATCGAGTTTTACCCCCAGCATGCCCAACGCATCGACACCGAACCCCACGGTGCCGTCGGTGTAACCCGATTGCAGATTGAGCATGAACCCCTGGGCCCATTCGTCCCGCTTGGATTGCTGGGCGCTGGTGCCGTCGCGAAAGTCGCGGTTGAAATACATGTTGCGGGTTTCGAAGGTTGCCGTACTGTCTTCGAAGAAGGCAGCCTGGCTCAACGGCGAAAAGCCGGCGAGGGCGGCGGCACTGGCAAGGGCGGTGTGGCTGAGGCGGGAAAAACGCGCAGGCGGGCGAGCCTGAAGCTGCATCGACAGCATGGTGACGTACTCCGTTTATTGTTCTTATTGGCGAAAACGCTTCGAGGCGTTTCTCGTACTGCTATGGGCACTAGCAACGGCAGTCGAAACTGTCCGTGGCTGGACTCTAACTGGCCAACCTTTCGCTAACCTTTCAGCTTACTTTCGCGGTTTTCGGGCTTCACAGCGACGGATGCGGCTGTAAACTCCGCGCCAAAGAATGGCGTCGACCATCCCTGAATGAGGTAAAGATCCATGCGTGTTCTGCTCGTCGAAGACCACCTGCAGCTTGCCGAAAGTGTCGCTCAGGCGCTCAAGAGCACCGGCCTGACCGTGGATGTGCTGCACGACGGTGTGGCGGCCGACCTGGCCTTGAGCAGCGAGGAATACGCCGTGGCGATCCTCGATGTCGGCTTGCCGCGCATGGATGGCTTCGAAGTGCTGGCGCGCCTGCGGGCCCGGGGCAAGAACCTGCCGGTGCTGATGCTGACTGCCCGCAGCGACGTCAAGGATCGGGTCCATGGCCTGAACCTTGGGGCTGACGATTACCTGGCCAAACCCTTCGAGCTGACAGAGCTCGAGGCCCGGGTCAAAGCCTTGCTGCGCCGCAGTGTGCTCGGCGGTGAACGCCAGCAGCGTTGTGGTGTGCTGGCCTATGACCTGGACACCCGGCGCTTCACCCTCGGCGAAGAATTGCTGACCCTGACTTCCCGCGAGCAGGCGGTGCTCGAAGCCCTGATCGCCCGTCCCGGTCGGGTGATGAGCAAGGAGCAACTAGCCGCCCAGGTTTTCGGCCTGGACGAGGAGGCGAGTCCCGATGCCATCGAAATCTACGTTCACCGCTTGCGCAAGAAACTCGATGGTCAACCAGTAGCCATCGTGACCTTCCGCGGCCTTGGCTACCTGCTGGAAAGTCGCGATGCATAAGCTCAGCAGCCTGCGTTGGCGGTTGCTGTGGAACCTCGCGCTGTTGCTGGTGGTGTTGATGCTCGCCAGTGGTTTGAGCGCGTACTGGAACGGCCGCGAAGCTGCCGACACCGCGTATGACCGGACCTTGCTGGCTTCGGCGCGGACCATCGCCGCGGGCCTGTCCCAGCGCGATGGCAGCCTCAGTGCCAACGTGCCTTACGTGGCCCTCGATACGTTCGCCTACGACAGTGCCGGACGGATTTTTTACCTGGTTAATGACATCAATCAGAAGCTGATTTCGGGCTACGAAAACCTGCCACCGCCGCCGCCGGGAACGCCACGTACCGATGATTATCCGGCGCTGGCGCGTTTCTATAACGCCAGTTATCAAGGCCAGAATGTGCGAGTGGTCAGCCTGCTCAAAGCGGTCAGCGAGCCGAACATGAACGGCATGGCGGAAATCCGCGTGGCGGAAACCGATGAGGCGCGGGTCCGCATGGCTCGCAGCCTGATGGCTGACACTTTGTTGCGTCTGGGCATGTTGGCGATCGGTGCGTTGCTGATGGTGTGGTTTGCGGTCAGTGCGGCGCTACGCCCGTTGGAGCGCTTGCGCACGGCGGTGGAAGAGCGTCAGCCCGATGACTTGCGGCCCTTGCCGTTGGTAGAAGTGCAGCATGAGTTGGGGCCGCTGGTGCGTGCGCTCAATCACTTTACCGAACGTTTGCGCGGGCAGTTCGAGCGTCAGGCGCAGTTCATCGCCGACGCCGCCCACGAATTGCGTACCCCGTTGGCGGCGCTCAAGGCACGACTCGAACTGGGCATGCGGTCGAACGAACCTGAAACCTGGCGCAACACCCTTGAAACCGCCGCCCAGAACACAGATCGCCTGACTCACCTGGCCAATCAATTGCTCTCACTGGCACGGGTCGAGAATGGTGCCCGGGCAATCGCCGAGGGCGGTGCACAATTGCTCGACCTCAGTCAGTTGGCCCGGGAACTGGGTATGGCCATGGCGCCGCTGGCCCATGCACGTGGCGTGGCGTTGGCGCTGGAAGCTGACGAACCGGTGTGGCTGCGCGGCGAACCGACGTTGTTGAATGAACTGTTGAGCAACCTGGTGGACAACGCGCTGGCCCACACGCCACCGGGCGGCAATGTGATCCTGCGGGTCATGGCGCCGGCGGTGCTGGAGGTCGAAGACGATGGCCCGGGGATTCCTCTTGAAGAACGGGAGCGGGTGTTCGAGCGTTTTTATCGGCGTAACCAGCAGGTGGCTGGATCGGGACTGGGGTTGGCCATCGTCGGCGAGATCTGCCGCGCCCACCTGGCGCAGATCAGCCTGCACGATGGCGAGCAGGCGGGGCTGAAGGTGCGGGTGAGTTTTATCGCGGGAGAGTGACGACAACCCTGTGGCACAGAGGCTTTTGTGGCGAGGGAGCTTGCTCCCGCTGGGCGGCGAAGCAGCCCCAAAACCATACGCCGCAGTATTTCAGTTAAACCCTATTTATCGGGTTTACGATTGCTGCGCAGTCGAGCGGGAGCAAGCTCCCTCGCCACAGTTGCTTGTGTTCACAATCAGTAAAACATCGAGCGCGACTCTTCCAGATCTTTGCACATCGCCTCGTTCTCCGGATCGATCCCCAGCTTCTTGAAGGCCGGTACGCTGGATGGATCAATACGAGCCAGTGGATGATCGGTGTCCTTGTGGCAATACAGGCTGGCCACTTGCACCAGATCGACATAATCGACCCGTTCCGATTGCCGCTTGAAATCCAGATACCGCCCCGGCACTTGCACCAGCATTTCCGGAAATTCCCAGACCCTGAGCAATTTATCGCCGAGTAGCGGATGAATCCGGTCGATCACATGGTTGAGGCTGATCGGGTCAGACAGCAATTCGTAGTGATCTTCGGCGTAGGTCAGAATCGGCAGCACGCCAATCTGATGCACCAGACCGCCGAGCGCCGCCTGATCAGGCTTGAGTTGCGTATAACTGCGGCACAACGCGTAACTGACGCCGGCGATTTCCAGGCTTTTGCGCCAGACTTCGCGCATTTTCTGTTCCACCACTTCGGAACGGGCATTGAAGATCTGTTCCATCACCAGGCCAATGGCCAGGTTGCTACTGTAATTGACGCCCAGCCGGGTGATGGCCGTGTGCAGGTCAGTCACTTCCTGGGTTGCGCGCAGCAATGGGCTATTGACCACTTTGATCAGGCGCGCCGACAACGCGGTATCGCGGCCAATCACTTTGCTCAGTGTGCTGACACTGATTTCCGGGTCTTCAGCGGCCTTGCGAATCTGCAGGGCCACTTCCGGTAACGTTGGCAGAACCAGGTCATCGTTATCGATGGCCTCAACCAAATCCTGTTGGACCTTATCCGCCAGCTCGATCATTTCTTTTCTCTAGGGTATTGCGACAAGTGCTGCTGTTAACGCTGGATTTCGCGATCACGATCCAGTTGGTAAGGCAGGTCGAGCAGATGCAGGCCAGGACCTTCAAGTGCGCCAAGGTGCAGGTTGCCATCTTCTGCCGCTTCGGCTTGCAGCACCGCAAGGAGTTCAATGTTTTGCCCGGCGCGGGCGGCCAGCACCACTTCACCGATCGAACTGCCGTGGGTCGGGGAGAACAATTGGGTGCCGGGCTCCGGTAATTCGCTGGCCTCCAGTTGCAGGCGATACAACCGGCGCTTTAGTTTGCCCAGGTACTGCATGCGCGCGACGATTTCCTGGCCGGTGTAGCAACCTTTCTTGAAGCTCACACCACCGACGGCTTGCAGATTGAGCATCTGCGGGATGAACAGCTCGCGAGTGCTCGGCATGACCTGACCGATCCCGGCGCGGATCTGGCCCAGCAGCCATTGATTCAATTCACCTTCGGCCAACAGAGCGGACAGCTTGCCTTTGATGGTGTCGGCTTGATCGGCGCGAACCCAGAGTTCAGCGCGGTCAGGCGACACGCGAAGGGCGATCAGGCCGTCATTGCGCACCACGCTGTCGGTTTCTGCCGGTAGTTCCAGGCCCAGGCTGGTCAGAGCCGCATCGCCATGCTCAAGGCCAAAGCGAACCCAGCTGGTACTTTCATCGGTCAGTTTCGATTTGGAGAACACCGCGTACTTTTTCAGGTCCGCCAGTTGCGGCTCCAGCAGTTCGCTGGCCATCGCCATGAGTACACCGTCGCCTTCCAGCAGAATGCGGAAACTCGACTGCATCCGGCCTTTTTGCGTGCAACGCGCGCCAAGGCTGGCCCGGGTATCGCTCAGATAATCAAGGTTGCAAGTCAATTGGCCTTGCAGGAATTTGCCGGCATCCGCGCCGCGTACCGCGAGAACGCCTTCGTGAGACAGGGTGCAGAAAAAAGCAGAATCGGCCATGGGTCATCGCAGGGTAAAGAGTCCAAGGGACATCATAAGGGGGCGCCCATGAAATGGGTAGTTCACAAAGGTTCGTCGGGGGCGACCAAAGCCGACTGTTCGAGCAGGCCCGGGGCTGTATACTTGCCGCCTATTTGAGGAGCGCTCCATGGTCGAACAAGTTGAACTGAATCGCCTCTACTGGCACAGTCGCCGCGGCATGCTTGAGCTTGACGTGTTGCTGGTGCCGTTTGTGAAAGAGGTTTATCCGCACCTCAACCAGGTGGATCGTGATCTGTACGTCCGTCTGCTGACGTGTGAGGATCAGGACATGTTCGGCTGGTTCATGGAACGTGCTGAATCGGAAGATCCGGAGCTGCAGCGCATGGTTCGCATGATCCTGGATCGTGTCCAGCCCAAGTAACGCGTTCGAATGCCGCTGGCATGCCTCACGGCAGTTGCTGGCGGCGTATCTTTTGGCTCAGCTATTCGCGCTGGGTTCGTTGTTTCTTCTTTCCCCACCGGTCTGGGCCAGTTTGCTCGGCGCTTTTTGCTGTCTGGCTCATGGCGTCTGGGCATTGCCGCGACAGATTCTGCTGACACACCCGCAGGCGTTTCGCGGCTTGCGTCGCGATGCCGATGGTTGGCAGTTGTGGAATCAAGCGGTGGGTTGGCAGCCCGTGCAACTGCGACCGGACAGTCTGGCGTTGCCATTGATTGTGGTACTGCGGTTTCGTCTGCGCGATGAGCGGCGGGTCAAGTCGATCTGTGTGCCGCGCGATTCGCAGGCGGCGGATGTGCACCGACGCCTGCGGGTTCGGCTCAAGTTCAGTCGGCGTAGGTGGGCGGCACCAGAATAGTGTCCAGGGCGACCGGCAGCATGTTCGGGTAATCGAGGGTGTAATGCAGGCCGCGACTTTCCTTGCGCTCCATGGCTGACTGAATCATCAGCTCGGCTACCTGCGCCAGGTTACGCAGCTCGATCAAATCCCGACTGACCTTGTAATTACTGTAGAACTCGTCGATTTCGTCCAGCAACAGACGCACCCGGTGCTGAGCCCGTTGCAAACGCTTGTTGGTGCGCACGATGCCGACGTAGTCCCACATGAATCGCCGCAGTTCGTCCCAGTTGTGCGCAATGATCACGTCTTCGTCAGAATCAGTAACCTGGCTCGCATCCCAAACGGGCAGGGCGGTCGGAATCGACACGTCTGGCAACTGCTCAAGAATGTCCGCTGCAGCCGAACGGGCGTAAACGAAACATTCCAGCAGCGAGTTGCTGGCCATGCGGTTGGCGCCATGCAGGCCGGTGAAGCTGGTTTCACCAATTGCATACAGGCCCGGCACGTCGGTGCGGCCCCGCTGATCGACCATCACGCCGCCGCAGGTGTAGTGCGCCGCTGGCACCACCGGGATCGGTTGTTTGGTGATGTCGATGGAGAATTCCAGGCAGCGTTCATAGACCGTCGGGAAGTGCGTCTTGATGAAGTCTTCGGGTTTGTGGCTGATGTCCAGGTAGACGCAGTCGATACCCAAGCGCTTCATCTCATGGTCGATGGCGCGGGCGACGATGTCCCGTGGTGCCAGCTCGGCCCGTGGGTCGAAGCGCTGCATGAAGCGTTCGCCATTGGGCAGCTTCAGGTGGCCACCTTCGCCGCGCAGGGCTTCGGTGATCAGGAAACTCTTGGCTTGCGGGTGATAAAGGCAGGTGGGATGGAACTGGTTGAATTCCAGGTTCGCCACCCGGCAGCCCGAACGCCAAGCCATGGCAATGCCATCACCGCAGGCGCCGTCGGGGTTGCTGGTATAGAGGTAGACTTTTGCCGCGCCGCCCGAGGCAAGGATCACGAAGCGCGCGCCGTAGGTATCGACTTCACCGGTGCTACGGTTGAGCACATAGGCGCCGAGGCAACGATCGCCTTCAAGGCCGAGGCGCTTTTCGGTGATCAGGTCGACCGCGACTCGCTGCTCCAGCAGTTCGATGTTGGGACGCTGTTTGGCCTGATCGAGCAGGGTTCTGAAGATCGCCGCGCCCGTCGCGTCGGCGGCATGGATGATGCGCCGGTGGCTATGACCGCCTTCGCGGGTCAGGTGAAACTCGAAGCCACCGTCTTCGGTGCCCGACTGTTCATCGCGGGTAAAGGGTACGCCTTGGTCGATCAGCCATTGGATAGCCTCTCTGCTGTGCTCGACCGTAAAGCGCACCGCGTCTTCATGGCACAGGCCACCACCGGCATTGAGGGTGTCATCGACGTGGGATTCGACAGTGTCGGTGTCATCCAGAACGGCAGCGACACCGCCCTGGGCCCAGAAGGTTGAGCCATTGGCGAGGTCGCCTTTGCTCAATACGGCGATGCGCAAATGACCGGGCAAGGTCAGCGCAAGGCTCAAGCCGGCAGCGCCGCTGCCAATTACCAGAACATCGTGTTGAAACTGTTGGCTCATTTCAGGATTCCGCTCAAAGCGACCCGGGACGGGGTTGGCGCAAGACAGCTGGATCGGCGAGTCAAGACAGCCACACAGCCCACTAGTATATAGAGGGGGGGATCGGCACAATAGCCGGGCCAGCATGGCATTGTGAAACTACTGTGACGGAAAAGGCTGGACGCTTCGTCGGAAGTTTTTTTGAGGGCTTCGGCGACAAGGTGACTGTATCGTGGATTTAACAGTCTTTTTCTCTTCACAGTTGCACAATGTCGGTTTCGGGCAGCTATAAATATGGAACTTTTGCCAAAGGCTCAAGATCAATAGAAGGTTGCCTGAAACAAGGGACAGTGTCGGCTTCGGTGCGGGACTTGCGGTTGGGTCCTTGCTGACGAATCCGATGACAAGATTATTCGCGCAGCCGGGTTATCCCGCGCTGCGCTTTTCGTGCGTGCCAAATCAGAGCGCGCAGGAAACTTGCTTGAAGGGGGAGAACTTTTGCGAAAAGCCCGAGTCTATGTTTGCAAGTCTGGTCGTTCAGTAATGCAAGCCTCCTTCGAGCTTATCGAGGAGTGTTCATGCTAACCCAGGAAGAGGATCAGCAGCTGGTCGAGCGCGTTCAACGCGGCGACAAGCGAGCGTTCGATCTGCTAGTGCTGAAATACCAGCACAAAATTCTCGGGTTGATCGTGCGGTTCGTGCACGACACCCATGAAGCCCAGGATGTCGCACAGGAAGCCTTTATCAAGGCATACCGTGCACTTGGTAATTTTCGCGGAGACAGCGCGTTTTATACGTGGCTTTACCGCATCGCCATCAACACGGCGAAAAACTATCTGGTTTCACGCGGCCGCCGGCCGCCGGATAGCGATGTCAGCTCCGAGGATGCAGAGTTCTACGATGGCGATCATGGCCTCAAGGATCTCGAGTCGCCAGAACGTGCATTGCTGCGGGATGAGATCGAAGGCACCGTCCATCGAACCATTCAGCAACTGCCAGAAGATTTGCGTACGGCTTTAACTTTACGTGAATTCGATGGTCTGAGTTACGAGGACATTGCCAGCGTCATGCAGTGTCCGGTGGGTACCGTGCGCTCCCGGATTTTCCGCGCTCGGGAGGCCATCGATAAAGCCCTGCAGCCGTTGTTGCAGGAAAACTGAGACAGCGGCGACAGCCAAGAGAGGAACGCCATGAGTCGTGAAGCCCTGCAGGAATCGCTGTCCGCAGTGATGGATAACGAAGCGGACGAATTGGAATTGCGTCGGGTGTTGAATGCCTTCGACGATGTTGAAACCCGCGATACCTGGGCTCGTTACCAGATCGCTCGGGCAGTTATGCACAAGGATTTGTTGCTTCCTCGTCTGGACATCGCTGCGGCAGTCTCTGCTGCGCTGGCTGACGAAGCCGTACCGGCAAAAGCCTCTCGCGGTCCATGGCGCAGCCTGGGTCGTCTGGCAGTCGCTGCTTCGGTGACCGTTGCCGTGCTGGCGGGTGTTCGTCTGTACAACCAGGACGAGATCGCCGGTGTCGAGTTGGCTCAGCAATCCAGTCAACCGGGTCTGGCCGCTCCTCAGGTCAAGGGCCCCGCTGTATTGGCAGGCTACAATGAGAGTTCGGAAGCCACTGGCCCTATGGCCAACGGCGTATTGCAAGGTCAACCAGGCTGGCACGATCAGCGTCTGCCAGGCTACTTGCGCCAACATGCTCAACAGGCTGCACTGAAAGGTACTGAGAGCGCTCTGCCTTACGCTCGTGCAGCAAGCCTGGAAAATCGCTAAGGAGGATCATGCGCGCCATACCTCTACTTACGCTTCTGCTCAGTGGCTGGTTTGTTGTTCCAGCCCACGCCGATGAAGCCCAGGACTGGCTGAAGCGTCTGGGACAGGCCGAGCAAACGCAGAGCTTTCACGGTACTTTCGTCTACGAGCGTAACGGTAGTTTCTCTACCCATAACATCTGGCATCGCGTCCAGGATGGCAAGGTCCGCGAGCGTTTACTCCAGCTCGACGGCTCGGCACAGGAAGTCGTGCGCATTGATGGGCATACTCAATGCGTGAGCGGCACCCTGATAGCAGGGCTGGGGGACTCACCCAACTCCACCGCTCGTGCACTCGATCCACAAAAGCTAAAGAATTGGTACGACCTTGCCGTCATTGGCAAGTCGCGTGTGGCCGGGCGTGCGGCAGTGATTGTGTCGTTGACGCCTCGCGATCAGCATCGCTACGGTTTTGAATTGCATCTGGACAAGGAAACCGGTTTGCCGTTGAAGTCATTGTTGCTCAATGACAAAGGGCAACTGCTGGAGCGGTTCCAGTTCACCCGACTGGATACTGTCGAGGTGCCTTCCGACAGCGATTTGCAGGCCGGTTCTGATTGCAAACCCGTTACCCTCGACAGTGATAAGGCTTCCGCCGTCAAAACTGCGCAGGTCTGGCATTCCGACTGGTTGCCGCCAGGTTTCGAGCTGACCAGCAGTACCTCTCACAAGGACCCGGAGACCAAAGCCCAGGTCAACAGTCTGATGTTCGACGACGGTCTGGCCCGATTCTCGGTGTTCCTTGAGCCGTTGAATGGCGCAACAGTCACTGACACGCGCACCCAGTTGGGGCCGACCGTTGCTGTCTCCCGGCGATTGACTACTCCGCAAGGCGAGATGATGGTGACCGTGGTCGGTGAAATACCGATTGGCACCGCCGAACGGATTGCGCTGTCCATGCGCAACGATGCCGCGGCTACCAGCAAGCAGTGAGCTGATCAGCCATGCTCCTCAATCGGGCTTTTGATTGTGCGGGAGGTCAGCAATGCCTATCCCGCCATTGACGCCTCGAAATGTTTTGCCGAGCATTTTCATTTGCAAATATCCCCAAAATTTTTTATAGGTCAGAACCCCTCGGCTCTGGCCTTGTTTGTTGTTCCCGGAACAAAAATACCGGCGTATCGTTTCCGGTGTTCCTTGCTCCATATCGCTTAACCATGCTCGTCGTAACGGGAGCCGTATGTCGATACCACGCTTGAAGTCTTATCTCTCCATTTTTGCCACCGTGCTGGTGCTCGGTCAGGCGGTCGCTGCGCAAGCGGTCGAGTTGCCTGATTTCACGCAGTTGGTCGAGCAAGCCTCGCCCGCGGTGGTTAACATCAGTACTACCCAGAAGCTGCCGGACCGTAAGGTGTCCAGCGAGCAAATGCCTGACCTTGAAGGTTTGCCGCCAATGCTGCGCGAATTCTTTGAGCGGGGCATGCCGCAGCAGCCACGTTCCCCTCGTGGCGATCGTCAGCGTGAAGCGCAATCCCTGGGCTCGGGCTTTATCATTTCGTCCGACGGCTACATCCTGACTAACAACCATGTGATTGCCGATGCGGACGAGATTCTCGTGCGCCTCGCCGATCGCAGTGAGTTGAAGGCCAAGCTGATCGGTACCGATCCGCGCTCTGACGTCGCTTTGCTGAAAATCGAAGGCAAGGACCTGCCGGTTCTGAAGCTTGGCAAGTCGCAAGACCTGAAAGCCGGTCAGTGGGTCGTGGCCATCGGTTCGCCGTTCGGCTTTGATCACACGGTGACCCAAGGTATTGTCAGCGCCATCGGCCGCAGCCTGCCGAACGAAAACTATGTGCCGTTCATCCAGACCGACGTGCCGATCAACCCGGGCAACTCCGGTGGTCCGCTGTTCAACCTGGCCGGTGAAGTGGTCGGCATCAACTCGCAGATCTACACCCGCTCCGGCGGCTTCATGGGCGTGTCCTTCGCAATCCCTATCGATGTGGCGATGGACGTTTCCAATCAGCTGAAAAGCGGCGGTAAAGTCAGCCGTGGCTGGTTGGGCGTAGTGATCCAGGAAGTGAACAAGGATCTGGCCGAGTCGTTCGGTCTCGAGAAGCCGGCCGGTGCGCTGGTGGCTCAGATCCAGGATGACGGTCCGGCTGCCAAGGGTGGCCTGCAAGTGGGCGACGTGATCCTCAGCATGAACGGTCAACCGATCGTCATGTCCGCCGATCTGCCGCATCTGGTGGGCGCGCTGAAGGCTGGCGCGAAAGCCGATCTTGAAGTGATCCGCGAAGGCAAGCGCAAGAACGTTGAGTTGACCGTCGGGGCTATCCCCGAAGAAGGCAAAGAGTTGGAAGCCCTGCCTAAATCCAGCGTCGAGCGCAGCAGCAATCGCCTGGGTGTTTCCGTGGCCGAGCTGACCGAGGAGCAGAAGAAAACCCTCGACCTCAAGGGTGGTGTGGTTATCAAGGAAGTTCAGGACGGTCCTGCTGCCTTGATCGGCTTGCAGCCGGGCGATGTGATTACTCACCTGAACAACCAGGCGATCGGCTCCTCCAAGGAGTTCACGGACATTGCCAAGGCGCTGCCGAAGAACCGCTCGGTGTCGATGCGGGTTCTGCGTCAAGGTCGCGCCAGCTTCATCACCTTCAAACTGGCTGAATAAACCGGTTGTCGGCTGAATAAAAAACCGCCTCGAAAGAGGCGGTTTTTTTGTACCTGGATTTTTTGTGTTTGTGCTTTTTTCTGAAGGCGTCAGCCCATCATGTCCTTGACCATACGTTCCTGCTCCATCAACTCACGTTGCCGTGCGTCGATGCGCGATGACAGCGGGAAGTTGCTGCCAGCCTTGCGTTTGGCGAAGTCCAGTTGCTGGATCGCCTGGCGATAGTCGCCGACCAGCGCAAAGTACTCCGCGCGCGCCTGATGCAGGCCGATGATGTTGCCCGACAGACCGCGAGTCTCGGCCACCATGTACCAGACGTCCGGATCATCGGGTCGGCTCTTGAGCAGGTTCTCCAGCGCTTTTTCCGCTTCGGCGGCTCGATTCTGCTTGAGCAGCAGATCGACACGCACCTGATTCAGCGGGTAGTTGCCGGGATATTGAGTGAGCATCCGGTCGACCCGTGATTGAGCATCGGGCAGACGATTATTGGTGATGTCGAGATCGACCTGCGCCAGGTTGTAGATGATCTCGTTCGGTGATTTGGCCAGCAGCAGCTTGAGGTTCTCCCGAGCCTCATTCAGCTGGCCGCCCTTGATCTGGGCGATCGCGAGGCCATAGCGCGCGACGTCATTTTTCGGGTTTTCATCGAGTTGGGCCCGGAAGCGCTTGGCGCCCAGGCCTGGGGTTTCTTCATAGATCAGCTGCACGCGTGCCCGAATCAGCTGGTAACGCATGCTGTCTTCAATACCGCCCGGTTTGGCCTGTTCGGCGCGGTTGCGGGTGTCGGCGATCCGCGATTCGGTCACCGGGTGAGTCAGCAGGAATTCCGGTGGCTTGGCGTCGAAGCGGTACTGGCGCATCAGCCGTTCGAACATGGTCGGCATCGAACGCGGATCGTAACCGGCCTTTTCCAGATTCATGATGCCGATACGGTCGGCTTCCTGTTCGTTCTGGCGCGAGAAGCGTCGTTGTTCCTGAATCGCCGCCGCCTGAGTACCGGCAATGGCCGCGATCCCGGCATCGCCTGCACCGGCCGCGGCAATCACGATGCCGGCCAGCAGCGCAGCCATCATGGGCACTTGCATGCGTTGCGACGCTTCGACACCGCGGGCGAAGTGACGCTGCGACAAGTGAGCCAGTTCGTGGGCCAGTACCGAGGCATATTCACCTTCGGTCTGGGCATTGAGGAACAAGCCACCATTGACGCCGACGATCCCGCCTGGCGCAGCAAAAGCGTTGAGCTGCGGGCTGTTGATCAGGATGAATTCCAGGCGCCGGTCATTGACCTGGCTGGTCTCCACCAGCCGGTAGACGCTGGATTCGACGTAATCCTTGAGTTGCGGATCGTTGAGCTGCGACACCTGGCTGCGCAACAGCGCCAGCCACGCACGGCCCAGTTGGTGTTCCTGTTGCGGCGAGACGATGGCAGAACTGGCGTCACCGAGTGACGGCAAGTCGTCGGCGAAGCCCGGTGAGGCGAGCAGGCAAGCGAGCGTCAGCAGGGTAGGGCGCAAAAAAGTCATGCACAAAGCCTTAGTCGACAAAGACCTTACTGTAGCCGGACACTACGCTTGGGACCAGATATTCTAAGCGGCTTAACCCCCTGCCCCGGAGTGATTCGATGACTGATGCTGTAACTCACGACGCCGAACTGGACGCCAGCGGTCTGAATTGTCCGTTGCCGTTGCTGAAGGCCAAACTGGAACTCAACCGACTGGCCAGCGGTGCGGTACTCAAGGTAATCGCTACCGATGCAGGTTCCCAGCGCGACTTTCGCACCTTTGCCCGATTGGCCGGTCATACGCTGCTTCGTGAAGAAGATGAGGCGGGCGTTTACCGCTATTGGTTGAAAAAAGCCTGAAACCTGCTGCGTTCGTTTCTAAGGATTATTGATGTTCAAGGTGTTACGCGACTGGATTCAGCGCTACTTCTCGGATGAAGAGGCCGTGGTGCTGGCGGTGCTGCTGTTTCTGGCATTTACCGCGGTGCTCACCCTGGGTGGAATGCTCGCGCCGGTACTGGCCGGTATGGTGCTGGCGTATCTGATGCAGGGGCTGGTGGTGACCCTCGAACGCCTACGCGTGCCGGGTGGCGTGGCCGTGGGGCTGGTCTTCGCGTTATTCATGGGGTTGTTGCTGGTCTTTATCATCATCGTGGTGCCACTGCTCTGGCATCAACTGATCACGCTGTTCAACGAGTTGCCCGGCATGCTCGCCAAGTGGCAGTCACTGCTGTTGTTGCTGCCCGAGCGCTATCCGCACCTGGTGTCGGACGAGCAAGTGCTGCAGGCGATCGAAGTGGCGCGGGGCGAGATCGGCAAATTCGGTCAGTGGGCGCTGACATTCTCGTTGTCGAGTCTGCCGCTGCTGGTGAACATCATGATCTACCTGGTGCTGGTGCCGATCCTGGTGTTCTTCTTTCTCAAGGACCGGGAGATGATCGGCCAGTGGGTGCGAGGTTATCTGCCGCGCGAGCGGGCGCTGATCACCCGGGTCGCCCAGGAAATGAATCGGCAGATCGCCAATTACATTCGCGGCAAGGTCATCGAAATCTTCATTTGCGGTGGCGTGACTTACATTGCGTTCGTGGCCCTGGGGCTCAACTATTCGGCGCTGCTGGCGTTGCTGGTGGGTGTTTCGGTGGTGGTGCCTTACGTCGGGGCGGTGGTGGTGACCGTGCCAGTGCTGCTGATTGCGCTGTTCCAGTGGGGCTGGAGCGATCAGTTCATCTATTTGATGGCGGTCTACGGGATCATCCAGACACTTGATGGCAACGTGCTGGTGCCGCTGCTGTTCTCGGAAGCGGTCAACCTGCATCCGGTGGCGATCATTTGCGCGGTGCTGTTGTTTGGCGGGTTGTGGGGTTTCTGGGGTGTGTTCTTTGCGATTCCCCTGGCGACGCTGTTCAAGGCTGTGCTGGATGCCTGGCCGCGCAAGGAGCCGATGGTGGCGCCGCTGCTTTAATGGTCAGTGCTCGTTATGCGGTGAGGCTGATGGCCTCATCCCGAGCAGGCTCGGTCCCACAGGGTTTGCGCAAATCCTGTGGGCGCGAGCCTGCTCGCGATGGCGTCCGAACGGGCTAGATGAATCAGGCTTTATTGAGGGCCTGAGCCGCAGCCAAAACCGCATCCACATGCCCCGGCACCTTCACGCCGCGCCATTCCTGACGCAGCACGCCGTTCTTGTCGATCAGGAACGTGCTGCGATCAACGCCCATATATTCCTTGCCGTAGAGCTTTTTCAGTTTGATCACGTCGAACAGCTGGCACAGCGCTTCTTCCTTGTCACTGATCAGTTCGAAGGTAAACGACTGCTTGGCCTTGAAGTTTTCGTGGGATTTCAGGCTGTCGCGAGACACGCCGAAGACTTCGGTGTTGGCAGCTTTAAAGGCTTCAAGCTGATCACGAAAACCCTGACCCTGGGTGGTGCAGCCCGGCGTGCTGTCCTTCGGATAGAAGTAAATCACCACTTGCTTGCCTTTGAGGCCCGCGAGGCTGACGGATTGCCCGCTGGTGGCGGGTGCTTCGAAGTCGGCAACCGGTTGGTCGATGGCTACGGCCATGAAAGCTTCCTTACATTGGGTTTTGTGGGCGCCACGGTTCAATCAGTGCGTCCAGGTTCATGGCATCGGCGAAATCCAGGAACTGGTCACGCAACCAGCTGATCTGGGTGCCGGCCGGCAAGGTCACGGTGAACGTGGCGTTAAGCATGGTGCCGCCGGTCTGTGGAGCCTGGTAGGTGTCGCAGGTCAGGTTTTCCAGCTCGACGTTGTGATCCATGAAGAACTGGCACAGCTCGTTGATGATGTCCGGGCGGTAGGCCGAGCTGACGTAGGCAACGTACGGCAGGGCCTGGGGACGGTTCTCCAGGGCACCGCTGCGGACCACGTTAACGGTGAAGGCGTGCCGTTTGGCCAGCACTGGCAGGCTGCCTTCGAGGCGCGCCAGGGCGTCCCAGCTGCCCGAGATTTCAAGGATCAACGCACTGCATTCGCCATGGCGCGTCAGCCGAGAGGTGACCACGGCGCAGCGGTTTTCATGGCTGGCGCGGCACAGGACGTTAGTCAGCTCCATGGGGTTGGCGCCGAGGGCACTGATGACAAGGAATTGTTCGCGAACTGTGGGGGTGGACATGCAGCATTCCTAAAGCGATGAGCGGTCGATACCTTTATGGGCTTTTTTTACCGGGACGAGCCTGCGGATGCGAATTCAGAAAACCCGGCCGAAGGTTGCAACATGCTCCAGTATGGCAGGAGCGAGGGGTGGCAACGCTGGATCGGGGCTTGTGATGCCGAAAATGGAGGCTGGAACACGGCGTACGAGCTTATCAGTACCGATCAAAGTCTGAAGGGTAGCGAAAAGCAGCGCCAAGGGGAATGGCGGCAGCGCAGTACTTCGCTTGTACAAGCATCTTGGCGCCAGTACCATTACCGCTCTCTTTTTCCGGCAGGAGCGGTTGCATGATTGCGGGCAGTATGGTGGCACTGGTCACACCCATGGATGCACAGGGTCGTCTCGACTGGGACAGCCTGAGCAAACTGGTGGACTTCCACCTGCAAGAGGGCACCAACGCCATCGTGGCGGTCGGCACTACAGGTGAGTCGGCCACGCTTGACGTGAACGAGCACATCGAAGTGATTCGTCGCGTGGTTGCCCAGGTTGCAGGGCGTATTCCGGTAATCGCCGGTACGGGCGCCAATTCGACGCGCGAAGCGATCGAACTGACGACCAACGCGAAGAACGCCGGCGCCGACGCGTGCCTGCTGGTAACCCCTTATTACAACAAGCCGACGCAAGAAGGCCTGTACTTGCACTTCAAGGCCATCGCCGAAGCCGTCGACATCCCGCAGATTCTCTACAATGTGCCGGGCCGTACCGCATGCGACATGCAGGCCGAGACGGTGATCCGCCTGTCGACCGTGAAAAACATTATCGGCATCAAGGAAGCCACGGGTGACCTGCAGCGCGCCAAGGACATCCTGGCCGGCGTGAGCAGCGACTTCCTGGTTTATTCCGGCGACGACGCAACTGCGGTCGAGCTGATGCTGCTGGGTGGCAAGGGCAACATTTCGGTGACCGCCAACGTCGCACCGCGTGCCATGAGCGACCTGTGCGCCGCGGCCATGGCCGGCGATGCCGTCAAAGCCCGAGCGATCCACGAAAAGCTGATGCCGCTCAATAAAACCCTGTTTATCGAATCCAACCCTATCCCCGTGAAATGGGCTCTGCATGAAATGGGCTTGATGCCGGACGGTATCCGTCTGCCGCTCACCTGGCTCAGTGCTGCCTGTCACGAACCGCTGCGACAGGCCATGCGCCAGTCCGGCGTCCTGGTTTAATTGAGGAAGTACTACGCATGAAGCGAATGGCCGGACTTTCCGCACTTGCCTTGATTATCTCCAGCACCAGTGGCTGCGGATGGATCTGGGGCCCGGAAGGTTACTTCCGTGACCGTGGTAGCGATTACCTGGAAGCGCAACAGACTGCACCGATGCAACTGCCACCAGAGGTCAGCACCGCCAAGCGTCTGGATCCGCTGTTGCCGATCCCGCGCAACGTGGCCGACGACACCGCCAAGGGCGAATACATCGTGCCTCGTCCACAACCGCTGTCGGCATCGGCTGACGCCAGTGCCTACTCTCTGCAAAAGAGCGGCGACTCGCGTTCGATCCTGGCTCAGACCCCGCCGGCCGAAGTCTGGCCCGTGGCCGTGCAGTTCTTCCAGGACAACGGTTTCCGTCTGGATGAGCAACGCCCGCAAACCGGTGAATTCACCACCACCTGGCAGCATTCCGACGAACTGTCCGCAGCAATGGCCAAGCGTCTGAGCGCGGCCGGTGTCGGCGCCGACAGTGAAAGCCGTGTGCGGGTGCGTATCGAGCCGGGCGTGCAGCGCAACACCAGTGAAGTCTACGTGGTCAGCGCCGAGCGTCCTGCCGGCAGCACCGCCAATGTGGATTTCACCAATCGTTCGGTCAACACCGGCCTGGACGCAGCACTGGTCGACGACATGCTCGCGAGCATGAGCCGCACCTCGGAGAAGGGCGGTTCGGTCTCCATGCTGGCCTCTCGTGATTTCGATACGCCAAGTCGTGTCAGCCTGACCGAAGATGGCAGCGGCAACCCGGTGCTCAACGTCGGTTCCGATCTGGATCGTGCCTGGTCGAGTGTCGGTCGTGCGCTGGAGCAAGGCGAATGGCGTGTTGAAGACATCAACCGCAGCCTGGGCCTGTACTACATCAACCTCGCCGAAAAAGCCGAGAAGAAAGACGAGAAGCCTGGCTTCTTCAGCAGCCTGTTCGGCAGCGCGCCGAGCAAGGAAGAAGTTGAAGCTCGCGCCGAGCGTTATCAGGTTCGCCTGAGCAAGGTTGGCGAGAACGTCCAAGTCACCGTCGAGAAAAACATCAACACCGTGGCGCCAGCTGATGTGGCGCGTAAGGTGTTGAGCGTGATTCAGGACAACCTGGGCTGATCACATGCGTTTTGCCGTTCTCGGCAGCGGTAGCCAAGGGAACGGCACGCTGATAGCCAGCGATGACACGTATGTACTGGTGGATTGTGGTTTCTCCCTGCGGGAAACCGAAAAACGCCTGCTGCGACTGGGTGTGAACCCTTCGCAGCTGAGCGCGATACTCGTGACCCACGAACATGCCGACCATGTGCATGGCGTGGGTTTGCTGTCTCGGCGTTACAATCTGCCTGTCTACCTCAGTCGCGGGACCCTGCGCGGGATGCGCAAACCGATTGAACCCGCAGGCTTTCTGGCTGGCGGCGAGCAACTGCAAATCGGCAACCTGAGCATCGGCGTCATTGCCGTGGCGCATGATGCGCAGGAGCCGACGCAGTATGTCTTCAGCGACGGTCAGCGGCGTTTCGGCCTGTTGACCGACCTGGGCTCGTATTGC
Organism: Pseudomonas lini; assembly: GCF_964063345.1. Taxonomy (NCBI): domain Bacteria; kingdom Pseudomonadati; phylum Pseudomonadota; class Gammaproteobacteria; order Pseudomonadales; family Pseudomonadaceae; genus Pseudomonas; species Pseudomonas lini. Next base: position 4,732,961 of record NZ_OZ061318.1, read on the forward strand.
AACACGGTGCTGGATGGCTACCGGGATCTCGATGCATTGATGATCGAGTCCAACCATTGCCGTGACATGCTGGCTCGCGGTCATTACCCGTACTTTCTCAAGCAGCGGGTGGGCGGTGAATTGGGACATTTGAACAACCATCAGGCGGCATTCCTGGTGGCCGAGTTGGGCTGGCAGGGCCTGCAACATCTGGTCCTGGCCCATCTGAGCAGCAAGAACAACCTGCCGCAGCTGGCCCGGCAATGTTTTGTCGACACCCTCGGGTGCGACCCGGACTGGCTGCAACTGGCCGATCAAGATTCAGGGCTCGACTGGCGACACATCGCCTAGCCCACCTACTTAGCAAGCGGAGCCCATCATGGAAAAACGTGAAGAACTCTACCGCGGCAAAGCCAAATCGGTTTACAAGACCGATGACGCTGACCGCTTGATCCTGCTGTTTCGCAACGACACCTCGGCGTTCGACGGCAAGCGCATCGAGCAGCTCGACCGCAAAGGCATGGTGAACAACAAGTTCAACGCCTTCATCATGCAGAAACTCGAAGCAGCCGGCGTGCCGACTCAATTCGACAAACTGCTGGGCGACAACGAATGCCTGGTGAAGAAACTCGACATGATCCCGGTCGAGTGCGTCGTGCGTAACTACGCCGCCGGCAGCCTGGTCAAGCGTCTGGGCGTCGAAGAAGGCATGAAGCTCAACCCTTACACCTTCGAACTGTTCCTGAAGGACGACGCCAAGGGCGACCCGTTCATCAACGAATCCCACGTCGTGGCATTCGGTTGGGGCACCGCCGAGCAACTGGTTCGCATGAAAGAACTGTCGCTCAAGGTCAACGAAGTCCTGAGCAAACTGTTCGACGACGCTGGCCTGCTGCTGGTCGACTTCAAACTGGAATTCGGCGTGTTCTCCGACGGCTCCATCGTCCTGGGCGACGAGTTCAGCCCGGACGGCTGCCGTCTGTGGGACAAGGCCACCGGCAAGAAAATGGACAAGGACCGCTTCCGTCAGGGCCTCGGTGACGTCATCGAAGCCTACGAAGAAGTCGCCAACCGTCTGGGCGTACCGCTGTAATCGACGCAAGCATCTGATAGCACGGAAAAATTTCGCTTAGGGGGTTCGCTTCCGGCAAAAGTGTTGTTATGATGCGCGCCGTTGGAGAGATGCCAGAGTGGCCGAATGGGACGGATTCGAAATCCGTTGTACCTTCACCGGTACCTAGGGTTCGAATCCCTATCTCTCCGCCATACATAGAAAAGCCCCGTAGCTGAATAAGCTACGGGGCTTTTTGTTTTCCGGTTGTACTACTCGATTGTACTACTCAAGCCATGCTGTTTTGAGGCGATACGGCACTGTTGGCATGAGCAAATCAGGTACAGAAAGGCCCGCTTGATGGCGGGCTCTTGGGTATTCGTGTACGACCGTGATCGCAGCAGAACCTTCTTGCGTTTTGAAATCATCCCTTCTACATCCCTGCCACCAATTCAAATGTCACGCCTGGAGCGGCAGCTCAGCCGCCGTGAAAAGATCGGCCTTGTTCAGTCTGAAAAGTCGTTTCTGTCGTAATTTCAGACGCGTCCTGTGAGATACGTCTCTTTTTTTTGTAAGAAAGTTTCCGCTCTCTTGAACCGAAAACGATATGCGGGGTCTGGTGTGCGCGTAGTTTTGCGCATCAGCAACGTGAGTGTTTGGTGGGAGTAAGCCGGTATATGGCTATTCGTCCGCTCGCGAGCTTGCTGTCATTTCCGTATCGAGGGATCGAACATGTTCTCACCCGCCCATTGGGCGAGGTTGTGCCTGGCTTTGCTGTGCCTCTCTCCGCTAACGCTCGCCTATGCTGCGCCAACCCCCGGTGACACGGACCTGATCCGTGAGCGTCAGGACCGCCTGCTCGAAGAACAGCGCCGACGTCTTGAGGAGCTCAAGGACCTGCCCGGCAAGGAGGCGAAGCCTACCCAGCCGACGGCCCCTACCGACAGCCGTTGCTTCCCGATCAAGACCATTGAGCTCAAGGGCGCCGATGCCCTGTCCGAGGGCGAGCGTCAACGCCTGCTCAAGCCCTTTCTCAACCAGTGCCTGGGCGTGCCGCAGCTTAACCAGTTGCTCAAGGTCATCACCAACCACTATCTCGAAAAAGACCTGGTCACCAGCCGCGCTTATCTACCGCAGCAGGATTTGTCCGGCGGGCATTTGAGTGTGCTGGTAGTGGAAGGGCGACTCGAAGGCTTGAAAGGCGCCGAAAACAGCAAACTGTCGGACCGCGAGTTAGCGATGGCGTTTCCCGGTAAGGCCGGCGACTTGGTCAACCTGCGGGAGATCGAACAGATGGTCGATCAACTGAACCGTTTGCCATCCAACGATGCGCAGATGGAGCTGACGCCGGGGCAGAACATCGGTGGCAGCGAAGTGCTGGTCAAAAACACCCCGCAGAAACCCTGGCGCGTCGGCTTGTCGCGGCATAACGATGGCCAGAAGAGTACTGGCGAGCAGCAATGGGGCACCGCCTTCGACTGGGACAGTCCCTTGGGCCTGGCCGATCAATTGGCCTTGCGCGGCGGCCACGATGCCATCAGCGACCATCAGAAAACCTCGCGCAATGGCATGCTCTATTACAACCTGCCCTTTGGCTGGTGGAACCTGAGCTACACCTACAGCCAGAGCGAGTACCGGGCGCTGGGCCAGGCCAACGGCTTCAATTTCAAGCAGAGCGGTGATAGCCAGAACCATCAGTTGCGCCTGGAGCGGGTGATCCATCGCGATTCGGTGAGCAAAACCTCGCTCAACACCGGGCTGGCTTACCTGCGCACCAACAACTTCATTGAAGACAGCAAACTCGCTGAAAGCAGCAATCGCATCAGCGAGGCGCAGTTCGGCATCAACCATGGGCGACGGGTTGGCAATGCCTTCGTCAACCTCGACCTGGGCCTGCAAAACGGCATCGGTGCTCTTGACGCCCAGGGCGATCACGAGCCGGGGCCTGGGCTGCCGGATGCGCGCTATCGCAAATACACCGCCACCCTCAGCTATCTGCAGCCCTTTGTGCTGGGTGGCGAGTCCTTCAGTTTCAGCAGCCTGATGACCGGCCAGCGCAGCGAAGACGTGCTGTTCAGCCCGCAGCGCATGAGCTTGGGCGGGCAATCGTCGATCCGTGGTTACAAGGACCAGTCCTTGTCCGGCGACAGCGGTGGCTACTGGCGCAATGATCTGCGCTGGAGCCGTCCCGTGACACTGGAATGGCTACGCCCGGTGTTCGCCGAATACGGCACCAGCCTCGGTTACGACCAGGGCGTGATTCGTGGCGATCGCTACAACGGCGATCAGCACGGGCGCATGTCGAGCAACTCGCTGGAGTTGTTTGCCCGTGGTGAGCACCTGAGCGCCAGCGTCACTTTCGCCCATTCCCTGGAACGCCCGGATGCCCTGAGCGAGCGCGAAGCGCCGATCTACTTCCGCGTGGATTTCTTCCTCTAAATTCTGCTTTAAACGAGATTCGATCATGGACGTTCGCCACTACGCCTTCCTCGCTGGCCAGCCCTCTGCTGCGGTCAAAAAACGCGAGCACTTCTGGGGCATGCCCAAGCGCGGCCTTGCGTTCCTGTTGGCCAATGTCATGTTCTGGCAACCGATGTGGGCCCAGGCGGACGGCATCGTGGTCAGCGCGCCGGGCACCAGCCTCGGCCAGGCCGGCAATGGCGTGCCCATCGTCAACATCGCCAAGCCCAACGGCAGTGGCCTGTCCCACAACCAGTTCAAGGATTACAACGTTGGCAACAACGGCGTGATCCTCAACAACGCCACTAACGCCGCCCAGCCCACACAACTGGGCGGGATCATCCTCGGTAACCGGAACCTCAACGGCACCGCCGCGCAAACCATCCTCAACGAAGTCAATGGCGGCAATCCCAGCCAGTTGCGCGGTTATACCGAAGTCGCGGGGCAATCGGCGCGAGTGATCGTCGCCAACCCGTACGGCATCAGCTGCAACGGTTGCGGCTTCATCAACACCCCGCGAGTCACGTTGACCACCGGCAAACCGGTGCTGGATAACGGTCGGCTGGATCGCTTTCAGGTCGATCAGGGTAGCATCGCCATCGAAGGCGACGGGCTGAACGCCAGCAACGTCGACCGCTTCGAAATCATCACCCGCAGCGCCAGGATCAACGCCGAGATCCAGGCCAAGAATCTGACCATCATCGCCGGGCGTAACGACGTCAACGCCGACACCCTCAACACGACCGCACGCCCCGATGACGGCAGCGCCAAACCGGGGTTGGCCATCGACTCTTCGGCTCTCGGTGGCATGTACGCCGGGTCGATCAAACTGGTGGGCACGGAGGCGGGGGTCGGCGTAAAACTCGATGGCAAGATGGTCGCCAGTGGCGGTGATATCCAGCTGGATGCCAACGGTCATTTGAGTTTGGCCGAGACTGCTACTACTGCCGGTGCCATTAACGTCAAAGCCGCTAGCCTCGACGCCCGGGGACCGGTCTATGCCGGCACCACCCTGCACGTCCAGACCCAAGGCGACCTGACCAGCCACAACAACCTGGTGGCGCGCGACAGCATTCGCCTGGACAGCGGCGGCACGCTGAGCAACAACGGCATCATCGAAGCCGGGGTCAATGCCGACAACAGCCGCAACACATCGGGCGATATCACTCTTACTGCAAAACAGCTGAATAACGGCGGCAAAACGGTGGTTGCCAGTCGCGACCTGAATGTCACGACCACCGCTGCGCTGAACAACCAGGGCGGTACGCTCAGTGGGCAGCGCAAGACCATGGTCACAGCCAACGTTGTGGATAACCGCAACAAAGGCCGAATTCTTGGCAACACCGAACTGCATCTGAACGCCAACCAGGTACTGAACGCCCAAGGTGGCCTGATCAATAGCCAGGGCATTCTGACTGCCAACCTGGGCCATCTGGAAAACAATGCAGGCGAATTATCCAGCCTGAACAGCGCGACCCTGATCCTCGGCAGCCTGGACAACCTGACCGGCCTGGTCATGGCCGGCAAAAATCTCGACATCACCAACAAGGGCGTAATCAATAACCAGGGCGGCGAGTTGTCCAGCCAAGGCGTCATGAGCGTGCGCACTGGCAGCCTGGACAACAGCAACAAAGGCACTGTAGCTGCCAATGGCAAGCTGCTGGTCACGGCGACAGGCAAGGTAAACAACGCCGACAAGGGCCTGATCGCCAGCCGCAGTGCCGGCGTCGAGCTCCATGCCGCCAGCCTGGACAACGCCAGGGGCACGCTGCAAGGCAAGGGCCTGGTAACCGTGGATGTATCGGGCGATATCGATAACCAGGGCGGCAGCATCATCGCCCGGGACGCCAACCTGAATGTCTTCGCGACCAACCTGGACAACCGGGGTGGCGTGCTGTCCAGCGTCAAGGCCGCGCTGGAGGCGCGGGCCACGGGTGTGCTGAAAAACGGCTATGACGTGAACCGTCAGGGCGGCACGATCCAGGCTCAAGGACTGAACATCAAAGCCTTGGCTGGGCTGTTCAACGACGGCGGGCGCCTGGCCGCACAAGCCGGCGATGTCGTGATCAGCAACGCGGCTGCGGATATCAATAATCGCAACGGCGGTATATATGCCACGGGCAAGGTCCGGGTCATTGGCCGGGATATGGACAACAGCAGCGGCGGGCAGGTCAGTGCCAATCGCATCGACTTTGACCTTTCGGGCGCACTGAACAACAACGCGGGCATTATCGAAAGCCAGGACAGCCTGGATATTCTCGCCGCCAGTCTGAGCAACCATAAAGGCCAACTGCGCACACTGGGCAAGAACAGCACTACGACGTTCAACATCGGTGGCCTGTTCGATAACAGTGATGGCACCCTGGAAACCGCCAGCCAGGATGTGGGCCTGGACACCGGCAGCATCCAGAACGTGGGCGGCAAGCTGTTGCACACCGGCCTGGGATTGTTTGGCATCAGCCAGGCCAACCTGGGGAAGGCCGGTGGCCGTCTGGTGACCTACGGCAACTTGAACGTGAAGGCCGACAGCTGGACAAACAGCACCGAGATCCAGGCCGGACACCTGGTCGTGGATGTCGACCACTTGACCCAGACTGCCACGGGCAAGTTGCTCAGTACTGACAGCATGGTGGGCCGTGGTATCGATTGGCGTGTCGACGGACTGATCGGCAGCGATGGAGCCATCGACCTGCAACTGACCGGCGAATATGCAGGCAGCGGCCGCTTGAGCAGTCTCGGTACCCTGGGGCTCAAGGCCGCGCTGATCAATCTGGAAAAAAACGGCAGTATCGCTGGCGGGGGCACCACGACCGTCCGGGTCGATGGTGTACTCAACAACTACGGACGCCTGACCTCGGCGGCCGACATGAGCATCGGCGCCGCAGCGATTAACAACTACGGCACGCTGGGCAGTGCCGAGGCACTGGGCGTATCGACCGGCGCCCTGCTCAACCAGCGCGGATTGATTTTCAGTGGCGGCAATACAAGCCTGCGTGTCGATAGCCTGACTAATCGTTATGCCGATATCTACAGCCTGGGTGATCTGAGCATTGATCGCGACGGCCTCGGCACCCGTGCCCGCAGCATCCTCAACAGTTCCGGCTCGCTGCAAAGCGACGGCAATATGCGTCTGGCGGCCAGCACCATCGACAACGTCCGCGAGGTCTTGACCACCCACGACGCGGGCATCTACACCGCCTCGATTAGGGAAGTGGCCTGTATCGAAGGGGTCAATGCCGGTGATTGCAGCGGTGGCAAGGAAAACCACGTCTGGCAGATCGTCCAGCGCGACAAGTTCGAAGTCACCGCGGCCAGCGCGGCCTCCAGCGTCACCACCGGCGGCAACCTGGATATCCAGGGCGACACCCTGACCAACCGGAGCAGCAGCATCGGCGTCGGCGGTGCATTGACCGCCAATCTGGTCAGCCTGAACAACATCGGCATTGAGACCGGCGAGATCGAAACCTCGCGTACCTTCCGTTCTGAGCGCACGCGCAGCCCGGGTGGCTGGCGCGCCGCCGCGAATGACTTCACCAACAAATACTGGCTGCAGAGCCCCGGTTACAACGCCAACGACCTGGGCGGCCTCGAAGCGGCGATGAGCCGCTTCATCGGCATGACCGAGCGCGAAATCCCTTCGCTTCGCACTCAAACGGCCTCCACCGATAGCCAGACCTACGCGGCCATTATCCAGGCTGGCGGCGCGGTCGATATCCGCACCCAGGGCAACGTCGACAACCGCGTCGTGCGTGGCGGCTACAACTACGTCGGCGCCGGGCCGCGTACCGACACCCAGTCCGACAATGCCTTCTCGACCCGCATCAGCGTCAATCGGCAGCTAGCCCCGAACCTGACCCAACAGCAGGTCGATCCGCTGGCCTTGCCGGGTTTTGACTTGCCAACCGGGCAAAACGGCCTGTTCCGTATGAGCGGCGACGGCTCGACCACGCCGACCCAGGGCGCCGGCCTGCTGCAGGTGCGCGGGCTGGCTGACAGGTCGATCAGGTCCAATCCGCACAAGTACCTGATCGAGACCAACCCGGCGCTGACCGACATGCGCCGGTTCATGAGCTCGGATTACCTGCTGACAAACCTGGGCTACGATCCGGACCTCGCCGCCAAGCGCCTGGGGGATGGCTTCTACGAACAACGCCTGATCCAACAGGCGGTGATCGCCCGCACCGGCCAACGTTTCCTCGACGGCCAGACCTCCGACGACGGCATGTTCAAGTACCTGATGAACAACGCCATCGCCAGCAAGGACGCCCTCCACCTGTCCCTGGGCGTCAGTCTGACCGCCGAACAGGTCGCGGCCCTGACCCACGATATCGTCTGGATGGAAACCCGGACCGTGAACAACGAACAGGTTCTGGTACCGGTGTTGTACATGGCCCAGGCCAATCACCGCCTGGCGGCCAATGGCGCGTTGATCCAGGGCGCCGATGTGAGCCTGATCGCCGGTAAAAACCTGAACAACGTTGGCACCCTGCGCGCCTCCAGCAACCTGAGGGCCACGGCTGGCGACAGTCTGGTTAACAGCGGCTTGCTGGAAGCGGGCAATCGGCTTGAGGCGCTGGCGAGCAATAACCTCACTAACCGGGCCGGCGGCATTATTGCTGGGCGGGATGTCAACGTCGTCGCCCTGGCCGGTGACGTGAGCAATGAACGCACCATCACCCGCCACGCCAGCAGCACCGGCTACAAGACCGAACAACGCGACTTTACCGACAACGCGGCGCGGATCGAGGCCAGCAATGACCTGACGCTGGGCGCGGGGCGGGACATCGCCAACACCGGTGGTGTGCTCAAGAGCGGTAACGACACCACATTACGCGCTGCCCGGGGCCTGAAGATCACTGCCGCCGAGCAATCGGACAGCAACACTCGGGGCGCCAATCATCGCGATTCGAACATCACTCAGCATGGCTCCAGCGTTACTGCTGGGCGGGATCTTCAGGCCACTGCGGGCGGCGACCTCAAGGTGGTTGCTAGCCAGATCGAGGCCAAGCGTGATGTGGGCATGAGCGCTGTCGGCGACCTGACCCTGGCGTCGGCGGCGGATGAACAGCATTCGTATGGCAAGAGCAAGAAGGTCAAGGCTCAGGAGGATCATGTGAACCAGGTTTCCACTGTCGTGACGGCAGGTGGGAATGTGGCGTTGAGTGCGGGGAAGGATCTGGGGCTGATTGCGAGCCGGGTAAACGCTGGGGATGAGGCTTATCTGGTAGCGGGTTCGAATCTGCTGCTGCAATCGGCTGAGGATTCGGATTACAGCTTCTATAGCAAGACCAAGAAGTCTTCTTCCGGGAAGAAGTTCCGTCTCGACGAAACAAGCTCTGTCACCAACGTTGCCAGCTCGGTCACGTCCGGAGGCAACAACGTACTGACCGCCGGCAATGATCTGGTGATCAAGGGCAGCGATGTCTCTTCCGAAAAAGGCAGCGTCGGATTGGGTGCCGGCAATGACGTGGAAATCGTCGCGGTTACCGACTCCAATAGCGCGCGCCATGAGCGCAGCCAAAGCAAGAGTAGTTGGGGTGGGTTCAAGTCGAGCAAGGTCCAGGATCAGTTGGCTGAAACTCAGACCACCGCCGTGGGTAGCCTGATCTCTGGCGACACCATCGCCGTCAGCGCCAAACGCGATGCCACCGTCACCGGCTCGGCTTTGGTCAGCACCAACGACCTGGCAGTGCGTGCGGGACGCGACTTGACCATCGACGCGGCAGAAAACACCTTCTCCCGCACTCAAATGCACAAGGAGAAAAACCGCGACTTTACGGGCGTATTGACGGGTAACAACCTGGGTCTTGACGACATCACGGGCAACCAGCACCTGTCGATCAGCGACCAGAAACACAACGGCACGGCATCGCAAACCACCCTGACCGGCAGCACCATTGGCTCTAGTAAAGGCAACGTCAGCCTCGTCGCCGGTGCAGACCTCAATGTCATCGCCAGTGACTTGGTCAGCACCAAGGACATGAGCCTGCGCGGCTCGAACGTCACCATCGCTGCGGGCATGGAAACGGCAACGCAAGGCACCGTTGATAAAGCCAACAGCTTGGCCGTAGGTCGCGTCATCGGTGGTGCGATCATCGATACGGCTAAAACCATTCGCTCGTCGGTCGAGGCCGCAAAGGATGCGGATGATCCTCGGCTCAAGGCTGTGAAACTGGCCCAGGCCGCCCTCGCGGCGTACAACCTCGGGGGAATGGCTTCAGACGCCAATGCCCAAAAAACCGGCTTCGCCGACAAACAGGGCGGCACCGCAAGCAATGGCTCGCTGATCAAAATCGGCACCGAGCTGGCCAATACCCACAGCAAAAGCACCAGCGACTACACCAGCCAGACCGCCAAGCAAAGTACCCTCAATGCAGGTACTAACTTGTCCATCATTGCCAATGGCAACGCGGCGGAAAACGATGGTGATTTGCACGTCATCGGCAGCAGCCTCAAAGCGGCCAACATGTCGTTGCTTGCCAACAACAACATCATCCTGGAGAGCGCGCAAAACACCGCTGAGTGGTCCAATCATAACAGCAACAACAGAACCGCTATTGGCGCCAGCTTCAACATTGGCCAGCAGAACGGCTTCACCCTGGACCTCGGTGCCCAACTCGCAAAAGGTATGGGTAACGGCAGTTCCGTCACGCAGGTCAACAGTACGGTAGAGACCGGTTCGCTGTTGCTGCGCAGCGGTGGTGACACGACGCTGGCGGGCGCTCAGGTTCGCGCTGATGAAATCAACGCGCTGATCGATGGCAACCTCAACATCATTTCCCGTCAGGACACCCAGGATCAGAAGAGCAAGCAGGGTAGCGGCGGTTTCGGTGCCAGCATCTGCATCCCACCGATCTGCTATGGCACACCTGTCGCTGCTTCAGCCAACCTGGCTGCCGGCAACATGAACAGCGAATACAAAGGCGTCACGGACCAGACCGGTCTCTTCGCCGGAACGGGTGGCTACACCGTCGATGTCGGCAAAACCACCACCTTGGAAGGTGGTGTGATTGCCAGCGACGCCTCGGCGGACAAAAACCTGTTGATCACTGACCGGCTCATCGCGCGCGATATCAAGAACGTCAGCGAAATCGAGGCTCAGTCTGCAGGTATCAGCGTATCGGCCAGTTACGGTGGCGCTGGCGCAACCGCCTCGGTGGGCGGCTTGTACGGTATCGCTCTAAGCGAATCCGACAAGAGCCACACACGCAGTGCGGTGAGCGAAGGCACGATCATCGTCCGTAATCCAGAGGGAGCTCAGGATACTGTCGGCCTGAATCGCGATACGAAAAATGCCAACGAGCATCTGGACAAGCCTGACGAAGAGGCGATGAACGAGCGCGTCGAGCTGGTGAAAAGCTCGATCGAATTGGTGAAAGGAGTAGGGGACGCGGTCGCGACGGCTAAGATCGACGAGGCGAAAGATCAGAATAGTGAGGCCTTTAAGGCGGCACGCCAGAAGTTGCTCGACAACGGAGTTGCTGATCCGAGCCGCGAGCAAGTCGCCAAACAGGTTCAGAGTGACTATGGCGTTGGCAGCAGTTTCCAAAAAGCCAGCCAGGCAGTAACTGGGATTGTCCAGGGTATCCTCAGTGGAGATATTGGAGCTGCCGTGGGTGGGGGCGCAGCGCCTTACCTGGCTCAGGCTGTGAAACAGCTGACAGAAGGAGATGACGCTGCGAACTTGATGGCGCATGCCGTGCTGGGTGCTGTATTGGCTAAAACTCAGCAGGGTTCGGCGCTTGCAGGGGCAGCAGGAGCAAGCCTCGGTGAGTTGATTGCTAATAAGCTTTTTCCAGGGAAAAGCCGTGATCAACTGAGTGAAGCTGATAAGGAAATGATTTCGGCGCTTTCGACGATGGCCGGTGGCTTGGCAGGAGGGCTCGTTGGAGGGGATTCTGCGAATGCCGTAGCAGGCGCCGGAGCGGCCAGAAATGCCGTCGAGAACAATGCTATGGGCATGATGGCTGGTGGCGATCTTGGGTTCTGGCTTGCTGACGTAAAGGGGTGTGACAGCGCTTGTAAAGCCGACATTGCGAAACAGACGGCAGAAGGTGGTGTGCTTGTTTCCGGTGCCATGTTAGCTGCGACGGTCGGTGCCGTCGCGACACCTGAAGTAATCGCCGTCGCTCAAGCTGCTGCTCGGGCTTGCTCGGCTAACCCAGTTTTGTGCGCCAACGAAACGACAGTGTGGCTAGCGGAAATGGCCGCCAGTGAGGCCTTGCCCGCGGGGCTTGTGGTGGGAGGTGCTGCCAAGTTAAGTGCGGAGCAGCTGAGTGATGCTCGCGCTTTGATGGTGATTGAAACGCAGACGGGGAAAAAAATCACCTCAGAGATGTTGGGGAGCGCTTTAGGGAAAACCGGGAGTGGAACGGTTGCCAGTGATGAGGTGGTAGTCCGCCTCACCCCCCAAAGTTTTGGCTTTTCAACCGTTGCGGACGACCCTCAATCGCTTAAGATGTGGAACGATGCGATGCGTTCCGCTGCTAGCGCCAGCCGTCCTAATGGATATACGCGATACCTTGATACCCTTGCCAGCGGACAAAATCCCAGCCAGCAAATACTGGAGGATGCATTCAGTGCCGTTAATAGCCGCTTTGTTAAATCCGCCCGCAATGCCGGACAAGAAATCGCACAAGTTCATCACTGGAATTTCGGCAAAACGGATTTCCCAACACAGATCGTTGACCCCCGACACTTGGTGCCCGTACCTTCACGCGAGGCCCACCTTCTGATCCACCAGCAAACTAGCGAGACCACCAATATTTGGGTTGGCCCCATCTCACCTTTGCACAGAATAGAAATTCCTGAATGGTCCACTCCTCTGGCACCAAAACGGTAAGAACATGAACTTTGAAACCGCGCTTAAAGCTCTCAGTCTGTCGGATGCAGTGGTAGCGTGTGCTGCCGGAAGAATCAGGTCACCTATTTGCACTCTAGAGGCACCTGCTCAATGGTTTGGTTTTCCACCTGCGCTGGTCCCAATCTGGAGTGACGGCTCTCGTCCTACCTATATTGGATATTGGAAGCACTGGTTCGTGGAGCGGGAGCCTTGTTTTGTAAAGATGTTCGTAAGCTCCGATCGCATGACGACTGAGATCGCCAGAACTCCTTCACAATTGTTTGGAGTAATCGCGATGATGGCGATCAGTTTGGATGATGGGGTGACGTTAGATCTTGAACAGTTTGCGGCGAGGGTAGGGCTTGAAAGCTTATCGGAACTTGATGCGGTCTCTCTGAAAACAGGTGACGATCCAAAGGGGTTTCCCAAGGCAGAGCTGTTTAGAACATTAACCCCTCTTGACTGTATTTCCTATGACGGCAATCCATATATGGGAGACTTTCCCAGTGAGTTTTCCAGAGGGAACTGGTGGGAAACTAGCTGTTCCTTTGAGGTTCTCAATAAGAATATGCGAATGCCAGAGAGCGCGAATTTGCCTGGCTGGTTTGATCCTGCTCAGGTAAAAACGACGCTATTCGAAAGTTTTATGTCGGCGGGTCGTTTGGACTATGCCTGGCTGACATTGAACTCGACGGGCTGGTTAATTGCTGATGCAAGACGGGCGATTATAGAACTGCAAGCTCGCACCAGCGATGAGGTTTTCGGTTGTGTTGCTGCGTCTTGGCTATCGTTTGCTGATGATAGTGCTGGAAGTTATTGAGTGCGCTGAAACCCTGAGAAAAGAGACGGGAGGTGGGGTGGGTTACGTTATTTTCATAAATGAAATTTTTCTATAGCGCGTGGTCTGTCCACTTTTCTCACGGAGCTCGGTGGAGTTGGTGAAGGGAGTTGGAGATGCAGTCGCGGCGGCTAAGATCGACGAGGCGAAAGATCAGAATAGTGAGGCCTTTAAGGCGGCGCGCCAGAAGTTACTCGACAACGGAGTTGCTGATCCGAGCCGCGAGCAAGTCGCCAAACAGGTTCAGAGTGACTATGGCGTTGGCAGCAGTTTCCAAAAAGCCAGCCAGGCGGTGTCCGCAATCGTTCAAGGATTAATCGGTGGAAATATTGGCGGCGCTATAGGGGGGGCGGCGGCGCCCTATCTGGCGCAAACGGTCAAGGACATGACCGATGGGGACGCAACAGCCAACTTGATGGCTCATGCGGTTCTAGGTGCAGTAATCGCGAGAGCAGGTGGCAATTCTGCTTTAGCGGGGGCGACTGGCGCGGTCGCTGCCGAGGTAACAGCACGCCTTATCAGAGAAGAACTCTATGGCGGACTCAGCGACGAAGAGCTGACGCAAGAGCAGAAACAAACCATTTCTGCATTAGCTACATTGGCTGCCGGCGTTGGCGGAGCAGTCACAGGCAAGGATGCTCTGTCTGCCGTGGCGTCGGCTCAGGTCGGGAAAAATGCGGTAGAAAACAATTTCCTGAGCCCTGCTGATCAGACGTTGCTGGATCAACTACGGCAGCAAAGGTTAAGCGGAGATACCCGCGTCTCGGTTGCCAAGAAGCTGGTCGAACTGGATAAGTTGGATCACATTTCAAATGCGCTGATGGAACGTTATCGTCGGCACAGTGACACGATGTCCGATGCTGACAAGGCACAGCTCAACGCCTACCTGCAGGAGTATGCCTACGCCCTGATAGATGCTTATGGCCCAGAAGCGGCGCAAGCAAAAATCAATGCGATGACACGAAGAGTGCCGTTAAAGCAAAGCGATACCGTTGCTTATGCGAGCTACAGTGCGGATAAGCAGGCTTCATTGGATAGGCTGTACCCGGGCGGGATCTCTGATCAGATGAATCGTCCGTTGGGTCAAAATGAGCAGCTGTATCTCGGTTCACTTGGCACGCTGCGTATCAACCAGAACTACCAAGAGCTCGCTGATGTTGGGACTCCTGCACTGTATGTGATGAGCGGCAGTTTGGGTGCGGGTATCCGCCTGCTCTCCGCCGAAAGCGGAGCGCTTCAGATCGCGTATGGTGGGGTACAGGCCTATAAAGGAGACGCGTGGGCGGCAGCTGGCAATATTGTGATGGGGACGCTAAACGTTGCGGGGTCCGGGGTAGCTAGGGGTGCAAAAGGAACAGGCCAGGCGAGTGCGGCGCAGGGTGGGTATCTTGTTCAAAACAACAATTTAGTGCGTCCTTCAATCGGCACCCTAATTGATGACAAGGTCAGGCTGCTGGAAACAGAAAAATTACGACCGGGTACGATTGAAACATTCCGAAATGGCCAGTATGTTACGGCTGAAACAACTGAGTCAGTTATTTTGTATAGGAAGTTTGGTGGAGGGGCAGCTCAAGCCAAGTTGGATGGTGGGTTTGCTTCTACTGTTAAAAATGCTGGGCGACAAGAGACTGCTGTTTATCCTAAGTGGAGTAGTAGTCGATTTGAGGCCGAAATAGAAATACCAGCTGGTCAGAAGCTAAATATTGGCGCCGTTGGTCAGCAGCCGTCATCTAGTTTGACGCCAAAGTATCGAGGTGGGGCGGATCAAGTATTGCTACCTAGAAATTATCCTATGGATTGGGTTAAGTCTGTTAGAGATGGGAAAACAGGTGTGGTTTATACACTTGATGAATTTAAGGCTGCGTTTCAAGATCAAGTGAGTCGGGGTAAATAAAATGGTGTTTTCAGATACTAATCAGGAATTAATTTCACAGCTTTCTGAAATGGTCGATGAGCTATTTTTGGCTCTAGATCAACTGGGGGAGGATACAAATACTTGTTATGTCTATCTTAATAAAGTTAGAAATATCTTAAGGGCGAAAGATAGTAAAGGGATGAAAAACGTGAAAGATCATCTGATGATGGATTTTCGGATGATAGAAGATCGGCAGCTCGAAGGGGATGTATTGGATGAAATTATGGAAAGAATTTATCATCACGTGAATTCTAACGAGGTTTTTAGGTGGAAATAGGGGGCAGACCCTGAGGGATCCCCACAAATCTACTCCAGAACCTGCGCCTGTTGATGTACCTCGGCTCGCAACGCGCGAAAAAGGAGACAGATTTATTTGTTTGCTCAGTTCTTAAATAAATCTGTCCCATTTTTTTCCAAGAACGAAAAAGGGGACAAAATTATTTTCGAAGCGTAAACGGCGCTGGCGCCTGTTTTCGAAGCATATAAATAGATCTGTCCACTTTTTTGTTGACTTTGTTTCTATGTGCGACTTGAGTGAGCTTTGAATAATTTATCTGGATCTGTTCCTGGGCATGAGAGGGGGCAGAAAAAAGTTGTTTTTAATTTATCTACTTGGAGTTTTTCATGAAAAAAACCTCACTACTAATGTTGGTCTTAATTCTGACATTACCAGGCTGTAAATCCCACGTCAGAGACTCTTCCCCCACCGTGCTCAACGACGGCATCCAACTGCACCAAAACAAAGTGACCGTTGATGCCCAGCACGCCAAGGTCATCATGAAAGCGTCGGGTGCCACCTATCCGGTGGAGTTCTCGATCAGACGCGCAGCCGATCCTGACCAGCGTATGGATCTGCAGGGAACCGTAGTGGATACCGGCCGGGGCAAGGTGTTTGGCTGGATTGCCAAGGTCAACGAAACGGTTCACAGCGCTACCTTGAAACACTTCCCGCAGTTGGAAGTACAAGCTGACCCTGATCAGCCGTTTGAGGTGTCGGGCTACGCCAGCGGCGAGAGCATCGGGACTGGGTACCGCTGTGGTCCGATCAGAAGCACTTTTACACCGGAACGAAGCAAGGTCTATCTGGTGGAGTTTCAGTTTGTGGGTGATCGTTGTGAACAGCATGTCTACGATGTCACCCAGCCGCAGGAGCGTATTCCTGTGGCGAGCGTGCGTTAGGCCTATCCCGCTATATACCAAAGGATTGATAACACATGGAAATCAGCAATACTCAGAGCGAGTATCGGAAGCCCAGTAACCTAGCGGGCTTGGGGCATCGGTGGGGAGGGCAAATGATTGACTCTCTGGTCACTTTTTTTCTGTTCTTCCTCGTAGGGCGAACAGCTGAGTTTGTTGGTTCTTCACCCAACGTGGTCGCCTTTCTGGCTTTAGGCTCTGCTGCGGCATATTACTTGTTTTCCGATGCAATGCCGAACGGTCAAAGCCTGGGTAAGAAGCTGTTGGGGATGTCTGTAATCGATGAGCGCAGCCACCTTAACTGTAGCCTCTACCAATCTTTTATGCGCAACATCACCACGCCGTTTCTGAATATCTTAGATTGGATATTTATTTTCTTTGGCTCGCGGAAACGACTTGGCGACATGCTTGCATCTACGATTGTGATCCGATCCAAGTAAGGGCGACTGCTGTAGCGAGAGAAGGGGACGGATTCGAATGGCACTTATTTAACTTTCTTTGGGTGTCCATTCTTAAAGGTAGGTGGGGGCAGATCACGTTTTTTATGCGATTTATTATGGAAAACGTTGTCTGTCCCCGTTTTTTCGTTTTTCTAATGAGTCCTGTTACAGGTCGTGTTGGCCCGGCGCCCGCGTTGCTAAAGACACTTTCCTACGCAGGTATTAAGGTAGAGGTGCATTAACTATGAGTTTCACAACAACTTATACCCCGGTCACCACAGCTTTTGCGTCGATGACTAAAAAAGAGCTGCGTGATTTTTATGGCGGATTTGTATTAAACCTGCCTTACTGTTTGGATGAGTTGATTCAGGCTGTTTGGCAGACCCGCGGATTTGAAAGCTGGAACGCAGACTTCTCGCCGGAATCGTTGGATGTACTGGGTGAGTGGTTTGCAACGAAAATTCAAAAAAGAGATTTGAGTTCAGAGGGAGTAACATGCTCGACAGTAGGTCAGATAAGTCTTGACGCCAGGGACTTGGCCGATGAGGAAAAAACTTTGGCAGTAAAAGTTGGTATGTACTATGGAGAGGTCGCAATTAGAAATCACCCGTCACTAAGTTGGATGCAATTAAAGGGCAGTAAAAAACTTGCTGATTACGGGCAGCCTGTAGTAGCCGGTCCAAGTATTATTCCAACCAATCCTGTGAGGGTCGCCAATGCGTTTGCTTGGGGTATCGCTGACGGCTCTAGAGTCGGTAGTCGGCTCCGAGAAACTTATGATTGCTGGATGAAAATGATAAGTGATTTGGCAATAAATTGATTCTAGTCCGGTGGTCCAAAAGAAACTAGAGCCACCGATATGGGAAAAAAGGGGATCTAACCAGTGGTGAAATTTGCATCCGGTTCCGGGTGGAAGTGCTCACCAAGGCGACGTCCATGCCCCATCAAGTCCAACTACACAGCGTTTCCGCAGCACCCCCGAGGCTACCATGAACATGTACGAAAATTTAGAAACCTTTAATGCACTGGGATGCGCGCTATTGGGGCGGCTGACTCCTGTTTCTTCAGGGGAAGTGAGTACGATGCGGCGTCGGTGGCCGGCGGCTCCCGAGGAGTACTTTGCTTTTATGCAGGAGCGGGGGCACGGTGAAATCAAGGAGGACGACTGCGCGCTGCCGCTTTTGACGATGCTACCGATGTTGCGTCCTGCTGCGGCAGACTACTTCGGTGATGATGGGATTTATAAAGACGGGCCCTATGAGCCGGGCGCGAAGGGAGAGGTGTGGCTGTTCGGCTGGGATAGCACCGGGACTGCTTTCGGTTTCGACAGCGGAGACAACTGGCGACTGTTGGAAATCGACAATATGCGTTGGATAACGCGACTTGACTTGTCTTTTTGTCAGTTCGTCGAAGGGCTGCTGGTTTGTTACCCACAGCGGCCAGTGAGCTTTGCGAATGGAGTTTGGCGCGACTCGGCAGATGTTTCTTACAGCGCACCGGCATAGACGCAACAGCCTGCCGAACCTAAAAATAGTGGATAAAGGGACAAGTCGAGAAAGGGGGGATTTAATAGGTGAAGTGAAAAGGGGGACAGATTTATTTGTTTGCTCAGTTCTTAAATAAATCTGTCCCCTTTTTTAGTCTTTTTTAAGTCGGCTGCATGACCCACGCCCGGCGCAAGTTTTTCGATCAGCACGTGGCGAATAAAAGTCAGTTGGCAGAACAGGCGCTGCACTCGATTGGCGGTTTGTCCAAAGTTGAACGCCAAGCGCGGGACATGAGTGATGAGGATCGCTTGCGGATACGGCAAGAAAAAGCGGCGCCGTTAGTGAAAGCCCTGCACGATTGGATGTTGACCCAGTGCGATCTTGTTCCCAACGGATCAGCGACGGCCAAAGCCTTAGATTACACCCTTAAACGCTGGGTAGCGCTGACGCGCTACCTAGAAGATGGAGCTGTGCCCATCGACAACAATCCAGTCGAAAACCAGATCCGACCATGGGCACTTAGACGCTCGAACTGGTTATTTGCTGGATCGCTGCGCAGTGGCAAACGGGCCGCTGCGATCATGAGCTTGATCCAGTCGGCGCGTATGAATGGGCTTGATCCGTATGCTTACATCAAGGACGTTTTGACTCGTCTGCCGACACAGCAGGCAAGTGAGATTGATCAACTGCTGCCGCATAAGTGGATGCCGGCCTAGTCATGCGAGACGATTGGCTGGACGCTTGCGGTCTAGGGAATGGCCTGAGGCGATGAACGAGCGACGGCGCCCACCTTATCTGCATCATCCTGGGCAGCTCAACTGTTCAGGGTGAAGCTCAATGGAAAAGAGTGTGCTGTTCCTGGCCAGGTAGTAATGCTCCTGGTGAAACTTGAACCTGCGCATCATCGCCAGCAACTGCGGTTCCTTGCAGGCCAGTTGCTCCAGATCACGGCGTATTCTCGCCTCCATGCTGACCTTGCGTTCCTCGGAGAGGCTGCTCGCTGCTAAGTCGATCCTGTAGCGGTAGAAGATCGTGTCACCGTACGTCAAACCGACGTACTCAAGGGTGGTAATTGCATCCAGTTGCTTTGGCAGGGTCGCGTTCAACTGGGCGAGGCGCTCGACCAGCAGCGCCTGTTGGGCCACCTTCTCCTGCTCGGCCTTGAGCGCGAAATAGCGTCCAATCCCGGCAATCAGTACCACCGCAGCGATACCCAGATAGAAATTACGCGGGTTGCGCCGCTTCTTCGGCGCCAGCTTCATCAACATCTTGAATGACTCGTCCTGAGCATGAAAAAGCCCCTAGCGAAACTAGGAGCTACGGGTGAAAACGGCATAGCCTGACACAATACCCCGGGGGAGCACTCGGCCAATCCGGGGTGGTTATCAGGGCGAGCACTGCGTGAGCTGTCTGCCCAGGCCTGAACTGACTTCACTAACTAAGTGCCGTTCAAATCTATTCCTCTTTCATCTGGCGGCGAGATCAAGCCCAGTTAGGGTTTGGTCGATTGAGTGAAAGCCCAAGCAAATACGATAACCGCAATTACTGGTCGGATTAGATCCGTAGCTGGCGCCTGACTGGTAAACACTCGAAGGCCGAAAAATATGAACACTGCTAGGGCTGCGAGAGCACCCAATACCGAAATCCAGCGGAAATATCGTGGAAACATCACACTACTCCTTTACAAAAATGAGAGGCGGGGGCAGACCAGGTTTTTTTGAGTAAGTGGCATTGCCTCTTCGATAAAATATGGCCTACCCCCGTTTGTCCTATGTACCCTTTCTCTCTGAGTTAGATTTCAATCGGCAGGTTGGGTCAGGTCTCCATCAGCACCAACAGTCACACTCACCTCTTGGCGCTCACCCGTCGTGGAAATCTCATAAACCTTCATGATGTAGTTATCCGCGATCACCGTTTCAACGAGGTAGTTCTTATGCGGTTTCGGTGTGAATAGCAGTGGGGCTGGCTGTGGCGTTATGGAGTAGCCGAACAATGAATGCATGGGAATACCGTTGAGGGTGGCTATCTGCCTTTTCACCGCCGCATTCACTTTCAGGGTTTTTTCGGCCTCTACCAACTTATCAATACTGTCTGTGCCACCTGCTATTTTCTTCAGGTAACCCGGTATGCGCTGGAAGTAATTTGCATCGTAGACAGGCTCGCCAGCGGAAGACATGGCGTACTCACTCGCGTCGGCAGCCCCCAGGGAATAGCTGACCGGATGATCACCTGCGCCGCCGAGGGTGCGGAAGGTAAGGCTTGCATGATGCTCATCCGATGCCAGTGGGGCCACCGGCTTGGAGGAGGGTTGAACACTCACTTGGCGGCTGCCACAACCGGTCATTACAAAAGCGAGAGTCATTGCTAACGGAAGAGTGAGATGTTTTTTCATTCGATCCATGAACTGAATGTGGGTGGATATTTGGGCTTGTGAAGCAGGCCCAGTATATCCAGAGAACCAATGGCTGGGGCGATGCGAGTCAATCCGGGATCCTTCCACGGAGGGTATTAGCGGCACTGTCTCTATTGGAGCGTGAATCGGGCGACCTTATAGTCGCCCGTTTTCATGTACTACACAGCGCGCTCGCCCAAGCCCACGCTTGCTTCCAGTGTCGGATGTATCGGCATAGCAGCGTAAGAAAAATATGCATATTCACGGGAAAACTGACTCCGACGAGTCTCTTTAATTACCGCCCCCCGTATCTATTGATCGTCCCGCGAATAAAGGTTTTTTCTTCGAAATATCCCCTCACATTGAAAGCCATTGCCTCAGAAATTCCTCATCTACTCTGGTTTCGCAGATCACTGATCTGTCGTAATCAGCAGTCGCAAGGAGCGATCAATGTATTTTGAGATTTACAGGCAAACCCGTGGTATCGCACAAACTGGCAAGGGCCAATGGCGCTGGCGTTTGCGGGCGGGGAATCATGAAACGATTGCCAGTGGGGAGGCTTACCTCAACAAGTCTGATTGCGTGCACGCCATCAGTTTGATCAAAGGGACTCATGATCAGACCCCGGTCAAGGAGATATAAGCTCCAGGGCGGTGAAGCTGCTCAGTCGGAGCAGCTTCGTTTTTTCGGGCTCCCTGTTTTTATCGATCAGGTCATTTGCCAGCCTGCATAGACGCCGATTACGACACCTCCCTAAACTGTCCCCCAAGTCTTGGGGACCGGGGTGCAAGGGATGAATCGCAACGAACTGCGCAAGGCCGACATCAACCTGATGGTGGTGTTCGAGACGTTGATGCTCGAACGCAACGTCACGCGGGTGGCGGAGAAGCTGTTCCTCGGTCAGCCGACCATCAGTGCGGCGTTGAATCGTTTGCGGACGATGTTCAATGATCCGCTGTTTATTCGGGTTGGCCACCGTATGGAGCCGACGGCGCGGGCCGAGGAAATTATTCAGCACTTGTCACCGGCGCTGGATTCGCTGTCGGTGGCCTTGAGCCTGACCCACGATTTCGATCCACTCAGCAGTACCATGACTTTTCGCATCGGGCTGTCGGACGATGTCGAGTTCGGCCTGTTGCCGCCGCTGCTGCGGGCTTTGCGCCAGGAAGCGCCGAAGGTGGTGTTCGTGGTCCAGCATGTCGACTACTGGCGCATTCCTGACCTGCTGGCCTCTGGTGATATCACCGTTGGTATCAGCCAGACCCGCGGCCTGCCGGCCAACGCCAAGCGCAAATTGCTGCGACACATCCAGCCCAGTATTTTGCGTGCAGATGCATCAGATACACCGCTGACCCTCGATGAATATTGTTCGCGGCCGCATGTGTTGGTATCTCACACCGCCAATGTCAGTGGCTATGCCGATGAGTGGCTGGCAGAGATCGGTCGTACGCGCCAGGTAGTGTTGTCTGTCCCGCAATACAGCTCGTTGCCAGCCTTGCTCGCCGGCACCGATCTGATCGCCAGCCTGCCCGATTACACGGCCGAAGCGATGGCCGCGTCCGGTCAGTTGTTCAAGGAGCCGTTTCCGTTCAAGACGCCAACTCTGGACCTTTCCATGGTCTGGCTCAGTCATGTCGATAACGATCCGGCCGAACGCTGGCTGCGCTCGAGACTGGAGGCGTTCATGAGTGAGCGTCCGATTCTTCCGCTGTCCCAGTGAGTAGGGCAGCGGCGCTGTGTTATATGTACAACCTTTCTGCCAATCTTCAGGAGCCCCTCTATGCCTCACCTGCACATGGAATACACCGCCAACTTGCCCGAACTGAATGCCGACGTGGCGTTAATGCGACTCAACAATGCGTTGATGGCTTCCGGTCAGTTTGCGGCCGAGTTCGATATCAAAAGTCGTGCAGTGAAGGTCGAAAGCTTCAAGGTTGGCACCGCACTGGGCGAGCGGGCTTTTGTGCATATCAAGCTGGCACTGTTGAGCGGGCGTTCGGCGGAGATCAAGAAGCAGTTGTCGCAAAGCCTGTTGGCAGTGTTGCAGGACTTGTGCGAATGGCCGGCCAACGTAGAAGTGCAGTTGTGTGCGGAAATTCTGGATATTGATCGTGAGTCCTACACCAAGACTGCCATTGGCCTCTGACAGGCCAGGTTTCGGATTCAGAGCAAACCTTGTTCCCCACAGGCTTTGATCACTTGCTCGCGAAGCCAGGTATTGGCGCTGTTCTGATCGCTGGCTTCGCTCCATTGCATGTCGAGAGTAAGTGCTGGCAAGCCATTCGGTGCTTCGCAATGACTGAATACCGCCTCATTGGCCAGCAGCGTTTGAATGCGCCGCGGTAGCGTCAGGATGAGGTCGGTGCCGGTGATCATCTTGAGGGCTGCTCTGTAGCTGTTGGATCGCTCGATAAGCTGTCGTTTGTGATCGACTCTATGGGTGTCGAAAGTCCTGTGCGGAGGGAGCACGTGACGATGTTCCATGAACGATCGCAAACTTGGGCGCAATTGCGGCGGTGTTGCGCGTTTATCGAAGACGTAAACCAGCTCGTCTTCAACCAGCCTGCGGGATTTGAAGCCAGTGTGGCTGTGTTGAGAATCGGAACCGAAGCAGATCACCAGATCGAGGCTGCCCTCGCGCAGTTCATCGACGGGCAGGGCGGTATCGAGTTTTTGCACATTGACGATCACTGGCAGGTTGGCGAAGTCGAAGTTCCTCAACAGCCGCGGCAATACCAGCAGTTCGAAGTATTCCGATACGCAAATGTTGAAGGTGACTGCTTTTAGAGTCGGATCAAAGGCTTGAGCTCCGGAATGGCAGAAGTTGATGCCTTCCAGAATCTTCAGCACATGCTCGTGTATGGTGGTGGCTTTGTAGGTTGGACGCATTCCTGATCGGGTGTTGATGAACAAATCATCTTCGAAGCCGGTGCGCAGCTTTTTCAGCGAATAGCTGACGGTGGACTGGCTGACCCCGAGGGTTTCGGAGACGGCGGTGACGCTGCTTTGTTCATACACGGCGACGAACACCATGAGGTCCTGCATATCGAGCTTTCTAAGTAAATTGCTGTTAAGCATCTGCCCCATCTCGATGAACTCCCTGTTCTGTTTTGAACGAGATCTATCCATAAAAGGATAACGGAACGATAGTGCCAGGAGAATGCCTTGTAGGAAGCTTCATTGTCAGATGTGGGACACAACGTGTAGGTAACACGACCTGAGCACTCAATCGCCCAGCGAGTTCTGGCCCGGAGGGGCTTTCCGGGATTTTCTGGATCAGCGCGCACGGCTTGAAAGTGATCGGTATCAGCTGCCAGGCACTGAATACCCACCACCCAAGCGCTGAAGTTACACCCGGACACTTGGCTGCGGTCGGGTCCAGTAAAGCTATATGTTAGTAATTCTTATTACAGAAAGCCGTCTTGTGCACACACGCTGACAATTTGTTCGCGAAACCAGTTATTGGCGCTGTCTTGACCTGGTTTCTCGCTCCATAACATGTCCAGCGTGAAGTTCGGTAAACCCGTCGGCGGTTTGCAGTGGCTGAATCTGGCTTCATTACTGATCAGCATCTGGATGCGCCGAGGCAGAGTGAGAACGAAATCGGTCCCGGGGATCATGTTGAGTGCCGCAACGTAACTATTGGCCCGTGCCACAATTTGGCGGGTGTAGTCCCATTTGCTGAGCCAGCCATCCACCATATTGGTGTCTGAAGTCCATGGTGTCGGGAAGATATGCTGGCGTGCGACAAAGGTGTCCAGGCTGAACTCGCCCTCTGGAGGCGCGAAGTTTTTATCGACGACGCAGACCAGGTCATCTTCCAGCAGTACTTGTGATTTCAGGTTTTTAGCGCCGTGATGAAAGTTGGGGCCGAAACAAATAACCAGATCGAAGCGGCCATCCATAAGTTCTTCATTAGGAATATCTCTGTGGAATTTCTGGATGTTTACAATGACCGGAAAGCTACTGCCGATAAAACGTTTTAATAAGTTTGGCAGTATCAGAAGTTCAAAATATTCAGGGGCGCAAATGTTAAAGGTGATCTCTTTTTGCGCTGGGTCGAATGAGTGGAATCCGGAATGGCATATGTTTATGGATTTCAGGATTTTGAGAACATGGCTGTACATCGTGGCGGCCTTGTGTGTTGGCCACATGCCATTGCGGGTATTGATGAAGAGCTCGTCGTCGAAACTCGTGCGCAGCTTTTTCAGGCAGTAACTCACCGTGGACTGGCTGACGCAAAGGGTTTCGGAGACCTCGGTGACGCTTCTTTGTTCATACACAGCCACGAAAACCATAAGATCCTGCATATCCAGTTTTCTTAGCAGATTGCTATTAAGCATAAAATCCTTCTCGGTGAAAATCCATGTGTGTCACTTTACGTCGTGTTTTGTGACAGGGTTGTTTATTTATATATTAGTGGAAGCAATTGGTTTTTTAAATAGTCTGTCGGAAATTTCCTCATATATTCTCATTTCACTTACAGAGAACCCTGAGCAGGGATAGGAGGGCGAAGTGTTGGTACGCGTCACGGAAAGTCAAACGCCGTTATGGATGCAGGCGACTGAAGTTGTGAAAGAAAAGTTTCGCAGCTCTTATAAGGCATCCGTAGAACCGAGCCCGCAGTATTTTGCGGTCACCCAGGACAGTGAGGAACGGATTCTTTCTTGCGCCGGTATAACTTTTGCGGATGACCGCACACTGTTCTCGGAGCAATACCTGTCGCAACCGATAGAAACGATTCTGTCCCAGCGTTTTGAAAAGATGATTGATCGGTCAGTTATTGCTGAGATAGGCAGTTTGATTTCTCATCATCTGACGGCCGGAATGATCATGGTCAACATGGTTCCGCTGTTGTCCTGGTGCATGGGGGCTCAATATTTGCTCTGCACCGTTACACCCCGGGTCCGGAAAATGATGGAAAGCTGCCAGATCGATTTCGAACCACTACTCACGGCGGACCCTCAGCGTCTGGCCGACGATGGTGGCAAGAACTGGGGTACCTACTACTCGAAATTACCCGTCACCGGTTTTATCCGTGTGGACCCGAAACGTTCGCGATTCGCCGCTATGACCCTCGGTACTTTGTTCACTCAGTTGCCGAGCAATTTGCCGGCGAGGGCGCAGTCATGAGCGGTCGTTTCATTGCCGATTTGCGGCTTGCGTTGCAGGTCAATCGCCAGAAGGTCTGTGCTATCGATTGTGCTCCGAGCGGCCTGGAACACGCCGCTGTCATGACCTATGGTGAGCTGGAGTCCCGGGCGCTGAATCTGGCGGCAGAACTGCAGCGACGTTTCTCCACGGCGGCTCACGGCGACCACGTTGTACTGGGAATTGCGACGCGTAACAGCAGTGACTGGCTGATTGCCGATCTGGCTTGCCTGTTTGCCGGAATTACCGCACTGCCTTTGCCGCTGGCATTCAGTCAGTCCCAGGCCGAGCACCTTGCCGAGCGTTGTGACGGATTTCTGGTGGATGCCGCGGGCGAGCGGACGCTGGCTGAACGGTGGATGCTGGACTTTCCCGACAGCCGCCTCAGACGTATCGGCGAACCTGCCCTGGAGCAGCCGTTGTTGCGAGAGCCGGACGGCGATAGCGCCTGGATCTGCAAAATCATTCATACCTCTGGGACTACCAGCCGACCCAAGGGCGTGCGCCTGAGCACGGCGGCGGTGGGGGCGGTGTTGGCTTCACTGCGCCAGTGGATGCCGGTCGATGCCCATCGCAGCTACCTGTCACTGGTGCCATTGAGCCTGCTGCTGGAGCAAGTGACTGCCGCGTATTTACCGCTGCTGGCCGGTGGGATCGTACATTTTCTGCCTGAAGGCGAGGCGCTGCTGGGGGAGCCGGGAACGTCACCGCAGCGTTTGATCGAATGGATTCTGCGGGTCGAACCGACGGCCTTGACGGTACCACCGGTGATGCTCAATCGCTTTCACGAACTCTTGACCGAAGGTGGAGCGCAGGGTGAGCGCCTGTCTCGTTACCTGCATTCGGGGGTGCATATCACTTGCGGCGGCGCGGCCGTCAGCATCGATATCCTGCATGCCCTCGCCGAGGACGGTATCCCGGTGTTCCAGGGTTACGGGCTCTCCGAGAACGCCTCGGTCGTCAGTATGAATACCGTGCAGCACCAACGTCTGGGCAGTGTGGGCAGGCCGTTGCCGCATGTTCAGGTGCGCATCGGCGCTGACCAGACCATTGAGGTCAAGAGCAGTTCGTTGTTCAGCGGCTACTCGGGCAAAGACCCGAGCGCCTGTTCGATGTCCGACGATGGCTGGATGGACACCGGGGATCTGGGGGAGCTGGATGCTGATGGCTTTCTCTATGTTCGCGGTCGCAAGAAAAATGTGATCTGCCTGCCCAATGGCCGCAACGTCAGCCCGGAGCAGGTCGAGTTGGAGTACCGCGAATATCCCGGTGTGCGCGATGCCGCTGTGTTTTTCGATGAGGCTCATGGTCTGGTGGCATTGTTGTGTGTTGAGTCGGCACCGGATCGCGATGAGCTGGCCAGTTGGTCAGCCCGGCGCTTTTCCGATATCGAGCGACCGAGCCGCCTGTGGTTGTTGACCAAGGACGATCCATTGCTCGAACAACTCTATACCGTCACCGGCCGTCCCAAACGCGCCGATATCGCTACTGTTTTCGCCAATCTGCAAGGGAATGCATCTGATGAACACACCTGCCTATCACTGTGAAAACCCCGACGTATCCATTATTGAACCGCGCCATTTCGCAAGCCTGGGCAAGGCCGAGCTGTACGACTTGCTGGGGCATTACGGTGTCGTCGTGTTACGTAACTGCATCCACAATGCCGAGGATTTCAGCGCCTATGTGAAGCAGAACAGCTCGCGGCTGAGCCTCGACCCGGCTCGGGTCATGGTCGGTGGAGCCGCGCAGCTGGTGGATGCGGGCCGCCAGGCGATCGGTCTGCATTGCGAGAATGGTAACTCGCCGTTCTGGCCGGACATCACCTGGTTCTATTGCCAGGAAGCACCGCGCACAGGCTCGCAAACCACCTTGTGCGACGGTGAGAAAGTACTGGCGAAGCTGTCACCCGCCTGCCGTACATTTTTCGAGAACAACCCGATTCGCTACAGCCGCACCGTTGCCGGCGACAAATGGCGCCGGCTGGTTTGCCACTATTCGCCTGCGCTCTCGGACCCGGCGGCGGTCGGGATCGAAGATCTGATGCAGATCATCGGCGACGATCCGCAGACACAGATCTCCTTCAATGCGTTTGATGATTCGATTCATTACGCCTTCAGTACCCCGGCGATTCTGGTCTCCGAATTCAGCCAGCGCCCAGCGTTTGCCAACAGCATTCTCGGGCCGTCCTTCAACTATGAAGTGCCGGTGATCGATACGTCGTCCGGGCAGCCCATTCCCGGCGAGTTCCTGCACGAAATCGCCGAGGTTTCCGCGCAATACACCTACCCCGTCGGCTGGCGTGACCATGACATGGTGATGATCGACAACCGTCGGGTCATGCATGGTCGTGAGGCCATCGTTGACGAGCGCCGCCGTATCTTCAATGCCCTGAGCTACCGCTGAGACCTATTTATGAAGACCCATAACAAACAGATCATTTCTGGTCAGTACGAGACGTATATCGACGGTGACGGTCGCCAGATAATCGATCTGGCCGGCGGGTTTGGCTTTCAGGTGCCAGCGGTGATCGAGGCGGTCAGCCTTCAGGCGCAAAGCATGGGGCTGTCCAATCGGGTGCTGATGTCCGACCCACTGATCGCTTTGTGCCGTCGCTTGGCCGAGTTGCTACCGCAGCCGCTGGTCAGCTCTTATGTGTGCAGCTCCGGCGATGAAGCATTCGAAGGCGCCTTGAAGCTGTGCAAAGGCCTCAAGCCCAAGGGTAAAACCATTGTCGTTGTCCAGGGCGGCGACTATGGCTCGCTGAGTTATGGACGTTGCCTCAGCACGCCGCAAGGCTATCTGGAAATGCAGCGTTTCCTGGGCTTCGAGCTCGTGGCGATCAGGCATGTCCGCGACCTGGATAAAGTGAACTGGAACGATTGCTTCGCGGTTTGCCACACCAGCACCGTGATTGATGGAGACGGTCGCTTGCGCCTGATAGAGCAGGTGCTACTCGATCACTTGTATGTCGCGGCGGCCAATGCGTCGGTGCCGGTCATCGCGGTTGATGTGCAAAGTTGTCTGGGGAGCCTGGGCACGCTGTTTGGTTTCCAGCGTTATCGCAATACCCCGGACATTGTGGTGTTGGGCGGCCCACTGGGCGGCAGCGCGATTCCTATCGGCACCTATACCTGCAGCGAACAGATGGCGTATCAGGTCTATGGACGCAGCAGCCCGGCGAAACATGGCAGTACCACCGCCGGCAACCCGATGGCTTGTGTGGCCGCCATGGCGGCACTGGATTATGTGCAGGCACATGACCTCCCCAGGCAGTGCCTCAGTAATGGCCAGATTCTGGCGCAAGCGCTCGCCTCATTCGGCGCTGTCGCCTGCGGTGCCTGGGTCAGCCTGCCGCTGCCAGACGACCTTAAACCCGCCGAATTGTGCGAGGAGCTTTATCAGCGTGGCGTCTATGTCAGTGCACCCCGTGGCCGCGAGTTGATTCTGCGTTGCCCGATCACCGCACGAGCCGAACACATCCAGCGCGCATCCCGGATCATCAAGGAGATTTTGAGCCATGTCTTTAACCCTATCGCATGAACAACTGCTGGATGATTGCCAGCGGCATTGGAGTGCCTCGGCGGCCAAGCTCTATCGCTTGGGTAAAACCAGCGTCGAAAAGGAAGCCGATGGCATCTATGTCACCGACCATGCCGGCAAGCGCTTTATCGACTGTGCATGCAGCTATGGGGTGTTTATCGTCGGTCATCGCAATGCGATGGTGCGTGAGCAGGTACAGACCCAGTTGAACCAGATGGCCTGGGTTCCGGAAGGTCGGGTGCATCCGCTGCAAGGCGCATTGTCCGAGCGTCTTCGGAGTCTGGTGCCGGGTGATTGGGGGGACGTGCAATTCATGGTCTCGGGTGCCGAAGCCATCGAACAGAGCATGCGTTATGTGCTCAAGGTGCAGCAGCACCGGCGCGGAATCGTGATAATGAGCGATTCCTATCACGGCAAGACGATGGCGGCGATGAGCATTCTCGGGCAAAAACAGCACCATCGCAGCTATGGCACCGCGGCCTCGGAAGTGACTTATGTGCCGTACGGTGATTTCGCTGCCTTGCAGAGAGCGGTTGGCGAAGGTGTGCGTGCGGTGTATGTCGAGCCGATTCTGGGGGGCGCCCACTTACAGGTTCCGCCCGTGGGTTACATGGCGAATATCCGCGCCCTGTGCGATGCCACTGACACCTTGCTGGTGGCCGACGAAATCCAGACCGGTTTCGGCCGCTGTGGCAAGTGGTTCGCCGTGCAGTATGACGACATCGTGCCGGACATCATGATCCTCTCCAAAGGCCTGACAGGCGGCTACACCTCGTTTGCCTGCGCGATGTACAGCCAGCGACTGACCACGCAATACCCGCTGAGCGAGATCGAGCCTGACCAGCGGACCAATGGCGGGCATCCGGTGGCGTGCGCCTCGGCGCTGGCCGCTATCGATTACATCGAGCAGCACAACCTGGTCGAGCAATCACGGATCAATGGCGGTTTGCTGCGCCATGGCCTGCAACGGCTGGCTCAGCGTTATCCGCAGATTGTCGAGGATGTGCCCGGTGTGGGCTTGATGACCGGCTTGCGTTTGCGCGGTTCGGTCTACGAAGCACTGATGAGCATGGAGTTGGGCAAGCGTGGCGTGCATGCCGGGCATTCCATGAATGAAAAAGCCGCGCACCCGGTTCTGCGGTTTTACCCGCCGCTGAACATCACGCCCGAAGCGCTTCGGCATGTCCTGACGATGACC
Source organism: Pseudomonas lini (assembly GCF_964063345.1). Classification (NCBI taxonomy): domain Bacteria; kingdom Pseudomonadati; phylum Pseudomonadota; class Gammaproteobacteria; order Pseudomonadales; family Pseudomonadaceae; genus Pseudomonas; species Pseudomonas lini. The sequence goes on from NZ_OZ061318.1 coordinate 4,763,451, forward strand.
GAGGAAGCCCTTGAGGCGATCGCCCGGCGTCCGAAGTTGGCGGTCAAGGCGTTTTCTCTGGTGGTCAGAAACATGTACCACATCCCCAACAAGCTACTGCGCAGCAAAGGAAAGCCCTGAGTATGTTCAATCCCGACACGTTGACCCTGCGCGAAATGGCCGGGTTGCTGCGCCGTGGTGTGCTGACCAGTGTCGACTTGCTGGAGTTCTACCTGCAGCGTATTGCCGAGCGCAATCGGCAGATCAATGCCCTGATTCAACTGGAGTCTGTCGACGAACTGCGTCGACAGGCCCGGGAGGCCGATGAGATGGCCCGCACCGGAAAGATTCGCGGCCTCTTACACGGGATCCCCATGACCATCAAGGACGTCTGCCATGTGCGCGGCTTCCGGATGTCGCGAGGCCTGAAGGAATTGCTGGGCGAGGCCAGTCAGGAGGATGCCACGGTCGTCGCAAGGCTTCGGCAGGCGGGTGCGATCATCCTCGGGATCACCAATGTTCCCGAGTTGTGCATGGCGTTTGATACCAACAACCTGTTGTATGGCCGCACGCTCAATCCCTATGACGGGCAGCGCTCCGCTGGCGGTAGCAGTGGCGGTGAAGCGGCGGCCATCGCGGCCGGTTGCTCGCCGGCCGGGCTGGCCTCGGATGCTTGCGGCAGCGTGCGCATTCCTGCGCATTTCAATGGTATCTGCGGCATGAAGCTGACCCAGGGGCGTGTGCCGTTGACCGGCCAGTTTCCCAGTGATCGCTCCGGGTTGTTTCATCTGACGTCGGCGTTTGGCGTGATGGGGCGTTATGTCGACGATCTGGCGTTACTCGGGCAACTGATCAGCGGCGCTGACGGCCACGATCCAGACACCGTCGATGTGCCTTTCGCCGAGAGTAAGCCCTTGGCCCAATTGCGTGTCGCACTGTCTTGGGAATCCACCAGAACCCAAGTGAGCCCGGCGGTGCAGCAGGTTCTGCAACGGGTCGAGAGTTGCCTGAGCAGTGTGGTGGCGCAGGTTACACCGACGGCTCCGCAGATGCTCGACGAGGCTTGCGATGTGCTATGGCGGGTTTTCATCACGGGCGCGGATGCCGGGCGTGGCTGGAAGCGTCTGTTCCAGTCCATGGACAAACAGACCTATGCGCCCGCCACCGCAGCGTTGATTCGCTTGAGCGAAGAGGTCGAATTGAGCGTGGATGAATTGAAGCGCGACTGGATTCTGATTGATACGTTTCGCTATCACCTGGCGAAGTTCTTCAATCAGCATGACCTGTTCATTTGTCCGGTATTCCCGGACGTGGCATTTGCTCATGGCGAGTCTTTGCAGGATCGTGATCGCTATGCCTTTGTGTTTCCGTTCAGCCTCTCCGGTTCACCGGCGGTGGTCATTCGCGCGGGGCATGATCCAGTCAGCGGGATGCCGATCGGCATCCAGATAGTCGGCCCGCACTGGCAGGAAGAGCGGCTGCTGGCCGTGGCCAGTTTCCTTGAGCGCGAACTGGAGCGCTGGAGTCCGGTGGCCCCATTGGACGCAGTCACTCTCTGACGGATCTCAAGCCGTAACGGTTCTGGCGTTACGGCTGGTGATCACCAATGCCAGAATGCCGACACCCACCAGCACGGCACCGGTGAGTTCTATCAGCACCGGTTGCTGTCTGAGCCAGAACCAGTGAAACAATGTGACAAACAAGGTGTTCAGGTAGACGTAGGAAACCACCGTAGACGGTGAAATCACCCCGATTGCCCGATGCAGCAGCCAGAATGTCGCGAGGGTGCCAAACAGCGCCAGGTATACCAGCCAGAACATATCGCTCGCCGACAACTGCGCGCCGCTGCGCCAACCGCCGTTAAACAGACAGAACACTAACAAAAACAGTGAGCCGAACAGCATGTTCCAGAAGGTCATCGCCACCGGGTCGCGCCCCTTCAAGGTCTTGACCTTGAATCGCTGGCTCAGAGGCGAATAAAGCGCCATCGCCAGGCAGCCGACGCCGAAGACCAGTACCGGGTACAGTGCAGGCAGTTCGCCTGGAGCCGTCCCTTTGAAAATCAGCAGCAGGGCACCGATCGCTGCAATCGACATCGGTAACAAGCGGCTCTTCAGGCTTGGGCTCCGCAGCAGGAACACCTCGAAAAATAACGTCATCAGCGGCACCAGCGTATACAGCGTCGCGGTATTGACCGCGGTGGTATGGCGCAGCGCTTCAAACAGCGAACCAAAATACGTTGCCAGCAGCAGCCCAAGAACTGCATGCGCCAGCAAGCCTCTGGCCGAGATCGGTGAGGTGTTTTTCAATAACAGCAGTGGCAAGAACATCAAGGCTGAAAACAACAAACGCAGCCCGGTCAACAGGATTGGATCTATCGATTGGCTGACCTCTGCCGCTGCAAAGAAAGACGATGCGATCAGCATCGCCCAGATCAGCATGCCCCAGTGAGCTTCTGCAAAACCGACTTGTTTCATGAGTTCCTTACCCTGCGTTTGAGCGGTAAACCGGACATGTAGGAAAACAGACTATTGGATATGCTGCGCGTATTGCCTTGGGTTGAAGCGCAGCACCATTACAATCATCACCGCCATCACCGCTGTGAGTGACCACCAGGCCCATTCGAAGCTACCCAATTGGTCGCGAATCATCCCGGCAATCAGCGGCGAGAGGCCCGCGATCAGGTAACCGATGCCTTGTACGAAGGCCGTCAGGCCGCCGGCACGACGCGGGTTATCCAGGTGATCAAGGGACACGATCAGGCTCATCGGGAACAGACCGCCAATGCCCAGGCCCAGCAGGCACGGCCATAGCAGGCTAAAGCGTTCCGGGCTGAGGATCAGGCCGCAGAAGCCGGCCATGATCAAGGCCAGCAGAACGACCAGTACCAGACGCTTGTCCTGGCTGCGGTTGGCAATCGCGGGTGTTATCAGCCCGGACACGACTTCCATGGCCGTGAGAAACCCCAGCAATAAACCGGCATTCTGTTCGCTCCAGCCTTTTTCCACGTAATACGGAGCTAGCCAGGCCAGTACACAGGTGTAGGAGGCCGTGCCCAAACCGAAGAAAATCGCCAGCAACCAGGCCCGTGAGTTACCGACGAAGGACTCCTGGCGCCCCATCGGCGCCGCCGGCAATGGCGCGATTGCCGAGCGCTGGGCAAGCCAGAACGCCAAGGCCACCAGCGTCAGGAGTGCCCAGATTGCCAGGCCCATCCGCCAACTACCGGTTTGCGCCAGGACGAAAGGCGAGAACGATGCCGCAATCGCCGCTCCGCCCATGATCGAGGTGACATACAAACCCATGAACAGCGAAACGTTGTCGCTGAAGCGTGACTTGATCAACGCCGGCATCACCGCCTGGATGAGGGCGATCCCCAGCCCGGCCAGTACCGCGCTGAGGATCAGCTCAAGGGTGCTGTCCAGATACAGCCGCGAGACCGTGGCCACACCGATGATCAACAAGGACAGGATGATGGTGCGGTGTTCGCCAACCCGTTGTGCGATGCGCATTCCCAGGAACATCGCCAGGCCCATCGCCATGACGGGCAGCATGGTCAGCAGCGAGGCGGTACTGAAACTTAATGGAACGTCGCCGCGAATGGCCGACAGCAATGGCCCGACAGCGGCCATCGATGGCCTCAGGTTCAGTGCCACCAATACCACGCTGACCATCAGCCATCCGGCATAGGAGCTTGAAGTACGAACGTTTTCCATGACGGAGCCCCAAATTTACAAGACTTTGATTAGGCCGCTCCAAGCCAGCAGGGGCAAACTGAAAAGTCGCTGGCGCTATCGAGAAATTAGGTTGGTTGCCGGGAGGAATGTTTAGCCAGTCTGTAACCAAGGTTCATCAAGTCTGGATTTAACGGCTTATCTGCCCGTGTGACGCTGCTTTGCATCTGTTTACCGCGGTCTTTTCCATGGACATCTGGCTGATCGGAATCAAACATGAGGGGGCATCGGGTGCCACTTCAAGCCTTCAGCCATGTCACCTATACAGGCCTGCCAGCGTGCCGAGCCTGTCTGTACTCCCTTCTGAACTGGCCTTCTGGGCACTGTGGCATTGCCGCCACGCCCGCCCGCCGGATTCCTGCATCTCCCGCTGATTGTTCTGACAGGTCCCGCGCTGTGCGCCGGGATCAAACCGGCGGCGCCTGTGCGTTTGCCTGACGCGGATAGACGAGAATTCCCATGAGCTGTGCCACGACATCCTTCGCCACGAAAGAAGAAGCCCAGTCCTTTCTGGAACACAATCCGGATATCGAGATGTTCGAGCTGTTCATCCTCGACAACAACGGTGTGCCACGGGGCAAGCTGCTGCATCGCGATGAACTGCTGGCGGTGTACGAGAGCGGGCGACCGCTGCCGAGTACCATTCTGGGCCTGACCATCAATGGCGATGACGTCGAAAATTCCGGGCTGGTCTGGGACGTCGGTGATATCGATTGCCGGGCCTACCCGATTAGCGGCAGTTTGCAGCGCATGCCGTGGCGATTGATTCCCACGGCGGCGGTGCAGGTCAGCATGCATCCAAAAGAAGGCATGCCCGCGACCATCGCCGACCCACGGCACCTGCTGGCCAAGGTCATCGAAGGCTTGCAGGCCGACGGTTATTACCCGGTGATGGCGGCGGAGCTGGAGTTCTATTTGCTGGATCAGCAGCGCGACAGCAACGGTCGGCCGCAGCCTGCACGCGATGTCGATGGCGGGCGGCCACGCGCCACACAGGTTTATGGCTTGCGGGAACTAGAGCAGATTGAGTCGTTTCTGGCCGACCTTTACAGCGCCTGCAAGCTGCAAGGCATTCCGGCGCGCACAGCGATCTCCGAATACGCGCCGGGGCAGGTGGAAATCACCCTCGAACACCGCACCGATGCTTTGCAGGCGATGGATGAAGCAGTGCGCTACAAACGGTTGGTCAAGGGCGTGGCCCACAAGCATGGGATGGCGGCGTGTTTCATGGCCAAGCCTTTCGATGATCTGGCCGGCACCGGCATGCACATGCACGTCAGCCTGGCGGACAAGGAGGGCAATAACCTGTTCGCCAGCGCTGCCCCAGACGGCACGCCGCTGCTTAAACAAGCGGTCGGCGGACTGCTCGGCACGTTGCTCGATTCATTGCTGCTGTTTTGTCCGAACGCCAACTCGTACCGCCGTTTCCAGACCAACAGCTACGCACCATTGGCGGCCACCTGGGGCGTGGACAACCGCACCGTGAGTTTGCGGGTGCCCGGCGGGCCGGCATTCTCCCGGCATATCGAGCACCGCATCTGTGGTGCCGACGCCAACCCGTACCTGGCGGCTGCGGCGATCCTGGCCGGGATTCATCGCGGCATCCGCGAGCAGCTTGACCCTGGGGTTCCCGTGGAAGGTAACGGGTATGCCCAGGCCACGGAATTGTTACCGACCGACTGGTTGACCACGTTGCGAGCGCTGGAGGCATCGAACTGGGCGCGGGAAGCATTTGGCAGTGAGTTTCTTGGCGTGTATCTGGCGGTGAAACGTGCCGAATACCGGCAGTTCATGGGTGAAGTTGGTGAGCAGGACTGGCGCTGGTATCTGCATCAGGCGTGAAACTGGTTTTCACTGCCGAAAGTTTTGGCCTAATGCCATGAGCCAACTAATCGTTGGCTTCTTTTTCACGAAAAATTGATGGTTGTCTGCTTAAGATTTGTGTTGTCGCGGTAAATGAAATTTTCACATTTGCCGTGGGCACTTCTTTTCAGGAACAGCCGTTCATCATGTTGAAGTTCAAAGCCGTGCGCCCCGAGTGGGTGACGTTGATTGCCAGCACCTTTTTATTGGCAGGGTTCAATTCAGTTCTCTGGCAACACCTCTTCGATATCACCGCAACAGACGGTCAAGGCATCGCCATGCGTGTCGCGTTCGGGGCGATGATCCTGGCAATCTTCAACATTGTGCTGACCTTGCTGGCATTCCGGCCTGTGATGAAACCCGTGTTGACGCTGATCTTTTTGATCAGTGCTGGCGTGGCTTACTTCATGAGCCAATACGGTGTGCTGATCGACGCGGGTATGTTGCGTAACTTTGCCGAAACCAATGCCACGGAAGTGCGCGATCTACTCTCGTTGAAGTTGTTTGTTTATATTGTACTGCTCGGTGTTTTACCGTCGTGGTTATTGTGGAAAACGCCGGTTAATTATCGTCGTTGGCACCGTGAGTTATTAAGTAAAGTGCTGGTGAGTGTCGCATCGGTTGCAGTGATCGGCGGTGTCGCATTGGTCAATTATCAGGGCCTGTCGTCATTGTTTCGCAATCACCATGAATTGCGCCTGATGGTGGTGCCAAGCAACTACATCGGTGCCTCGCTCGGCTATCTGCGCGAGCAAGTGGTTTCTGCCCGGCAGCCCTTCATCAACATCGGTGAAGACGCTCGGAAAAACCCGATCTGGCAAACCCACGGCCGTAAATCCCTGACGGTGCTGGTGGTGGGCGAAAGTGCTCGGGCCGAGAACTTCGGGATCCTGGGTTATGGCCGCGACACCACACCCAAACTGGATAAAGAGGCCGGCCTGATTGCCTTCACCGATGTGCATTCTTGCGGCACGGAAACGGCCGTGTCGGTGCCCTGCATGTTCTCCAACATGGGTCGCAAGGATTACAACGCCAGCAAGGCGAAGAACGAGGAAGGTCTGCTGGACGTGCTCAAACACGCGGGTCTGGAGGTGATCTGGCGGGATAACCAGTCAGGCTGCAAAGGTACTTGCGATCGAGTCACTGTCGACAACGTGAGTAACCTGAAAGACCCGGCGTTGTGTGCCAATAGCGAGTGCCGCGATGAAATTCTCCTGCAAGGTTTGCAGCACTTTATCGACACGCTGGATAAAGACACCGTGCTGGTACTGCACCAAATGGGCAGTCACGGTCCGGAATACTTCAAGCGCTACCCGAAAGAGTACGAACACTTCACCCCGGTGTGTGAAAGCAATGCACTGAACAATTGCAGCCGCGAAAGTATCGTCAATGGCTACGACAACACGTTGGTGTACACCGACCATGTGCTGTCGACCTTGATCGATTTGTTGCGCAGTAATCAGGACAAAGTCGATACCGCGATGCTTTATCTGTCGGACCATGGCGAATCGCTGGGCGAATACAACCTGTTCCTTCATGGCACGCCTTACATGCTGGCGCCGGAACAACAGAAGCATGTAGCGATGCTGGCGTGGTTCTCCGACAGCTATCAAAAATCGTTCTCGGTGGACACCCATTGCCTGCAACTGAGTCGCGAAAAGCCCTTGAGCCAGGACAACCTGTTCCATTCCATGCTTGGCCTGCTGGAGGTCAACAGCAAGGTCTACGACCCGGGGCTGGACATGTTTGCCGGTTGTCGCGGTGCGGTGATCGACGGTGTGCTGGCCAAAGAATGAGTCCGTCGACCTTTTTTTCACGCGCCAGTCGTTAACCTGCCGTCAGTCGATATTCCAACAAGAGCCCTTGCACATGTCCGCGCAGCCCCCATCCGCCATCGAACTCGAGTTCGCCCGGCGCTACGATCAGGAACACGCTCGCGTCTGCCTTCAGTCGCGACCGCGTGGCCTGGCAGGGCGTTTGACGTTCTGGCGCGACGAGCAACTGGTGCGTAACGCGCTTCAGGTCGCAGGCGAACCGGGATTGATTCTTGATGTAGCCTGCGGTGCGGGGCGCTTCTGGTCGATACTGGCCGAGCATGCGAATCGGGTGATTCTTGCGACCGATCCGTCTCAGGACATGCTCGATCATGCCCGCACCCACCATCCGCAGCACTTGCTGGAACGGGTCAAGACCTTTCAGAGTTCAGCCTTCACTATCGGTTTGTCGGCGAACGCGGTTGATTGCATTTTTTGCATGCAACTGTTTCAACACATCACCAGTCCTGAGCATCGGTTGGCCATGCTGGGCGAGTTCCACCGGGTCAGTCGCGATACCGTGATTGTGGCGGTGCGGATTGATGGGCGTTTCAAGCTCCGCCGATCGGATGGGGGGCGCGCAGAGGTCCAGCCACAGGCGAGCAAGGCCGAGCTTGAGGCCGAGTTCAGGCAGGCGGGTTTCCACTTGCTCAGCCATCAGGACTTCCTGCCGGGGTGCGCGCGGATGCGGGTCTACGTGCTGCGTAAGGGCGGCTAGGGGATGTTCTCAATTAGTTTCCACACCGGGGAAACTAATTGAGAACGCCCCCTGGTCTCCTCCTGTCAGACTATTCTTGCAGTCCAGCAGGTATTTTCGCTAAAGCTCTTGTTCAGTGGATGCGCGGAAATCGCCGGGCGCGATATATACTGCGCGCCATTCTTCAAGGGAGAGCCGTGTGGCCATCGATATTCACTGGATTCGCGACAACGATAGCCTCGGTCAGTTTTGTGCCGAGTGGCAGCAGCTGCCATTCGTTGCCCTCGACACCGAATTCATGCGGGTCGACACCTTTTACCCGATCGCAGGCCTGCTGCAGATCGGCGATGGCGTACGCGCTTACCTGATTGACCCGCTGACCATCGACAATTGGCAGCCATTGGCGGCGTTGCTGGAAAACCCGGCCGTGGTCAAAGTCGTCCACGCGTGCAGCGAAGACCTCGAAGTCCTGTTGCGCCTGACCGGCAGTCTGCCGGCACCGCTGTTCGACACCCAATTGGCCGCCGCTTACCTGAACCTCGGTTTCTCCATGGGCTATTCGCGGCTGGTGCAGGAAGTGCTCGGCATCGACCTGCCCAAGGGCGAGACCCGTTCCGACTGGCTGCAACGTCCGCTGTCCGACACCCAGATCAGCTACGCCGCCGAAGATGCCTTGCACCTGGCGGAAGTTTTCGTACAGCTGCGTCCGAAGCTTTCTGACGAAAAATACGCCTGGGTTTTGGAAGACGGTGCCGAGCTGGTGGCCAATCTGCGTCGCGAGGTCGACCCGTATGAGGTCTATCGCGAAGCCAAACTGGCCTGGAAACTGTCCCGCGCCCAACTCGCCGTGTTGCGTGAACTTTGCGCCTGGCGTGAACGCGAAGCCCGTGCCCGTGATCTGCCGCGCAACCGCATCGTCCGTGAACATTCCCTGTGGCCGTTGGCTCGCACGCAACCGGACAACCTCGGCGCGCTGGCGAAAATCGAAGACATGCACCCGCGTACCGTGCGTCAGGACGGCGAATTTCTGCTTGATCTGATCAAGCGCTCTGGCAGTGTGTCGCCTGATCAATGGCCACCTGCGGTGCCGGAGCCGTTGCCGGTGGACGCCGCCGCGCTGGTCAAACAGCTGCGCGCCATAGGCCAGGCCGAAGCCGAACGCCTGAACATCGCGCCGGAGCTGATGCTGCGCAAGAAAACTCTGGAAGCCCTGCTAAAAAGCGGCTTCCCCAATGGTCCTTACCAATTGCCTGATTCGCTGCGTGGCTGGCGCCGCGAATTGATGGGCCAGGCGCTGCTCGACAGCCTGGCCACCGCCGGAGAACAGCCTTGAAACGTATTTGCTCCATCTACCAAAGCTCCAAGCGCAGCGGCATGTACCTTTATGTGCTCAAAAGCGATGCGCTTGAACGTGTGCCAGAAGCGCTGAAGCTGGCCTTCGGCAAGCCGAAACATTCCTTCGATCTGGTGCTGTCGCCCGAGCGCAAACTGGCCAGTGAAGACATCGTCGTCGTGCTGGAAAACCTCGAGAAGCAGGGCTACCACCTGCAAATGCCGCCGGCCGAAGATGAATATATCGAGCATCTGCCGGAAGAACTGCTGCGACGCAACGACCCGATGTAATCGGCAGACAGGCTCTGTTCAGAGCCTTTATGAAACACTGGAATGATTTTGGCGATGGCCAGGGCGATGGAGTGATACTCCGTCGGGGGCCGTCTGCACTGTTTTTGAAAGGTTTGAACCATGCGCGTTCTGATTGCTGAACACGACCACCCTGTGTATGCCCAACTGTTGCGTCAGGCAGCGCCTGATCTGGAAGTTCTGACCAGCGGCGACTCCGCCGAACTGGCCCGTCAGGCCGCCGAGTGCCAAGTCTGGCTCGGTCAGCCGGACCTGCTGGCGACCTTGCTGCGTCAGGGCCACGAACCACAATGGCTGCAATCGACCTGGGCCGGCATCACGCCGTTGCTGGCTGACGGCCTGCCTCGGCACTATCGCCTGACTCGGGCGGTAGGGATTTTCGGTCAGGTCATGGCCGAATACGTACTGACCTACATGCTCGGCCACGAGCGCGAAGTACTGCCGCGGCTGGTCAGCCAGGTCGAGCGCAAGTGGGACAACCGCCAGGGTCAAAGCCTGGCCGGACGCAAGGTGTTGATCGTCGGTACCGGTGACATCGGTCAGTCCGTGGCGCAGTTTCTGTTGCCGTTTGGCGTCGAGTTATACGGCATCGCCAGCGAAGCCCGTGAGCAGGCGCCCTTTGTCGAAATCGGCGCGCTGAGCGACTTGCCGCGCCTGGTCGGTGAAGTGGATTACGTGATCAATCTGCTGCCCAATACCCCCAATACTCACGACCTGTACGACGCCGCACTGTTCAAGCAGTTCAAGCCGACCGGGTTGTTCATCAACGTCGGGCGCGGTGTGGCGGTGGTCGATGCGGATCTGGTGGAAGCCTTGAAGGAAGGGCATCTGGCCGGGGCCGTGATCGACGTCTGTCGTCAGGAGCCGTTGCCGCAACGCCATCCGTTCTGGACCGCGTGGGGCCTGCTGCTGACTGGTCACAGCTCGGCACCGACTTCGCCACCGATGATGGTGAAGTTGTTCGTCGAAAACCTGCGGGCGTATCAGGCGGGTGAAGCGTTGCGTGGGGAAGTGGATTTCAATCGCGGCTATTGAATCCACCCCGATCAAAATGTGGGAGCAACTGTGGCGAGGGGGCTTGCTCCCGTTCGGCTGCGCAGCAGTCGTAAACCGGTAAACACGGTTTACAAATGCATCAAGGCAGTCGATTTTGGGGCCGCTTCGCAGCCCAACGGGGGCAAGCCCCCTCGCCACAGCTCGCTCCCACATGGGGTTTTATGTTGTTGGTTAGAGGGTGAAATCACCTTCAGCCGCCAACTCGCTCAGCGGACGACGCGGGCTCGGCTCTTCGCGAGCTTGCAGGTACTCGGCCAGCGTCGCCTTATCACCCAGCTTGCCGATCGCCACCGCCGCGTGCAGCGCATAACCCTCAGGAATATTCAGCTCTTTTCGGGTCAGGTCCTGATCGAAGCCGGCCATGCCGTGGGTGTGCCAGCCGCTGATGCTCGCTTGCAGCGCCAGGTGGCCCCAGGCCGAACCGGTGTCGAAGGTGTGCGACAGCGCCGGTGTTTCTTCGGTGGCGCCAGGTATCGCAAAGGTGGTTTTCGAGACCACGATCACCAGTGCCGAGGCGTGCTGAGCCCAGCTGCGGTTGAACTCATTCAACAGGCCCAGGTAACGTTCCCAGTTCGGCGTGTCGCGGCGCGCATAAAGAAACCGCCAAGGCTGCGAGTTGTACGCCGATGGTGCCCAGCGTGCGGCTTCGAAGAAGCTCAGCAGCGTCTCTTCGGCAATGGTTTCGCCGGTGAAGGCACGGGGCGACCAGCGATCGGTGAACTGAGGATGAATGGCGTAATCGGCAACGCGTGGGTTAGCACTCATCAAGAGATTCCTTTACGTTTGAAAGTGAGGGTCGTCTAAAAACCGGCGGGCGCAGTTGGGCTGAGCGATGGGGTTTTCCGAGCGCCTGGGCCATTCACCTGAATGCAACGCGGTTGAGCGTTAATGGCACTTGGGCAGGGCTCTTTGTGACTGGCAAAGCTACCGGGCGGCGCAAAAACTCACAAGTGCCGTGTACCGGCAGTCGCCAATGCTTGGCCCGCCGGTGCCTTGGCACTAGACTGGCGGCCTTTTCACCACCTGATGTTGATGCTTGAACCATGGCCGCCAAAGTCGAACCGTTCTGGATACGCAAAACCCTCGATCAACTCGATCAAGAGGAATGGGAATCGCTGTGCGATGGCTGTGGCCTGTGCTGCCTGCAAAAACTCGAGGACGAGGACGACAACTCCGTCTACTACACGCGCATCGCCTGCAAATTGCTGGACCTCAAAACCTGTCAGTGCACCGATTACCCCAACCGCCGCGACTTTGTGCCCGATTGCATCCAGCTCACGCCGGGCAAGGCTGATGAATTCAAATGGCTGCCGCCGACCTGCGGTTATCGCCTGGTCAGCGAAGGCAAGGATTTGCCGCTCTGGCATCACCTGGTGTGCGGTGATCGCGAGGCGGTGCATCACGAACGTATTTCCCAGTCCGGGCGCATGCTCGCCGAAGGCAGCGTGGCCGAAGACGATTGGGAAGACCATCTGATTTTTCGCGCGGGTTGATTCCCATTGCTTTGTGGCGAGGGAGCTTGCTCCCGCTTGAGTGCGTAGCACTCACAAAATCGGCAGTGATTACAAGAATTTGGGGCCGCTACGCAGCCCAGCGCGAGCAAGCTCGCTCGCCACACTAGGAGTGGGTATGGCTGTGGGAGTGCGGCGGGTGTTGGCCTTTGGGCTTTTGGCCCTGAGTTTGCCCGTGTGGGCGGCGCAGAAAGTCGATCTGGATTATCACGTGCGCCTGTTGCCGCAAAGTGATCAGGCCGAAGTGCGCTTGACTCTGGCCCAGGGCTCGGCGGTGCGCAGTCTGGATTTCGACTTGGGCGACGGCAGTCACTACAGTGATTTCAAGGCCGATGGCCAATGGCAACTCACCCCCGGCAAACAGGCCCGTGGTGTCTGGCGCCCGACCGCCGACAAGGCCAGCCTGACCTACCGCGTGAGCATCAGCCATGGGCGCAAGAGCGGCAGCTTCGACACCCGAATGACGCCGAACTGGGCGCTGATGCGCGGCGATGACCTGGTGCCCGCGGCCAAACTCGATCAGCAGGACGGCATCGAACTGGTTTCACGCCTTGAATTCGAATTGCCCACCGGTTGGAAAAGCGTCGAAACCGCCTGGCCGCGGATCGGCAAGAACAAGTTCCGGATCGATAACGTCTCGCGTCTGTTCGACCGCCCCACTGGCTGGATGCTCGCCGGCCATCTAGGCAGCCGTCGCACGCGGCTGGGGGAAACCGAAGTCACCGTCGCCTCGCCACAGGGGCAGGGCATGCGCCGCATGGACGTGCTGACGCTGCTGACCTTTGTCTGGCCGCAAGTGCAGGAAACTTTTCCGCGTCATCCCAGCAAGTTGCTGATTGTCGGCGCCAACGACCCGATGTGGCGCGGCAGCTCGGCCGCGCATGAATCGATCTATCTGAACACGCGTCTGCCGCTGGTCAGCGAAAGCGGCAGCAGTGCCTTGGTGCGTGAATTGGCTCAGGTGTTCGGGCGGATCAACGACAGCCAGCGCAGCGACTGGATCAGCGAAGGGTTTGCCGAGTATTACGCCATCGAACTGGTGCGCCGCGCAGGCGGCATGAGTGATGAGCGGTATGAAAGCCTACACAGCAAGTTGGTCAAGGACAGCCAGAAGGTCAGCACGTTGCGCGGTGAGCAGATCAACCCGGCGCAGGTGGCCAAAGCGGTAGTGTTGTTACAGGAACTGGATCGCGAGATTCGCCTGAAAACCCGCAACAAGCGCTCGCTGGATGATGTGCTGCGTGGGGCGATGCAGTTGGAAAGTGTGGATACCAAGGCATTCGTTCAGCTCGTGGAAAGCGTAATTGGCGAGTCTTCCAAGGTGCTTGATAGCGGGTTGCTTCAGTAGCACCGCCATCGCGGGCAAGCCCCTATGCCAGTCAGTTCAGAACCTGTGGGAGCGTGGTTTGCCCGCGATAACGACCTCTCTGACACATCAATGGTGAATGTGCTGTCGTCATCGCGGGCAAGCCCGCTCCCACAGTAACTGGCGGTGATCACAAATGTTGTGTAGGCCGCATAACCCTGTGGGAGCGGGCTTGCCCGCGAAGAGGCCCTGACCCCACCGAAATGTTCGGATCAGACGCCAGCCTTCGGCGAGTTCAACGAATCATTTCCCGTCACGGTCGCCGTGCTGGTCGCCGCTTCGGCATTGGCTTTCATGCGGCTCAGCTCATCCCCGGCGCGTTCGATTCTCGCGCGTGCGTTTTTCATGTCCTGACGGTTCTTTTCCAACAGCCTTTTCGCCGAGCAATGCCCGGTAATGCCACGGGCCAGGGCCATGCCGCCGATAGCCATTTCGATCAATCCGAACACGCCGCCGCGTCGCAGGCCCTTGCTCAGCATGACCACGCCACCCGCCAGGGAGCCAGCGCGTTCCCAACCATGAACGTTCTGTACGGAAGGGCTCTGGAACGGGGTGGTTTCGATACGTTCTACAGGATTGAACTCGCGCATGATCTGTCTCCAGGCAGGGAAGGGTTGCTTCAGCAATAGATACTTAGCTGACTGCCTGGGCGAGCGGCTTGTTCCATCGAATAGGCGGCAATTCAGCGGAATTTCGGACCGGAGCGGGTGTTGTTGCCCTTGGCCATGCGGTCATACAGCACAACGTTGACGGTGGCCGCCAGGTTCATGCAGCCGGTGGTCGGGATGTAGACCACGTCTTCGCACCAGTCGCGGATTTCTTTATCCAGCGAGCCGTCTTCGGGGCCGAAGATGTAGAGGGCGCGATCCGGGTGAGTGTATTCCGGCAGCGAGCGGGCGCCGTCGACCAGTTCCACGGCGACCGGCACACAGCCAAGAGGCAGGATTTTTTTCAGGTCGTCGATGCCGATCAGTGGAATGTCGCAGTGGACTTTCTTGGTGTCGGTGACGAAATCGGCAGCGCGTTCATAACGCTTGCCGGTGTAAAAAACCGACGCCACGCCATAACAGCCGGCGGCGCGCATTACCGAACCGACGTTCTCCGGTGATTTGGGGTTATACAAACCAATGCAGCTGTACCGTTTATCTGCCACGAGCGGGGTGCCTTCGGGGAAAAAACGGCGATTATACGGGGATTGGGGGAGGGGTGTTCAGTTTGGAGATTGGTGGTGCTCGGACAAATGCTATCGCGGGCAAGCCCGCTCCCACAGGGGCCGCGGTGTACACAACATCTGTGTTCCACCGCCAATCACTGTGGGAGCGGGCTTGCCCGCGATGGGGCCGGTTCAGGCGCTGAAAGTCTTCAGTCTTCTTTCTTCATCAACCCCGCCAACGCCGCAAACGGGTTGTGCGTCGCCTTGGCAATCTTCGGCGTACTCAGCGAACCTTCATCGAAATACTGCTGATCGGTATAACGCGAGTGTTCGTTGTCGTGGCAATACAGGCACAACAGCTCCCAGTTCGAGCCATCCTGAGGGTTGTTGTCGTGGTTGTGGTCGCGGTGATGCACGGTCAGTTCGCTCAGGCGTTTGCCGGAGAACTCACGGGCGCAGCGGCCGCACACGTGCGGGTACATCTTCAGGGCTTTGTCGCGGTAACCCATTTCCTTGTCGCGCTGGTTGTCGGCAAGGATGCGGTCCAGCTTCGATGTATTGGTTGGGGTGGACGAACTCATGGGTTCACCTTTGTAAAAAGACTAATGACGGTTATGACGTGAGTTTAGCTCAGCCCTTGAGCTTCTCGGCAATCCAGATGGTGTGGCGGGTGCCCTTGTTGCCGTGGGCGAACACTTGCACTTCCTCGGCCTTGAAACCGGCTTTTTTCAGCTTGTCGGAAAACTGCCGGTCAGCGCTGGCCGACCACACCGCCAGCACGCCTTTTGGCCGCAGGGCCTTGGCGCACGCGCTCAGGCCGCCGGCGGAGTAGAGCCAGCTGTTGGCTTTCTGGGTCAAACCTTCGGGGCCGTTGTCGACGTCGAGCATGATCGCATCGAAACCTTGTGGCTCGGCTTGCAGAACCTTGGCCACATCTTCCATGCGGATCACGGTGCGCGGGTCAAGCAGCGGGTTGCCGGCTTTCTCGCCCAACGGTCCGCGGTTCCACTCCACCACGCCAGGTACCAATTCGGCGACCACCACTTCGGCCGTTTTACCCAAATGCTTGAGCGCCGAGGCGAGGGTGAAGCCCATGCCCAGGCCACCGATCAACACGCGCGAATTCGGCCGGCCGGCGACCTTGCGGCAGGGGATTTCGGCCAGGGCATCTTCGGAGCCGTGCATGCGGGTGTTCATCAACTGCCCGCCGTCACCGCCCTGAATCTTGATGACGAAGTCCTCGCCGTATTCGAACAGGCACAGGGCACCGCCGTTTTCAGGGATGGGGGTGGTGTCGAGCAGAACGAAACGTTTCATGGGGCTCTCTTGAGGAGAAATTGATATACGGAGGAAGGCAAACACGCGCAGTTGGGAGTAGCCTGCAAAAAGACAACAAGGCCAACGGAGCCATTGATGAAGCGCACCATTCTAACGGTCATTGCCTTGGCCGCGCTCTCGATAACTGCAGTGCAGGCCCAGGAGCTGCAAACCATCCCCACCAGCCCCGTGCCGATGCCCGGTTCACCCGGCACCGCCACCCCGACGCCGTACCCGCAGATCACCCCGACCAGCGTGCCCAAGGCCGGTTCCGGCAGTGGCGGGCCACCGCTGTTGCCGCCGATCGAAATGCCCAACCCACCCAAAGACCAGACCTTGCCGGGCCTTGAGCCGAGTACAACGAAAATCAAAACGCCGGGCGGGTAAGGTGTCCTGTCTCACAAATACTGTTCTTTTTTGACGGCGTCTGTTGCCGCCGGGCTGCGTTGCTGCTCCTCGCCATAGCGGGCTATGACTCGTCGCGGCGCCTTGCCTGACGACAACAGCCACTCGTCAAAAGAAGAACGTATTTGTGAGGCAGGACACTAAATCTGCTGCGAGAGCAGTTGTCCATCGGCCATGCGCAAGCGTTTGGAAAGGGAAACGGCGAGGGCGCGGATGATTTTGGCGGCGATTTTCGGCGCGTCGTTGAGCATCTTTTCCAGGGAGTCCTTGCCCAGGTTGAGCAACTGGCAATTGCTCGCGGCCACGCAACTGGCTGAGCGTCTTTCGCCATCGAGCACGGCCATTTCGCCGAACGCCCGACCGCTGCGCAAGGTGGCCATGGTCACCCGCTGCCCGTCGCTGTTGGTCTTCTGCACCGCGACCTGGCCGGTATGGATGATGCACATGAAACTGCCGGCATCGCCCTCATGGAAAATCTCTTCACCTTCGGCGATGGTGCTGATGCTGAAGTAACCCGAAGCCGCCACGAAATCTGCCGGCAACAGTTGATCGAACAGGCCGCAGTCCATCAGCCAGTCGCGAATTTCTTTGTTCAATAAGGTCGGTTCTGACATGTCGTCACGGTCTTTTTTTTGTGTCTGTGTCTGTTCCGGGCCTTCCGTCACCCATCATTCCCTGTGGGAGCGGGCTTGCCCGCGATGACGATGTCACAGCCAATGTTGATATTGAATGTGATGGCCTCATCGCGGGCAAGCCCGCTCCCACAGGGGATGTGTTGTCTCGGGGCCCGGTGTCTGGTGTTAAGACCTGCACGCCGGGCCAAGTTCCTCAGGCGATGCCCAAAACCTTGAAAACAAATGCGTATTCGAGGGCTACGTCACGTAATCCCTGATAGCGACCGCTCATCCCGCCATGCCCGGCGCCCAGTTCAGTCTTGAGCAACAAGGCGTTGGTGTCAGTTTTGGTCGCGCGCAATTTCGCCACCCACTTGGCCGCTTCCCAGTACTGCACGCGACTGTCGTTGTAGCCGGCGATCACCAGCGTTGCCGGATAGGCTTGCGCAGTGACGTTTTCGTACGGGGCGTAGGCCTTGATCCGATCATAGACGTCCGGCTCTTGCGGGTTGCCCCACTCGTCGTATTCCGTGACGGTCAGCGGCAGTTCCGGGTCGAGCATGGTGTTGAGCACGTCGACGAACGGCACTTCGGCAATCGCCGCAGCGAACAGCTCCGGCCGCTGATTGAGTACCGCGCCGATCAGCAAACCACCGGCGCTGCCGCCGCTGATCGCCAGCTGCGATGGGGTGGTAAAGCCGTTGGCGATCAGGTGTTCGGCGCAGGCAATGAAGTCGCTGAAGGTGTTGTGCTTGTGCTCCTGCTTGCCGGCGCGGTACCAGGCTTCGCCCAGCTCACCGCCACCGCGTACATGAGCGATGGCAAACGCCATGCCGCGATCCAGCAGGCTCAGGCGCGCGTGGGAGAACCAAGGGTCGAGACTTTCGCCGTAGGCGCCGTAGCCGTACAGATAAAGCGGCGTCGGCTTGCCGAGGAATTCGCGTTTGACCACAAGGCTGATCGGCACTTGCGTGCCGTCCGGTGCCGTCGCCCAAAGACGCTGGCTGACATACGCATCGGCGTCGAACGGGCCGAGCACCGGGGTTTCCTTGAGGACTTGCTGCTCGCCGGTGGTCAGAATCAGTTGGCGGATCTGCGCCGGACGGTTCAAGGCTTCGTAGCGCAGACGGATCCGGTCGCTGACAAATTCCAGGCTGTTCTGCACGTGCAGGCTGTAGGCCGCGTCCGGCAATTGCACGCGATATGGCACCAAGTCCCGTGGGCGCACTTCGATGATCGGCAGGCCACCTTCGCGCAGGCTCAGGGTCATGGCCTCGGCGTTCAGGCTCATCCCTTCGAGCATCACCGTGTCGCTGTGGGGAATCAGGTTCTGCCAATCGGCTTCGGTCGGCGCGACACCAGTATCGGCGGCCTGGTACAGGGCAAAGTTGATGCCGTCGCGGTTGGTACGGATCAGCCACGTCCACTCGCCATCGAGTTTGCCGTGGTCGACATCGTACTCGTGCTCTTCGACCCTCGGCGCCAGGCAGGTAAAGGCCTGATGCGGCAGCGAGGCGTCGAGCACCCAGACTTCGCTGGTGGTCTTGCTGCCCAGCGACAACAGCAGTTGCCGTTCGGAGCTTGAGCGGTAGCAATGCAGGAAGAATCGGCCGTCTGGCTCGTGGAACACTTCTTCGGCCGCGGTGCCGTCCAGCCGATAGCGGAACAGTTTGTGCGGGCGATGGGTGTCGTCGAGTTCGCCGAAGAACAGCGTCAGGCTGTCGTTGGCCCAGGTCATGCTGCCGTCGCAATCCTGGAATTCCAGTTCGCTGACGCGGCCGCTGGATAATTCCTTCACGAACAGCGTGTAAATCTCTTCGCCGCTGGAGTCGATGCTGTAGGCCAGGCGCTGGTGGTCCGGGCTGATGCTGAACGCGCCCAGGGAAAAGAAGCCACCCTTGGCCAACACGTTCGGATCAAGCAGCAGTAGTTCCTGGCTTTCGTCGATCTGCAGGCTGCCATCGACCGGACGCGGGCAGCGGTAGTGGCGGGCGTATTCGTCGCCGGCAGTGGTGCGGGTGTAATACAGGTACGGGCCCCAGGGGGAGGGCAGCGACAGATCGGTTTCGAGAATCCGCCCCTTGATCTCTTCGAACAGGGTTTCGCGCAGCCCGGCCTGATCGGCGGTTTGTGCCTCTTGATAACGGTTTTCAGCTTTCAGGTAATCGAGCACCGCGTCGGTGTCGCGCTCCTGCAGCCAGGCATACGGGTCGGAACCTTCGGCCTTGTGGGCAATCGGAGCGCTGTTGACGTTGGCGGATAGGGGCATGAATGGCTCTCGAACAATGTACGGAATAGGGGCTCGCAACCTGTGGGAGCGGGCTTATGGTGAGGGGGCTTGTCTGTGGCGAGGGAGCTTGCTCCCGTTGAACTGCCGCAGCAGTTCCTTTTTTTTGGGGCCGCTTCGCAGCCCAACGGGAGCAAGCTCCCTCGCCACAAAAGCTCCCGAGCACAAAAGCCCCTCACCACACAAGCTCGCTCCCACAGGGTCTGTGTCTTGCCCGACTGGTATTGGGACAAGCCTGACGTGCGAAAAGTCGTTACTATAAGCGCCTCTTTGCCTGCCTTGCCATGGACACCATGACCGAGAACGACTATCTGATCGCTTGGGGCCTCTACGCCTTTGCCGCTTTAGGCTGCCTGTTGGTGTGGATGCGCATCACCCGCTGGATGTGGCGCTGGCTGCGTGAGCCGTTGCGGCTTCTGATGGCGGTGTTGCTGTTCAGCCCGACCATCATCGACCCAGTGAAGGAAAAGGTCGCCCCGGCCATCGCCATTACTGCCCTCGACTTGCTGTTCAAGGTCGGCAACAACGCCTGGCGCGCGGTTTCCGATCTATTCATGTACGGCATGATTGTCTTCGGCATTTACCTGGTTTTCGTGGCGATCCGTTTTCCCATCGAGCGCGCTTCCAACGCTCGCAAGGAACAGGCGGCTGCCGCCAAGGCAGCGGCGCGGGCCGACGAGCCTGACGACGATCAGCCTTTCGGCGGTGCCGGCGATGATCGTTACGGCCGGCCACCGGTGCCGAGTAACCCTCAGCGTTTGCGGGTCGAACCGCGTCTGTAACCTTGCCCCTGCCTTTTCATAGAGAATCCGAGCATGTGTGAGTTATTGGGCATGAGCGCCAATGTCCCGACCGATATCGTGTTCAGCTTCACCGGGTTGATGCAGCGCGGCGGCCGTACCGGGCCGCACCGTGACGGTTGGGGCATCGCTTTTTATGAAGGCCGTGGCCTGCGGCTGTTCCAGGACCCGGCGGCGAGCAGCGAGTCGGAAGTGGCGAACCTGGTGCAGCGCTATCCGATCAAAAGCGAAGTGGTGATCGGGCACATCCGCCAGGCCAATGTCGGCAAGGTCTGCCTGTCCAATACTCACCCGTTCGTGCGCGAGTTGTGGGGGCGCAACTGGTGTTTCGCCCACAACGGCCAGTTGGCCGATTTCAACCCGACCGCCAGTTTTTACCGCCCCGTTGGCGATACCGACAGCGAAGCGGCATTTTGCGATTTACTCAATCGGGTGCGTGCAGCGTTCCCCGAGCCGGTAGAGATCGAAGCACTGTTGCCGGACCTGGTGGCCGCCTGCGCCGAGTACCGCAGCAAAGGCGTGTTCAACTGCTTGCTCAGCGACGGTGACTGGCTGTTCTGCTACTGCTCGAGCAAACTGGCGCAGATCACCCGCCGTGCCCCGTTCGGCCCGGCGCGTTTGAAGGACGTCGATGTGATCGTCGACTTCCAGGCCGAAACCACACCCAACGACGTGGTCACGGTGATTGCCACCGAACCCTTGACCGAAAACGAAACCTGGACCCGCTACGAGCCGGGCCAATGGAGCCTCTGGCGACGCGGTGAATGCGTCAGTCAGGGCAAGACCGAATAAGGATTCCTTCCCCCATGTTGCTCAGTTATCTACGGCTGGTGTTGTTCGCGGCGGGCCTGTTGATCGGTGTCCAGGTGCCTGGGTTCATCAGTGACTATGCCAAGCGGGTCGAGGCGCATCTGATCGAGGCGCAGACCGGTTTGAGCGGTTTTCAGGGCACCGCCAATCAATTTTTCAAAGGTGATATGCAGGCGCTCGTGGCCCATTACCGTGCCAGCGAAGACCCGATCTTTCGCAGCGATGCCGACAGCCTGAGCACTTTGCTCACCCGTCAACTGGCCCTCGACAAGCAATTCCAGGCCATGCAGGGCCCGTGGTACATCCGCGTCCTGCAAGTGGCCCTGGCCGCCGATCCGGATATTCGCAAGGAAACCTGGAACGGCTACAGCTACCAGATCCTGCTGACGCCGGAAGCGATGATATGGGGCATGAGTGGCGCGTTGCTGCTGTCGTTCGGCATTGAATGCCTGTTCCGACTGATCGACTGGGTGGTGCTGGGCGGCAAGCGTTTGCGCCAGAGCCGGCCGATCGAAGACCGGGATGTGCGCGGCCTGTAACACTGTAGGAGCCAGGCTTGCCGGCGAAGGCGCTCTTAAGAACGCCTTCGCCGGCAAGTCGGATCGCTGCACCGCCGCTCCTACAGCAAGCAGGTTCCTGTTTTTACCAATCCACCGAGTAGCTCATGCTCAGCGTGCGGCCTTCAGCATTGGCGTACGGGGCTCTGGCGTTGGCCTGGGTGAACAGGTTCTGGTACGTGTGATCAGTCAGGTTGTACACGCCGCCTTCAAGACGACCGACCGGCAGTTGCACGGAGCCGAGCAAGTCCACCAGCGTATAGCCTTCGATCTCGCGTCCGTTGTCGTCCTTGGCGGCGGCGTCGTAACTGGACAAATGCATGCCTTGCAAGCGCAGGGTGTAGTCGTCTTCGGTGTAGCCGACGAACAGTGTGGTCTTGGCCGGTGAGATGCGCGTAGCCGGCAGATCGATCCATTTGCCGTTCTGCTCGGTTTCGCCTTTGGCCCAGGCATAAGTGCCACCCACCGACCAGCGATCGGTCGCGCGGTAGGTCAGGCTGTTTTCGATACCGCGAACTCGCTCTTTCTGGTTGATCAGGCGCAATACGCGATCATTGGCATCGTAGAACTGGGTCACGTCCGAGGTGTTTTCGTACACGGTGACGTCGGCCTGCCACTGGTCCCAGTTACCGCGCCAGCCCAGCTCGTAACTATCAACTTTGATGGCCTGGGCGTTGAGACTCTGAATGTCGAAAGTGCTGCTGACATCACGCATGAAGCGCTGGATATCAGGTAGCGAAAACCCCTGGCTGTAATTGGCGAAGACGTCCTGGTTTTCACTCAGGTGGTAGACCGCCCCCAGGTTGTACAGCGTGGCATCGTATTTGAGGGTGTCACCGGGCAGCGTTGCGCGTACGCCGGTCTGGACGATCTGACCATAAGCGATGCTGTCGGAGACGTCGCTTTCGATCCATTCACGGCGCACACCGCCACGCAAGGTCCAGTCACCGATGTCCCAGGACATCTGCCCGAACAGCGATTTGGTGGTGGTTTCGATGTCCGGGCCCAGCTCGTAGGTGGTGCCGGTCTTGGTGTAATTCAGGCCATTGAGCCTGTATTGATCACCTCGTTGGCGAGAGCGCTCATTATCATAGTCGGCGCCCCAGACCAGATTGCCCGTGGCACTCCCGATCGCCGGCAGCGGCGTGTCGATGGCCGCGCGCAGGCCGTAGACATCCTGAATACTGTTGTTGTCGGAAATCCCGGCCCGGCCTCGCGACAGGTCTGGAAAGAACAACGCATCGGCGCGGCGCCAGTAGCTTTCCAGTTGCAGGCCCTGACCGTAGAAGTCCTTGTCGGTGTAGTTGAGGTTGACCGCCTGGTTATGGGTGTAGGGCTGGTCGTCGAGTTTCAGCCCTTTGACCGCCACGGCTTCCTGCCGGTTTGTCGGGTCTTTTGTGTAGCCAGTATCCTGCTGATCCTTGTAGTCCTGCAGCGACAGGCTGAGTTTTTTGTCGGCATCCAGCTCGTAACCGAAACGACCTTGCAGGTCATAGGTTTCGGTGTCCATGTTGCTGCCTTGGGAAGTGTCTTGAGGGATGCGGTCGCCGTTGCCATCGAACTGATCGTTACGCTGGGTCAGGTCGGCGGAGACGTACCAGTCAAGGGCATCCTTGCGCCCCGTCGCACTCTGGAAGGCTTCGTAGGCGAAGCCTTTGCGGTTGAGGTTGTTGCCGCTGGTCAGGCCCAGTTTGCTGCTGTAGGCAATGTCCTGGCCCTGATTGCGCTTGGTGATGATGTTGATGATGCCGCCTGAAGCACCGGCACCGTAGATGCTGCTGGCGCCGGAGATCACTTCGATGCGTTCGATGCTGGCCGGGGCGATGCTGTTGAGCTGGCGGAAGTTGTCGCGCGTGGCGTTCTGCGATACGCCATCGATCAACACCAGCATGTTGCGCCCGCGCAGGGTCTGACCGAAGTTGCTCATTCCGCCGCTGGACGGCGCAAGACCGGGGACCAATTGCCCGAGGATGTCGGAGACGCGGCGACCCGCGCCGCTCTGCTCACGGACCTGCTGTTCGTCGATCACCTGGACCGAGCCCGGAATCGAAGCAATGCTCGCTTCGCTACGAGTCGCGGAGACGACGGTGGCTTGCATGTTCAAGGTGCCGGGCTGCTGCTCGGTATCCTCTGCCCAGGTCTGGGCGCTGAAGGTACCGAGCAGCGGGATCAGCAGGGAGAGCTTGGTTCGGATCATGACGTGGTCTTTTTTAGTTGTGATAAGTGTGGGGCGATAAGGTCAGGCGCGGCGTTGAACGAGCGCACCCAGCGGATCCCGATGGCGGCGATGGCGTAGGTCAGCGCCACCAGCCAGAAACTGTGAGCCAGGCCAACCACGCCCATGCCTATCCCGCCAAGGACGACACCGAGCAGAGCGCCAGCCTTTGCCGCGCTGTTGCCCAGGCCGAGCGCGAACCCTTGCTGGGTGATGGAAATGGTGTTGGCGATCAATGCATAGGCGACGGGCAGCAGGGCGCCTTGCCAGATGCCCCAGACGAGTCGACTGACGAGAAACCCCAGCCATTCGTTGGCCAATGCCGTGGCCGCCAGCGTCAGGGCACACAGCCAGGCCACGCCTTCAATGACGCGCAAGGTGTAGGCGGGCTGCCAGCGGTCGAACAGACGTCCCCACAGCGGTGCGGAAATAGCCAGGGTCGCGGCGCTCGCCGCGTAGGTGGCGCCGATCAGCCAGCCTGGGGCATGCAGAATGTTCGCGACGTACAGGGCGTAGAACGACTGCGGCATCATCTTCGCGGCCTGAATCAACACGATCACCAACAGGATTCCACCGAGCCAGCCTTTGGGCAGGGCAACCGGTTCAACCGCTTTTTTCTTCGAGGTCCGGGCCTTGTCGGCCGGCAGGAAAAAACTCCCCAGAGCACACAGCAGGCAAATCGCCGTTGCGCCATAGCAGAGCAGGGCAAATCCCGAGACGTCCATCAGCCAGCCACCCAACACCGGGCCGATCAATGAGCCGACGGCGGTTGCCGATTGCAGGCGGGCCAGGGTGTGACCCCGTCTGGAACTGTCGCAGCAGGCCAAGGCGTAGGCTTGCGCGGCAGCGAGAAAACCGGCCAATGCACCTTGCATCACGCGAATACCTACCAGCAGCCACGGGTCGAGGGTGATGGCCGCCAACCCTTGGCACAGCGCGAGTGCCAGCAACGCCCGAACAATCATCGGTTTGTGTCCGGTGCGATCCCCCAGCCGGCCCCACATAGGGGTCAGGAGCATGGCCGCCAGCATCGGACCGGCATAGACCAGCGCCGATAACAGCGCGGTGTAGCCTGCGCCCGCTGGCCCGAGCAGATGCTGGATCTGCAAGGGCCAGAACGGGCCGCTCATTTCCATTGCGCCCATGGAGACAAACTGGATGACGATCAGCAGTCGCAAGGCGCGACCGTCAGCGAGCATGGGTGTTGGGTCGCAGCGGGTTACTCAGGCGTCCGACGATGTCGGCATGGCTGTCGAGCAAGCGCATGCGCATGAATGATTTGGCAGGCCAATCCTGTTCCAGCAAGGCCTTGCGCTCGCTTTCCCAACGTGCCGGATCGACGCGCTCGCGCAAGGTCTCGAAGCACTGCGCAACGTGCGATGCCAATCGCTCCCAAAGGGTACTGTCCGGCACATTCCAGTGGCGGGCACAGAGCAAAGTCAGCTCACCGAGGTGGCACATGAAGGTGGTGTGCAGAAGCTTGTCGCGGACAAAGCCGGAGTCGTCATACAGGGTCATTTTCGGATCGTGCAACTGGATATCCAGGCCCTTGGCGTGCAGGGTTTTGCGATCGATACGAACATCGCCGAAATCGCGCAACAGCAGCCGATTCAATTGCCCGTCAGCGCCCATCACCATGAAACTGTTTTGCTGATGCGCTTCGAACGCCACGCCATACATCAGGTAAATGCCCAGCAGACTCGGTACGGCAATCGACAGGTAATCATCGAAGAACGTCAACATGGCCTCGCTGTCGTCACTGCCCTGAGCCAGTTTTACCCAATCACGCAGTAGCGGTTGTTCGAATTCGTTGACGGCGAACAGGCTGCCGACCGGCACCGCCAACTCGCCTTCTTGCAGTAGGGTAAGCGGGTTGTCGCGATACAGCACGGCAGCATGCCGGGAGCGCTCGTCATCGGCCGGCAGTGGGGCGTAGTGCACGCCGATGCGCTCTGGAACGATGTTCAGCAAACGCTGAATCTGCGGCTCCTGATCGAGAATATCCAATACCAGTTGGCTGATGCGCGGACCCATTCGGGCCGAGCGCGGCGACACGGTGCGCTGCACGCTGGTCAGGCGCAAAGCCACCGGCAGTTTGACCATCGGCGCCACGCGACTGGCCTGCGGTAGAACCGTGCGGAACGACATGGTCGGGTGGCCGGTAAAAGCCACGATGTCAGTGACGATCAGCAGGTTGTCGGCGATCTCGTTGGCGAACGAATGTGGCAGTTCTTCATGGGCTTGCCATGGGTGCGACGGTAGCGGGAGGTAGTCCCTTGCATCCAGACCCAATTGCTGCAAATGGCGTTGCAATTGCTCGGCAGCCTGTGGGAAGTGACCTTGCCACCAGTCCCAGTAATCGGCGGTGCCAGCCAGCGCTTCGACGTGTGCGTACTGGCGGTGCAGAGCGCACAGGACAATCGGAAAACTCGCTTCGAATTCTGGCGAGAAAGCGATGACCTGAGCGGCGCTCAAACCCAGTTTGGTCTTGTAGTTGGGGTGCCACGGATGGCCGAGCGTGCCCCACTGTTCGAGCAATGACGTAGGGTTCTGGTGGCTAGGGTCGGCTTTGAGCCAAGCGAGCAGATTGTCGTCGTACTCGGTATCGATCTGCTCTCTCAGGCGCTCGGTCCATCCATGGTGAAACGCCAGGCACAGGGTGTCGTTGCTGAAGCTGTCATCCAGCTCCCGGGCCAGACGTTCCAGTACTTGCGGGGAGGCTGGCGGGTTGAGCTGAGTGCTGAGGTGTGCGAGCAGTTCGCTGGGCAACTGGATTTTGTGGGGCAGTCTGTCGGGGGTGTGCAAAACGATGCTGCCGCGTACCTCCCAGCTGTTCATTCTGCCGCCGGACAAGTGCTCGAAGCAAAGATGCGCGCCATCGCCAAGTGGCAGCCAGCAGCGGCTGGAGTCGTCGTATTCGCAGGCGTCGGGGTTGATCAGATCTTCACGAAACAGCGCCTGGATCAGGCGTTGGAAACAGCGTTGGGCGGCGGGCTCCAGTGCATTGCTCAAATGATCGAGTGTGATGCGGTGGGACTGGAAAGCCTGAGTGCCAAGCGCTTCGCTCCAGTGAGCGAGCAATTGTTGCTGTTTTTGCGTGTGACCGCGCATCAGGTCCGACTCCTTCTGGACAGTTGATTAACTGAAAGCGCGCAAAGAATACCTCCTTGAAAAAATAATGCAAATGATAGTGGTTCAGATTTAGACTTTGAGAAGTATCCTTCAGATGCTGGCCTGTGGTTTGCTCAAGACGATGTACTGCTCGCCCACTTTTTGCGCATAGCGCTCCACGACGTGCTGACACAACGCCACGATTTCTTCGACCCATTCCACGCCAACCCGCCACGACACCACCACCTGCAAGTTCGGAGGTCGCTGATCGATGGCCAGCAAGGTCAATTCCCCCCGTGCCAATTCTTCGGCTACCAGCACTGGCGGCAACGCGCCAATGCCAAATCCGTCCCGTAACAATCGGGTAATCGCCGACACTGAATTCACACAGTTCAATCGTGGCGCCATAACCCCATTGGCCTGCATCAGGCTCAAGATGTCCTGATGAGGATGGGAGTTTTTCGAATAGGTAATGATCCGCTCCCGCGCCAGGTCGGCGACACCTGAATACTCGCGGTTGTAGATGGAATTGCTGGCGACGATCCAGCCCATCGGATGACTGGCCAGCTCCAGGCTCCGTACGCTTTCCTGGCGTAGCAGGTCGGTTTGCAGGATCAGATCGAGAAAGCCTTTTTGCAGCTGATCGCAGAGGTTGAGTGCGGTATCGGCCACCAGCTCGATTTCCACCAGCGGGTAATGATCCATCATCTGCGCCACCAACGGGCTGAGCCAGGTGTGGATCACGGTGTCCATCACGCCGATCCGGATTCGTCCGACCTTACTCGAACGTGTCTCGATCGACTGCTTGAGCGCCTGCATCGTGTCCATCATCTGCTCGGCGTATTCGAGCACTTTCAGGCCTTCAGGCGTCAGGCTCACGCCGCGAGAATCGCGCAAGAACAGCTTCACCCCGAGCTCGCCTTCGAGCACGGCGATACGGCTGGAAATCGACGCCTGGGTGGTGAAGAGCTTGTCTGCCGTCAGGCGGAAACTCTTGAGTCGAGCGACCCAGACAAAGGTCTCGAGAAACTTCAGGTTCATGGGATCAACTTTTTCTTATGCCTTGGCCGGGTTTTTATTAGTTGGACGCAGCAGGGCCAAGCGTCCAAAAATCGACGCATCCGGTTCCCACGATAGGCGTCGTCGGGGCTCAGAACAATACCAATAAAATTTGCACGGAGACTTGCCATGAGTGCGCCCGACACCCTCATTCCCAAAGCCACGGCTCGCCCGGGACCCTTCGATTGGTACCACAACATCAATAAGCAGGAACGTCGTACGTTCTGGAGCTGCAAGATCGGCTATGGCCTGGACGGCATGGACACCCAGATGCTCAGTTTTGTGGTGCCGACCCTGATTGCCATGTGGGGCATTACCACTGGCGAAGCCGGGCTGATTCACACCAGCACCCTGATTGCCTCGGCCATCGGTGGTTGGGTGGCGGGGATTCTCTCTGATCGCATCGGCCGGGTGCGCACCCTGCAACTGACCGTTCTATGGTTTGCCTTTTTCACCTTCCTCTGCGGCTTCGCCCAGAACTACGAACAACTGTTGATCAGCCGTACGTTAATGGGCTTCGGTTTCGGCGGTGAATGGACCGCCGGTGCCGTGCTGATGGGCGAAGTGATTCGCGCCAAGGACCGTGGCAAAGCCGTCGGCATGGTGCAATCGGGTTGGGCGTTGGGTTGGGGGCTTACCGCGATCCTGTATGCGCTGCTATTTTCCGTACTGCCGCCGGAAGACGCGTGGCGGGCGTTGTTCATCCTCGGCATCGTGCCGGCGATTTTCGTGATCTTCGTCCGTCGCCTGGTCAAGGACCCGGAAATCTACCGCGAAGCCAAGGCTAAGCAAGAACCAAGCAACCCGGCCAAGTTCTACGAGATCTTCGCCCCCGGCATCCTATTCACCACAATCCGCGCATCGATCCTGACCACCGGCGCCCTCGGCGGTTACTACGCGATCACTTCCTGGTTGCCGACCTTTCTGAAAAACGAACGGGGCTTGAGCGTACTCGGCACCGGCGGCTATCTGGCGATGGTGATCGTCGGGTCCTACGTCGGGTACGTGATCAGCGCGTATTTGACTGACATCCTCGGTCGTAAAAAGAATTTCATTCTGTTCGCTGTCGGCTCGTTCACCATTGTTCTGCTGTACACCCAATTGCCGGTCAGCAACGGCGTGATGCTCTGGCTGGGTTTCCCTCTGGGCTTCTTCGCTTCGGGGATCTTCAGCGGCATGGGCGCGTTTTTGACTGAGCTGTTTCCGACGCGGATTCGCGGCTCGGGCCAGGGTTTTTGCTACAACATCGGTCGGGCATTGGCGGCGTTGTTCCCGCTGCTGATCGGCTTGCTCAGCCAGAAGGTGCCACTGAGCGTGGGAATCGGTGCCTTCGCGGCGGTGTCCTACGGGGTAGTGATCCTGGCGGCCCTGAGCCTGCCGGAAACTCGTGGCAAGCAACTCGACGCTCAATAACCGAATATCCGGTAACTGATAATCTGAGGGGCATATGTCCTTCAGCTAAGAAGATAAAAGCCTACAGGAGTGTTCACCGTGAACCGCCTGCTATTGAACTGCGACATCGGCGAGAGTTTCGGTAACTGGACGATGGGTCTGGACACCGAGGTCATGCCCTTCATCGACTGCGCCAACATTGCCTGCGGCTTCCACGCCGGCGATCCGAGCATCATGCGCAAGACCGTCAGCCTGGCCCTGGGCCACGGCGTGCAGATTGGTGCTCATCCGGCCTATCAGGATCTGGTGGGGTTCGGTCGCCGATCCATGGCGTACACCGCCCAGGAACTGCAGGATCTGTTGCATTACCAGATCGGCGCCCTCGACGGCATTTGCCGGGCTCAGGGCGGGCGGGTGAGCTACGTCAAACCCCACGGCGCGATGTACAACGACATGATGGCCAATCCGGCGCAACTGCGCGCGGTGATTCAGGCCGTGGCAGCCTACGACCGGACGCTGCCATTGATGCTGATGGCGACCCGCGACAACAGCGCTGCGCAGCAACTCGGCGATGAATATGGCGTGACGTTGTGGTTCGAAGCCTTCGCCGATCGCGCTTACGACAGCGCAGGCAGGCTGGTCTCGCGGCAACTGCCGGGCGCGGTGCATCACGATCCCGAGAAAATCATCGAACAGGCGTTGATCATTGCCCGCGGTGACAATCTTACGGCCAGCGATGGCCGCGCCTTGCACCTGCAGGCCAACACCTTGTGCGTACACGGCGATAACGCCAGTTCGGTGGCCGCTGTGCAGCGCATTCGCGAAGCCTTGAATCAGCAGAGTGCATCATGAAACCACGGGTAGAAGTGGTGGCGCTGGATTGCCTGATGGTGCGTCTGTTCGATGAAATCAGCGAAGCCAACATGCCGTGGATGCTCGCCGCCAGCGAGCGTCTGCGAGAAGCGTTCGCCAGCCATTTGATCGATCTGGTGCCGTCCTACACGACGTTGATGGTGCACTACGATTTGATGGCACTGAATCCGGCCCAGGCGCGGGAGTTGATCGCGCAAGCCTTGATCGATCTGTCGCCCAACGCCCGCACTAGCGGTAAATGTCATGTGTTGCCGGTCTGGTATGACCTGAGTGTCGGCCCGGAACTGACGTTGCTGTCTCAGCGCAGCGGATTAACGGTGGAAGAGGTGATCCAACGCCACAGCGGACGCGAGTACCAAGTGTTCGCGTTGGGCTTCGCGCCGGGGTTTGCCTTCATGGGATTGGTAGAGGAAATATTGGCTGCACCGCGTATGAATACTCCGCGCAAAAAAGTCGCTGCCGGCAGTGTTGGTATCGCCGAACGCCAGACGGCGGCTTATCCGGTGGTGTCCCCCGGCGGCTGGAACCTGATCGGCCGCACCCCGGCCAAATTGTTCGACCGCGAGCGCGACGGCTACAGCCTGATGCGACCGGGCGACACCGTGCGCTTCGAAGCGGTCAGCCATGCCGAGTTCATCAATCTTGGCGGTGATGACACGCCGTTGGAGTCCTTGGCATGAGCCGACTGACGATTGAAGCAAGTACACCGCTGTGCCTGTTGCAGGACGCCGGGCGGTTTGGCGTGCGGCATCTGGGCGTAACCCAGGGCGGGGCGGCGGATTGGCGTTCGATGTCGTGGGCCAATTGGCTGCTGGGCAATGGGCTGGATGCATCGGTGCTCGAAATCACCCTCGGCGGGTTTGCGGTCGTTGCCCAGGAAGATTGCGTGCTGGCGTTAGCCGGAGCGGATCTGGGGGCGCAGGTGGATGGCGAGGCATTGGCACCGTGGCGCAGTTTCAGGCTGAACAAAGGTCAGCAATTGCAATTCACCCAGCCGCTGCTTGGCGCTCGGGCTTATTTGGCGGCCCCGGGCGGATTTGATGCGCCAAAGGTGTTGGGCAGTAGCGCAACGGTGGTCCGTGAGGAGCTCGGTGGGCTGGATGGCATGGGTCGGGCGTTGGCCAAAGATGCGCAGTTGAGCTATTCGGGGAGCTCGCTGTTACTGCTGCGGGCGTTGGCGCCCGAACAAGTGCCGGACTTCAAACTCAATGCGCCGCTGGACCTGGTGCTCGGTGCACAGATCGGCGAGTTCAGTGGACAGAGTTCGTTCGACGCGTTCAACAGCGTCTGGACCCTCGACAGCCGTGCCGACCGGATGGGCATTCGCCTGCTTGGAACGGCGTTGCAGTATCAGGGCAAGCCGATGATTTCCGAAGGCATCCCGCTGGGCGCGGTCCAGGTGCCGCCGGACGGGCAGCCGATTGTGCTGCTCAATGATCGGCAGACCATTGGCGGTTATCCGCGATTGGGAGCGTTGACGCCGTTGGCATTGGCGCGACTGGCGCAGTGTTTGCCGGGGGCGAAGGTGCGGTTGAAACCGGTGGTGCAGGATGTCGCGCATCGGGAACAGGTCGAGTATTTACGCCGTTTTTTAGGCCGCTAAAGCATCGCGGGCAAGCCCGCTCCCACAGGGTAGATGGTGCTCACAAAATGTGTGAACAACGCTAATCCTTGTGGGAGCGGGCTTGCCCGCGATGGCGTCAGTCCAGACAACAGAGATTACTTGGACAAAAAACGCATCCCTTCCTCCAACCCCCGCAACGTCAGCGGGAACATCTGGTCATCAATCAAATCCCGCACGATGTTGGTCGACGAGGTATAGCCCCAAGTGTCTTTCGGGTACGGGTTGATCCAGATGAGCTTCTTGTACTTTTCCTTGAAGCGCTGCATCCACACGTACCCGGCTTCTTCGTTCCAGTGCTCGACGCTGCCACCGGCCTGGGTGATTTCATAGGGCGCCATGGCGGCGTCGCCGATGAAGATCACTTTGTAATCGGCGCCGTATTTGTGCAGCAGGTCCTGGGTGGCGGTGCGCTCGGAAGTGCGGCGCATGTTGTTCTTCCACACCGATTCATAAATGAAATTGTGGAAGTAGAAGTACTCCAGATGCTTGAACTCGGTCTTGCAGGCCGAGAACAGTTCTTCGCAGATCTTTACGTGGGCGTCCATCGAGCCGCCGATGTCGAACAGCAACAGTAACTTGACGGTGTTGCGGCGCTCCGCACGCATCTGGATGTTCAGCAACCCGGCATCGCGCGCGGTGTGGTCGATGGTGCCGTCGATGTCGAGTTCTTCCGCCGCGCCCTGACGGGCGAATTTACGCAGGCGACGCAGGGCGACCTTGATGTTGCGAGTGCCCAGTTCGACCGAATCGTCGAGGTTCTTGTACTCGCGCTGATCCCAGACTTTGACCGCTTTGCCTTGACGCTTGCCGGCATCGCCGACCCGAATACCTTCCGGGTTGAAGCCACCGGAGCCGAACGGGCTGGTGCCACCGGTGCCGATCCATTTGTTGCCGCCGGCATGGCGTTCTTTCTGTTCTTCCAGACGCTTTTTGAACTCTTCTATCAGCTTGTCCAGCCCACCCAGGGACTGGATCGCGGCCCGCTCTTCATCGGTCAGGGAACGCTCAAATTCCTTGCGCAGCCAGTCTTCCGGAATCAATGCCTGAAGGTGATCGTCGAGCTTTTCCAGGCCATTGAAGTAGGCCCCGAACGCCCGGTCGAACTTGTCGAAATGCTTTTCATCTTTCACCAGAATCGCCCGCGACAAGTAATAAAACTCGTCCATGTCGGCGAAGGTCACGCGCTGTTTCAGCGCGTTGATCAGGTCCAGCAGTTCACGCACCGAGACCGGCACCTTGGCTGCACGCATTTCATTGAACAGGTTGAGCAGCATGGCATTTGCCCTTATCGAGTGCCGCGACGGCTCATGAACGCCAGGCGCTCAAGCAGTTGCACATCCTGCTCGTTCTTTACCAAAGCGCCTGCCAGTGGCGGAATGGCCTTGGTCGGATCGCGCTCGCGCAGCACCGCTTCGCCGATGTTGTCGGCCATCAGCAGCTTCAGCCAGTCCACCAGTTCGGAGGTCGATGGCTTCTTCTTCAGGCCCGGCACTTTGCGTACGTCGAAGAACACGTCCAGCGCTTCGCTGACCAGGTCTTTCTTGATGTTCGGATAATGCACGTCGACGATCCGTTGCATCGTGACGCGATCCGGGAAGGCGATGTAGTGGAAGAAGCAGCGGCGCAGGAAAGCGTCCGGCAGCTCTTTCTCGTTGTTGGAGGTAATGATGATGATCGGGCGCTTCTTGGCCTTGATGGTCTCGTCGATCTCGTAAACGTAGAACTCCATCTTGTCGAGTTCTTGCAGCAGGTCGTTAGGGAACTCGATGTCGGCCTTGTCGATTTCGTCGATCAGCAGAATCACCCGCTCTTCGGACTCGAACGCTTCCCAGAGCTTGCCCTTTTTGAGGTAGTTGCGAACGTCGTGGACCTTCTCCGTACCCAGCTGCGAGTCCCGCAGGCGACTGACCGCGTCGTACTCGTACAAACCTTGATGCGCCTTGGTGGTGGACTTGATGTGCCAGGTAATCAACTTGGCGCCGAAGGACTCGGCCAGTTGCTCGGCGAGCATGGTCTTGCCGGTGCCTGGTTCGCCCTTGACCAGCAATGGCCGTTCCAGGGTGATGGCGGCGTTGACCGCCAGCTTCAGGTCATCGGTGGCGACGTAGGCCTGGGTGCCTTCGAACTTCATCTGCTAATCCTCGAACGGTAACGCCGACCTGAACGAGGCAGGGCGGGGCGCAATAAATATTCAGACTCGACTATAACGCGCTGCCCGGTCGACTGTGAACGCAGACGGCTTATTCAGTCTCTGAATGGGGCGTCACATCTTGACTCAGTCTCGGCTGCTGGCCAGTATTGAGCTATCGCCATTTTGGCGATAGCTTGCGGGGTATGTCTACTAAATACAGATTTCGCGATACGTACCGTATTCAGTTGCGCGAGAAGGATCATCCGCCGCCCCATGTGCATCTGACCGGTGGCGGGTTGGACGTGATGCTCAGCCTGGAAACCGTCGAAGTGATGGTGGGCAAGGCGCCGCCGCTGATCATCAAGGAAGCGCTGGACTGGGTCAGGGCCCATCAGGCGCAATTGCTGGAGGATTGGAAACGATGTTACCCATGAAACGACCACGGCTGTCGGCTGTGCAGGTACTGCCGGGTTACAGGCTGGCGCTGACTTTTATCGATGGCCAGCAACTGAGCCTCGATTTAAGTCGCGACCTGCATTCGTACCCAGGGCTGCAACCATTGTTGGAAGACCGTGCTTTTGAAGGCGCAGCCTTGGGTGACGATGGCTGGAGCGTGGAGTGGCCCGAGCTGGATATCCAGATTGGTGCAGACACGCTGTATCTGGATGCCCTTGCGCAAAATGCGGCAGATGAAAACACCCGTATTTTCATCGATTGGCGTGCTCGCACCGGATTGCCGCTGAATCAGGCGGCCGAAGCGCTGGGCGTCAGTGCCCGCAGTATCAGTCGCTACAGCAGTGGTCGTGAAGCTGTGCCGCGGTCGTTGGCCTTGGCATGTCTGGGCTGGGACTTCTTGCAGCAGCAATCAAATCCGGCGCGGGCAGCCGAAGAAACCGGTCGTTACACCATCACACGCAAATCTTAATCGGTATCCGGCTTGGGTCGTTCGTACTGGGCATTGAATGCCTGGATAAAACCGTTGCGTAAAATCTGCAAAAAAGCCTCGAACGCGCTGATATCTTTCTGATGCACGCTACCTCTGAGCTGGACGCGAGTGGCGAACTGATTTTTCGGCTGGTTCTTCAATACGTTCTCGGTGCCCCCGACGAGTGCTTCCCAAATGGAGCGAAAAATCCCTTTGTCCTTGTTCTCCACGTCCTGTTGCCAATTGAACACATCGACGTCCCGCAATAGCGGCTTGATGTAGCCAGTGAGTTGGCCCTTGTTGGCCTCGGCTTCGATGACCAGGTCACCGTGGCCGGCATTGAAGTCGAACTTGCCGTAGGCCGAGGCGAAGTCGTTCATGCGTTTGAGTTGAAGGTTCCTGGCGCGCAGGCGGAACTCGAAATCCTGGAAGTCGCTCAGCGGATCGAAGGTTGCCGTGGTTTCCAGCGGCGCATGCCCCAGCAACAGCGCCTTGCCGTCGAAACGGGCGTCGCGTTTGCCTTTGGTGTCGACCACATTGGTCAGGTTGTAAATGCTGGCATTGACTTGGGTAGCATTCATGTTCACGGGCGGTTTTGAATTGAAATTTCGAAAGGTGACCCGGCCGTCGTTGATCCGCACTTCGTTGAGGGTTATCGGCAGCAATTTTTCCAATTGTGCCCGCCAGTCGGTGCCCTCACCGGTCTGGGAATTTTTCTTGTTGGCCCCGCCGTCGACGAAGTTCACCTCGGGTTTGTCGAACTGCGCCTCGGCCACCACTGCGTGGTCATACCAGAGCGAGTGCCAGCTGACGGAGAGGTCAATCAATGGCGCGTTGACGAAAGGCACCGGGACCTTGCCATTGACCTTGACGATTTTCAGTCCGTTGATTTTGTAGGCGCCGCGCCACAGAGCCAGGTCCACGTCGGTAATCTGCCCGCGGTAGTCACCCATGTTCGCCAATCTCTCATTGAGGTAATCGCGCACCATGTAGGGCAGGGCAATGTGCAGGGCAACCAGCAGCAGAACGAGGCCGGCGAGGGTCCACAGGGGCCAACTGTATCGACGCTTCATGGCGGCAAATCTCTGGCGGTATAAAGCGATTGACTGCGGGGGTAAGCGGACGTTCGACTGACTGGACGACCACGGGTAACAGGCATACCTTGGACAGCTAATTCAACGCTGTATAAGGACCCAGCCATGAGCCGTATTTATGCTGACAACGCCCATTCCATTGGCAATACGCCGCTGGTGCAGATCAACCGTATTGCCCCGCGCGGTGTCACCATCCTGGCCAAGATCGAAGGGCGCAACCCCGGTTATTCGGTCAAGTGCCGGATTGGCGCGAACATGATCTGGGAGGCTGAAAGCAGCGGTAAACTCAAGCCTGGCATGACCATCATCGAACCGACTTCGGGCAACACCGGCATCGGCCTGGCGTTCGTTGCCGCCGCCCGCGGTTACCGGCTGGTGCTGACCATGCCGGCGTCCATGAGCATCGAACGACGCAAGGTGCTCAAGGCCCTTGGCGCCGAACTGGTGCTGACGGAACCGGCCAAAGGCATGAAAGGCGCGATCGAGAAGGCCGCCGAAATCCTCGCCAGCGACCCGTCCACTTACTTCATGCCGGCGCAATTTGAAAACCCGGCCAACCCGGCCATCCACGAAAAAACCACCGGCCCGGAAATATGGAACGACACCGACGGCGCAGTCGACGTATTGGTGGCAGGCGTCGGGACAGGTGGAACCATTACCGGGGTTTCGCGGTATATCAAGAATACCCAGGGCAAGCCGATAATCTCGGTGGCGGTGGAGCCGCTGGTGTCTCCAGTGATTACCCAGACAATCGCCGGGGAAGAGATCAAACCGAGCCCTCATAAAATCCAGGGCATTGGCGCCGGTTTTGTGCCGAAGAACCTGGACTTGTCGATGGTTGACCGGGTCGAACTGGTCAGCGACGACGAATCCAAGGCGATGGCCCTGCGCCTGATGCAGGAAGAAGGGATTTTGAGTGGTATCTCGTGCGGCGCCGCCATGGCGGTGGCTGTGCGGCTGGCCGAAACCCCAGAGATGCAGGGCAAGACCATCGTGGTGATCCTGCCCGACTCTGGCGAACGCTACTTGTCGAGCATGCTGTTTAGTGACCTGTTCACCGAACAGGAAAATCAGCAGTAACATTTTACGACTGCTTTGCAGCCGAACGAGGGCAAGCCCCAAAGTCCTGTAGGAGCGAGCGGTGCGGCGATCCGACTTGCCCGCGAAGAATGCACCACGGTTTTTCAGGTATTGCGCGTCATCGTTCTTCGCGGGCAAGCCTGATCTGGCCTAATAATTCCGGACACCTCTTAAGGGCGATATGATTTCGCCAATTTGGAGGTTCCATGAAAGAAAGAAGAGTCTTTTCCCGCGAGTTCAAACATCGTGCAGCCAGCATGGTGATTGATGACGGTTGTTCGGTACAGGAAGTCTGCGCGTCGCTGGACATTAGCGCCACCGCGTTGCGGCGCTGGGTGGATCAGGTTCGCAAGGAACACAAGGGGCAACCGGTTCAAGGCACCAAGGCCATTACTGAGGATCAGCGCCAGATTCAGGATTTGAAAGCCAAGATCAAACGCATGGAAATGGAAGCCGAAATCTTAAAAAAGGCTACCGCTCTCTTGATGTCGGATCCCGATCGTTTTCGATGATCGCGGAGCTAAGAGAGTCATTCCCGACCGCCATCCTGTGTCGCGTTTTCGATGTGAAGCGCAGCAGCTTTTACGAATGGCTACAGCGTCTCTCGCGGCCTAAGATCGAGCGCGAAGAGCTCAAGGGGAAGGTGGTCGAACTGCACAGCGAAAGCCGGGAAGCCATGGGGTCCAGAACGATCAGCAAGCATCTGCAGGCCCAAAACATAGCGGTCGGAAGAAGCCTTGTTAAAGCCCTGATGAGGGAAGCCAACATTGTCAGCAAACAACGCCAGCCTCATCCATTCAGGTCCAAAGGAGTTGAAGCATTTGTCGCGCCCAACCTGCTCAAGCGCAATTTCAAGCCGACCGCGGTCAATCAAGTCTGGTGTGGCGACGTTACAAGCTTGATGGTAGGCAAGCGCTGGGTTCATCTGGCCATCGTGATCGATTTGTTTGCTCGTCGGGTCATTGGTTGGGCATTTTCGCTGGTCAATGACGCCAACTTGGTGAGTAAAGCGCTACGCATGGCGACAGAGCTTCGAACCTGCCCACCTGGGTTGATGTTCCATTCGGATCAGGGCTGTCAGTACACCAGTCGCAAGTTTCAAGAAGAGCTGATGCGCCATGGCATTTTGCAGAGCATGAGTCATCGCGGGCAGTGTTGGGACAATGCTCCAACGGAACGCTTTTTCGGCACCCTGAAGTCAGAATGGGTCCCTCGCAACGGCTACAGCACGAGCGAGGAAGCACAAACCGATATGGTGCGTTTCTTCATGTACTACAACCGCACCAGGCTCCACAGCTACAACAACTACCTGTCGCCAATAGCTATGGAGCTAAAAGCGGCATAAACACCGTAACTGGTGTCCGGGATTACTTGACCAGATCAGCCACGCTCCTACAGATTCTGTGTCACAGGGGTTGATTCAGGTCAGCCCCTGTTCAGGAACCCTATGTTAAGAAGTGCTTTATTGCGCAATCCTTAACGCTGAATGTTGAGTTATGCGGGTTTTTCCCGAGGCCGGTAGTGTTTATCATGGCCGACTGCCACGTCGGGTAAATGGCGTTGTGCGGAGTTACCTATCCTCAAGGAGTCGTAGATGAGCTTTTCTTTTGTCGCGAAGGCGTCGGTGTTGCTGCTATTCCTGGGCAGCACACTCTATGTGCACTTGCGTGGCAAGGCGCGTTTGCCGGTCCTGCGTCAGTTCGTCAATCATTCGGCTCTGTTCGCGCCTTACAACGCCTTGATGTACCTGTTCTCCGGCGTACCGTCCAAACCCTACCTGGACCGCAGCAAGTTCCCGGAACTGGACGTACTCAGGGACAACTGGGAAGTTATCCGCGACGAAGCCATGCACTTGTTCGACGAGGGCTACATTCGCGCCGCCGAAAAGAACAACGATGCCGGTTTCGGTTCGTTCTTCAAGAAGGGCTGGAAGCGTTTCTACCTCAAGTGGTACGACAAACCGCTGCCGTCAGCCGAAGCCTTGTGCCCGAAAACCGTGGCGTTGGTCAGCAGTATTCCCAACGTCAAAGGCGCCATGTTTGCGCTGCTGCCCGGAGGCAGTCACCTCAACCCGCATCGCGACCCGTTCGCCGGTTCCCTGCGTTATCACCTGGGGTTGTCGACACCGAACTCCGACGATTGCCGCATCTTTGTCGACGGGCAGGTCTATGCCTGGCGTGATGGCGAAGACGTGATGTTCGATGAAACCTACGTGCACTGGGTCAAGAACGAAACCGAGCAAACCCGGGTCATCCTGTTTTGCGACATCGAGCGACCGCTGAGCAATCGCCTCATGACCCGCATCAACCGCTCGATCAGCGGCTTGCTGGGGCGCGCCACTGCACCCCAGAACCTTGACGATGAACGCGTGGGCGGGATCAATCAGGCCTATGCCTGGAGCAAGAACTCAAGTGACAAATTCAGCGGTGTGGTCAAACAGTGGAAACGCCACAATCCCAAAGCCTACCGCGTACTGCGGCCGGTGCTGGCGGTGGTGGTGTTGACGTTGTTGGGGTATTGGTTGGTTGGCTGAGGCCGATTGCTGAATGAAAAAACCGCTTCTTGGGAGCGGTTTTTTTATCTGCGAGTTTTAGGGGCGCCCGGCAAGCAGACTAGGCTCTTCGGTTTCGGTGCCCGTAATGAGTATCTGTAGAAGGCGCTGCTGACTGGCCGTCAACTTCACATCATCGGATTTGTTGTCGCTGGAGGGAGAGCTTTTCTTTGTGTGAGATTTTTTGATCACTTTGCGCATATTCCCTCCGAAGCTGGTCATTAATTGAACAGTTGTCACGATACTAGGCTCTCCAGGGTTTTGACAAGTCGGCCTTCTGTATCGAAGTTAAAGCCGAGCTGTTGATAAATTGAAACAGCGCCTACGCATGGCTCCTGAACTTCGAGAAGCCGACTACCAATGATTTGCGCGTACTGCTCAATGACTAACATCGCCAGTGTCGCAATACGGTTTTTCAAAGGATGTGCCTCCTTCGGTCGCCCCTCCAATCGCACGATGCGGATTCGTCGCCGGCTATTGTTTGGATTGACGAAGCATAGTCCGCACAGTTCTTCTTCAAACCAGATAGCGATGTCCAGAGCCAAGGGCTCCCGCGCTTTCCATTCAACGACCTCACCCCATGAGAAGTGTGGATCTTGCCAGTGCTCACAAGCATCCAGTGCCTGCGCGTCAATGGCTTCGAAGCGTACCTTTGATAAATCGAGAACTGTTGGGCCAGCCAGATCCAGTTGATTTTGCAGGTGGGCAGTGTGAACGCCTGCAAGCTTTCTAGCCCTTGACCGATACAACTGATACCGAAGATGTGTCCGTTCCCTTGGCATTCGATCTCTTGCATTCCATGTCCCCCATCACGGGCGATTCCATTTCTCCCAGAGTAAGCAGCTGTCTTTACTGGCCCTTTGTCCAAGTCATTGCAATCCATGTCACACGCTGGTTATAGTCGGCCCTCTGTGGTTTCCTGAGCCACTCTTTCACCCATCAAAAAAGATCAGCCCATGCCAGCTTCCCCCATCAATGCGGTAGTCGATTCAGCGGTCAACGCTGGCGTCGTGCCGTGCGGGAATCAGCAGCCTGCGCAGATCAGTCATTACCCCCCACCTGTCAGTAGCACGCCGGTGTGCGCAGTCGTATCACCGCCAGGCGTTGGCTTTTCGGGCTGATCAGCTTTTTTCTGCTGTCCCCATGCCCATCTGAAAAGCGCCTGAAAAAACTACTGAATTTCAGCTTCGGCTGAGTTGGCTTTTTGCCTGACTACAGGTGGTATTCATGTTTGTTCTTTCGAAAAAATCCGCGCTCGCGGCGGCGTCCACGAGCCTGTTCGTTTTGCTGTGGAGCAGCGGGGCGATCTTCTCCAAATGGGGCCTGGCCCATGCGTCACCCTTTGCCTTTCTGCTGGTTCGCTTCGCCATTGCCCTGTGCGGGTTGGTGCTGCTGGTGCCGTTACTCAAGCTGAAACTGCCCAAGGGCGGCAAGCCGATGTTGTATGCGATGGCCACAGGCGTGGTGTTGCTGGGGGCTTATCAGATTTTCTATCTGCTGGCTCTCGACCTCAAAGTCACGCCGGGGATGATGGCAACCATCATGGGCGTTCAACCGATTCTCACCGTAGTGATCATGGAGCGGCACCGATCAATAAGCCGGATGTTCGGTCTGGCGTTGGGCTTGGCCGGGTTGATCATGGTGGTCTATCAGGGCATCGGTCTGGCCGGCATGTCGTTGGCCGGAATGCTCTTCGGTCTGTTGGCGCTGGCGAGCATGACGTTCGGTTCGATCATGCAGAAACGCATCACCGATAACCCCCTCGGCACACTGCCGGTGCAGTACCTGGCGGGGTTGTTGCTCTGCGGGGTTTTCGTGCCGTTCCAGCCGTTTCACCTTGAACACAGTACGGGGTTCATCGTGCCGGTGTTGTGGATGGGGTTGGTGGTATCAGTGCTGG
This sequence comes from Pseudomonas lini, assembly GCF_964063345.1. Taxonomy (NCBI): domain Bacteria; kingdom Pseudomonadati; phylum Pseudomonadota; class Gammaproteobacteria; order Pseudomonadales; family Pseudomonadaceae; genus Pseudomonas; species Pseudomonas lini. The sequence continues at coordinate 4,805,010 of NZ_OZ061318.1, forward strand.
CGACTTTGCTGCTGTATCGACTGATCGCCCGGGGCAATCTGGTGAATGTCACCAGCCTGTTCTATCTGGTACCGGCGGTGACGGCGGTGATGGATTACCTGTTTTTCGGTAATCGATTGGCGGTGTTGAGTCTGTTGGGCATGGGGCTGATCATCGTCGGCCTGGTGTTTGTGTTCCGTAAGAGCGCTTGAAACCGAAAGGCCCGGGGCATGAGCTCTGGGCCTTGTTTATTTGGTCAGCGAATGCTGCCCCCGGCACTGCAGAACGCTAATCCGCTGGGGATTCGGCGGTTGGTGGATGGGGAGGTGAGTCAGTTGCCTTTGTAGTGGTCTGAGCCGACGCCATCGCGGGCAAGCCCGCTCCCACAGGATTAGGTGTTGCTTACAGAATATGGGTACGACACAAACTACTGTGGGAGCGGGCTTGCCCGCGATGGCGTTATCAGCGGCAGCACATCACTACCTGGCAACCACCTCAGCCGTCTTCACCACCGCCGGCTTCAACACCAGCCACAACGCCACCGCAATCAACACCCCGCCATAGAGGTGCGCCATCGACAGAGGCTCATCCAGCAACAGCGCCCCCCACAGCACGCCGAACGGCGGGATCATGAAGGTCACGGTCATCGATTTCACCGGGCCGATCGAGCTGAGCAAACGGAAATAAATAATGTAGGCAAAGGCCGTGCATACCAAACCCAACCCCAGCAACGACAGCCAGACACTCCAGCCGCCCCAGCTCGCCGGTGGCTGGCTGATCACGCTGTAGCCAAACAGTGGCAGCAACAACAACGTCGCGCCGAGCATGCTGCCCAGCGCCGAAAGGCGACTGTCGAGGCCGCCGGCATGGTCGAGCCAGCGCCGGGCGAGGAACCCGGCAAAGCCATAGCAGGTGGTGGCCATCAGGCACGCGAGTGCGCCCATCAGCAGTTCCATGTTGAACGCCACCGGCCCGGCCCGGGTGAGGATGCCAACGCCTAACAGGCCGAGAAATACTCCTCCCAACTTGGCGGCGGTGAGTTTTTCATGGAAGAACAGGCCGCCGATCAACACCCCCATCAAAGGCGTGGTGGCGTTGAAAATTGCCGAATAACCGGCCGGCAGCACTTGGGCCGCAACGCAATAGAGGGTTGCTGGAATCCCGGAGTTGATCATCCCGAGCAGCATCACCGTCTTGAGTTTGCCTTTGAAATCCCAGCTGATGCGCATCAGCCCAAGGATCACCAGCAGCCCGACGGCGGCAATCGATACGCGAAAAAAAGCGGTGGGGATTGTGCCAATCACTGGGGCAATCACGCGCATGAACAGAAAGCTCGCACCCCAAATGGCGGCAAGCGACAACATACGCAGGATATCGACGGGGTTCACAGCGCTTTCCTTCCTTGATTGGCGCGCAAGTGTCGCGCCAGTCAGGGCACAAGGCAATGGTTGCGTTGCGTCACACAGGGCCACTAAGCTCAGGCTCCAACGATAAGAACAGCCGCCGAGGTTTTACCTATGCCGCAGCAATGGCCAGCCGCCGACATCGCCCGAATGATCCTCGATGGCTTTGACGATTACCGCGAGCATTTCCGTCAGATCACCGACGGCGCCCGAGCTCGCTTCGAGCAGGCCCAATGGCAGGAGACGCAAGTCGCGTCGGCGGCGCGAATCAACCTTTACGAAGAAAAGGTCGCCGAAACGGTAGGGCGCTTGCATGCGTCGTTCGCGACCGATGTGCTGATGGACGTCAGCAACTGGCCGCTGGTCAAAAGCGCTTACATCAGCCTGATCGACCTGCGTTTTGACGATGAACTGTCCGAGACCTGGTACAACTCGATTTTCTGCGGGCTGTTCAGCCATGACCTGATCAGTGACGGCTGCATGTTCATCCACACGACTCGGCCAAGCCTGCGCCGGGCCCGGGCCGCGCAAACCCGCACCTACAAGCCGCAGGGGCAGTTGTCCGGCATGCTCACGAGCATTTTTTCCGATTATCGCTTCAGTGAAGATTACGCCGATCTGTCCGGCGACCTGCGTCGCCTCGAAGCGCAATTGCGCGAGAACCTGCCGGACTGGGTCTGCAAGGACCCGGAACTGAGTGTCGAGCTGTTTTCCTCAGTGCTTTACCGCAACAAGGGTGCCTATCTGGTGGGGCGCATTTACACCCAGGACGAACAGTGGCCGCTGGTGATTCCGCTGCTGCACCGCGAAGGCCGGGGCATCCAGATCGATGCGCTGATTACCGACGAGGCGGAGGTGTCGATCATCTTCTCCTTCACCCGTTCGTACTTCATGGTCGATGTGCCGGTGCCGGCGGAATTCATCGGCTTTCTCAAACGCATCCTGCCGGGCAAGCACATCGCCGAGCTGTATACCTCGATCGGCTTCTACAAACATGGCAAGTCCGAGTTCTATCGGGCGCTGATCAATCATCTGGCCAGCACCGACGATCAGTTCATCATGGCCCCCGGCGTGCGCGGCATGGTCATGAGCGTGTTTACCCTGCCGGGCTTCAACACCGTTTTCAAAATCATCAAGGACCGTTTCTCACCGTCGAAAAACGTCGACCGCGCCACGGTTATCGAAAAGTATCGCCTGGTGAAAAGCGTCGACCGGGTCGGGCGCATGGCCGACACCCAGGAGTTCGCCGACTTCCGTTTCCCGTTGAGCAAATTCGAGCCGGCATGCCTGGAAGAATTGCTTGAAGTGGCCGCGTCCACGGTCTCGGTGGAGGACGATACGGTGCTGATCCGCCACTGCTGGACCGAACGCCGGATGACGCCGTTGAACCTCTATCTGGAACACGCCAACGAGGCGCAGGTTCGCGAGGCGCTGGAGGATTACGGTCTGGCGATCAAGCAACTGGCGGCGGCGAATATTTTTCCCGGCGACATGCTGCTGAAAAACTTTGGCGTCACCCGTCACGGTCGTGTGGTGTTTTATGACTACGACGAGATTTGTTTCCTGACCGAAGCCAACTTCCGCCACATCCCGCAACCGCGTACACCGGAAGACGAAATGGCCTCCGAACCGTGGTACTCGATCGGGCCACTGGATGTGTTTCCCGAGGAGTTTCCACCGTTTCTGTTTGCCGATTCGGGGCAACGACGGTTGTTCGATCAGTTGCACGGCGAGTTGTACAACGCCGATTACTGGAAGAGTTTGCAGGAGGCGATTCGGGCGGGGAAGGTGATTGATGTGTTTCCGTATCGGCGCAAAGGCCTCGATAACGAATAAGGCCCCGAGTGACCCCTGTGGCGAGGGAGCTTGCTCCCGCTGGGTCGCGAAGCGACCCCAAAACCATTCATCTCGGAGCTTCAGGTAAACCGCGATGACAGGATTACGACTGCTTCGCAGCCGAGCGGGAGCAAGCTCCCTCGCCACAAAAGCGCGTCACTCCGTCCCCCAAATCTGCGACAATCCGCCCCCTGCGCCACTAGACGACTTTTGCGTACCTGATGACTGACGAATCGCCTTCAATCGACAAACTGCTGAAAAACCTCGATCACGCCATGCTCGCCGACCGCCACCGGCTGCGGCGGCAGTTGCTTGAGCTGCGCAAGAAACCGGACGAGGCCAAACTGGCCCAGTGGGTGACGCGCACGCAGGCGTCCTGTGATCAGGTGTTGGCGCGGCGCGCCAGCCTGCCGGTGATTCGTTACGACGACAGTTTGCCGATCGCCGCCAAGCGCGACGAAATCAAAGCGGCGCTGCTCAAGCATCAGGTGCTGATCATTGCCGGCGAAACCGGTTCGGGTAAAACCACCCAGTTGCCGAAAATCTGCCTGGAAATCGGCCGCGGCCAGCACGGACTGATCGGCCACACACAGCCCCGTCGAATCGCCGCGCGCAGCGTAGCGAGCCGGGTCGCTGAAGAGTTGGCGACGCCGTTGGGCGCGCTGGTCGGCTATCAGGTGCGGTTCGAGGATCAGAGCGATTCCAACACCCTGATCAAACTGATGACCGACGGCATCCTGCTGGCGGAAACCCAGAACGACCGCTACCTCGAACGCTACGACACGATCATCGTCGACGAAGCCCACGAGCGCAGCCTGAACATCGACTTCCTGCTCGGTTACCTGAAAACCCTGCTGCCACGTCGTCCGGATCTGAAAGTCATCATTACTTCGGCGACCATCGACCTGGAGCGTTTCTCCAAGCACTTCGATGATGCGCCGATTGTCGAGGTCTCCGGCCGTACCTTCCCGGTAGAAACCTGGTATCGCCCGCTGACCCTGGAGCAGGACGAGGAGGGCAACCGCGTAGAGGATGACCTGACCGTGGATCAGGCGATCCTCGCCACCCTTGACGAAATTGCCGCGTTCGAACGCAGCGAGCGCAAGAGTCCCGGCGATGTGCTGGTGTTCCTGCCCGGCGAGCGCGAGATTCGCGACGCCGCCGACATGCTGCGCAAGGCCCAACTCAAACACACCGAGATTCTGCCGTTGTACGCGCGACTATCGCCGGCCGAGCAACAGCGGATTTTCCAGTCGCACCCAGGCCGGCGCGTCGTGTTGGCGACCAACGTCGCGGAAACCTCGCTGACGGTGCCGGGCATTCGTTACGTGATCGACAGCGGCACCGCGCGCATCAGCCGTTACAGCTACCGCGCCAAGGTTCAGCGCCTGCCCATCGAAGCGGTTTCCCAGGCCAGTGCCAACCAGCGCAAAGGCCGTTGCGGACGGGTCGAACCGGGCATTTGTATCCGCCTCTACAGCGAGGAAGATTTCATCGGCCGCCCGGAGTTTACCGACCCGGAAATCCTGCGGACCAACCTCGCAGCAGTCATTCTGCAGATGCTTCATCTGCGCCTCGGCGAGATCACCGATTTCCCGTTTATTGAGCCGCCTGACGGCAAAGCCATCAGCGACGGCTTCAATCTGCTGCAAGAACTCTCGGCGGTGGATCGCAACAGTCAGCTGACGCCGCTCGGTCGCCAACTGGCGCGGTTGCCGGTGGACCCGCGCATGGGCCGCATGCTGCTGGAAGCGGCGAAACTTGGCAGCTTACAGGAAGTGCTGATTGTCGCCAGCGCCATGTCGATTCAGGACCCGCGCGAACGTCCGCCGGAGCGTCAGCAAGCCGCCGATCAGGCCCACGCCCAGTGGAAAGACGTGGACTCGGACTTCGCCGGGCTGGTTAATCTGTGGCGTGGTTTTGAAGAGCAGCGCCAGGCTCTGACGGCCAGTCCGCTGCGCAACTGGTGCCGCAAGAATTTTCTGAATTACCTGCGCCTGCGCGAGTGGCGCGACTCCCATCGTCAGTTGAGCCTGATCTGTCGCGACATGCAGTTGAGCCTCAACAAAGAGCCGGCGGATTATCCGAAACTGCACAAAGCGGTTCTGGTGGGGCTGCTTAGTCAGATCGGCCAGAAGACCGAAGATGGCGACTATCTCGGCGCCCGTCAGCGACGTTTCTGGATACACCCCTCGTCGGGTATCGGCAAGAAACGCCCGCAATGGCTGATGACCGCCGAACTGGTGGAAACCACCAAGCTTTACGCGCGGATGGTCGCCAAGATCGACGCTGACTGGATCGAGCCGCTGGCCGGGCACCTGATCAAGAAAAACCACTTCGAACCTCATTGGGAGAAGAAGCGCGGTCAGGTCGTGGCCTTCGAGCAAATCACCCTGTTCGGGCTGATCGTGGTCGGACGGCGGCCGGTGCATTACGGGCCGATCGACCCGGTGGTGTCTCGTGAGTTTTTTATTCGCGAAGGCCTGGTGCGCGGCGAGATTCAATCCAAAGCCAAGTGTTTGTCTGCCAATGCACAGTTGTTGGAACAGCTCGACGAACTGGAAGCCAAGGCCCGTCGTCGGGACATTCTGGCTGACGAAGAAACCCTGTTCGCCTTCTACGATGCGCGGTTGCCGGCAGAGATCCACCAGACCGCGACCTTCGACAGCTGGTACCGGATCAACAGTCAGAAAGACCCACAGCTGCTGATCATGCGCGAAGAAGACGTGCTGGCCCGCGAAGCCAGCGAAGTCACCGCCGCGCATTACCCGGACACCCTGCACATCGGCGATCTGGAACTGGCGCTGAGTTATCACTTCGAGCCCAACCATCCGCGTGATGGCGTGACCTTGCGCGTGCCGGCGCCGCTGTTGCCGATGTTGCCGCCGGAACGTCTGGAATGGCTGGTGCCGGGCGTGATCGAGGCCAAGTGCATTGCGCTGGTGCGCAACCTGCCCAAGGCCTTGCGCAAGAATTTCGTGCCGGTGCCGGATTTCGTCAAAGCTGCGTTGCAGCGCATCACGTTTGCCGAAGGCTCGTTGCCTTTGGCGCTGGGCCGCGAGTTGCTGCGCATGACCGGCGCGCGGGTCAGCGATGAAGCCTGGTCCGAAGCCTCGCAGCAGGTCGAAAGTCATTTGCGGATGAACCTGGAAATCGTCGACGGTCAGGGCAAGTTCCTCGGCGAAGGCCGTGACTTGGCCGAGCTGACCGCACGCTTTGCCGAGGCCAGCCAGGCTGCGTTGGCGGTGCCGCAAACGGCGAAGAGCCAACAACCGGTGGAGCCGAAAGTCTTTGCCGCCGTGGCTGAGAAAACCCAGCAGAAAATCGCCGGGCTATCGATGACGGTGTATCCGGCGCTGGTTGAAGAGGGCGGTACGGTCAAGGAAGGTCGATTCTCGACCCCGGCCGAAGCCGAGTTCCAGCATCGCCGGGCCTTGCAGCGTTTGCTGATGCAGCAATTGGCGGAGCCGGCGAAGTTCCTGCGCGGCAAGTTGCCGGGGCTGACCGAGTTGGGCCTGATGTACCGCGACATGGGGCGTGTTGATAGCCTGGTGGAAGACATTCTGCTGGCCAGTCTCGACAGCTGCATCCTCGACGGCGAAGACCCATTGCCGCGCGATGGCGCCGGGCTGGCGTCACTGGCCGAGCGCAAACGCGGCGGCTGGACCGAGCACGCCGAACGGTTGGCCAAGCTGACGCTGGAGATTCTCAAGCTGTGGCATGGCCTGCAAAAACGCTTCAAGGGCAAGATCGACCTGGCGCAAGCCGTGGCCTTGAACGATATCAAGCAGCAGCTCAGCCATCTGGTGTATCCGGGGTTCGTGCGCGAAACGCCGATGCCGTGGCTCAAGGAACTGCCGCGTTACCTCAAGGCTGTCGAGCAACGGTTCGAAAAACTCGGCGCTCAGGTGCAGAAAGACCGGGTCTGGAGCGGCGAATTGTCCGGCCTCTGGAGCCAATACCAGACCCGCGCCAACAAACACGCCCAGGAAGGCAAGCGCGATCCGCAGCTGGAACTCTATCGCTGGTGGCTGGAGGAATACCGGGTCTCGCTGTTCGCGCAGCAATTGGGAACCAAGGTACCGATCTCCGACAAGCGCCTGAATAAGCAATGGAGCCAGGTCGAACCATAAACCCTGTGGGAGCGGGCTTGCCCGCGATGGCGGCCTGCGATTCGATATAAATGTTGGATGTGATGGCCTCATCGCGGGCAAGCCCGCTCCCACAGGTACGCTGTTGCTCTTGCAAAAGGCGCCAAATGCCAGCGTTTATGGCAAACTTCGCGCCTATAAACGCCAGCCCCGCGGTTTTGAGCCTTCACGGGCCGGGCGGATCGGAATAAAGCGATGCCAGGTTTGCGTCTGGACCTGGAATAGACCCTTTGTGTGTTGGTACGTCGGTGCCAGCGCTTTCTGCCTGAACGGATTAGAGAAACGACCATGCATAACGTCGTCATCAGCGGCACCGGCCTGTACACCCCGGCCAACAGCATTTCCAATGAAGAGCTGGTGCAGTCTTTCAACGCTTACGTCGCGCTGTTCAACGCCGACAACGCCGAAGCCATCGCGCGCGGCGAAATCCAGGCATTGACCGAATCCAGCGCAGCGTTTATCGAAAAAGCGTCTGGCATCAAAAGCCGCTTTGTCATGGACAAGGACGGCATTCTCGATCCGCAGCGCATGGCACCACGCCTGCCAGAACGTTCCAACGACGAGTGGTCGGTGCTTTGCCAGATGGCCATCGGTGCGGCCGAACAAGCCTTGCAGCGTGCCGGCAAAACCGCCGCTGACATCGACGGCGTGATCGTCGCCTGCTCCAACCTGCAACGCGCCTACCCGGCCATCGCCATCGAAGTTCAGGAAGCACTGGGCATTCAGGGTTTCGGTTTCGACATGAACGTCGCCTGTTCCTCGGCGACCTTCGGCATCCAGGCTGCGGCCAACAGCGTGCAACTGGGCCAGGCCCGGGCGATCCTGATGGTCAACCCGGAAGTCTGCACCGGTCACCTGAATTTTCGTGACCGCGACAGCCACTTCATCTTCGGCGACGCCGCCACGGCGGTGATCATCGAACGTGCGGATCTCGCGACGTCCAAGTATCAGTTCGACGTGCTCAGCACCAAACTGCTGACCAAATTCTCCAACAACATCCGCAACAACTTCGGTTTCCTCAACCGCGCCGCGGAAGAGGGCATCGGTGCTCCCGACAAGCTGTTCGTCCAGGAAGGCCGCAAGGTGTTCCGCGATGTCTGCCCGATGGTTGCCGAGCTGATCGCCACGCACCTGGAAGAAAACCAGCTCAACGTCAGCGACGTGAAGCGTTTCTGGCTGCACCAGGCCAACCTCAGCATGAACCACTTGATCGTCAAGAAGCTGCTGGGCCGCGAAGCCACCGAAGAAGAAGCCCCGGTGATTCTCGACACCTACGCCAACACCAGTTCGGCCGGTTCGGTGATTTCGTTTCACAAAAATCAGGACGATCTGGTCAGCGGTTCGTTGGCTGTGCTCAGCTCGTTCGGCGCTGGCTACTCGATTGGCAGCGTGATTCTGCGTAAACGCTGAGTTCGCCTGATTGTGGCGAGGGGCTTGCCCCGTTCGGCTGCGAAGCAGTCGTAAAACCAGCGCACTCGGTATTACGGATACACCGGGGCCGCAGGTTTGGGGCGGCTTCGCCACCCAACGGGGGCGAGCCCCCTCGCCACAATGTTGTCTGATGCTGGAACATAGATGGTTCTAAAACGAGGTTTGCATGGCCGCAGCTGACGACACCCTATTGATCGAACGCCTGCTGGCGGGCGAGCAGAGGGCTTTCAAGGAACTGGTCAGCACTTACCAGAGCGCCATGCGCGCGGTGGCCTATGCCATCGTCGGCAACCGACACGTCGACGAGGTGGTACAGGATGCCTGGCTGTCGGTGGTGCGCAATCTCGGCGGGTTCGAGGGGCGTTCGAGCCTCAAGACCTGGCTGCTGACCATCACCGCCAACTCGGCCAAAAGCCGCTACAAGCAAAACCGTCGGGAAGTGCTGCTCGATGACCTGCCGTCGCCTCACGGCACGATCGATGACGATCGTTTTTCATCGACTGATGGGCACTGGCTGGTGGCGCCGTACGCCTGGCATCAGGACACCCCAGAGGCCCTGTTGACCGAAAACGAGCTGCGCGAATGTCTGGAGCACACGTTGCTCAGCCTGTCGGAACTGCAAAGCAGTGTTTTGCTGTTACGCGAGCGACAAGGGCTGGAGCTGGAGGAGATCTGTAATCTTCTGGAGATTTCGCTCTCCAATGTTCGTGTGCTGCTGCATCGGGCACGGTTGAAGGTCTTTGCGACCGTGGAGCATTTTGAGGAAACCGGCGAATGTTGACCTGCAAGGAACAAGTGGCGCGCTCCAGTGATTATCTCGATGGCCAGTTGAGTTTTCGCGAGCGACTGATGGTGCGGCATCATTTGATGTTCTGCCCCAATTGCCGACGGTTCATTCGGCAGATGCGCTTGATGCAGGCCACGCTGAAAGTGATGCCCGAGCCGCCTGTGGCTGACCTGGATGCGCTGGCTGAACGGCTTGCTAACGAGCATCTGAAAAACAAACCGTAGTTTTTCCACGCTTAACATATCCCTCCAGCCGCTCTAGCGTGCGGCTTGCAGCTCATCTCCCGTGGCTGCTTTTCTGTTATTTCAATTCGAAGTAAAAAGTTCCCCTGTCATAAAATCTTTATCTATCAGCAACCCGGCTGAAATACCTCGTCTCCAAGATTCCCTCCCAACACAAGCGGGCCAGACCCGCGTGTTTCCAAGCTACAGACCACCAATTAGGGGAACTCTTCGATGATCCGTAAGCACTTCGCCGGTTTTGCCGCCAGCGCATTGGCCATGGCAGTAACCGCCCAGGCTTTCGCTGGCACCGTCACCACTGACGGCGCCGATATCGTAGTAAAAACCAAGGGCGGCCTTGAAGTCGCCACCACCGATAAAGAATTCAGCTTCAAACTCGGCGGTCGCTTGCAGGCTGACTACAGCCAGTTCGATGGCGTCTACACCAAAAACGGTGATACCGCCGACGCGGCCTACATCCGTCGTGGCTTCCTGGAGCTGTCTGGTGTGCTGTACACGGATTGGGCTTACACCATCAACTACGACTTCTCCCACAATAGCGGTGATTCCGACAACGGTTACTTCGACGAAGCGTCGTTGGCCTACAACGGCTTCAAACCGGTCTCGATCAAAGTCGGTCGTTTCGACCCGGACTTCGGCCTGGAAAAAGCCACCAGCTCCAAGTGGGTCACCGCGCCAGAACGCAACATGGCGTACGACATGGTCGATTGGGCGAACAGCCACCAGAATGGTCTGGGCCTGCAAGCCTCCAGCACCTTCGCTGATTCGTTCTATGCGTCCGCCGGCGTGTTCAGCAAAGACACCGACGATACCGATGGCAACAGCGTCAAGCAGGTCAACGGCCGCTTTGTATTCGCCCCGATGCATGATGCCGGCAACGTGCTGCACTTCGGTGTGAACGTGGCTTCCCGTGATGTCTCCGACACGGCCTTCGATTCGCGTTATCGCACCCGCATGGGCATGCGCGGCGTTGAAACCCTCGGCGGCAACGATGCTGGCACCAACGGCAACCGTCCGGTGCTGGGTGGCAGTTCCACTTCGCCTGCCGGCTCCTATGACCGTGACGACGCTTACGGTCTGGAAGTCGCATTCGCCATGGGCCCGGCCTCGATCCAGGGCGAATACGTCGCCCGCAAGACCAAGGCCGATGACAGCAGCCGTGAAGACATCAAAGGCGACGGTTTCTACGTTCAGGGTGCCTACACCCTCACGGGCGAAGCCCGTGGCTATAAAGTCGGCAAGTTCGATGCGATCAAGCCCGCCAACAAGTCCATCGGCGCCTGGGAGCTGTTCTATCGTTACGACAGCCTGACTGTCGAAGACGACAACATCACCACCGCCAGCCTGACCCGCGATGTCGGCGATGCCGAAGCCAAGGTGCACACCCTGGGCGTCAACTGGTACGCCAACGAAGCGGTGAAAATCACTGGCGCCTACCTCAAGGCCAAGACGGACAACGTGACCAATGCCACTGCTGCCAGCGGTACTACCCCGGCACGTCGTACCGGTGATGACAACGGTGACGGCTTTGTGGTCCGCGCTCAATACGTGTTCTAAATTGCAGTAAACGCTGTAAGAGCTCTTTCTTCATCCGTTAAAGCTCCTCTCGTTTTAACCCCGCTTCGGCGGGTTTTTTTTTGTTTCGGGTTAGGCAATCAGATAAGCGATACTCGTTCCATCTGTAGAAAAATGATGGTCGGGGATACTAATGCCGCTGCAACGTCTGGAAAGTCTGTCCGAAATCGCGCCGCACACCTGGGACGCGCTGGTGCCGGAAACTCAGCCGTTTCTGCGCCATGCCTTTCTGAGCGCGCTGGAAGACAGCGGCAGCCTCGGCCCGCATTCTGGCTGGCAGCCCGAGCATCTGCTGCATGTTGAAGGCGATCGCCTGATCGCCGCGTTACCCAGTTACCGCAAATGGCATTCCTACGGCGAATATGTGTTCGACCATGCCTGGGCCGAAGCCTGTGAGCGTGCCGGCATCGACTACTACCCCAAGCTGTTGACGGCGGTGCCGTTCAGCCCGGTCAGCGGGCCGCGATTGCTGGCGGCGACGATCGAGGACGGTTTCGAGCTCCTGCAGAGCCTGCCGGGTTATCTGGAGATCGAAGGACTTTCCAGCGCCCATATCAACTTCACCGATCCATTCACCGACGCGGCATTGGCCGAACAGCCAGGCTGGTTGCAGCGCATTGGCTGTCAGTACCACTGGCAGAACCGCGGTTATCGGGATTTTCAGGACTTCCTCGACGCCCTCAGTTCGCGCAAGCGCAAGCAAATGCGCAAGGAACGTGAGCAAGTGGCGGGGCAGGGCATCGATTTCGAATGGCTGGAAGGGCGACAACTGGATCAGGCGCAGTGGGACTTTGTGTATGCCTGCTACGCCAATACCTACGCGGTGCGTCGGCAAGCGCCGTACCTGACGCGGGAATTTTTCAGTCTGCTGGCCGAGCGCATGCCGGAATCGATTCGTGTGGTGTTGGCTAAACAAGGCTCACGGCCGGTGGCCATGGCCTTCAGTCTGGTCGGTGGCGACAGCTTTTATGGTCGTTACTGGGGTTGCCTGGCGGAGTTCGATCGCCTGCACTTCGAGACCTGTTTCTATCAGGGCATGGATTACGCGATTGCCAACGGCTTTCAACGTTTCGACGCCGGTGCTCAGGGCGAGCACAAGTTGATTCGCGGCTTTGAGCCGGTGATCACCCATTCCTGGCATTACCTGCGCCACCCGGGCTTGAAGTCGGCGGTGAAAGACTTCCTTGAGCGTGAGCGGGTCGGGGTCATGGGCTATGCAGAAGAAGCGAAGACAGCCTTGCCCTACCGCCAAGGCTGATCTTCGCGTTATGTCCCTTGTCAGCTGTCCTCTTTGCCCAGCCAGCGATACATCACGCCGCCGATGACCGCACCCAGAATCGGCGCCAGCCAGAACAGCCACAGTTGCTGAATCGCCCAACCGCCGACAATCAGCGCCGGGCCCGTACTGCGGGCCGGGTTCACCGAAGTGTTGGTGACCGGAATCGAAATCAGGTGGATCAGGGTCAGCGCCAGGCCGATGGCGATGGGCGCCAGTCCGGCCGGGGCGCGTTTGTCGGTGGCGCCGAGAATGATCAGGATGAACATGGCGGTCATCACCAGTTCACTGACAAACCCCGCCGCCATCGAGTAGCCGCCTGGCGAGTGTTCGCCGTAGCCATTGGATGCAAGGCCGCTGGCCAGTTCGAAGCCGGGTTTGCCGCTGGCAATGAAGTACAGCAGAGCCGCTGCGATGATCGCGCCAATCACTTGGGCGATGATGTAGGCGGGCAGTTCTTTGGCGGGGAATCGTCCGCCGACCACCAGCCCGACCGAAACCGCAGGGTTGAGATGACAGCCCGAAATGTGGCCGATGGCGAAGGCCATCGTCAGCACCGTCAAACCGAATGCAAAGGACACCCCCAGCAAACCGATCCCCACCTCTGGAAATGCCGCCGCCAGGACCGCACTGCCGCACCCTCCTAACACCAACCAGAACGTCCCCACCAATTCTGTCGCCGAGCGTTTGAACAAAGACATAGCGAATTTCCCTGCAGAGATAACACTGTAGTTGTGCATCCAGCAGATGGACTACAGAACCATCTCCAGAACCTTGGCTGAGTACAGCAGGGTTTTAATGAAATTCCAGTGACCATAAAAAACCACCAGAGCCCGTGTTCAAAGGGTTGTGGCGGTTCGCCGATCTAATGTGGGAGTTCGGCTGTCTATCAATATGCCTTCAAAATAAAGACCATCAAGACAGTTGCTCCCACATTGAATGGTGGTGTCAGGTGCTCAGTAGAGGCTATCGCGCACTCTCGCCGGTGCTGCCCGGTCATACGCTTCGGCATCGAACTGCCCATCGTTCAGGCGCTTGTGAAACGCCCCGGCGGTCGGCAGCGCAGAGCGTTCGAGGTGTTTCTGCGGGTTCCACAAATCCGAACGCACTATCGCTTTCGAACAATGGAAATACGCCGCTTCCACCGTCACCAGCATCACCGTGCGTGCCGGTTTGCCGTTGACTGCAAAACTCTCCAGCAACTCGGGCTCGGCGCTGATCTGCGCCGTGCCGTTGACCCGCAATGTCTCGCCGATCCCCGGAATGATGAACAGCAGCGATACCCGCGAATCGAGCACGACATTGCGCAGCGTGTCGATGCGGTTGTTGCCCGGTCGATCCGGAATCGCCAGCGTGCGCTCATCGACGATCCGCACGAAACCCGGCGTATCGCCACGCGGCGAGCCGTCCATGCCATCGGGGCCGACCGAGCTGATAATCACCAGCGGCGCGGCGCGGACCATCGCCTGATAGTCCTCGTTCAGAAACGGGATCTGCTTGCGCACCGCGCGCTCATGGGGCAGGCCGTAGATCGCTTCCAGCGCTTCGATTGAATTCAACATCGTTCATCCCTCTACGAATCAGAGAACCAGCGCCATCCGCCGTTCGTAACCGATCCGGCCTTTGTACGCTTCGCCGCTGTCGACAAAGCCATATTTGGCATACAGCGCGATGGCCGATTCGTTGTCTGCATCCACCGACAACTCCAGCCCTTTGATTTCCGGCCAGGCTTGGCGCGCAACCTCGGGCAGGGCTTGCAGGCAGGCTTTGCCATAGCCTTTGCCCTGGGCGCGGCGATCGACTTGCAGGGCGTGCAGGGTGGCGCTGTGTTCATCGGCCCAGGCCGGCAGCACCGGCGGGCGCTTGAGCAGCAGGAAGGCCACCGGAACATCCTCCACCAGCAGGGCAAAGCCTTTGACGCCGGGGCCAGGCTTGGACAGCAAGGTGTGCAACGCACCATGTATGTCGCCGGAGAATTTGATTTGTTCGGAATGGATTTCGATGGCCTCGACCTGTTGGCGCTGCAGGGCGTTCAGGCTTTCGTAAGGCACGAGTCGGGCAGTCACTGGAGTGTCCTTTTTCCAACGGAAATGAGCCTCGGATTCTAGCGAATTTGCACCCATGGATTATTTTTATTTCGGTTGTCGATTTGGCTTTTCGCCAGACGACTAAGGGTGTCTTCAACAAAAAAACACGGAGAAACTATCATGAATGCTCAGACACAAATCCATAACCTGATCGAGAACTATCGCCAGGCGGTCATCGCCAAGGACGTGGAAAAGGTCATGGCCCTGTACGCCGACGACATCGTCTCCTTCGACGCGGTCAAGGCCCTGCAATTCAAGGGCAAGGCAGCCTACCGTGCGCATTGGCAGGAATGCATGGAGATGTGCCCCGGTCCGCACATTTTCGAGTTCCACGAGATCGACATCGTGCCGTCGCAGGAGATCGCTTTCGCTCACTGGCTGGCGCATTGCGGCGGCACCAATGAAAAGGGTGAAACCCAGGCCTGCTGGATGCGCGTCACCGCCTGCTACCGCCAGGAAGCGGGGCTCTGGCAGATCGTCCACGAACACTGGTCGGCACCGTTCGACATGACGAGCGGCGCGGCGCTGTTCAATCTGGAACCCTGATGGTCGGGCTGTTTATCGGAAAGCAGCGCCAAAGCACCCATCTGCAGCCATAGTTGATCAGTTCGATCAGGGCAGAGCTCCAAGAGATGGAGAGCCCCAAAGAATGGAGAGTCCTCATGAAGTATTTATGCCTGGTCTACAGTAACGAACACGAGTTGCACTCGCTGCCCGAAAGCCCCAATGACGCCGAGTGCATGGCCTACAGCGAGTCGATCCAGGGCAGCGGCCGGATGATCGCCGCCGAAGCGCTGGAGTCGGTGCAGACCGCGACCACCGTGCGCATGCGCAACGGCAAAATGTCGGTTACCGATGGCCCGTTCGCTGAAACCAAGGAGCAGTTGGCCGGCTTCTACCTGATCGACGCCAAGGACCTCAATGAAGCCATCCAGGTCGCCGGCAACATCCCGGCGGCCCGGGTCGGCTGTGTCGAGGTGCGGCCCGTTCGCCAGTTGAATCCCTGAATAACAATCACAACAGGAGTTCTTTCATGAGTTCGCAATCCGTCCAGCGAAAACCGGCCAAATTCGAGCTGTCCATCAGTCGCCTGATCGATGCGCCGCGCAGCAAAATCTTCCGCGCCTGGACCGAGCCCGCGCTGCTCGCCCAATGGTGGGGGCCTCACGGCATGACCACGCCCGAGTGCGAAATGGACCTGTGGGTGGGCGGTCAGTTTCGCACCCTGATGCGGGCACCAGATGGCTCCGAGTACCCAACCATGGGCGTGTTTCTGGAGATCGTCGCCCCGGAGCGCCTGGTGTTCACCGACGCTTTTCTTCCCGGCTGGATTCCCTCCGGCAAACCGTTCATGGCCGCCGAAGTGACGCTCGAAGACCGGGACGGCAAAACCTTCTATACCGCTCGCGCCATGCACTGGAGCGAAGAAGATCGTCAGGCGCACGAGGCCATGGGGTTTCACGACGGTTGGGGGCAAAGCCTCGATCGGCTGGAGACGCTGGTGACTGAAGGCATGCCGGACTGATGCCTGGCGAGTCGGTACGGGCGCGAGTCGAGCAGGTCTACCGCGAAGACTCGCGGCGGATTCTGGCGACCCTGATCCGTCTGCTCGGCGATTTCGACCTCGCCGAAGAAGCGCTGCACGAGGCGTTCTTCGTCGCGGTCGAGCGCTGGCAGCGCGACGGTGTGCCGGACAATCCGCGTACATGGCTGGTGTCCACCGGGCGCTTCAAGGCTATTGATGTGTTGCGTCGGCGTGCGCGTTTTAACGCGTCCCGGCCGATGTTGATCGCTCAACTGGAAGAGCTGGAGCAGGCTGACTGGAGTGATGAAGATGTGGAAGACGATCGCCTGCGGCTGATTTTCACCTGTTGTCACCCGGCACTGGCGGCGGATGCTCAAGTGCCGCTGACCCTGCGTGAAGTCTGCGACCTGACCACTGAAGAAATCGCCCGGGCCTTTCTCGCGGCACCGGCCACTATTGCCCAGCGTATCGTGCGGGCCAAGGCCAAGATTCGAGATGCGAAAATCCCTTATCAGGTGCCCACCCTGACGGAACTGCCTGAGCGTCTCGACAGCGTGTTGCGGGTGATTTACCTGGTGTTCAACGAAGGCTACTCGGCGTCTATTGGCAATGAATTGACCCGCGAAGACCTGACGCGAGAAGCGATTCGTCTCGGTCGGTTGTTGATGGAGTTGCTACCCGAACCGGAGGTGATGGGGTTGCTGGCGCTGATGCTGTTGCATGAATCGCGGCGCCCGGCCAGAACCTCGCCCGACGGCGAGCTGATCGTGCTGGACGAGCAGGATCGCTCGTTGTGGGACGCCGAACTGATTGCCGAAGGCTGTGCACTGGTGGAGCGGGCGCTGACGATGGGGCGTTTCGGACCTTATTGCCTGCAAGCGGCGATTGCGGCGGTGCATGCCGAAGCGTCCACGGCGGCGGAAACGGACTGGCTGCAGATTGTCGGCCTGTATGACGTGCTGCTGCGGGCTGTGCCGTCACCGGTGATTGAACTGAACCGTGCGGCGGCGCTGGCCAAGCGCGATGGCCCGTTGGCCGGGTTGACGTTGATCGAAGGGATTCTGGCGCGGGGCGAATTGCTGGATTATCACCTCGCGCACTCGGCGCGGGCAGAGTTTTACCGGCAGTTGGGAAGGGTGGATGAGGCGCGGGCGGCGTATGAGCGGGCGCTGGAATTGACGCAGCAAGTGCCGGAGCGGCGGTTTATCGAGGGGCGGCTCAGGGCGTTGGAGTGATCATGGATGTGCAGTGCGGCAGTTGGCCCCATCGCGGGCAAGCCCGCTCCCACAGTGGATTGATGATGTGCGCAAAATCTGTGTCAGACACAGAACCCTGTGGGAGCGAGGCTTGCCCGCGATAAGGGCCGCAGGACCTTCACTCCAGCATCTTGCCAAGCAACCAACTCCCCGCCGGCCCCGGCGGATGCAGCCGCGACCAGAGCGCATCGACGTACACCGCTTTCGGCCAGCCGCGCACATTCAATTCCACCAACAAGCCAGCCCCGAACCGCCCCACCAACCAACGGGGCAACGGCGCCCAGCCGAATCCGCCCTGGGCCATTTCCAGCAGCATCAGGTAACTCGGTGCCGACCAGACACGCCCCTTCGCCCGGCTTTCATACGGATTGACGATCGTCGCCAGACGCAACTCGCGGTGCTGTTGCAGCACGTCCTGATCGATTCCCTTCAGCTTCGCCAACGGGTGAGCGTGGGACACGAACAGGGCGATTTCCGTGCGCTCGTCCACCGTTGAACTGACCAGGTCCGGAGGGTAACTGTCTTGCATCTCGGCGAAGGCGACATGCGCTCGACCGCGTTGCACCAGCGCCACCAAGTCATCGCATTCGGCGATCAGGCATTCCAATTCCAGGTCGGGATAACGCTGCTCGAAAGCACTGAGCGCCGCTTCAAAACGGTCGGACTGATAGGTGTCGGATATCGCCACGGTCAGCTTCGGCTCGACGCCTTGGGACAGTTGGCTGGCGGTCATTTCCAGACGGCTGGTGGCGGCCAGAATCTCCTCGGCCCGCTGCAACATGACGTGCCCGGCCGGGGTCAGGCTCGGCTTGCGACTGGTGCGGTCGAACAGGGCAAGGTTCAGGTCGATTTCCAGGCTGGCCACTGCCGCGCTGATGGTCGACTGACTGCGACCGAGCTTGCGCGCCGCAGCAGAAAACGAGCCTTGAGTCGCCGCCTGGACAAACGCCAACAGCACTTCGTGAGAGGCCATGAAGTATCGCCTTGATCGATGGTTATTGGTTATGAAGTATCGGTGTGATGACGGATCATGGCAACCATAGTCACTCAGGGAGTCTGGCCATGAACGCCAACAAATCCATCACTGAACGAATTTTCCAGGCCATCGGTTTCGAGCTGCTGGCGATATTGATCTGTACCCCGCTGCTGGCTTGGGTCATGGACAAACCCATGCTGGAAATGGGCGCGGTGACCATGGCCATTGCAGCCCTGGCCCTGGCCTGGAACGTGGTCTTCAACGGTCTGTTCGACCGGTTGCTCAAGCGCTTTGCCATTGTGCGTAACGCTTGGGTCCGCGTGGTGCATGCGCTGTTGTTCGAGGGCGGTCTGGTCGCGTTCGGCGTGCCGTTGATTGCCTGGTGGCTGAAGGTCAGCCTGTGGCAGGCGTTCTTGCTGGACATCGGCGTACTGCTGTTTTTCCTGCCGTACACCTACGTTTATCACTGGGGTTATGACGTGATGCGTGAGCGGATGTTGGTGCGCAGGGCTTGCGAGGTTTAAAAGCAAAGATCGCAGCCTTCGGCAGCTCAGTGTCGGGTACACCTGTAATAATGGTTGTACCCGATCGGCGCCCCAACGCTGTATTGCCAGCGATGAAGTTGTTCACGTCATTGTTGTCGCGCACCGTCCCACCACCCAAATCGGTTTCGATGGCATCCTGTCCAACACATGACCTGTGGGAGCGGGCTTGCCCGCGATAGCGGTTTTATATTCAACGATGATGTCGACTGCCAGTCCGCCTTCGCGGGCAAGCCCGCTCCCACAGGGTAGTGCGGTGCTTCAGAACAGTTTTGTGAACAACCAATACAAACTGCCCGACAACACAATCGCCGCCGGCAGGGTCAGCACCCAGGCCATCAGCAGGTTGCGGATGGTCTTCATCTGCAAACCGCCGCCATTGGCGACCATGGTCCCGGCCACGCCTGAAGACAACACGTGGGTGGTCGACACCGGCAGGCCGAACATGTCGGCGGCGCCGATGGTCAGCATCGCCACGGTTTCCGCTGAGGCGCCCTGGGCATAGGTCAGGTGCGTCTTGCCGATTTTTTCGCCGACCGTCACCACAATGCGTTTCCAGCCAACCATGGTGCCCAACCCCAGGGCGATGGCCACCGCGATCTTCACCCACAGCGGAATAAACCGTGTGGCGTTGTCGATCTGTTGCTTGAACAATTGCAGCTTGCCGGTGGTGTCGGCATCGAAGTTGCCAACCTTGTTCTTGTCCATCAGGCGAATGGTTTCGCTGGTCAGGTACATGTCATTACGCACGTTGCCCATCGCTTCGGCCGGGACTTTCGACAGTGAGCCGTAACCCTTCACTTCGTTACCGATGTGGCCCGCCAGCGCGGCGAGGGCGGGGATCAGTTGCGGCGTGGCTTCCTTGCTGCGCATGTAATCGGTCAGCACCGGGCGTGGATCGGCGGGCGCCGGCACCGGCGAGTTTTTCATCAGGGCTTGCTGGGTAACTTCCGCCACGGCGGCGAACTGCAAGGCCTGATCCGCCGGCATGGTGCGGTTCAGCGCATACGCCATCGGCAGGGTACCGACCAGAATCAGCATGATCAGGCCCATGCCTTTCTGGCCGTCGTTGGAGCCGTGAGCGAAGGACACACCGGTGCAAGTCAGAATCAACATGCCACGAATCCACCACGGTGGCGGGGTGTCGCCCTTCGGCGCTTTGTACAACGCGCGATTTTTGACGAAGGCGCGCAATGCCAGCAACAGCAACGCGGCAAACGCGAAACCGATCAGCGGCGACAGTAGCAACGCGTAACCGATTTTGGTTGCCTGGGCCCAATCCACGCCACTGGTGCCGTCACGGCCGTGCATCAGCGCATTGGCCACGCCGACCCCGATGATCGAGCCGATCAGGGTATGCGACGAAGACGCCGGCAAACCCAACCACCAGGTGCCGAGGTTCCACAGGATCGCAGCGATCAACAGGGCGAAGATCATCGCGAAACCGGCGGAGGAACCGACTTGCAGAATCAGCTCCACCGGTAACAGGGCGATGATACCGAACGCCACCGCGCCGCTCGACAGCAACACCCCCAGAAAGTTGAAGAACCCGGACCAGGCCACGGCGAAATTCGGCGGCAGGGAGTTGGTGTAAATCACCGTCGCCACGGCATTGGCGGTGTCGTGAAAACCATTGACGAACTCAAAGCCCAAGGCAATCAACAGCGCGACGCCCAACAGCAGAAACGGCGTCCAGGTGGTGACCACCGTGCCGAGTTCGCTCATGTCGTGCATCAGGCTGTAGGCGGTGAACAACAGCCCGCTGCTCAGCACCGCAAAGAACAGCACAATGGTGAGCAGGCCAGGTTTTTTATCGAGTTGCGGCTTGGCACTGCTGGCGGGAACCTGGGCAGCGGCGGTAAAGGAAGGCGTAGCCATGCCAGACAATCCTGAGCAGAGAAGGAGTGTCTCCCATGATCGTTGCTAAATATTACAAAGAGACTGCGCTGGGTCAGTGTTTGGGTTTTTTGTGGGGCTGGGTGCTAATGCAGGCAAACATCTGTGGCGAGGGAGCTTGCTCCCGTTCGGCTGCGAAGCAGTCGTCAAATAGGCAACCGCGTTTCTGTCTGAAGAAACCGGCTTGCAGGATTTAGGGTCGCTTTGCAACCCAGCGGGAGCAAGCTCCCTCGCCACAATGTATCGGAGGGGCCGAAAGACTCAATAATCCTGGCGCTTGCGAAACGCCCAGCGTCCGGCAATCAGGGTAAACGTCGCGACCAGCGCCACGAGAATCCAGAACCCTTCCGGATCACCGGCAAGTGGCACGCCGCCGACGTTCATGCCGAAGAAACCGGCGATGATGTTGATCGGCAGCGCCAGCACCGTGACCACGGTCAGAGTGAACAGCGTGCGGTTGCTCTGTTCGTTGAGGTTGGCGGCGATTTCTTCCTGCAACAGCTTGATTCGTTCACCGAGGGCCGTGAGGTCGTTGATGATCAGCGCAAACTCCTCAGTGGACTTGCGCAGCTCCTTGACGTCCTCTTTCTGCAACCATTGCGGCGGACGATTGAGCAGGCGCAGCAACGAACCCGGCTCCAGCGCCAGCAACCGTTGCAGGCGCACCAGCACCCGGCGGTTGGCACCCAGCTCAGCCCGGTTGGTCGACAGGCGCGACGACAGCAACTCATCTTCGATCTGGTCGACACTGAGGCTGGTCTTGCGCACGATCTGCGTCAGCACTTCACCCTGATCGCGCAGCAAATGCACCAGCAGTTCCAGCGGCGAGCGAAAGCATTCGCCGGCCTTCACCGAAGAGCGCAGTTTGTCCACTGAGTGCAGCGGCTGCAGGCGCGCGCTGATGATCAGCCGGCTGCGGGCACAGACCCACAGCGTCGAGACATCCGAGGAGACCATGCTGCTGAGGTTGAACACCACGTCGTTGACCACTGCCAGCAACGCCGAATCGACATGCTCGATACGCGTCGAACGGGAGCCTTCGTGCAGCGCTTCGAAAAACTCGTCGGGCAATGCCAGATGGCTTTTCATCCAGCGCTCGCACGCGGCGTGGGCCAGGTTCAGGTGCAGCCAGACGAATTCATCACTGTCGTCCGGTTGTTGCAGGCAGTGCAGCGCCTTGGCCGAATCGATTTCCCGACCGCGCTCGCCGGGGCGAAAACTGAAGCCGTAAAGCAGGCCGAACAGGTCGGAATCGCGATGGCGCTGGTCGATGCTGTGGTTCATGAGGTCTCGCTGTGAGGGGACGCCTGTTGCAGGTTTCCCAGGTTCACTTGAGCCTCATCATCGCAAGCTATTCTGAAGGTTTTGTGACAGTTGAGTGGCGCCGAAAAACCGCCCGCTGCCAGTGGTCGGAAGAAACTCAAGAAAGGCTCTGGTCCGCCGATGAGGCTGGTATCGATCTTCCGATTCCGGTCATAAACCAGCGTCGCTGACAGGGATGTCCGGACACCTTGCACGTCTATAAGTCGTGCTTCAACCTCGTCATGAGATATCACTCGATGTTTTTGCAAAAGTCCCTGCGAGCACAAATTCTTGCCTTGTTGAGCGGCAGCCTGTTGGCGATGTTGCTGATCGCTTTGGCCTCCTTTCACTTTCTGTCCAATGGCGTTCAGAACTACGCGAACCTGATTGAAGGTCCATTGCACACCTCGCAACTGATCGATGAAGCCAACCTGCAATTCAAGGTGCAGGTTCAGGAGTGGAAAAACGTTCTGCTGCGCGGCAAGCAGCCAGCGGACCTGGATAAATACTGGAAGCAGTTCGAGGACGGTCAGCGCAACGTGCAGGGCGTCCTCGGCGAGCTGGCCGGGCAGAAGGGCATCGAGCCGCAACTCAAGACTCGCATCGAACGCCTGCGTGAAGAGCATCGTGTATTAGGTGCGGCCTATCAGAAGGGCCGTGATGCCTACGTGGCTGCCGGGGCCGACCCCACGGCCGGCGACAACGCGGTCAAAGGTGTGGACCGTGCGGCCAGCGAACAGATGAATGAATTGGTCAGCGATCTGCGCAAGCAGGGCATGGAGCAATCGAAGCTGATCAGCGCCAGTGCAGATGAAACGGTGCTGCTGGGGATCATCGTGATGTTGGTGTCGGGTCTGCTGATTGGCCTGTTGAGCCTGTGGCTGGTCAACCGCAACCTGGTGGAGCCGATCCGCAAACTGATCGACTACGTGGCACAACTCAGCCAAGGGCGCTTCGCCGAACGCGTAGCCAGCACCCGCCAGGACGAGTTGGGCAACCTGGCCAAGGCCGCCAACACCTTGCGCGATTTCCTCGCCGAAACCTTCAATCGTTTGCAGCGCAGTGCGACGGATCTGAACACCGCAAGCGGCGAGCTGAATTCGATTGCCGGCCTCATGACCAGCGGCACCAACGAGCAGTTCAGCCGTACCGATCAGGTGGCCACGGCGATGAACGAAATGTCCGCCACTGCGCAAGAAGTCGCGCGCCACGCAGCCGACGCGGCACGTGCGGCCGATGATGCCGACCAGTCCGCCCAGCAGGGCGAAAAAGTCATGCAGGGCACTATTCACACCATCACTCAAATGCGCGGCGAAATTGCCAACACCGCCACGGTCATCCGTCGTCTGGAAGCCGACAGCGGACGCATTGGTAAAGTGCTGGAAGTGATTCGCGGCATCGCTGAACAGACCAATCTGCTGGCGCTCAACGCCGCCATCGAAGCGGCCCGCGCCGGTGAAGCCGGGCGTGGTTTTGCGGTGGTCGCCGATGAAGTACGCAGCCTGGCCCAGCGCACAGCGGCCTCGATCATCGAGATCAACCAGATCATTCAAACCGTGCAAACCGGCGCAGTGGACGCGGCTCAGGCTATCGAAAGCGGCCAGTCGCGTAGCGAAGAAAGCGTCGAACAAGTGACTCAGGCTGGCGCCATGCTCGAGCGCATCACCCATGCCGTGGAAGCCATTCGCGACATGAACCGCCAGATCGCCACCGCCGCCGAAGAACAGACCTCGGTGGCCGAAGACATCTCGCGCAACCTCACCGAAATCACCAGCATCGCCACTACCAACCTGGACAACGTGCAGCGCACCGAAGCGGCCAGCCACAATCTGCATGGCTTGTCGGGGCAGTTGAATGAAGTGACGGCGCGGTTGAGCGCCTAGTGAAATGGGCTGTGTATCGGTTCGGTCACCGAATCGGTACACAGTCGCTCTCAAGTTTATGCCGCGCCCGTCGATGACGAATTGACCCAAACTCCACATTGGATAAATCCCATGGTCAGCATCAATTCCGTTTCGATCAATCAGACCCTGTCGACCTCTTCAAGTAAAGTCGCGATCAACGACAGCACCGAAGACACCTCTGTCGCAGCGACGACTGAGGCGTCCAGCGATACCACCAAGGTTGCCGCTGGCGGTGCCCCCGCCTCGAACGAAAGCAGTTCCAGCAGCAGCGAATCCGATACGGTGAAACAACTGCGCAAGCAGCTCGCCGAGCTGCAAAAGCAATTGCAGGAACAACAGCAGCAACTGCAAGCAGCCCAGGCCAGGCAAGACAGCGCCGAAGCCAAAGCGGCGAACGTTGCGGCGGCTCAATCGCAGGTTGCGGCCACTTCGGCTTCGTTGCAGACGGTGATGGCGGCGTTGTTGCAGGCATTGCAGGATGAGGGGGGGAGTACGTCGGGTTCGGTGGTCAGCACCACCGCTTAAGTTCGAGAGGGCAAACTGAAGGTAAACGTCGTGCCCTGTTGCTCGGTCGATACCACCTCCAGCTTCCCGCCATGGGACTGCGCAATCTGACTGGCAATGTACAAACCCAACCCGAGGCCGGCCTGCGGTGTTGCGCTGGCTGGTTTCGAGTAGGGCTGGAACAGATGCGGCAGCGCATCTTCGGCAATCAGCCCCTGATTCTTCACGCCCAACACAAAATGTCCTTCCTTGACCTGCGCACTGACCTCGATCGGGCCGTTGGGATCTCCGTGGACAACGGCGTTCGCCAGCAGATTGGATAGCAATTGCGCGACCCGTTCTCGATCGCAATGAACGTTGCTCAGGTCGCCAATCGACGACTGAATGATGCGTTTAGGGTGAATGCACTGGATCTCTGAAATCACATGGCGCAATGCATCCCCCAGGTCCGGGCACGGCTCGATGTTCACCGGGATGCCTCGGCCCAGTGAGCCCCGCGCGAAGTCCAGCACATCGTCCACCAGTTTGGTTGCCCGGTGAGCGCTGGTGAGGATGTGCCGGGCCCGTTGTTCATTCGCCGGGTCGGAGACTTTACGCAGGAGCATTTCGGCGCCGGCGCTGATGGCGAACAAGGGGTTGCGCAGGTCATGGCCGAGCACGGCGATGAATTGTTCAGGCAGTTCGGTGGTTTTGCGTTCCTTGATCAGCGCCACTTCGGTCCGTTGCAGGTTTTCTTCGGCTTCGATCTGCAGCGCGAGCATCCGGGCGAACGACTCCATGGTGCTCTGGATCGTGCTGGACTTGAGCGGCGCCGGATTGGGATCAAGGGCGCAAATGGTGCCGAAAAAGCGCCCGTCAGTGCGCAATATCGGGACGGCAATGTAGCTTTCGAATTGATAGGTGCGGGGCGTGTGGTGATCGCGGTAGAGCGGATCTTCACTGGCCTTGTCGATCACTACCGAGTGGTGGCCCTGGCGGATTTCGTTGCACTGGGGGGAGACCAGATCCAGTTCATCGCCGACCTTCAAACCGAAATTCAGTCGATCGAGCACCGCGCAGGCAGTCCAGGAACCTTCAGTAACACGGGCTACCGCCGCGAACCGCAAACCGGTCAACTCACTGATCACCTGAAGAATCGCCGGCACCGCACTGATCCGGCTGATTGTGGCGATGTCTGCTGCCGCTGTTTGCCCCATATCCTTGGTTCTCTGCTTCAACATGCCAAATGGTTTTGAGGGATTCTAGCGGGCTTGCGCGAAATGGCGCGACTTCGTTCGTCGCTTCAGCGAGCGGCCTGACGCCGAACGCAAAAAAGCCGCACGACCCGAAAGTCGTGCGGCTTTTTTTGCAGTTGAATCACGTGTCTTGTTTGTTGCTCAGAACCTTGCCGGTAGTGGCATCGAAGTCCACGTCCCACTCGGTGCCGTCAGCCCTGCGCAGTTCAACTTCATATTCGTAACCGTTGAAGTGGTTATCCAGGTCGGTGTCAGTAATCGTGGCACCCGGGTGCAACTTCAAGGCGGCCTGATTCATTTCTTCCAGGGGTTTGATCTTGCCACTCTTGACCAACTCAGGGATCTGGTCGACGCGAACGTCAGCCTGGGCCAGGCCAGCGGTGAGGGTCAGGGCAGCAGCGGTGAACAGGGCAGTTAAGGTTTTCATGAAGTTCTTTCCTTGGATGAGCTGTTTAAGTGGGATCAGGTTAGCTCGCGCAACTTAATTCACCCTTAATTGCCTGATGCGGCCTGAAAGCAATCGCGGGCAAGCCACGCTCCCACAAGGTCTGCGCAAAACCTGTGGGAGCGTGGCTTGCCCGCGATGGGGACAACGCGGTGTCGTGTCTGGTACCGATCAATACCCGTTGTTCTGCAACAACTGCGCAACACTCGCCGCCGCCGGACGCTTATAGAACTTCAGCAGTTCGCTGGCGCGGTTGGTGAAGATGCCATCGACCCCGGCATCCGCCACTTTCTGATAATCCACCGCATCGTCGATGGTGTAGACGTGTACCAGCAGGCCCTGATCGTGGGTGAACTGGTTCATCCAGGGTTTCACCAGGTCCGAATAGCTCTGATCGCCCCCCTTGGTCAACGCAGCCGAAGGGCCGGTGCCGATAGCGCCCTGGGCCTTGGCGTACTCGACCCATTGCTGGAATTCGGCTTTGTCTTTTGGTTCCTGTTTGGCGTAGTAAGTCGCTTTATCCTTGTCGCCGGACTCGGCGAACGTCACTTTGGATTTCGGCTCGATGCTGCCTTCGCCCACCCACAGCAGCAGGATTTTCGGCACTCGCGGCATTTCCTTCTCAAGCAATTCGAGGCTGCTCTTCTCGAAGGTTTGCAGCACCACTTTGCCTTTGCCCTGGCCGACTGCCAGATTGCTCTTCGCCAGTTTTGAACCGGTAGGGCTCAGCCAGCCGCGGTCCTGCAATTTATCCTTGAGGTCACGCTCGATGCCGGGAAACTGCTTCGGCTCTTTGGTCTCGATATACAGGCCAGGCTTGTGCAGCGGATTGCCTTGGGCAATGTCGATGATTTCGTCCAGGGTCAGGATCTTCAGGCCCGCGTAGCCCGGACGCGCGCGATCCGGGTAAGCGCTGTTGAACCAGCTGCCGGCATCCAGGGTTTTGAGCTCGGCGATGGTGAACTCGTTGGCCAGGCTGTCCTTGCGCTCAGGGAATTTGGTGGCGACGTCGGTGGTACGTTGCAGGTTGTTGTCATGCAGGGCGAACAACACGCCGTCCTTGCTGCGCTGCAGGTCCATTTCCAGGTAGTCGGCACCCAGATCGCGAGCCAGTTTGTAGGCTGCGGCGGTGGATTCCGGAGCGTCGAAAGACGCGCCGCGGTGGGCAATTACCGCCGGGTGCGGAATGCCCAGACGGGTCGCCAGTGCGGTGGGGCTTGGCTCGCTGGCGGCCTGTGCCTGGCCGAGTCCGAGCATCAGGCTTAGCAGCAGGGCGCTTTTGGTGAAGGTGGCAGGCATGGTCGAAGTCCTTTTGCGATAGATTTCAAAGACGTCTCTTTTAACAACTGAACGCCGCTTGCGCTATCGCAAGACCGACATAAACGTGTTTAAAGCAGATTTTTCAGCGCTTTTGTGCGGTTCTTTGCAGTACGCTTGGCCGAGGCATTTCCCCGGCAGAGGGAAACCCGTTCGCTTGCCCTGCGTGTAAACCATCGATCACCGGTCCTTTGACCTTTTGAGGTTTATCATGCGCATCACTTCCCAGCTCATTTGCCAGGCCGCCGACCAACTCAAAGGCTTCGTCGGCCTCAATCGCAAGACCGGCCAGTACATCGTTCGTTTCAGCGAAGACTCGTTCGGCATGGACGTGGCCGACGACGGCATCATCCCCAGCAGTGAATTCGTCTGGGTATCCGGCCCCGAGCAGACCATGACGCTCAAGCGTGAACTGATCCAGTTGTTGCTGGACCAGAACATTGACGACCGGATCAACATTACCGAACCGTTGCGGGTGTATATGAATCGTCGGGAAGTGCCGCAGATTACGGCGGTGCGGAGTTTGGTGCGGGGTTGAGGGTTTTGTGGTGTCAGATCGGGCCTCTTCGCGGGCAAGCCCGCTCCCACATTTGATCCCTGTTGGGCACAAATCTTGGGTGTGCAGGAGATCCCCTGTGGGAGCGGGCTTGCCCGCGAAGACGGCCTCCAGAACACCGCATCATTTACTGTTTGAACGCATACGCCCGCTCAACCCTGCACACCCGCGTATGACACGCCGAATACCAGGTCGATCGCCCGCGCTCACGAATCGCGCTGTGCTCGGGATGGTGTTTCCAGGCCAGGATCGCCGCTTCGCTGGCCCAGTAGGACACCGTAATCCCGAGCCCGTCCGCACCCCGGGCCGATTCCACGCCAAGGAAGCCGGATTGCTCACGGGCCAGTTCCACCATGCGTTCGGCGGCCTGTTCGTAACCGTGATCGCCGTCGGTGCGCAGCGAGGTGAAAATCACTGCGTAGTAAGGCGTTGCCGGTGTCTGGGCGATCATGATTTTAGCCTCGCACAAGCCTCGATCAACGCACGGACCAACGGCGGCAGTATGCCCTTGAGCGCGGCGCGTTCCGGTTGGAACAACGTCGCGACGAAGAACGGATGATCTTTTAACTCCACCGCCCGCAGATCCCCCATCGAATCGTGGCCAACCGCGTGCAACTGTTGTTTCAGTAGCGCCCGTTCAAACTCAGGATTCACACCATAACGGCAGTGATATCCCTCGCGGATTTCAGCGTTTTCGTACGCCTTGGCGATCAACGAGCCTTCAACCAAACGAATACTGTCGACGGCTTCCACCAGCGAACAGGCTAGCGGCGTGAGTAACGCCCGCGTTGCGTCGGGTGAGGTCTCGCCGTGTTCGGCATCTTTCCAGCCCAGAACGTTGCGGGCGAATTCGAGTACCGCGTGCTGAAAACCGCCGCAAGTGCCGAGGAAAGGTCGCAGCTGCTCGCGGGCAAAACGGATCGCCCGTAACGCACCGTCCATGTCGCGATAAGGGCTGGCAGGCACGCACCAGAAACCATCGAAGTCATCCAGTGGCGTATCGGCATTGATGGTGTCGGTGGCCAGCCATTGAAACTGTATGTCATTACCTGAGTGTTCGGTGGCCATGCCGAGGGCGACGGGAATGGCTTGGTGGGCGGTGACCTGTGGGTCGTGATCGCCGATCAGGGCGATGCGGATGGCGCTGGTTTCCATGAGTGATCTCGACGCTTGTTGATTCCTGGCACCCACTATAGATTGGCGTTCACGCAATCAATATTGGCGTTATCCCAAGTGATCAATGCACCGACGCACTATCGACTGGACTACCCAGACCTGTCCCTGATCCTCGCCCTGGTGCGCGGCGGCTCTCTGGCCCGGGCGTCGGCGTTGTTGAAAGTCGATGTCTCGACGGTGTTTCGCGCCGTCCGCCGACTGGAAGCCGCGTTGGGCCAGCAATTGTTCGAAAAGAGCCGTACCGGTTACCTGCCGACCACGCTGGCGCAGAGCCTGGCCGAGCAGGCTGAGCGCGCCGAACAAGCGCTGGAGGCCGCGCGCATTGGCGTGGAGCAGGGCGGTGAAGTCATCAGTGGCACCGTGCGCCTGACCTGCACCGATTCGGTCCTGCAAAGTTTGTTGTTGCCGGCGCTGACGCAGTTCATGCCCTCTTACCCGGCGCTCACTATTGAACTCTGCACCTCCAACGACTTCGCCAACCTCAGCCGTCGCGATGCCGACATCGCCTTGCGGCTGACCCGCACACCGCCCGAGCATTTGGTTGGCCGGCGGTTGGCGGATATTTCCTACCGGGTCTGTGCCAGCGCGGCCTATCTGCAATCGGTTGATTCCCACGACCTGGCTGCATTGACCTGGATCGCTCCGGACGACTTCCTGCCCGATCACCCCACCGTCGCCTGGCGACGTCAACGATTGCCTGGCGTGACACCGAGCTATCGCTGCAACAGCATGTTGTCGGTGACCGAGTTGGTACGGGCCGGGCTCGGTGTAGCGGCATTGCCGGACTTCCTCATCGGTGACGGACTGCAACCGTTGACCGAGCCCTTGCACGGTTACGACACCGCACTGTGGTTGCTCACTCGCCCAGACTGCCGCGCATTACGCTCGGTGGTGACGTTGTTCGATGAGTTGGGGCGGGCGCTGAAGTTGCCTTGAGTCGGATCACGCCTTCGGCGGCTCTTTGCCTACGAAGTGTTGATGCATTTGCGACGTCAGGCTTTCGATGCGCTCGGTCAGGGTCTTGGTGATTTCGGTGAGCCGGGTGTTTTGCTCCAGCAGTTCCATCAGTTGCGCGGTGTTCCGCGCAGCTTGGGCCTGACGTTCGCTGTTGGCCACGGCCAAGGCTTCACGATGTCGCGCATCGGCGTCTGACTGGGCTTTGTCCCGCGCCGCCTGACGCGTCTGGGCCAGCAGAATCAGCGGTGCGGCATAGGCTGCTTGCAGGCTGAACGCCAGGTTGAGCAGGATGAACGGGTACACATCGAAATCGGTCACGCCGGACAGGTTCAGGCAAATCCAGACCACTACAATCAGGGTCTGGGCGCCGAGAAAAGTCGGCGTGCCGAAGAATCGCGCAAAGGCCTCGGCGCGCAGGGCAAAACGGTCGGTACCGAAAGTAGGTGCCAGGTGAGCGTGAGGGCGATGGAAGCGCAGGTGATCGACGGGGCCGGTGAGCTCGGTTTCGGTTTCGCGGGTCGGGGTGCTCATGGTGCTCTCTGCATGGCGCTGGGACTGAGGCTCACTATAGCTCCAGCGTCAGTTTCATTCTGAAACACATTTCGGTGTTTCTACTCAGAGCGACCGGTCAGCGATAAAGGCGCGGGCATTGTCATTTTTTGCAGCTCGATTCAGAGCTCATAACAGGCCAGGAACATGTCCAGCGCCGACTCCACAACGGTGTGCTGCATCTCGGGCGACAAGCCTGGCTGGCCCATGGAGATCTGTGGCCAGAACGCAAACGACTTGAGCAATCCCTGGACCTGTTGCGCGGCGAACTCGGGTGCGACCGGTTTCAACAGACCATCGGCCTGGGCCGCGCGAATCCACACGGTCAGGCCTTCCTCGCGTTCACTCATTCGGGCGACCATGTTTTGCGCACGCTCGGGAGAATGGATGGTGGCGGCTATCGCCACCCGCGCCAGGTCGAGAAAATTGTCATCGGCCAGCATCTGCAGTTTCGCCTGCAACATCAGGCGCAACTGATCACGCAGGGGCAAGTCAGGGCGGTAAGCCGCTTCCTGTTCAGCCGTTACCCGCGCCCACAATTGATTGAGGATTTCGGCGAACAACTCTTCCTTGCTCGGGAAGTGGTTGTACACGGTGCGCTTCGACACGCCCGCGGTGGCGGCGATCTTGTCCATGCTGGTGATGTCGAAACCGTTGGCACGGAATTCGGCAATCGCCGCCTGGATGATGGCTTCGCGTTTACGGTCAGTGAGGCGCTGTAGGGCTGTCATAAATACGCTTAGGCTGAAAAAAGTGGAGAACTACACTTGGTAGTTTACTTGTGATCGGCTTTGATGCAACCTTGGAACTACACTGTGCAGTGTAATGTTTTGTTAATCCTGCGCAGCGCAAAAAGAATCTCCGGCTGATGCGTGCGTGCCTTGGCCATTTATCGTCCCAAGTAGAAAATCGTCAATCGTGCGGTTTTTCTGGAGTCATTCAGTCATGGCCACTTCAACTTCTCCAGCGGATAACACCTCAACGCCTGAAGCTTCACGACAGGCTCAAGGGCAGTACCGAAACCATGTGCCGGTGCAGCGCGAAGGCTTTCGCAAAACCGTGCGCATCATTTGGAACTTCATCTTCCACAAACCACGCGACACACGGCCGTCCGCCCCGGTCCCGGTGCAACCCCTGACCCAGGCTGCGTTGATCGCCGCGCCCAACCACAGCGTCTATCGCCTCGGCCATTCCACGGTTCTGCTGAAACTGCGAGACAAATTCTGGATCACCGACCCGGTCTTCGCCGAGCGCGCCTCACCGGTGCAATGGGCCGGCCCGAAGCGTTTCCACCAGCCACCGATCAGCCTCGAAGACCTGCCGCCGATTGAAGCGGTGATCCTGTCCCACGATCACTACGACCACCTCGATTATCAGGCCGTCCTCAAACTGGCGGACAAGACCCGATATTTCCTCACACCGCTGGGTGTGGGCGACACCCTGATCAAATGGGGTATCGATGCCAGTAAAGTGCGCCAACTGGATTGGTGGCAGGGCACCGAGGTCGATGGCGTTCAATTCGTCGCCACACCTTCGCAGCACTTTTCAGGTCGTGGGCTGTTCGACGGCAACAGCACCCTTTGGGCGTCGTGGGTGATGATCGACGGCGACACGCGGGTCTTCTTCAGTGGCGACAGCGGCTACTTCGACGGCTTCAAACGCATCGGCGAACAGTACGGCCCATTCGACCTCACGCTCATGGAAACCGGCGCTTATAACGTCGAGTGGCCGCACGTTCACATGCAGCCCGAGCAAACCCTGCAAGCGCACATTGACCTTAAAGGGCGCTGGTTACTGCCGATTCACAACGGCACCTTCGACCTGTCAATGCACGCCTGGTACGAACCCTTCGACCGCATTTTGGCGTTGGCCTGGGAGCGGAACGTGTCGATCACCACGCCGCAGATGGGCGAAGCGTTCAATGTGATGGATCCGCAGCAGGGTCGCGCATGGTGGCTAGGGTTGGAAGATGCAAGCGATCAGGTGGCGCCTCAGAACGCTTGATGTTGTGCTGCCGGGCCGCTTGCCATGGGAGCGGCCCGTACTGACACCTCACTCAACCATCGCATAATCCGCCCGCCCCACCGGATCCGGCGTCGACCCTCGCACATTCATCCCTCTGCCCGGCGCAAATCCCGGGAAGAACACCAGACCTTGCGACTCAAACCGATACGCCAACGCCAGCCGGGTGACATCCAGCACATCGCGTTCAGCCTCGAAACGTTGAATCGCGTCAACGGAAACCCCGGATTCCCCGGATAACTCTTCAACACTCCAGCCCAGCATCGCTCGGGCCTGGGCGCAGTGGGCGGGGGTGAACTGGAAGAGGGCGATACGTTCCAGGGTGATTTTCATCGCAAGAGTGGCCATGGTGTTCTCCGGGCTCGAGAGTGCTGATTCAAAATATACTGTGTTTTTGTACAGTTGTTTTGAGCCCGGATCAACCTCATTTTTTTGATTGATTCTATTTTTTTGCTCAGACAGGAGCGTGGGAGCGACTACGCTATTTCTATGCGGGCTTCTGAACGCTCAAAGAGCTTTCAACTCCCGTCAGCAGCAATGATTGAACGTCAGCTTTCTGATATTCAATACAAGGAAAGTGGCGTTTATGACGCAGTGCGTCACAGCGTTACGCGGGGAAGGGAATCATGAAAAGACTACGTCTGCTATGTGCCCTGATCGGTTTTACAAGTCTGCCCGTCGTGGCTGATATGGCATCGTTAAGTAAAGAGGCCTTTGTCAGCAACCTGATAAATCAGATGACCCTGGAGGAAAAAATCGGCCAACTGCGGCTGATCGCCATTGATGAAAAGATGACGCCCGAAAAGATACGCGAAGAAATTGCCGCCGGGCGAATCGGTGGTACCTACGGCTCCGTATCCCGTTACGTAAACCGACCCATGCAGGACGCGGCTCAACAAAGCCGCCTGAAAATACCGATGTTTTTCGGCTGGGACGTCATACACGGCCATCGAACCATTTTTCCCATTGGTCTGGCATTGGCCTCCAGCTGGGATATTGGCGCTATCGAGTTGAGCGGTCGAACAGCGGCGAAAGAAGCGAGTGCCGACGGTATCGATTTGACCTTCGCCCCGATGATAGATATCGCCCGGGATCCTCGCTGGGGGCGCACCTCCGAAGGCTTCGGCGAAGACACCTATCTGGTTTCGCGCATTGCCAAAGCGATGGTTCAGGCTTACCAGGGCGCAAGCCCGAATGCACCCGACAGCATCATGGCCAGCGCCAAACACTTTGCCTTGTATGGGGCTGTCGAGGGTGGGCGCGACTACAACAGCGTCGACATGGGCCTGGCCAGAATGTACCAGGACTACCTGCCGCCGTATCGTTCGGCGATTGAGGGTGGCGCGGGAGCGATGATGGTGGCGCTTAACTCGATAAATGGCGTGCCAGCCGCTTCCAATGCCTGGTTGATGCAAGACCTGCTTCGCAAGGCATGGGGCTTCAAGGGGTTGGTCATCAGCGACCATAACGGGATAAACGATCTGGTTCAGCATGGTGTTGCGAAGAATCCCCGCGAAGCGGCCAGGCTCGCGATCAGGGCTGGCGTTGATATGAGCATGAACGATTTCTCCTATGGGCCGGAGCTATCGGGGCTGCTTGAGTCAGGCGCTATTTCCCAGAGCAATATTGATAATGCAGTGCGTGAAGTGCTGGGTGCCAAGTACGACATGGGGCTGTTCGAGGACCCTTACCGGCGCATCGGCGTTGCCAGTGAAGACCCTCCTGACAACAATGCCGAATACCGTCTGCACAGAGCCCAGGCCCGAGAGGTGGCACGCAAGACATTGGTGCTGCTGAAGAATGAAAACGGACTTTTGCCGCTAAAAAAAGAGGGCGTGATCGCGCTCATAGGCCCGTTGGCAAAAAGTACCGTCGACATCATGGGCAGTTGGTCCGCAAGCGGCGTGCCCGCGCAATCGGTGACGATCTACGACGGGCTGAAAAACGCGATGAACACGGGCTCGCTGATCTATGCCCGAGGCGCCAATCTCGAGGAGGATCAGGAAGTCGTTAAATACCTGGAATACCAGGGCGTGTCCGAAATCGCGAACGACCCTCGTCCGGCAGCAGAAATGATTGACGAAGCGGTCAAGGCTGCACAGCAAGCCGATATTGTGATTGCCGTGGTGGGTGAGCCCCGCAGCATGTCCCATGAAGCGGCCAGTCGAACCAGCCTCGATCTGCCGGGGCGCCAGAGTGAATTGATCACCGCCCTGAAAGCCACCGGCAAGCCGCTGGTACTGGTATTGATGAACGGCCGGCCGCTGTCCATCGGCAAGGAGCAGAAACAGGCCGATGCGATTCTGGAAACCTGGTACAGCGGCTCCGAGGGAGGCAATGCCGTTGCCGATGTGTTGTTCGGTGACTACAACCCGTCCGGCAAGTTACCCATCACCTTTCCACGCTCCGTGGGGCAGATCCCCAATTACTACAGCCACTTGAACACCGGTCGCCCCTACATCGTGGGTGCGCTTCGCAACTACACGTCGCAATATTTCGATCAATCCCATGGTCCGCTTTACCCCTTCGGCTATGGGCTGAGCTATACCGATTTCAGCCTGACCGACATGGCCCTGTCTTCGACCACACTGAACACGACCGGCAACCTCGTTGCCAGCGTCATGGTGAAGAACATCGGCCAGCGCGACGGCGAAACGGTGGTTCAGCTGTATATCCGCGATGTCGTTGGCTCCGTCGCCCGTCCGGTCAAAGAACTGAAGAACTTTCAAAAAATCATGCTAAAGGCCGGAGAGGAGAAAGCAGTCCACTTCAGCATTGATGAGAACGACCTGAAGTTCTTCAACACCCAGTTGGAATACGCCGCCGAGCCGGGCGAATTCCGGGTGCAAATCGGTCTGGATTCGCAGGATGTGAAGGAGCAGAGTTTTGAGTTGCTGCCAGAACAAGCAGTGGCTAAAACCGATCAGTGAACAAGCGCAGAACCTGTGGGAGCGTGGCTTGCCCGCGAAAAATGCACCGCGGTTTTTCAGGTATTACGCGTCATCGTTCTTCGCGGGCAAGCCACGCTCCCACAGGTTCTGCGCTTGCCGCGTGATTGACTTTAGTAGTCGCGAACTCATTATTTCGCCCCCTTCAACCAAACGGGACGAAACATCATTGAGAATGCCGGGCTGTCATAGCCAAAATCCAGCGCAATCCGCGCAGGTCGCCGCTCCGATGCGCGCTGTTCAAGATTTCACGCAGGAGAATGTCATGTCGATCCTCGAAAGCGACTGGAAGAAATTCAAGGAATTGCGCAAGCTTGCACTTGATCGTTTCTGCCTGGGTGTTCTCACCGATGCCGAAACTATTGCCCAACACAGTGCGCTGTCGCCTCACGCCCGGTACAAAATGCTCTATCGCCTCACCCGTGATCGGGACAAAGACATCGTTGAGACCTTCGACCTGTATAGCCGCTCCAGCGCGCTCATAGCGTTGAGATGGATGGTCAAGCACGACTTGCTGACCGACGCGGAGCTATCGGTTCTCAGCGAAGAAGCCCGTGAGGAAGTTGCCGATGTTGTTCGTCAGCCTTACGAGCTTGAGTGGGTTGAAGAGATTGAGCGACCGGACTGAGCGACACTACCTTATTTATCAAAGGACCAGGGATGCTGATCTTCAACTGCACCGAAGCGGCCAGTAACTTCTTCAGTCGCGTGCACAAAGGTAAAAAAATCAGCTCAGTGGACAAACCACCTTCGCCTACCATTGAGGATGACGAGCAAGGTGAGTTCACCGAACAGTGGCTGGTCCACGCCATCACCGTCCAACGCAAGCACGTGTTATTCGTCATCCATGTGCAAACCCGTTACTGCATGATCTTCGCCGACGCTAAAAAGGCTGACGTCGAGGGTTTTGTTCATCGGTTTTCCGAGCGATGGATAAACGGCCTGATCCATCATGCGGGTCAGCACGACATTCTTCGCTGGGTCGAAGATGAGCCGATGATGGAGCGCTTTGAGGAAAGCAATCGCGAGTACCAACTGTACAAGCGCCGACATCGCGGTGCGCAAAAACACATCGACGATATCGCCTG
Source organism: Pseudomonas lini (assembly GCF_964063345.1). Lineage (NCBI taxonomy): Bacteria > Pseudomonadati > Pseudomonadota > Gammaproteobacteria > Pseudomonadales > Pseudomonadaceae > Pseudomonas > Pseudomonas lini. The sequence continues at coordinate 4,841,975 of NZ_OZ061318.1, forward strand.
GTTCTTCCAGGATTGCGCAGCAGAGTGGGGCACCTTACCGCCGGATGAGTATGCGGCCGGCCGCTTCGACGCGCAGATGAACGACTTCCTCAGAGGCAGTAAAGGTCATAAAGACTATTACTACCCGAGCGAAGAAATGATGGCTCACTGGTTACGCCAATACTGCGGCCTCGACGAGTCCGGCATCCAGGGTGCACGTGATCGGCTCAAAGAGGTGAAGCAGGAAATTCGGGAGTTGGAGAGTCAGCTGCGTGAAGGTTGAAACCTTGAATATCCAGCAAATGCCCGCGATGCGGCGATCTGGGGCCTTTCTATAATCGCTCTATAATTGCCTATAAAATTCTACCCAGGCTTGTCAGATCGATTACTTCAGCGCCAACCCCGGCGCCTCACGAATAATGAAGTGATCCAGATTCTCGATATTGGCACTGAACACCCCGAACGTTTGTTCGGGGTTTTTCTTGCTCGGCACCTGCTTCAACTCCGGCGTCACCCCATAAAAGAAACAATACAACTCTGCCTCACTGTCGACGGCATGCTTGATCTCTTCCAGAAACGCTTTGCGCTTGCGGTAGTTGTCGATCAGCTTCTTGCTCAAGTAAACGTTCACCGAGTAAGGCTTCTTCTTCGCCTCGTCCGGTTGCTTGAACCAGACCTTCTGTTCGAAGTCGATGCGAAAGCTCTGCGTGTAATCCTTGATCTCCTTGATCTTGCCCCAGTAAATCAGCCCCTTGTTGTCCTGCAGATACTCGATCTTCTTGAAGAACGACCCATAAGGCGCCGAGTGCTCGCCAATCTTCAGCGGCATGCGCTTGAGCAGCTCTTTGTCCTCGAAGTTCGACACAAAACACTCCACCGGGTGGGCGAAGACACTGGTCTTGTCCGGTGCAGACTCTCGGTTCGGATGCTCGACGTTACTGGCCGCTGAAGTTGGTTTTGGGCCATCCCGCATGACATCCGCCGCCACGGCTGGGTTCGACGGCTTACGCACATACTCACGCCGAGTCAGCAACAACTCCGACGGGAAATGCTCCTCCCGACTGTCATCCGATTCCGCACCGTCCGCCTCCAGGCCCGACGCCGGCGTTTTCAGGCTGACATAAGGACAACCCTCGACATGCCGCGTGCTGGGAATGTTCTTGAAGTGCGGCGTACGCACGTAATTCACATTCTTGGCGTTGAACGTCCCCAACACGTTGGCCGCATCAAACGCCGAACGGCAGGCATCGTTCGGGCACTGGAAATGCTCCTTGGCGGAATCGAACTCCATCGTCTCGTCGAAATTCAAATCGCGCACGTCATAGATCGACAGCTTGTCGTCGAGGCTGAGGCAGTAGGCGAGGTCGAATTTCATGGCGGGGCTCGGGTCCGTGAGAGAAGAGTGGCGTATTAATAGCGGGAGGTGCGTGATGGTGCACCTGTTAATTCTCATCATGGTCGCGCCAACATCTTCATTTCCGGACAACGTCATAGCCTTGTGAGGAATGCAGGCACGGTAAATCTATCAACGCTGGTCTCGAAGTTTTATTTCGAATTGGCTGTGAGGATGTTCCGCCAATCGTGTAGGAGTTTTCGTTAAATTTGGTAGTCTTCATCCTCTGATAAGAGGATAAGTGGATGCCAGCTGTCATTGCCGAAAATGATGAGTCGAAGTGGGCTGATGAAACAGGAGTCTGTTACCACTTCCCGAAGCAGTACCGATCGATTCTTACCGAAGGAACGGCGGTGCTGTATTACAAAGGGAAGATGACAAACAAGGCTTTTTCGAATCAGCGTCTGAGTACCAATCCCCATTATTTTGGGGTTGCTCGAATAGGAAAGGTTCATGCGGATGAGAACAGCACGCAGGGTGATTTGTTCGCTGTTGTTGAGGGCTACAGGCCTTTTGAGTCTGCAGTTCCAATCAAGCTTGACGGGGAATACCTCGAGCAGATTCCTGTAAAACTGAAGAGTAATTATTGGCGTAATGGGGTCCGGTTAATTGACCAGACGGTGTTCGACGACATCTGCTCTCATGCGGTGCTGAAGTCAGAGCAGATCAACGACTTCAGTCCAATCGATATTGCACACGAGTTTGAGACGAGAGTTATTGGGACTGAAGGGAAAAAAATCACCTATTACGGTGTGAGGTATGAACGCTGTCCAAAGCTTAGGCGTCAGGCAATCGCTATTCATGGGCTTCGATGCAAAGCCTGTGATTTCGACTTTGAGACAGCGTATGGCGCGCATGCAAAAGGTTTTATCCATGTACACCACGTGAAGCCCATTTCCGAATTTGACGAGGTCCAGGTTGTCGATCCCGCGACTGACTTGATCCCACTCTGTGCAAATTGCCACGCTGTTGTTCATAGGAAGCCCGGACAGTTACTGAGCGTTGAGCAACTGAAAGGCCTTCTCAATGGTCATTGGATTTTCGACGATTTAATCAAAGTTAGTTAGGTGGTGTAAAAGGAGGCTTGCAGCGAAATTTAGGGGGATTCACTTGTGATACGACCGAAGCCTCCAGTTCCAGATCACTCCAAATTTGGATATCCAAACAATTGCCGAGGGTTGAAACCCTCGGACGATACTGAGTGGTCATGAAGGCTGTCTACGAATAGCTCCGGATCTCGCAAGCGATCCTATGAACCCAGCACCTAAAGCACCTAACCCATTGAATGCTTCGACCACTGAAACACCTGCACGAACCTCCGCCACCAAGGCTTAACCGTCGTCACCCTTCGTTGCGGCTGATCGTGCAACAGATACGGCATGTCCCGCAGCCTAATCCAATCTTCATCCTGCCAATGCAGCAGACTCAACGACATCTCCGGCCAATCCAACAAGCTCAACATTGGCCGATCCGAATTTTCCGACTGCTCCGCATCGCGCAAGGCCGGCACCACCTGATGGGTTAACCACTCACGCAACAACCGATTCCCCGGAACGTAGTGATACACCAACAACGCATACACACCAGACTCACTGAGCAACAACTGTTTTTCCGGTTGCCGGAAATACTCAATCCACAAAACTCGGCGCTGATCCTTATCTAACTTGTTGACCATGCGATCACTCAGATGGACACCCATCAAACGACCGATATCTCGGGCGCAGAACCATGGCTGATTTTCGAGTAGAAGGGCATGCAGAACGAGGTTGTGGCGAGGGAAGACTGTCACAGAAAAAGTATCAAGCATCACCGACCTCCGAAATGAGGAGAGTGCGGAGCAGGTTGTATTCGGGCATATCCGTGACCTCTACGTTTAGATTTTGGAGGGCCTGACCCCAACGTAGAGTGGATGCAAGAAATCCCAACGAGCAAAGTCATCTCATTCAAACCACAAGTCACCAATGGGGAGTCGCGGATTATGATAGGCCAAGCTTTCTACGTTGGGCGTTTCTTAGGCACCTGCAAAATAGCTTAGAGGTGCTTGTGGCAGGCTTCAATGCAGAAGAGGCTGTAAGTGTTGTAGGAGATTTAGCGCTGTGACGTAGGGGCGTAAAAGGACTACTCATCACCCATAAAAAAGCCCCGATCAGATCGGGGCTTTCAGTTTTTCGGTTTGACGATTCAGATCGCGATCATCAAATCGCGGTGAGCTCGGGAATCAATCCCAGCTCAACGCCCCACCCGTCTGATACTCAATAACCCGAGTCTCAAAGAAATTCTTCTCTTTCTTCAAGTCCATAATCTCGCTCATCCAAGGGAACGGATTCGTAGTCCCTGGATACTCTTCCTTCAAACCAATCTGGCTCAAACGACGGTTTGCGATGAACTTCAGGTAATCCTCCATCATCGCCGCATTCATGCCCAACACCCCACGAGGCATGGTGTCACGAGCGTATTCAATCTCCAGCTGAGTCCCCTGCAGAATCATCTGGCTCGCTTCTTCCTTCATTTCAGCATCCCACAAATGCGGGTTTTCGATTTTGATCTGGTTGATCACGTCGATGCCGAAGTTCAGGTGCATGGATTCGTCGCGCAGGATGTACTGGAACTGCTCGGCGACGCCGGTCATTTTGTTGCGACGGCCCATGGAGAGGATCTGGGTGAAGCCGCAGTAGAAGAAGATGCCTTCCAGAACGCAGTAGTAGGCGATCAGGTTGCGCAGCAGCTCTTTGTCGGTTTCGACGGTGCCGGTTTCGAACTTCGGATCGGAGATCGAACGGGTGTATTTCAGGCCCCAGGTGGCTTTTTTCGCGACCGATGGGATCTCGTGGTACATGTTGAAGATCTCGCCTTCATCCATGGCCAACGATTCGATGCAGTACTGGTAGGCGTGGGTGTGGATCGCCTCTTCGAAGGCCTGGCGCAGGATGTACTGGCGGCATTCCGGGTTGGTGATCAGGCGGTACACGGCCAGGACCAGGTTGTTGGCAACCAGGGAGTCGGCGGTGGAGAAGAAGCCGAGGTTGCGCATGACGATGCGGCGCTCGTCGTCGGTCAGGCCTTCCGGGTCTTTCCAGAGGGCGATGTCGGCGGTCATGTTGACTTCTTGCGGCATCCAGTGGTTTGCGCAACCGTCCAGATACTTCTGCCAGGCCCAGTCGTACTTGAACGGTACGAGTTGGTTGAGGTCGGCGCGGCAGTTGATCATGCGCTTTTCATCGACAGCAACGCGGGCGGAGGCGCCTTCGAGTTCGGCGAGGCCTTCGGCGACGTCGAGGGTGTCCAGGGCAGCTTTGGCACGGGCGATTGCGGCGGAGTCGGACGCGGTTACAGCGCGGGCTTCTTGCGCAGCGACGCCACCAGCGGTGTCGAGGCGGTCCATGTTGGCTTCAGTTGCGTGCCCAGCGTTGGCGCCTTTTACAACGGTTTCGCCGCTGTCTTCTTTGTCGAATTCGTCCCAGCTCAGCATGACGTGTCGTCTCCTGCGTGAGGGCCAGATTGCCCGTGTGAAAACTGATAGGTTGGTTTTTCACACGGCCGTACTGGCCGCGTTGGATAGCGTTTTTTGCAGCGGTACACGCAGGCAAATAAACATAATTTTGTACGGGGTTCCGAGAGCCTCTGACGGGCGCAGAAATCGGTGAAGACTTCGGCGTGGGCTTCAGACTGGCTGTTATCCCTGTAAGGGAATATTGCAGGCCCGTTTAAGCCGGCATTATAGGGAAATTTTTGCGGCCGTGGTGGGGCGAATCCGCGCATGGAGCGGTCGAGAAGGCAGGTTTTTTCGGTCAGAGCGAGGGTTTACAGGGCTTTGGCTGGATATCACGGGTGAAGATTTTTTTTCATAATTTTTGCCTGGAATATTTTTTGTTCAAAAAATAGCCAAAAAATCACGATTTTCACTACATGTTGTGTTTTAAGTCGCTTTTCGAAGGCTTCAGACACAACTAAGCCCGACCGAAGTCGGGCTGTAACGTCACGCTTGATGATCAGCTGAGGCGAGCGGCACCCACGTGATCTGCGCCATCGGCAGCGACTTTGGCGGCGCCAGTGTGATCAAAACCATCAGCAGCAACCTTGGCAGCGCCAGTGTGATCAGAACCATCAGCAGCGAAAGACGCCGAACCGGTGTGGTCATAACCATCGGAAGCGACAGCCGCTTCAGTGGTGAAAGCAGACGAGCCAGTGCGGTCGTAGCCATCGGCGGCGAAGGTGTTAGCGGCCAGGACGGAAAGGGTCAGGGCGAGGATCAGTTTGGTTTTCATGGTAGTGGCTCCAGGTTCGTTGGCGTTTTGTGCCTTGGGTGTGAAATTCATACTACGCCAACTATTTTGATTAAAAGGCGCAAATAAATGCTTAAAAGAATCGTATTTATCGATGTAAGGCTCGGCGCTTCATCTGCCTTTTAAGCGGGCGGATGGGTCGAGCCTTGATAAATAAGAGTGGGCGGATCAGCCGTTAGAGCAGCCGTTACCCATGACGCTGTAGCGCAGAATGTGTCGCTGACCCTTGGAGTCGTCGTATTCCATTTTTGCCGGAACCACTTCGCAGACGTTCGGGATTTCGCTCATCGATATAACTTTGGCGATGTCCAGGTGAGTGGAGTAGGTGTATTCCTCAATGACGGTTTGTTGCAGTGCGACATCAGTCGGGACCTCATCTGCCATGGCGGTTGCGCACAGACTGCTGAGGGCCAGAACCAATAAAGCTTTCATTTCAAATTTACCTTTCTGAAGTCGAAGGGGGTCACGCAATCTTTTTGGGATTGCGTGTGGAGCTTTAACAAAGAGTCTTGGATTAACTGCCTTCGTGGGGGCTGCAACTGGGTTAATCGCGTTGCCGTGTTGGCGAGGCTGATTTTAGGCCTGGGGGCGGCGTGCATATAGCCGTGCTTTTGATAAACACCTTTGGCAGATTTGGTAACAATCCCCGAGAACCCGCCCGTAACCACTGCGCAGAATCTGCCGAAGATGGCGATCTTTCGACTTTAAAAAACTGAAGATCAAAAGATCGCAGCTTTCGGCAGCTCCCACGAGGGCCCTGATAGCCGCGTTTGAGCGCCTTGTCGCGGTATAGCCACATTTTGTAGGGGCTTGTTACTACCATCGTCGAATGGTTCTATAGGCCCGGCCCGGCTACAACTGGGGTCATACAAAAACAACTATTCCACCGAGGTAAGAAAGATGAGTGCGGCTTCTTTGTATCCCGTTCGTCCCGAGGTAGCAGCCAACACGCTGACTGACGAGGCCACTTATAAGGCCATGTACCAGCAGTCGGTCGTCAACCCGGACGGCTTCTGGCGTGAACAAGCCAAGCGCCTCGACTGGATCAAGCCTTTCACCACGGTGAAGCAGACGTCCTTCGACGATCACCATGTCGATATCAAATGGTTCGCCGACGGCACGCTGAACGTTTCCTACAACTGCCTCGACCGTCATCTGGCCGAGCGCGGCGATCAAATCGCGATTATTTGGGAAGGGGATGACCCTGCCGAAAGCCGCAACATCACCTACCGCGAGCTGCACGAACAAGTCTGCAAGTTCGCCAACGCCTTGCGCGGCCAGGATGTGCACCGCGGCGACGTGGTGACAATCTATATGCCGATGATCCCCGAAGCCGTGGTCGCCATGCTGGCCTGCACCCGGATCGGCGCGATTCACTCGGTAGTGTTTGGCGGTTTCTCGCCGGAAGCCCTGGCCGGTCGCATCATCGACTGCCGCTCGAAAGTGGTGATCACCGCTGACGAAGGTATTCGTGCGGGCAAGAAAATCCCGCTGAAGTCCAACGTCGACGACGCGTTGACCAACCCGGAAACCAGCAGCATTCAGAAAGTCATCGTGTGCAAGCGCACCGGTGGCGACATCAAGTGGAACCAGCATCGCGACATCTGGTACGAAGACCTGATGAAAGTGGCGGGCAGTGTGTGCGCGCCGAAAGAGATGGGCGCCGAAGAAGCGCTGTTCATCCTTTATACCTCCGGTTCCACCGGCAAGCCGAAGGGCGTGCAGCACACCACCGGCGGTTATCTGCTGTATGCGGCGATGACCCACGAGCGCGTGTTCGACTACCGTCCGGGCGAAATCTACTGGTGCACCGCCGACGTTGGTTGGGTAACCGGCCACACTTATATCGTCTATGGCCCGTTGGCCAACGGCGCGACCACGCTGCTGTTCGAAGGCGTGCCCAACTATCCGGACATCACCCGGGTGGCGAAGATCGTCGACAAGCACAAGGTCAACATCCTCTACACCGCGCCTACCGCGATTCGCGCGATGATGGCCTCGGGCACCGCCGCTGTAGAAGGTGCCGATGGCAGCAGCCTGCGTCTGTTGGGTTCGGTCGGTGAGCCGATTAACCCGGAAGCGTGGGATTGGTACTACAAGAATGTCGGCCAATCCCGTTGCCCGATCGTCGACACCTGGTGGCAGACTGAGACCGGCGGCAACATGATGAGCCCGCTGCCGGGCGCTCACGCGCTCAAGCCGGGTTCGGCGTCACGTCCGTTCTTCGGCGTGGTGCCAGCGCTGGTGGACAACCTCGGTAACATCATCGAAGGCGTTGCCGAGGGCAACCTGGTGATTCTCGATTCGTGGCCAGGCCAGGCGCGCACGCTGTATGGCGACCATGACCGCTTCGTCGACACTTACTTCAAGACCTTCCGTGGCATGTACTTCACCGGTGACGGTGCGCGTCGTGACGAGGACGGTTACTACTGGATCACCGGGCGTGTGGATGACGTACTCAACGTTTCCGGACACCGCATGGGCACTGCCGAGATCGAAAGCGCGATGGTCGCGCACCCGAAAGTCGCCGAAGCGGCGGTGGTCGGTGTGCCGCACGACATCAAGGGGCAGGGCATCTATGTCTATGTCACGTTGATCGGTGGCGAAGAGCCGAGCGAGCAACTGCGCCTGGAACTGAAAAACTGGGTGCGTAAAGAGATCGGCCCGATTGCTTCGCCGGACGTCATCCAGTGGGCGCCGGGGCTGCCGAAAACCCGTTCGGGCAAGATCATGCGCCGAATTCTGCGCAAGATTGCGACGGCCGAATACGATGGGTTGGGGGATATTTCGACTCTGGCCGATCCGGGTGTGGTGCAGCATTTGATTGATACGCACAAGACCATGAACGTCGCTTAACAGCGGTTCTTGAGTCATCGAAGCCCCGCCAGGTGTTGAGCCTGGTGGGGTTTTTTATTGGCTGATGGTTTTGTGGCCGTTCGGGCCTCATCGCGGGCAAGCCCGCTCCCACAGGTTTTCGGGAGGTAGTTCAGATTGTGTACACGCCACCAATCCTTGTGGGAGCGGCCTCATCGCGGGCAAGCTGATCTGGCCTAATAATTCCGGACACCTCTTAAGGGCGATATGATTTCGCCAATTTGGAGGTTCCATGAAAGAAAGAAGAGTCTTTTCCCGCGAGTTCAAACATCGTGCAGCCAGCATGGTGATTGATGACGGTTGTTCGGTACAGGAAGTCTGCGCGTCGCTGGACATTAGCGCCACCGCGTTGCGGCGCTGGGTGGATCAGGTTCGCAAGGAACACAAGGGGCAACCGGTTCAAGGCACCAAGGCCATTACTGAGGATCAGCGCCAGATTCAGGATTTGAAAGCCAAGATCAAACGCATGGAAATGGAAGCCGAAATCTTAAAAAAGGCTACCGCTCTCTTGATGTCGGATCCCGATCGTTTTCGATGATCGCGGAGCTAAGAGAGTCATTCCCGACCGCCATCCTGTGTCGCGTTTTCGATGTGAAGCGCAGCAGCTTTTACGAATGGCTACAGCGTCTCTCGCGGCCTAAGATCGAGCGCGAAGAGCTCAAGGGGAAGGTGGTCGAACTGCACAGCGAAAGCCGGGAAGCCATGGGGTCCAGAACGATCAGCAAGCATCTGCAGGCCCAAAACATAGCGGTCGGAAGAAGCCTTGTTAAAGCCCTGATGAGGGAAGCCAACATTGTCAGCAAACAACGCCAGCCTCATCCATTCAGGTCCAAAGGAGTTGAAGCATTTGTCGCGCCCAACCTGCTCAAGCGCAATTTCAAGCCGACCGCGGTCAATCAAGTCTGGTGTGGCGACGTTACAAGCTTGATGGTAGGCAAGCGCTGGGTTCATCTGGCCATCGTGATCGATTTGTTTGCTCGTCGGGTCATTGGTTGGGCATTTTCGCTGGTCAATGACGCCAACTTGGTGAGTAAAGCGCTACGCATGGCGACAGAGCTTCGAACCTGCCCACCTGGGTTGATGTTCCATTCGGATCAGGGCTGTCAGTACACCAGTCGCAAGTTTCAAGAAGAGCTGATGCGCCATGGCATTTTGCAGAGCATGAGTCATCGCGGGCAGTGTTGGGACAATGCTCCAACGGAACGCTTTTTCGGCACCCTGAAGTCAGAATGGGTCCCTCGCAACGGCTACAGCACGAGCGAGGAAGCACAAACCGATATGGTGCGTTTCTTCATGTACTACAACCGCACCAGGCTCCACAGCTACAACAACTACCTGTCGCCAATAGCTATGGAGCTAAAAGCGGCATAAACACCGTAACTGGTGTCCGGGATTACTTGACCAGATCAAGCCCGCTCCCACAGGTTTTCGGGAGGTGGTTCAGATTGTGTGCACGCCACAAATCCTTGTGGGAGCGGGCTTGCCCGCGATGGCGGCCTGTCAGACGCAACATAAACAACGCCCAATAATTATCGATGTCCGCCGTAGGCCATTTCCCACTGTTACCCATCACCCTTCAAGTAACTGAATGTGTAACCTCACGCCCGGCAACGAGGCATAGGGAAACGCAAAGCCCCGTTTCAGGGCCTCTCAGCCCGGTATGAAAAATAAGACATTACGCTGCGCTTGCCGGATTAGAAGGGTTTGCCAATAATAGGCCCGCAATTTGCAATATAGATCGGTTAACTGTCTTTTGCTCTTGCATGAAATTGCAAGGCTGTCAACGTGCTCAAGCGGCTTTCTCGGTGCATCTGTAATTTGTTGTCGCATTGAAGAAATATCGGCTTCGGGCCTGTCGTTAGAATGCCGATCACTCGCTCGTCGTTGCCGGTGTTGAAATCAATGTTGAAATCAGCCCGCGGTTCCCAGGACGCAGCACTGCTTCGCTGTTTAACCCATTCGCATATTGGGCTGTCGCTCACTCTGCCGTTTTTGCCCTTTACCGATGGAGTCCCAAGATGAAGAAACTTGTGCTGCTTGGCGCCCTGGCACTGTCCGTGCTGTCCCTGCCGACCTTCGCCGATGATAAGCCCGTAAAAATCGGTATCGAAGCGGCTTACCCTCCGTTCGCCTCCAAGGCGCCGGACGGCAGCATCGTGGGTTTCGACTACGACATCGGCAACGCACTGTGCGAAGAGATGAAGGTCAAGTGCGTGTGGGTCGAGCAAGAATTCGACGGCCTGATCCCGGCACTCAAAGTGCGCAAGATCGACGCGATCCTGTCGTCCATGTCGATCACTGAAGACCGCAAGAAGTCCGTGGACTTCACCAACAAGTACTACAACACCCCGGCTCGCCTGGTCATGAAGGCCGGCACTCAGGTCAGTGAAAACCTGGCTGAGTTGAAGGGCAAGAACATCGGTGTGCAACGTGGTTCGATCCATGAGCGTTTCGCCCGTGAAGTCCTGGCCCCGCTGGGTGCCGAGATCAAGCCTTACGGCTCGCAGAACGAAATCTACCTCGACGTGGCCGCCGGTCGCCTGGACGGCACCGTGGCAGACGCGACCTTGCTGGATGACGGTTTCCTTAAAACCGACGCCGGCAAAGGTTTCGCCTTCGTGGGCCCGGCCTTCACCGACGAGAAGTACTTCGGCGACGGCATCGGCATCGCAGTTCGCAAGGGCGACGCCTTGAAAGACAAGATCAACTCCGCGATCACTGCCATTCGTGCAAGCGGCAAGTACAAGCAAATCCAGGACAAGTACTTCGCCTTCGATATCTACGGCAAGTAATACGTCCCCGCGACAAGTCCGAAATGGCGCAAGCAACAGGATCTCTGAGGTTTGCGCCATTTTTTCATCCCAACTTTCGAGGACCTGAATCATGTTGAAAGGCTACGGGGCTGTCATCCTCGATGGCGCATGGTTGACGCTTCAGCTCGCCTTGTCGTCCATGGCCCTGGCCATCGTTCTGGGACTGATCGGCGTTGCGCTGCGTCTGTCGCCGGTGCGCTGGCTGGCCTGGCTGGGCGATCTGTACTCCACGGTGATCCGCGGTATTCCCGATCTGGTGCTGATTCTGCTGATTTTCTACGGCGGCCAGGACCTGCTCAACCGCGTCGCGCCGATGCTCGGTTATGACGACTACATCGACCTGAACCCGTTGGCCGCCGGTATCGGCACCCTGGGCTTCATCTTCGGTGCGTACTTGTCGGAAACCTTCCGTGGCGCCTTCATGGCAATCCCGAAGGGGCAGGCAGAAGCCGGCATGGCGTACGGCATGAGCAGTTTTCAGGTGTTCTTCCGGGTGTTGGTGCCGCAGATGATTCGTCTGGCGATTCCGGGCTTCACCAACAACTGGCTGGTATTGACCAAGGCGACCGCGCTGATTTCGGTGGTCGGTCTGCAAGACATGATGTTCAAGGCCAAGCAGGCGGCAGACGCTACCCGTGAGCCTTTCACCTTCTTCCTCGCAGTGGCGGCGATGTACCTGGTGATCACCAGCGTCTCGTTGCTGGCATTGCGTCACCTTGAGAAGCGCTACTCGGTAGGCGTAAGGGCGGCTGATCTATGATCTTCGACTACAACGTCATTTGGGAGGCCTTGCCGCTGTACTTCGGCGGCCTGGTGACCACCCTCAAACTGCTCGCGCTGTCGCTGTTCTTCGGTTTGCTGGCGGCGCTGCCCCTAGGGCTGATGCGCGTTTCCAAGAATGCAGTCGTCAACATGAGTGCCTGGCTGTTCACCTACGTGATCCGCGGCACGCCGATGCTGGTGCAGCTGTTTTTGATCTACTACGGTCTGGCGCAATTCGAAGCGGTGCGTGAAAGCTTCCTCTGGCCATGGCTGTCCAGCGCCACGTTCTGTGCATGCCTGGCGTTCGCGATCAACACCAGTGCCTACACCGCTGAAATCATTGCCGGCAGCCTGCGCGCCACCCCAAATGGTGAGATCGAAGCGGCCAAGGCCATGGGCATGTCGCGCTTCAAAATGTACAAGCGGATCCTGCTGCCGTCGGCCCTGCGCCGGGCACTGCCGCAGTACAGCAACGAAGTGATCATGATGCTGCAGACCACCAGTCTGGCGTCCATCGTGACCCTGATCGACATCACCGGTGCCGCGCGCACGGTCAACGCGCAGTTCTACTTGCCGTTCGAAGCCTACATCACCGCCGGCGTGTTCTACCTGTGCCTGACGTTCATTCTAGTGCGCCTGTTCAAAATGGCCGAGCACCGCTGGCTGGGCTATCTGGCCCCGCGGAAGCACTGATATGGAACGCATCGATCATGCATTGCCATGGAGCCACCTGGGCAGCGAACGCCGGATTTCGGTGTTCCGCTTCGGCGCTGGCGAGCGCAAGGCCTACATCCAGGCCAGCCTGCACGCCGATGAACTGCCGGGGATGCGCACGGCCTGGGAGCTGAAAAAACGCCTGACCGAACTCGAAGCCCAAGGCTTGCTGAACGGTGTGATCGAACTGGTGCCGGTGGCCAACCCATTGGGCCTGGGTCAACTGCTTCAGGGTAACCATCAGGGGCGTTTCGAAGCCGGCAGCGGCAAGAACTTCAACCGGGATTTTGTCGAGCTGAGCGAGCCCGTGGCCGCTGAGCTGCAAGGGCATCTGGGTGACGATCCTCACGCCAATATCCGTTTGATTCGTGAAACCATGAGCGACGTGCTGGCTGCCTTGCCGCCTGCCGAGAGTCAGTTGCAAGGCATGCAGCGCATCTTGCTCAGCCATGCCTGCACTGCCGACGTGGTGCTGGATTTGCATTGCGATTGCGAAGCGGCGCTGCACATGTACGCCTTGCCGCAACACTGGCCGCACTGGCGTTCACTGGCTGCACACTTGAACGTCAAGGTCGGTCTGCTGGCGGAAGATTCCGGCGGCAGCTCCTTTGACGAAGCGTGCTCGCTGCCATGGCTGCGTTTGTCGCGTCTGTTTCCGGATGCCCGGATTCCACTGGCCTGCCTGGCGACGACCCTCGAGTTGGGTGGCCAATCCGATACCGGTCGCCCAGAGGCGCAGGCTCACGCCGAAGGCATTCTGGCATTCCTCGCTGAACAAGGCTTGATCAGCGGCGAATGGCCGAAACCTGCGCAAGACGCTTGCGAAGGCCTGCCGTTCGAAGGCACTGAATTCCTGTTCGCGCCGCATCCTGGTGTGGTGAGTTTTCTGCGCAAACCCGGTGAGTGGGTTGAAGCGGGCGACGAGATTTTTGAAGTGATCGATCCGTTATCGGATCGGGTCAGCACGGTGTGTGCTGGTACGTCCGGGGTGCTGTTTGCCATTGAACGGCTGCGTTATGCCCAACCCGGTTTCTGGCTGGCCAAGGTGGCGGGGCGCGAAGCGCTGCGTCACGGGCGCTTGCTCAACGACTGACTGACTGTTTTTGTGAGAACCGACCGCATGTACAAACTTGAAGTCCAAGACCTGCATAAACGCTATGGCAGTCACGAAGTGCTCAAGGGTGTGTCCCTGAAAGCGGCGGCTGGCGATGTGATCAGCATCATCGGCTCCAGTGGCTCCGGCAAAAGTACTTTCCTGCGCTGCATCAACCTGCTTGAGCAGCCGCACGCCGGCAAGATTCTGCTCAACAATGAAGAGCTGAAACTGGTCGCCAACAAGGACGGCGCGCTGAAAGCCGCCGACCCGAAACAGCTGCAACGCATGCGTTCGCGCCTGTCGATGGTGTTCCAGCATTTCAACCTGTGGTCGCACATGACCGCGATGGAAAACATCATGGAAGCGCCGGTCCACGTGCTCGGCATGTCCAAGACCGAAGCCCGCGAGAAGGCCGAGCACTACCTGAACAAGGTCGGCGTTGCTCATCGCAAGGATGCCTACCCGGGCCACATGTCCGGCGGCGAGCAGCAGCGTGTGGCGATTGCCCGTGCGCTGGCGATGGAGCCTGAGGTGATGTTGTTCGACGAACCGACCTCGGCCCTCGACCCTGAGTTGGTCGGTGATGTGCTGAAAGTCATGCAGGCCCTGGCACAGGAAGGCCGGACCATGGTGGTGGTGACGCACGAGATGGGCTTTGCCCGTGAAGTGTCGAACCAGCTGGTTTTCCTGCACAAAGGTGTTGTTGAAGAAAGCGGCAACCCGCGCGAAGTGCTGGTCAATCCGCAGTCTGAGCGTTTGCAACAATTTTTGTCCGGCAGCTTGAAATAATCAGAACTGCCGTTGTGCACAGGGATAGTGCATGCTTCGCAGCCTCGAGGCTGGCCCCGATCCCCTGTGGGAGCTGGCTTGCCTGCGATGGCGGTGGGTCAGTTTGCATCTCTGGCACAGACACACCGCCATCGCAGGCAAGCCAGCTCCCACATTTAGATCTCTGCTGGTTTTGAGAATTGTGTTTATTTACGGGCTAGCATTGGTCCATGCCTTCATCGCTGTTTTCGCTTCGGATTGCCCGCCATGACTGCCCATCGAATTGGTTTCCTGATTTGGCCCAGCACTAAAGCTCTGACGCTTGCGCTGGCGGAGGAGGCCTTGCGTGTTGCCCAGCGTGTGCACCCGGACGTTGTTTACGAACTGTCGTTCTTGCAGGCCGAACCGGCGACCGAAGGCGCCTGGCAATTGCCGGGTGAGCCCTGGGCCGGCAAGCTCGAAAACTTCCAGAAACTGTTCCTGCTCGCCGACGAGCCGCCGACTTCACTTGCGCCGGCGCTCAGCAGTGGGCTGAAACAACTGGTGCGAGCCGGTTGTGTGATCGGTGGTTTGTCGGCCGGTGTTTACCCGTTGGCGCAGTTGGGTTTGCTCGACGGTTACCGCGCTGCCGTGCATTGGCGCTGGCAGGACGATTTCGCCGAGCGTTTCCCGAAGGTGATCGCCACCAGTCATCTGTTCGACTGGGATCGCGATCGCTTGACCGCGTGCGGCGGCATGTCGGTGCTCGATTTGCTGCTGGCGGTGCTGGCCCGTGACCACGGCGCTGAACTGGCCGGGGCGGTTTCAGAAGAACTCGTTGTCGAACGCATCCGTGAAGGCGGCGAGCGTCAACGCATTCCATTGCAGAACCGCTTGGGCTCCAGTCATCCGAAGCTCACCCAAGCGGTGTTGCTGATGGAAGCCAACATCGAAGAACCCCTGACCACCGACGAAATCGCCCAGCATGTGTGCGTATCGCGTCGGCAATTGGAGCGGATCTTCAAGCAATACCTCAACCGTGTGCCGAGCCAGTATTACCTGGAATTACGCCTGAACAAGGCCCGACAGATGTTGATGCAAACCAGCAAGTCGATCATCCAGATCGGCCTGTCGTGTGGCTTCTCTTCGGGGCCGCATTTCTCCAGCGCCTACCGCAACTTCTTCGGCGCCACGCCTCGGGAAGATCGCAACCAGCGGCGTAGCAGCAGCCCGTTCGAGTTGTCGTCGGTGCCGCCCGAGCGCGGCTGAGTTACTCGTCGATCTCGGAGTCCTCAGAGGTGGAAATTTCCATTTGCCCCCGGTTGATGACTTCGTCCACGCCGAAATCTGCTCCCGTACGTTCGTAGTAACTGATCAGCCTTAACAGGCTTTCCTCCGATAGCGGATTGTCTCGCAACGTAATGTTCTCTGCCGTTTCCACGGGCAGTTCCGTCAAGTCGCTGGGCGCTTCTGTGATTGCATTCGAACTCAGGTCTGCCCAATCCAGTTCTTCCAGGTTGAGCAGGCCATTGGGTATTTCGTTGATGTGGGTGTTGTTGAGCAGGACGGTCGCCAACCCCGGCATTTGCGAAAGATCAGGCGTTTGTGTCAGTGGGTTATAGCCCAGGTCGAGATAATCGAGCTGGTCCATTCCGGCCAGTGCGTTTGCCGATTCTGCCGACAAGCTGACGCGGCAGTTGGGAAGCGACAGTGACCTGAGTTTTCCCATGTTGAATACGGTATTGGGAATGTCGCCCAGCGTGCAGTTGCGCAACCTCAGACTTTTGAGGTTCGGGAAGGCCTCCAGGAAACGCCCGATGCGTGTCACGCCATCCGCACTCAGCAACTCCAGTGCTGACACATGGCTGAAATCTGCACTCAGGGTGGGCAGTTCTCCAATGATGAGCGAGCGAAAATTCAATTCGTAGGCGGGTTCCAGGCTGTCCCTGAAATCATCCAGCTCGGCCTCACGCTGCCAGCAATTCTCCAGCAATTGCTTGAACTCGTCGCGATTGGCTTGTTCGGCAAATAGTTGCAGGGGACTGAAGGGTTGACCCGTTAAAGGATGTCGGGCCGGAAGGTCGGCGGTCCAGGCAGACAAATCGGCTCTCAAGCGAGTCAGCTCCTCTTCCAGGCGTGTCAGGTCTGCCCGGCCATCCTCCAGGGTGCCCGGCAACTCGTAGACAAACTCGCTCGCTTGCTCGACTTCCATACCTGGGTACAGCGCCCTGACGCGATCAATGTCCGCCTCGGGGGCATAGACGCCCATGTCGTAAGCGGTATCGAAGTGATGCCGTTTGACGAGATCCCGCGAACGGTTGGAAATCGGGTTGTGGGTCAGGTGCACACCACGTTTGTCGTAAAGCGAACTCTCGAATAACTCGACAGATAATTCACTGATCTTGTTGTTCATCAACAGGAGGGTGTCGAGCTTTGGATGTTGCAGGGCTCCGGTCGGAATATCGGTCAGGTTGGTATCGCTTAGATCAAGGTGAACCAGCTCGTTCATCGAGTCGATGCGAGGGACGATTTCGAACGGGTTTTTGTACAGATCCAACATGACCAGTTTGTTCAATGCTGTCAGTTTCGACCACGTGGCAGTGTTCAATCTGATACCGCAATGACTTAACACCAGCGCATCAAGGTTCGGCATTCGGGTGATGGCATCGGGGAGGGTGGTCAGGGCGAAACGACGCAGTTCCAGGCGGCGAAGTCCATTGAAGCGGTTCAGGAAGTCCGACACACCCTGCGCAGCATGATTGCCTTCCAGAGAAAGCAGCGACACATGACTGAAGTCGGCGGTGAGTGTCGGCAGGTTGCCCAGGATCGGTTCTGCAAACCTCAGCACATACTGCTCGCTGCCATCTGGTGCATCGAAATCGCGCTCAGACTGGCGGCGCCAGCTGCGCTGAATTTCCTGGGCTAGCTGTGTGCGATTGCGGCGCGCGATCTCGCGGTCCAGGTCGCTCAATGCAACTCGGGTTTGCGGGTGGACGGTCGGGGCGTCGTTTATCCAGCGCCCCAGGTCCAGGTGCAGGCGGGCCAGTTCGTTTGCCTGGCGTGACAGTTCAATGCGGGCGCCAGCGGGATGACTCTGCAGCATGAGGACCATGGACTGGATTTCGTCCTCGGTGAGGCTCGGGTAAATCTCGCGCACCCTTTCGTTGAGCGTTGGTGCTGCGGGACCAATGCGCGGGTAACCCTCCGAACCTCCGGGCAGACGCATGGTCGTTGGGTCATAGAAGGGTTTTCGATGAGGGTTTTTCGCAAAAAGTGCACGAAGCTGTGGGTGGTCCAGAGCCTGCGCGGCAATGCGCTGTTTGAGCATTTGTCCTTCCCCAATGGAAAACCCCAGTGTGGTGCGCTCGATATCCGGCAGCGCTTGAAGGATGGCCTGATAAAAATCACCCGAGAACTGCTGCGTTTGCTTTTCATCAAGCGCTTGATAAAAACCATCTTCGCTACGCACCAGCGTTTTTCGGATCGATGCGTCGACGGGGCCAATGCTGTCGCGCACGATCCCGTCATGGGCAAAATCTCTCACCTCGATGCGTACATCGGCCGGCCATCCGGGTAGCAAATCCAGGCTGTGCAAGGCGAGCATGTGGGTGTCTGCGCTCATCAGGGCATCAGAAAAGAGTCCTTCATAAGCACGGGATGCGCGCACCGCCTCCAGGGCTTTCCTTGCGACATCCTTCAGGCGTTGAGGTGTTACCCCGTTGTGCAACTGCCTCAGTTCGTTGCCCGATGCATTGCTCGCCAGTTCCTGGGCGATATCGGTGGGTAATCCCTCAAAGTCGGCGAGTAGCCGTTGGGTCGGTAGATCGGCGGTCTTTTCATGTTCGCGATAGCGAAGCTCGAACAGCGACTTGCGATAGGTTCGGGCGATGTCCGCGGTCTGCTTTCGCAAGGCTTGCCTCTGGGCGACCGGTTCCGGCAGGGCGGTGTCAGCAGGCCATGAGTCGAACCGGGTCAGCAATTGTTTTTGCATGACCGGATCAGCCTTGCGGTATTGCTCAGGCTGGTCGCTGTCAATCTGTTCGATAAACGTCTGAATATCCCGATCGATCCTGAAGCGCTTGATCGTGTCGGTCAGGAGCGATGGCGGGCGATGATTTTCGACATGGATTTCTCGCAGCACGTTGTCGTGATAACCGCTGATCCGCAGGACCTGCTCACGCTCGGCACTGGAGAGCGATTCGACACTGTGGCCAAGACGGCGCATGACGGTTTCCCGGTCCCAATGCAGGGGTTGCTCCAGTTCCGTTTGCCAGGCGCCATGACCGTTGTGCCGCAATGAGGGCTTATAGCTGTCATTGCTGCTTGGGTGTTCAATCTGAAATTGACGGGCATCGCGAGTTGGCCGTACGGCGTACAGCTTTCCTTCGAGGGGTAGAAGCGTTTTGCCCTCGTGGCGGTACAGGCCCAAGTGATCGGGGTGTTTCTCTTCTGGCAGTTCGATGGTTTGTTCGTACGGCGCCAAGTCCGGCTTCCAGTATTTGGTTTTACCTTCTGGTGTTGATACGGGTTTGAGAGGGGCGATAAGTGCCACTGTTTCGCGAGAAAGGAGGCGACTGAAGGTGCCGGCGGCGATGGCACCGCCCACTGCGAAGGTTCCCACTTGAACCGCCGTTTCGACGATGCCGATCAGGTGCCCGAACGCTTCTTTTTTCAGCCCTTGCGCCCAGTCAATGATCCCTTCGAACGTCTCGTCGAGTAGCTGGTAGGCCATGTAAGCCAGCATCAACTCACCCAGGAATGGCACAAAGGGCAGGGCAACGAACGTCGCGACTTCAAGGATCGTGGAGGCGATTTTGCTGAACGCGTCCCACAGCGCCCATCGCGTAGCTTGATCGGCACGGGCGGTGGAGACGGCGAGTGTGCTCGCGTCGTTGATGATTTTGTTCAATTGTCGCTGGTACAGGTGATTCCACAGATCCGCTCTGAACGGGTTCATCGAAAATTGCAGGTCTGGCTTGTCGATAGGTGTTTCGCGCCAGTTGGGCAGTGGATCGCCGTGAGTGTGTTGATGCCAGGTCACCGTTCGCAAGCGGCTATTAAGATTGGCAAAAAAGTGCCCGCGTTCCGCGTGATCGACGAAGCGGCTGAAGAAGGTTTGATAAGCGGGTGTCCGTAGCTTGCGGGTCAGTTCGTTCATGAACGCCACGGTGTCGGAGTACTGTTTGAACGGATGCTCCGGATCGTCCGGAATGTAGGCGATGATGCGGGTAGCCTTGGTTGCCCGCTCTGATCTGGCGCCAAAGATGACAATGCCGGTCAGCGATGAAGACATCATCGTCAGGTCATGACAATGCAAGGGGTGACCGTCCCGGAGCATGGCCGGGCGTCCTTCCAGTACGCGGTAAATCGCGTTAAAGGCGTCGCTATCAATATCCTGGCGTGCATGGGCCAGGTGAAGTGCAGAGCGCAGTGCTGCTTTGTTCGCACTCATGACATTGTGTTTCAAAACGGCCCCGGCCACCGGGTTGGTCAATCCCAGGTTTTCTTTGAGATAGGCGTTGTACTGTCCCCCCATGTCCAACTCCCGGCACAACCGGGTAAAGCTCTGAATGGTGATCTTTCGGGAAACCAACGGCAGGGTATCGAACTGCCCCGTAGACGACGGTTTGGTGATAAAGGTCGAAGCCGGCTCGTAGGCATCCACCTCGGTCTCTGATGCCTGAAAGTTGTGCAGCGCGGCATCAAGCAGCGATACCGTCCATGTGCGGGCAGCGCCGGTCTTGATCGCAAAAAAGGGCGTGGTCTGAGGAATGTACAGGCGCAGGAAAGTGGTTTTTACATCCACTTCCAGGTCGAACCGGGCTTTCAGGGCCGGTGTCAGAATCGACTCGGCAAAATCCTGGGCGTTTTGCAGTTTTGCCAGTTTCGAACCCAGTCGGTTTCGTTGGGTCAAGTGCGCCTGGCTTGAGGTTTTCAGTATCTGATGCTGCGGTCGGGACGCCGTGCGGTGCCAGTGCGGCATTTCAAGGCTGGCGTTTTTCAGGGCGCTGCGCGTTTCGACTGAAGATTCCAACAGCCACGTGGGCAGGTTTCGGTAAACGTGATGAAAGTGGGTGTCCGGTTGGCCGTGCTCAATATCGTCTTGATTCATGCGCTATTCCCTTAGCGTTTGGATTGAGCCTCAGCAAAACAGACGACGATCCACTGCGTGCGGTACATATTTACCGCACCGTTCATCAAGCCTGCCTTTAACCTGTGCTGTCGGTTTAAACTGCGCCTTTGCGACCCTATATGTCGCATTGCCGTAAACCCGGTCAAAACCGGTGTTTGCGCTATAAGAAGTTGTCGCTTGGCGGCAAGGCCGGGCTGAAAACTGTCCTTACAATCCCCTCATCGCTCGCCAGTTTCAGGCGAGTGTTCCTCTTCAGGAGACTCCGATGTCCGTTGAGCACGCTGCGGTAGAACGCGCCGATTTCGACCAGGTAATGGTTCCCAACTACGCGCCAGCCGCTTTCATTCCTGTGCGTGGTGCCGGTTCCCGTGTTTGGGACCAGTCTGGCCGCGAGCTGATCGACTTCGCTGGCGGGATTGCCGTTAACGTATTGGGCCATGCGCATCCGGCGCTGGTCGCTGCATTGACCGAGCAAGCGAACAAGCTGTGGCACGTATCCAACGTGTTTACCAATGAGCCGGCCTTGCGCCTGGCCCATAAGCTGGTCGACGCCACTTTTGCCGAGCGCGTGTTCTTCTGCAACTCTGGCGCCGAAGCCAACGAGGCCGCTTTCAAGCTGGCCCGTCGCGTGGCCCATGACCGTTTCGGTACCGAGAAGTACGAAATCGTTGCCGCGCTCAACAGCTTCCACGGTCGTACCCTGTTTACCGTGAACGTTGGCGGCCAGTCGAAGTACTCCGACGGCTTCGGTCCGAAGATCACCGGCATCACCCACGTGCCTTACAACGATCTGGCCGCGCTGAAAGCCGCTGTTTCCGACAAGACCTGCGCGGTGGTTCTGGAGCCGATCCAGGGCGAAGGCGGCGTACTGCCGGCCGAGCTGTCTTACCTGCAAGGTGCTCGTGAACTGTGCGATGCGCACAATGCGCTGCTGGTTTTCGACGAAGTTCAGACCGGCATGGGCCGCAGCGGCAAGCTGTTCGCCTATCAGCATTACGGCGTGACCCCGGACATCCTGACCAGCGCCAAGAGCCTGGGCGGCGGTTTCCCGATTGCAGCGATGCTGACCACCGAAGACCTGGCCAAACACCTGGTCGTCGGCACCCACGGCACCACGTATGGCGGCAACCCGCTGGCGTGCGCTGTCGCTGAAGCGGTGATCGATGTGATCAACACGCCTGAAGTGCTGAGCGGCGTCAACGCCAAGCACGACAAGTTCAAGACCCGTCTTGAGCAGATCGGCGAGAAGTACGGCCTCTTCACTGAAGTCCGCGGTCTGGGCCTGCTGCTCGGTTGCGTACTGAACGATGCCTGGAAAGGCAAGGCCAAGGACATCTTCAACGCCGCCGAGCGTGAAGGCCTGATGATTCTGCAAGCCGGCCCGGACGTGATTCGTTTCGCGCCAAGCCTGGTGGTTGAAGACGCCGATATCGATGCCGGTCTGGACCGTTTCGAGCGCGCCGCGGCGAAACTGACGCAAGCCTGATAGTCCCTTCGACGCCTGAACTGTTCAAGCGTCGAACCCAATTTTTATGTGCCGGGCACAGTAAATGTGGGAGCGGGCTTGCCCGCGATGAGGACCTGACAGCCGACTTCATTGTTATCTGACAGGACGCTATCGCGGGCAAGCCCGCTCCCACATGAGCCGGGCATTTTTCTTATGAATATTTTTCGAGAAAGGAGTGACACCATGCTGGTGATGCGCCCCGCGCAAATGGCTGATCTGGGCGAGGTACAGCGTCTGGCTGCAGACAGCCCGATTGGTGTCACTTCCTTGCCGGATGATGTTGAACGCCTGAGCGACAAGATCGCGGCGAGCGAAGCCTCATTCGCCGCCGAAGTCAGCTTCAACGGTGAAGAGAGTTATTTCTTCGTCCTCGAAGACACGGCCACCGGCAAACTGGTCGGCTGTTCGGCCATCGTTGCCTCGGCCGGTTATTCCGAGCCGTTCTACAGCTTTCGTAACGAAACTTTCGTGCACGCCTCCCGCGAGCTGAAGATTCACAACAAGATCCACGTGCTCTCCCAGTGCCACGACCTGACCGGCAACAGCTTGCTGACCAGTTTCTACGTGAAGCCGGAATTGGTAGGTTCGCCTTGGGCGGAGCTCAATTCCCGTGGTCGCCTGCTGTTTGTGGCCAGCCATCCGGAGCGCTTTGCCGATTCGGTGGTCACCGAGATCGTCGGTTACAGCGACGAAAACGGCGACTCGCCGTTCTGGGATGCCATCGGTCGCAACTTCTTCGACCTCAACTACGCCGCCGCCGAGCGTCTGTGTGGCTTGAAAAGCCGCACGTTCCTGGCTGAGCTGATGCCGCATTACCCGATCTACGTGCCGTTGCTGCCGGACTCCGCTCAAGAAGCGATGGGCCAGGTGCATCCGCGGGCGCAGATCACTTTCGACATCCTGATGCGCGAAGGCTTCGAGACCGATCACTACATCGACATTTTCGACGGTGGCCCGACCCTGCATGCCCGCGTCTCGGGGATCCGTTCGATCGCCCAGAGCCGTGTAGTCCCGGTGAAAATCGGTGAGCCGGTCAAAGGTGCCGGTCGTCAGTACCTGGTGGCCAACGCCCAGTTGCAGGATTACCGCGCCGTTTTGCTCGAACTCGATTACGCGCCAGGCAAACCCGTGACCCTGGATCTGGAAGCGGCCGAAGCCTTGGGCGTCGGTGAAGGTGCCAGCGTGCGCCTGGTGGCGGTTTAACGCCTGCTGCTATGCCTATAAAGAGTGAATGCTTAGTAAAGCAGCGAGTTTCACGGGTGGCTCAAGCGGCCCGTTTGAGGAGATAGCATGATCGTTCGTCCCGTACGCAGCAGCGATTTACCCGCTCTGATCGACCTGGCCCGCAGCACCGGCACCGGCCTGACCACCTTGCCGGCCAACGAAGAGCGTCTGGCCCATCGGGTCGGCTGGGCCGAGAAGACCTTCCGTGGCGACGCCGGGCGCGGTGATGCGGACTACCTGTTCGTGCTCGAAGATGACGACGGCCGTGTGGTGGGTATTTCCGCCATCGCCGGCGCCGTCGGCCTGCGTGAGCCGTGGTACAACTTCCGCGTCGGTCTGACCGTCAGCGCCTCGCAAGAGCTGAATATCTACCGCGAGATTCCGACGCTGTTCCTGGCCAACGACCTGACCGGCAATTCCGAGTTGTGCTCGTTGTTCCTGCACGCCGATTTCCGCACTGGCCTCAACGGCCGCATGCTGGCCAAGGCGCGGATGCTGTTCATCGCTGAGTTCCCGCAACTGTTCGGCAACAAGATCATCGCCGAAATGCGCGGTGTGTCCGATGGCGCCGGACGTTCACCGTTCTGGGAAAGCCTGGGTCGACATTTCTTCAAGATGGAGTTCAGCCAGGCCGATTACCTCACCGGCGTGGGCAATAAGGCGTTCATCGCCGAACTGATGCCGAAATTCCCGCTGTACACCTGCTTCCTGTCGCCAGATGCGCGCAACGTGATTGGCCAGGTTCACCCGGACACCGAGCCGGCGCTGTCAATGCTCAAGAGCGAAGGCTTCAGCTACCAAGGCTACGTCGACATTTTCGATGCCGGTCCTGCGGTGGAATGCGAAACCGCCAAGATCCGCGCGGTGCGTGACAGTCAGGCGCTGGTGCTGGCCATCGGCACCCCGGGTGACGATGCCACGCCGTTCCTGATTCATAACCGCAAGCGTGAAGACTGCCGGATCACCGCCGCGCCAGCACGCTTCGCCGCCGGCACTTTGGTGGTCGATCCGCTGACCGCCAAACGTCTTCAACTCAACGCCGGCGATCAAGTGCGCGCCGTTCCGTTGTCCGCTGCTCGGGAGTCGAAATAATGAATTCGCTATACGTCGCCGGTGAATGGCTGGCCGGTCAGGGTGAAAGCTTTCAATCGGTAAACCCGGTGACCCAGCAAGTGCTGTGGGCCGGCGAAGGCGCCACGACCGGTCAGGTCGAGTCGGCTGTGCAAGCTGCGCGTCAAGCGTTCCCGGGCTGGGCTCGCCGTACCCTGGAAGAGCGCATCAGCGTGCTGGAAGCCTTTGCCGCCGCGCTGAAGAATCATGCTGACGAACTGGCTCGCACCATCGGCGAAGAAACCGGCAAACCCCTGTGGGAAGCGGCGACTGAAGTCACCAGCATGGTCAACAAGATTGCCATCTCGGTGCAGAGCTACCGCGAACGTACCGGCGAGAAGAGCGGCCCGCTGGGCGACGCCACTGCGGTGTTGCGCCACAAGCCACACGGTGTGGTGGCAGTGTTTGGTCCTTACAACTTTCCCGGCCACTTGCCGAACGGTCACATCGTGCCGGCGCTGCTGGCCGGTAACAGTGTGCTGTTCAAGCCAAGTGAGCTGACCCCGAAAGTTGCCGAGCTGACGGTCAAATGCTGGATCGAAGCCGGTCTGCCGGCCGGCGTGCTGAACCTGTTGCAAGGCGCTCGCGAAACCGGTATCGCCCTGGCGGCGAACCCGGGCATCGACGGTCTGTTCTTCACCGGTTCCAGCCGTACCGGCAATCACCTGCACCAGCAGTTTGCCGGTCGTCCGGACAAAATCCTCGCGCTGGAAATGGGCGGCAACAATCCATTGGTGGTGGATCAGGTCGCGGACCTCGATGCCGCCGTTTACACCATCATTCAGTCGGCGTTCATTTCTGCCGGTCAGCGTTGCACCTGTGCCCGGCGCTTGCTGGTGCCGCAAGGCGCTTGGGGCGATACGCTGCTGGCGCGTTTGGTAGCGGTTAGCTCGACGATTGAAGTCGGTGCGTTCGATCAGCAACCAGCGCCGTTCATGGGCTCGGTAATTTCCCTCGGCGCTGCGAAAGCGCTGATGGATGCGCAAGAACATCTGCTGGCCAACGGCGCCGTGGCGCTGTTGGAAATGACTCAGCCTCAGGCTCAGGCAGCCTTGCTGACCCCGGGCATTCTGGACGTGACGGCGGTGGCCGATCGCCCGGACGAAGAACTGTTCGGTCCGCTGCTGCAAGTGATCCGCTACGCTGATTTTGAAGCGGCGATCGCTGAAGCCAACGACACCGACTATGGCCTGGCGGCCGGTCTGCTGTCGGATTCCGAAGCGCGTTATCAGCAGTTCTGGCTGGAAAGCCGTGCGGGTATCGTCAACTGGAACAAGCAGCTGACCGGTGCGGCGAGCAGCGCGCCATTCGGCGGTGTCGGCGCATCGGGTAACCATCGCGCCAGCGCCTACTACGCCGCCGATTACTGCGCGTACCCGGTGGCCTCGCTGGAAACCCCGAGCCTGACCTTGCCTGCTGCTTTGACGCCTGGCGTGAAGATGGCGTGACGCCCATTCGCGAGCAAGCCCGCTCCCACAGTGATTGAGTGGAACACAAAATTTGTGAACACCTCCGAACCTGTGGGAGCCGGGCTTGCCCGCGATGGCCGCGACTCGGTCGCACTGAACAGTTAGTTACTGATGCCTATAAAAAACAGATTCTCGTGGAGCCTCGCTGATGAAATCCTATGAAGTCAATTTTGACGGTCTAGTGGGGCCGACCCATAACTACGGCGGCCTGTCGTACGGCAACGTCGCGTCCCAGAGCAACAGCCAGCAGTCTTCGAACCCGAAGGAAGCCGCGCTGCAAGGCCTGGCGAAAATGAAAGCGCTGATGGAAATGGGCTTTCAGCAAGGCGTTTTGGCGCCACAAGAACGTCCGGACGTAGCAGCACTGCGCCGCCTTGGTTTCAGCGGTACCGATGCTCAGGTGATCGAGCGCGCCGCCAAAGAGGCCATGCCGCTGCTGGTTGCCAGTTGCTCGGCGTCGAGCATGTGGGTGGCCAACGCCGCCACGGTCAGCCCGAGCGCTGACACTGCGGATGGTCGCGTGCATTTCACCGCCGCCAACCTCAACTGCAAATACCACCGCAGCATCGAACACCCGACCACCAGTCGCGTACTGGGGGCGATGTTCGCCGATCAGAAGCACTTTGCTCACCACGCCGCTTTACCGGCCGTGGCGCAGTTCGGTGACGAAGGCGCGGCCAACCACACCCGTTTCTGCCGTGAATACGGTGAAGCCGGCGTCGAGTTTTTCGTGTTCGGTCGCAGCGCGTTCGACACCCGTTACCCGAATCCGCAGAAGTACCCGGCACGCCAGACGCTCGAAGCGTCCCAGGCTGTCGCGCGTCTGCACGGTCTGAGCGATGACGGCGTGGTCTATGCCCAGCAGAACCCTTCGGTGATCGATCAGGGTGTGTTCCACAACGACGTGATCGCGGTGGGTAACGGCGAAGTGTTGTTCTATCACGAAGACGCCTTCCTCGACACCGAGCAGATGCTCGCTGAACTGCACGGCAAACTCGCAAAAGTCGGTGGGAAATTTCAGTCGATCTGCGTACCGCGTTCCGCGGTCACCGTGGAAGACGCTGTTCGTTCCTACCTGTTCAATAGCCAGCTGCTGTCGCGTCCTGACGGCTCCATGCTATTGATCGTGCCGGAAGAATGCCGTGGCAACGAGCGTGTCTGGCAGTACCTGCAAGGCCTGACCGGCTCTGGCGGCCTGATCCGCGAAGTAAAAGTTTTCGATCTCAAGCAGAGCATGCAGAACGGCGGTGGCCCGGCTTGCCTGCGGTTACGCGTCGCACTTAACGAAACCGAACTGGCGGCCGTCAACCAAGGAGTTATCATGACGGCACCGTTGTACGGCACATTGACCGAATGGGTCGACAAGCACTATCGCGACCGCATGACCGAAAACGATCTCGCGGACCCGCAATTGCTGCTTGAGTGCCGGACGGCACTGGATGAACTGACGCAAATCCTTAAACTGGGCGCGGTTTATCCATTCCAGATCAATTGAAAGTCGGCGCATGAATTGAATGCGCCGCGCTATCTCCAGACGAGAGCGTAAAACATGAGCGATACCCTGCAGCTGATCCTTGAAGACACCGACGGCACGCAACTGGAAACTTCCTGCACCCGCGTCGCGGTCATGTGGCAAGGTAAAGAGCTGTGGATCCAGCAGGACGGCCGCGGCCAGTTGCTGATCGGCGTGGACGTCGAAGAAGGTGACGCTGAATACGCAAACCTGCTTCTTCGCCCATTGGCGACTAATCTGGTAAGTCTGCAACTGGAGATGGAACCGGCTGAAGTCGGTGATGATGAGGACCACGTACACGGCCCGGATTGCAATCACGACCACTAAGGAAACCGCTCTATGCTCGCCCTCGGCAAACTGCTTGAACTGACCCTCGCCGGTCGCGAACCGGCGGAGAAGACTCAACTGACTGTCGAAGGCGTGCGGATGCGCTGGTTGAGCGAAGGTGCGCTGGAAGTCCGGCCACCTGAAGCCCGCGACAATGGCCTGGACCTGCTGCTATCGGCCGGTATCCATGGCAACGAAACAGCGCCGATCGAGCTGCTCGATCGTCTGTTGCATGACATCGCCCGCGGTGACTTGAAGCCGCGCGCACGTATTCTGTTTCTGTTCGGCAACCCCGAGGCTATCCGCCGCGGTGAGCGTTTTATCGAGCAGGACGTCAATCGGCTGTTCAACGGTCGACACGAACAAACCAGCGGTTCCGAGGCCTTGCGCGCTTGTGAGCTGGAGCGGCTGGCGGCGACTTTCTTCAGCCTGCCGGACCGCAATCGCCTGCACTACGACCTGCACACGGCGATCCGTGGCTCGAAAATCGAGCAGTTCGCCCTGTATCCCTGGAAAGAAGGTCGTCAGCATTCACGCCTGGAACTGGCTCGCTTGCGCGCGGCCGGCATGGAGGCGGTGCTGTTGCAGAACAAACCCTCCATCGTCTTCAGCTCCTATACCTACGACAAGCTCGATGCCGAGTCCTTCACCCTGGAACTGGGCAAGGCCCGGCCTTTCGGGCAGAACGATGGGGTCAACGTCAGCCTTCTTGAAACCCGTCTGAAGCAGATCATCGAAGGCACCGAGCCGCCAATGACCGACGACGGGCTGGATGGGTTGCAGTTGTTCAGCGTTGCGCGGGAAATCATCAAGCACAGTGATAACTTCCGCCTGAACCTGCCGGCGGATATCGAAAACTTTTCGGAGTTGAAAGTGGGGTATGTGCTGGCCGAGGATATCGCCAATACCCGCTGGGTCATCGAAGAGAAGGGCGCCCGGATCATCTTCCCGAACCCCAAGGTCAAGAACGGCCTGCGCGCCGGCATCCTGATCGTGCCGACCACCGACAAAAACCTGGCCTGACCCTGATCTCTGGCTCGACATAAATCCTTGTGGGAGCTTGCCCGCGATAACGGACTGTCAGTCGATAACTAGGGTGACTGACACACCGCTATCGCGGGCAAGCCCGCTCCCACAGGTTTTGTGTTTAGACCGCTACCGCGCGTGGCTCACTGCGACGCAACGCCCGCATTTTGTGCAGCGTATCCGCGCAAGTCTTCGCCGCTTCCTGGCCTTTATGCACGAAATGCTCGAAGAAGAACTTCTGATGTTCTTCGCCAGCATGGAAGTGGTGCGGGGTCAAAACCACCGAGAACACCGGCACTTCGGTTTCCAGTTGAACCTGCATCAGACCGCTGATCACCGACTGAGCGACGAATTCGTGGCGATAGATGCCGCCGTCGACCACCAAGCCCGCGGCGACGATGCCGGCATAACGGCCGGACTTGGCCAGCAACTTGGCATGCAGCGGAATTTCAAAGGCACCGCCGACTTCGAAGAAATCGATGTCCGACTCCTGATAACCCTGAGCAATCATTTCGGCGACGAAGCCTTTACGGCTCTGATCGACGATTTCCTTGTGCCAGCAGG
Source organism: Pseudomonas lini (assembly GCF_964063345.1). NCBI lineage: Bacteria > Pseudomonadati > Pseudomonadota > Gammaproteobacteria > Pseudomonadales > Pseudomonadaceae > Pseudomonas > Pseudomonas lini. Next base: position 4,871,509 of record NZ_OZ061318.1, read on the forward strand.
CCTGGATGAACGCGACGCGCTCGCCCTGATGGTTTTTGCTTTTGCTATCGATTGCGGTGGGTTGCATGTTCTGACTCCTGTTTGTGTGAAAAACAGGGCGTTATGAATCGAATGGGATTTAAGGGTACGCAGGCACAAATGCCTACGGACGGCGCTTTGGTACAGAGCCTAGGCGGCGCCAATCCCGTTCTCTCTTCATCCGGACTATGACCGTCGGCCCCGGGATCACACCGGGTCTGCTGACCTTGCCGCCATCACAGCCATTGCCGTGCCTGTCGCCAAGCGCTCGCGGGCTATGCGCATTGCGCGCAATTACCGCCGGTGGGGAGTTACACCCCGCCCTGAGAACGTTTTGCCGCCAGATTGTTTGGCGGCGAAGCGTTTTTAACACATATTTTCGGGGCGTGCATGTCCAATACCGGTCAATCAAAACGCAGAACCTGTGGGAGCGGGCTTGCCCGCGATAGCGTTGTGTCAGTCACCTTGGTTATCGACTGACAGTTCGCTATCGTGGGCAAGCCCGCTCCCACATGGATGGTGCTTTCTCGAAGGAGTAACGTGCCTTTTCCTCGTTCAAGGCTTGATTATTCGCCGACATGACCGCAGTAATTCCTTCCTGAAAGGGATTTTCCCCTGCTTTCCGAGGCCAGATTCATGAGCGTTATCGATCTTCGCAGCGACACCGTCACCCAACCGACCGCAGGGATGCTCGACGCGATGGCCAATGCGGCCACCGGTGACGACGTTTATGGCGAAGATCCGACGGTCAACCGACTGGAAGCCGAGCTTGCAAATCAGTTGGGTTTTGCTGCTGCGCTGTTCGTTCCGACGGGCACCATGAGCAACTTGCTGGGCCTGATGGCCCACTGCGATCGCGGTGACGAATACATTGTCGGTCAACAGGCCCACACCTATAAGTACGAAGGTGGCGGCGCGGCAGTGCTCGGTTCGATCCAGCCGCAGCCGCTGGAAGTGCAGGCCGATGGTTCGCTGGACCTGGCGCAGGTCGCCGCCGCGATCAAACCCGATGACTTCCACTTCGCCCGTACCCGTTTGCTGGCGCTGGAAAACACCATGCAGGGCAAGGTCCTGCCGCTGGAGTATCTCGCCCGGGCTCGCAGCTTCACTCATGAAAACGGTTTGGCGCTGCATCTGGATGGTGCTCGGCTCTACAACGCGGCGGTCAAGTTAGGTGTCGACGCCCGGGAGATCACTCAGCATTTCGATTCGGTGTCAGTCTGCCTGTCCAAAGGCTTGGGTGCGCCGATCGGTTCGGTGTTGTGCGGCTCGGTCGAGTTGATCGCCAAGGCGCGACGTCTGCGCAAGATGGTCGGCGGCGGTATGCGTCAGGCCGGGATTCTCGCCGCGGCAGGGCTTTATGCGCTGGATAACAATATTCAGCGCCTGGCAGATGATCATACCAACGCACAAATGCTGGCCGAAGGCCTGCGAGCGGCGGGCTATGAGGTCGAGCCAGTGCAGACCAATATGGTTTACGTGCAGATAGGCGATAAGGCTGAAGCGATCAAGGCCTTCGCCGCGACGCACGGGATCAAACTCAGCGCTGCCGGTCGCCTGCGAATGGTCACGCACATGGACGTCAGCCGTGCGCAAATCGAGCAAGTCGTCGCTACATTCGTCGACTTTTCCCGCAACTGATCGCGTTAGCGGTCCAATTGACCGTTTCTATCGTATAAACACGCTGTACCCCGCGCGCAGGGCCGATATAATGCGGCCCTTTGCCGTCGCTTCGTCTGTTGACGTTTCGTACAGGCCTTTGGCCGCAGCCTCCGTGGAAGAACCTAATGAAAAGCGCAGAAATCCGTGAAGCCTTCCTTCGCTTCTTCGAAGAGCAAGGCCACACCCGTGTAGCCTCCAGCTCTTTGATTCCGGGCAACGACCCAACCCTGCTGTTCACTAACGCGGGGATGAACCAGTTCAAGGACTGCTTTCTGGGCCAGGAAAAGCGCGCGTACACCCGCGCTGTCAGCAGCCAGAAATGCGTGCGCGCCGGCGGCAAGCACAACGACCTGGAAAACGTCGGTTATACCGCCCGTCACCACACCTTCTTCGAAATGCTGGGTAACTTCAGCTTCGGTGATTATTTCAAGCGTGACGCCATCACCTACGCCTGGAACTTCCTGACCTCCGAGAAGTGGCTGAACCTGCCGAAAGAAAAGCTCTGGGTCACCGTCTACGCCAGCGATGACGAGGCGTACGACATCTGGACCAAAGACATCGGCGTGCCAGCCGAGCGCATGGTTCGCATCGGCGACAACAAAGGCGCGCCGTACGCTTCCGACAACTTCTGGACCATGGGCGATACCGGCCCGTGCGGTCCTTGCACCGAGATTTTCTATGATCACGGCGCCGACATCTGGGGTGGCCCGCCGGGCTCGCCGGAAGAAGACGGTGACCGTTACATCGAGATCTGGAACAACGTGTTCATGCAGTTCAACCGCACCGCCGATGGCGTGTTGCACCCGTTGCCAGCGCCGTCGGTGGACACCGGCATGGGCCTGGAGCGGATCAGTGCCGTGCTGCAGCACGTTCACTCGAACTATGAAATCGACCTGTTCCAGAGCCTGCTGACCGCATCGGCCAAAGCCATCGGTTGCACCAACGACGCTCAGGCTTCGCTGAAAGTCGTGGCTGACCATATTCGTTCGTGCGGCTTCCTGGTTGCCGACGGTGTGCTGCCGTCCAACGAAGGTCGCGGTTATGTGCTGCGCCGGATCATTCGTCGCGCTTGCCGTCACGGCAACAAACTGGGCGCCAAGGGTAGCTTCTTCTATCAGATCGTTGCGGCCCTGGTCGCCGAGATGGGTGAAGCGTTCCCAGAGCTGAAATCCCAACAGGCGCACATCGAGCGCGTCCTGAAAGCCGAAGAAGAGCAATTCGCCAAGACCCTGGAGCAGGGCCTGAAGATCCTCGAGCAGGATCTGGCCGAACTCAAAGGTGACGTGGTGCCGGGCGACGTGGTGTTCAAGCTCTACGACACTTACGGCTTCCCGATGGACCTGACCGGCGACATCGCTCGCGAGCGCAGCCTGACCATCGACGAAGAAGGCTTCGAGCGTGAAATGGAGGCCCAGCGCGTGCGTGCTCGCTCCGCCAGCTCCTTCGGCATGGACTACAACAGCCTGGTCAAGGTTGATGTGGCCACCGAATTCACCGGTTACACCGCTCACAGCGGTTCCGCCAAAATCGTTGCTCTCTATAAAGAAGGGCAATCGGTTGACGTGCTGAGCGAAGGCGAAGCGGGCGTGGTCGTTCTAAATCAGACCCCGTTCTATGCTGAGTCGGGCGGTCAGATCGGCGACTGCGGCTTCCTCCAGGCTGGCGCTGCACGTTTCGACGTGCGCGACACCACCAAGACCGGCGGTGCGTTCCTGCACCACGGTGTGCTGGATTCGGGCAGCCTGATCGTGGGTACTCCGGTGCAGACTCATGTCGATGCCGACGTGCGTCACGCGACGTCGTTGAACCACTCCGCCACTCACTTGCTGCACGCCGCATTGCGCCAGGTACTGGGCGAGCACGTTCAGCAGAAAGGTTCGTTGGTCGACAGTCAGCGCTTGCGCTTTGACTTCAGCCACTTCGAAGCGATCAAGCCTGAGCAGTTGAAGGCGCTGGAAGACATCGTCAACGCCGAGATTCGCAAGAACTCGCCGGTTGAAACCGAAGAAACCGACATCGAAACCGCCAAGCAAAAAGGCGCCATGGCGCTGTTTGGCGAGAAGTACGGCGACAGCGTGCGCGTGTTGAGCATGGGCGATTTCTCCGTCGAGCTGTGCGGCGGTATTCACGCCAACCGTACCGGCGACATCGGCCTGCTGAAAATCACCAGCGAAGGCGGTGTGGCCTCCGGTGTGCGTCGTATCGAGGCAGTCACCGGCGCAGCCGCGCTGGCCTACTTGAACGCGGCTGAAGAACAACTCAAGGAAGCGGCCAACCTGGTCAAGGGCAGCCGCGATAACCTGATCGACAAGCTGTCGGCTGTGCTGGAGCGCAACCGTCTGCTGGAGAAGCAACTCGAGCAGTTGCAGGCCAAGGCGGCCAGTGCGGCGGGCGACGATCTGTCGGCCTCTGCCCTGGACGTCAAAGGCGTGAAAGTGCTGGCCGTGCGTCTGGACGGTCAGGATGGCAAGGCGCTGCTGGCGCTGGTCGATCAACTGAAAAACAAACTCGGCCGCGCAGTGATCCTGCTCGGCAGTGTCCATGAGGAAAAGGTCGTTCTGGTTGCAGGCGTAACCAAAGACCTGACTGGCCAACTCAAAGCCGGTGATTTGATGAAACAGGCTGCTGCGGCAGTGGGCGGGAAGGGCGGTGGTCGTCCAGACATGGCGCAGGGCGGTGGTATTGACGCTGGCGCACTGGATGCCGCATTGGCCCTGACTGTTCCATTTGTAGAGCAGGGTTTATAAGGCCGTGTGCCTGGCCCGCGGTCTAGTGGCGGGCCAGAACGCTGTTTGAGTGATTATTGGGCGCCCTTCATGGGCAGAGGCGGCTTTGAAATGGCTTTGATCGTACAGAAATTTGGAGGCACCTCAGTCGGCACTGTCGAGAGAATCGAGCAGGTCGCTGACAAGGTTAAGAAATTCCGCGATGCGGGCGATGACCTGGTGGTTGTGCTGTCTGCAATGAGCGGCGAAACCAACCGTCTGATCGATCTGGCCAAGCAAATCAGTGGCGACGGCCAACCGGTTCCTCGCGAGCTGGATGTGATCGTATCCACCGGTGAGCAGGTGACGATTGCACTGTTGGCCATGGCGCTGATCAAGCGCGGCGTGCCAGCGGTGTCGTACACCGGCAATCAGGTACGGATTCTGACGGATAGCGCGCACAATAAAGCGCGTATCTTGCAGATTGATGACCAGAAGATTCGCGGTGACCTGAAGGCCGGTCGTGTGGTGGTTGTCGCCGGTTTTCAGGGCGTCGACGAGCACGGCAATATCACCACCCTCGGTCGTGGCGGTTCCGACACCACCGGCGTAGCGCTGGCGGCGGCCTTGAAGGCTGACGAATGCCAGATCTACACCGATGTCGACGGCGTCTACACCACCGACCCGCGTGTGGTGTCCGTGGCTCAGCGCCTGGACAAGATCACCTTTGAAGAGATGCTGGAAATGGCCAGCCTCGGTTCCAAGGTGTTGCAGATCCGTGCGGTGGAATTCGCCGGCAAGTACAACGTTCCGCTGCGCGTACTGCACAGCTTCAAGGAGGGGCCGGGCACCCTCATTACTATTGATGAAGAGGAAACCATGGAACAGCCGATCATTTCCGGTATCGCTTTCAATCGCGATGAAGCCAAGCTGACCATCCGTGGCGTGCCAGACATCCCGGGCGTTGCTTTCAAGATTCTCGGCCCGATCAGTGCCGCGAACATCGAAGTCGACATGATCGTGCAGAACGTTGCGCACGATAACACCACCGACTTCACCTTCACCGTGCACCGCAACGACTACCAGGCGGCGCAAACCGTGCTGGAAAACACCGCTCGCGAGATCGGTGCTCGTGAAGTCGTTGGCGACACCAAGATTGCCAAGGTCTCGATCGTCGGCGTCGGCATGCGCTCCCACGCAGGCGTGGCCAGCCGTATGTTCGAATCCCTGGCGAAAGAGAGCATCAACATCCAGATGATCTCGACCTCGGAAATCAAGGTGTCCGTGGTGATCGAAGAGAAGTACCTGGAACTGGCTGTGCGCGCTCTGCACACGGCTTTCGAACTGGATGCGCCGGCCCGACAGGGCGAGTAATGCGTTTCCCGAAGGGCGCGGTCTGACCGCGCCCTTTGTTTTTTTGAATGGCGCGGCCCAAAGCTGTTCTTTTGCCCGCGCTAGTCAATACTCAGGCATGTAGGGCTGCGATCGTTCTGGTTGTAGGTCGAATGCCTTTTTTTTGCAGACTGTTGTCCCTGAAATGAAATGCGTGAGGAGAAAGGTATGCTGATTCTGACTCGTCGGTGCGCAGAAAGCCTGATTATTGGTGATGGCGAAATCACTGTGACCGTGCTCGGCGTTAAAGGAAATCAAGTGCGTATCGGTGTTAACGCCCCGAAAGAGGTTGCTGTGCACCGTGAAGAAATTTACCTGCGTATAAAGAAAGAGAAGGACGAAGAACCAAGCCATTAATTTTTATCGTTTTTTATGTTTGCAAACGGGGAAAAGGTTGGTTAAGATACGCCCCGTGTTGCGGAGAGCTGGCCGAGTGGCCGAAGGCGCTCCCCTGCTAAGGGAGTACACCTCAAAAGGGTGTCGGGGGTTCGAATCCCCCGTTCTCCGCCATTATTTGCGTAGTACGTTGTAATCTGGCTTCTTCGGTAAGTGTTTGAAATTACTAGAAAAAGTGTTTGACATAGAGATTAGACGGCCTATAATGCGCGGCAACAAATGCACTCGTAGCTCAGCTGGATAGAGTACTCGGCTACGAACCGAGCGGTCACAGGTTCGAATCCTGTCGAGTGCACCATTTAAGAGTTATTTGCAGTAATGTGAATAACTTGGCTTCAACCAGTTGTGATCTGGTATAAAAACACAAATGCACTCGTAGCTCAGCTGGATAGAGTACTCGGCTACGAACCGAGCGGTCACAGGTTCGAATCCTGTCGAGTGCACCAAACACCAAAAAGCCCGCGTTTAACGCGGGCTTTTTGCCGTCTGCGATTTGGCTTTTCCTTTGGTACAACCTTTCTCGTCGAACTCGATATGAGCACTGCGCCCTCGCTTGTTGTCGTAGCGATAGCTTGTGGCTGAATTGCGGGTGCTGATTTTGTCGGGCTTGCCGAGAGCGCTTTCGACGTCCTGCTGACTCATGCCGGCAACGACCCGCTGATTGATGATCGCTATGCGGCGTTCCTTCGCGCTGAGCAGATCTCCGCATTTGCCCTCGGACTGACCAACGATCGTCGGCTCTCTCCTTTTTGATTTCGTACCTGATGTTTCGCGAAACTCGGCTTCTGGCATCAGGGGCGTCGCGCTGCCCGGCAAAAACGTGTGTACGTCCTGAAGTGAGAGGCTTTCTCCGGCCGTGCAGCTCAAGGTCGTGAAGGTGATGTGCCCATCGGCGGCTTCGCACCGGTGAACGGTCGTGGCGAGCACCTGGGGCGGCAGGCAGAGCAGGGTGGCAAGCAAGTAACGAGCATTTGATGGCATTCGACGTCCTCCATGACGGTCTCCATCAAGGGTAGTCATTACATTTTCAGGCGGCGGTGTGTTTTCTTTTCAGGATAAGTCGTCGCAGTTTCATGGGTCAGGATGGCGCTCAAGTTTGTCTCGCAAGCACTTGTTTCAGCCGCGATTTTTTAACGTTTAAAACCGTCAGGCGGTGTTATCATTGCGCCCGTCAGCCCCGCCGGGGCTTGTGGAATACCTCCATGGACTTACCCAGTAGTTACTCAGTACCCCGTTTCTACAATCATGAATTGACTGATTGATCCTTCCGGCGTGCCCCGCTGCTGGGAGTGGAGTTCGCCTATGTCTGAAGTTGAAGTAAAGAAAACGCAGGAAAGCTTGCAGGATCGCCTCGCTCAAGTCGTTGAGCTGCTGCAGCGCCAGCGGGTGGTCGAAGACCTGACTCATCGCCAGGAAGGTCCGCATCACGACCGGGTCGAGAACCTGGTTCACCGGCAAAACCTCGTCGAGTTGCAGCGCAAGCTCGATGATCTGCACTCCGCCGACGTTGCCTACATCCTTGAAGCCTTGCCGGTGTACGATCGTCTGACGGTCTGGCAATTGGTCAAGGCTGATCGCGACGGCGACATTCTGCTCGAAGTATCCGATTCGGTTCGTGAAACCCTGATCGCCGACATGGACGATCATGAGCTCCTGGCGGCGGCCAAGGATATGGATGCCGACGAACTCGCTGACCTGGCCTCCGAGCTGCCGCGAGACGTCGTCCACGAGCTGATGGAAACCCTCGATGGCCAACAGCGTGAGCGCGTCCGCTCCGCGTTGTCCTATGACGAGGATCAGGTCGGTGCGCTGATGGACTTCGAGATGGTGACCATCCGTGAGGATGTCAGCCTCGAAGTGGTTTTGCGTTACCTGCGCCGTCTCAAGGAGCTGCCGGGCCACACCGACAAACTGTTCGTGGTCGATTACGATGGCGTGCTCAAGGGCGTGTTGCCGATCAAGCGTCTGCTGGTCAACGACCCGGAAAAGCAAGTGTCGGAAGTCATGGCCAGTGACCCGGTGAGTTTTCATCCGGACGAAGACGCCTACGAGGCCGCTCAAGCATTCGAACGTTACGACTTGATCTCGGCCCCGGTGGTCGACAAGAACGGCAAGCTGATCGGTCGTCTGACCATCGATGAAATGGTCGACCTGATTCGTGAAGAGAGCGAAAACGAAGTTCTCAACATGGCGGGTCTGCGTGAAGAAGAAGATATTTTCGCGTCAGTCTGGAAATCCCTGCGTAACCGTTGGGCCTGGCTGGCGGTGAACCTGATCACCGCGTTCATTGCGTCCCGGGTGATCGGCCTGTTCGAAGGCTCTATCGAGAAACTGGTAGCACTTGCGGCATTGATGCCGATCGTTGCCGGTATCGGTGGCAACTCGGGTAACCAGACGATCACCATGATCGTTCGAGCCATGGCGCTGGACCAAGTCAGTACCGGCAATACGTCGCGGCTGATGCGCAAGGAGTTGGCGGTAGGCTTGATCAATGGCTTGGTCTGGGGCGGCGTGATTGGTGTGGTGGCCTATCTGCTTTATGGCAGTTGGTCCCTGGGCGTGGTGATGACCGCCGCCATGACGCTTAACCTGTTGCTTGCGGCATTGATGGGGGTTTTGATTCCAATGACCCTGGCGCGGCTTGGGCGCGACCCGGCAATGGGCGCCAGTGTGATGATCACAGCCATGACCGACAGCGGTGGCTTTTTCATCTTCCTCGGGCTGGCGACGATTTTCCTGCTTTGACGTCTTGCTTCAAAAACAACCCGCCTGATCGGCGGGTTTTTTAGCCAAAATTCAGGTAAAAAAAAGCCAGCAATTACGCTGGCTTGAGCTTTCGGGATGAATCAGGAAGCGTCTGCGGCCATTTCGGCGTCATGGGCAATCAGCGAAACCAGAGCGTTTTGCTGACGGTGGGAGAGTTGGCGGAAACGTTGCAGCAGTTCGCGTTCATGCAATGACAGCTCGGGGCTGTCCAGGCGCATGCTCAATTCTTCACCCAACGCGCCTTCCTGAATAAGACTCTGCTCAAGGCGCGCGATGATTTCGGAGTTCATGCTGCGATGATGATTGCGAGCCACCTCGGCAATGCGTTCACGCATTCCGTCTGGCAGACGTACGACGAACTTGTCAGCCGTACGGCTGGAATAAATTGCCTGTTTCAATGGGCGCATATATTTAACCGGTTAGTTCAGGGGAGCGGTTCTCGGGATAGGCCGCAGGATGTCAGATAGGACAAGCACTCCGACCAAATGTTCAACCTGAATTGATAGAGGCGCGCATCATGCCTCAAATTAGCCAGATCATTGGCGTCAATTCTGTGACAAAAATTGATCTGGGTAAAGGCTTAATGCCAGCACCTATTATCAGAAATGCGGACTGGTTTGAAAATAATCCATGAGTCCGTATCGCTGAACCGCGTCCTCTTGCCCGACAGGTGATGCCCGAAGACGCCTGAAGGTGCATGCTATGCGGATTCGATCCTTGTTCCTTACCTTGTACAAGGATAGTGGCAAATGGCCGAAATACTAGTGTGGGCACGTGGCGCGGGATGATTTAAGGATGGATGGCAGGCTGATTTATTTAATGGGGCCTTCGGGATCCGGCAAGGACAGCCTCATCGAAGCCGCTCGCGAGCCGTTGCGCGCAGGTAATTGTGAAGTCGTGCGCCGCGTTATCACGCGGTCGGCAGAATCCGTGGGTGAAGACGCCATCGAGGTTTCCCGCGAAGAGTTCGAGCGACGCAGAGCCAATGGGGATTTTGCATTGTCGTGGCAAGCCAATGGGCTGAGTTACGGTATTCCAGTGCGCATAGAGCAATGGCTCGCGGACGGTCGCGATGTTTTGATCAACGGTTCTCGCGGGCACCTGGCAGAAGCGCAACAACGTTATCCCACGCTATTGCCGGTGCTGTTGACGGTCAAGGATGAAGCCCTGCGCGAGCGTCTGCTACGGCGGGGGCGTGAGAGCCCGGCAGAAATCGAAGCAAGACTGCGCCGTAACAGGCTGTTCATGGCTGACGATTCAATCGGTGATACGCAGATCCGCCGACTCGATAACTCCGGCGACCTTGCTGGCACCGTCGCCAATCTTCTGAAGCTGCTGAGCCTTAGCGCAACACCGGATCGAATTTGATCTTGCGCCCGGCGATCAGCGCCAGCACGAACAGTGCACCGAATACGCCGCAAGCAATCAGGGGCAGGGTGACGACCGTGTCCTGAACCAATGACAGATGAAGGATGCCACTCAGTAAAGCGAGGATGAAAAATCCTGCGGCTGATTTGGACATGCTGTGCTCCTGATGGGGTGATTCAAAATACCAAGCGTTCAAAAGACTGTGTGCGCAGCTGAATAGTCTCCTGGCTCACCTCGTGGCTGACAAAACCGCGTTGATCGCTCGTGACTGCCAACTGCGGTGTTTTTTGCAGTTGCAGGTAATGGGGGATGCGTTGAGCAATCGTCGCAACGTCGTTTTCGGGGAAGAAATTAAAACCCACCAGAACCGCCAAAGCGACCGCGTTTGCGACTAACAGAGCGCTGTTCATGGGGCTGACCTCCTGTGTTCTGTGAGAACAGCCGAAGCAGCCTGCATGCCAAAAGTTTAACGGCTATTAAATCCTTTAAAAACAATGAATTAAGATATTTTTGCAAAATGCCTGCATTGCATTTTGCAATGATGTCATTTTGCAGTTATGCAATTTGCACGGTAAACAAAGCCACGCTACTGTGAGGCGTCTGCCTACACTTAAAAAGCCCTACGGACGACATGACAAAAGCGGGCCTGCCCGTTAACATGCACGCCGTCTATCGCTGCGCATTCCATGCGGAGCGACTTGTGTCTCAGTAGCTCAATTGGATAGAGCATCCCCCTCCTAAGGGGAAGGTTGGCAGTTCGAACCTGCCCTGGGACACCATCTATTTGAAAGCCCCACGCAGAGTGATCTGGTGGGGCTTTTTTGTGACTGTCTGCAACGGTGGATTCAACTCCAGCCCCGCATCAAGCCGTCAGCGTATGGTCACCCTCCCCAAACCAGGTGCGCACCAGATCGGTACCGCTCGTGCCAGTGTTGGCAAGGACCGCCACATCGGCGAAGTTCGTACCATTGGCTGCGCCATCGGCATCCACCTTCACGGTGATGTCGCTGCCGGACTGCGCCAGTTGGACGAAGTCGGACGCCTGGCTGACACCGCTAACGAAGTTGGCGCTGAGCAGTGCAGAGAGGTCGAGCGCGTCACCTTCGGCGAAGTTGTAGTCGAGGATGGTATCCCCGCCTTCAGCCACGTTGAGATAGGCGAACATATCGGCTCCCGCGCCACCGCTGAGCGTGTCCTCCCCGCCACGACCCGCGAGGATGTCATTGCCGTCGCCGCCACTGAGTACGTCCGCCGCCATGCTGCCCACCAGCGTGCCGCTGGATTCGCCGCTGTAACTGACTTGGGTACCGGTCTCGCCGCCGTCGGTGGCCTGGAAGTCATCCACTGTGTAGTGCCCCAGCAAGTTCACCTCGGCCCGATGCGCGCCGTCGTCCACTGTCAGCAGGCCGCCGGTGCCAGAGGCGTTGGCGCTGTAGCTGAGTTGGGTGTTGGCGCCGAAGGCGAGATCGCTGAAGGTCAGCATGTCATCGCTTTCCAGGCCGAGGATGCCGACCAGGGAACCCGCCGCTTCGGCCTGTGCGATCACCAGCGTGCCCGCGCCTTCGCCGTGGAAGGCGACGGACCCGTGTGCAGCGCCGGAAAAGGTCAGGGTCGCGTCGCCGTCGATGGTGGCGCTGCCATTGCCCATTACGTCGGCCAGCAGGCGCAGGTCGCCACCGTTGGCCCACAAGTGGCCGGAGTTATCGACTGTGCTGGCCACCGTCATGCCGCCTTCACCCGTGGACTCCAGCACCCCGCTGTTGGTGATGGTGTGGCTGCCGGTGTCGAGCACCAGGCTGTTCAGCCCGCTGGCCAGGATCAGCCCCGCATTGACCAATACCAACTGCCCGGCGCCCAACTGGCCGGCACCGGAAATGCGGTTGTCGACGTTGGTCAGCACAGTGTCGGCGCTGCCGCCGAAAATAACATTTTGCGCGCTGTCGGATAGCAGTACCTGGCCGCCACCGGTCAAGGTTGCCCCACGGAACAGAATCTCAAGATTGGTCTCGCTGCCGGTGGAGCCGAGTTCGATGGTGCCGCTGTTATGAATGCTGCCACCGAACGGCATGATTGCCCCGTCGGCAATACTGAGAATGCCGGTATTGGTCATGACCGGATCCACATCGAACTGGAAGTTCGCTTCGCTCAAGTCCGCCGCATCGACACCTTTAAGGGTGACCGACTGGCCGGAGCCGATGCTGACCAGCGCATTGCCGTTGGCGTCGTTAGTGATACTCAAATCAGCAAAACCGTTGACGCCCGCGAAGCCGATCAAGTCGATTTTGTCTGCCGTGACATCGAAACTGTAGATCTGGTTGTTGCCGATCGGCTGGGCGAAGACGAACGTGTCGGCACCGGATGAGCCGGTCAGGTTGTCGTCAGCGGACAAGGCGAAAATCGGCGCGCCGGGTACATAGACTTCGATGTTGTTGAACACATAAGCGCTACCGTCGCTGCCGTCACTATTGCTCCAGTACATGTTGACATCAAGCACCAACGCTCCCGTGAAGTCGCTTGGGGTTGTCACAGTCAATGCGCCAGGATCGCTGGTTTGCACGGTCCAGGTGCCGTCTCCATTGTCGGTCCCCGCATTGAATATCCATCCCGAGGGAACACCGCTAATCGACACGGTTATCGGGCCGCTAATATCAGCTGACGGGGTGTTGAGGGCTAAATTGATGGGTTCGCCGGCAACGCCTGCCGGAAGGTTTGCACTGCTCCCGGCAGCACCCGCATTGCCCGCCAGGTCGGTGTAGCTGTTCGCGGTAACGTCGACTTTCACGCTACCGCCCTGCGTTCTGGTCAGCGTTGCCGTGTAGGTGTCGCCGTCTACCTGCGTGAAGTTGCTCCAGGTTCCGCGGGGCGTTCCGCTCGTTGTAGTCACCGTGACGTCCGAAAGGTTGAAGCCGCTCACAACCTCACTGAACTGGAATGTGACCGTCGACGTTGAACCGTTCGAACCCCCTAAGGCCGTCCCCGTCACTGTCACCGTCGGGGCCACGGTATCAACTGGGGTTTCAACTACGTTCTGCACGTTTACCGTAATTGTCTGGGTGTCGGTTCCGCCATTGCCGTCGGCCACCAAAACGTCCACAACATAGGCGTTGTCACCGTCAGCACCACCGACATCCTGGGCATTCTCGTAATCCGGCGCCGAATTGAACGTCAGCACCCCGCTCGAACTGATCGAGAACTTGCTGAAGTCCGTCCCGGCCGTATTCAGGATCGAGTAGCTCAGGGTTTGCGCCGGCAGATCGGCATCGGTCGCGGTCACTGTCGTGACCGTCGTGGTGTTCTCCGCCACGTTGACCGAAGCCGACGCACCACCACCGTTGGAGGTGATCACCGGGGTGTTGTCATTGACGCCCGTCACGCTCACCGCGAGCGCCTGGTCGTCAAACAGCGTGCCATCCGATGCCCGCACGATCACGTCATAGACGTTGTTCGTTCCCGAATCAGTTGGGGACTCAAAGTTGGGCGCAGAGATAAAGCTCAATGCGCCCGTGCCTGAAACGATCGAGAACTTCGCGGCATCTGCTCCCCCGACAATGCTGTAGCTCAGGGTTTGTGCCGGAAGATCAGCATCGCTCGCCACCACGGTCGTAACTACTGTGGTGTTCTCCGCCACGCTGACCGAAGCGGTCGCTCCACCCCCGTTGGAGGTGATCGTCGGGGTGTTGTCGTTGATGCCTGTCACGCTCACCGCGAGCGTTTGGTCGTCGAATAGCGTGCCGTCCGATGCCCGCACAATCACGTCGTAGACGTTGTTCGTTCCTGAATCAGTCGGGGACTCAAAGTTAGGTGCAGAGACAAAGCTCAGCACGCCCGAGCCTGAAACGATCGAGAACTTCGCGGCATCTGCTCCGCCAACGATGCTGTAACTCAGGGTTTGTGCCGGAAGATCAACGTCGGTTGCTACCACCGTCGTAACTGCCGTGGTGTTCTCCGCCACGCTGACCGAGGCCGTCGTACCACCACCGTTGGAGGTGATCGTCGGCGCGTCGTTGCTGCCGTTGATGGTTACCGTCACCGCGGTCGCGGTGCCATCGGCGCTGAGCACGGTGAAGGTGTCGGTCAGGCTGTCACCGACACTGAGTGCGTCGAAGGCCGAGTTGGCGGTATAGCTCCAGTTGCCTGCGGTATTGATGGCGAAGGTTCCGTTGGCGCCGGCGGTGTTGGTCTGGGTGACGAAGGTCGCGGCGCTGTCGATGTCGCTGATGGTCAGGGTACCGTTGGTGGTCAGCGGGGCATTGGTTTCGGTCAGCGTGAGGCTGGCCGAGGACAGCACGGCGGCGTCGTTAGTCCCGGTGATGTTGACGGTGACCGAAGTGAGGGTGCCGTCGGCACTGCTCACGGCGAAGGTGTCGGTGTAGGTGGTGCCGGCGGCGAACTCGTTGTGGGCGCTATCGGCGACGTAGGTCCAGGCACCATTGGTGCCGATGGAGAACTGGCCGTAGCTGCCGTCGGTGTTGGACTGGGCGACGAAGGTTGCGGCACTGTCGACATCGCTGATGGTCAGGTTGCCGCTGGTGGAGATGTCGACTGCGGCATTGGTCTCGATGAGGTTGGCGATGTCGGCGGACAACACGGCGGCGTCGTTAGTCCCGGTGATGTGCACGGTGACCGAGGTGAGGGTGCCATCGGCGCTGCTCACCGCGAAGGTGTCGGTGTAGGTGGTGCCGGCGGCGAACTCGTTGTGGGCGGAATCGGCGACGTAGCTCCAGGCACCATTAGTGCCGATGGAGAACTGGCCGTAACTGCCGTCGGTGTTGGACTGGGCGACGAAGGTTGCGGCACTGTCGACATCGCTGATGGTCAAGGTGCCGTTGGTGGAGATGTCGACGGCGGCATTGGTCTCGGTCAGGGTGACGCTGGCCGAGGACAGGACGGCGGCGTCGTTTGTGCCGGTGATGTGCACGGTGACCGAGGTGAGGGTGCCATCGGCGCTGCTCACGGCGAAGGTGTCGGTGTAGGTGGTGCCGGCGGCGAACTCGTTGTGCGCCGAGTCGGCGACATAGCTCCAGGCCCCATCGGTGCCGATGGAGAACTGGCCGTAACTGCCGTCGGTGTTGGACTGGGCGACGAAGGTTGCGGCACTGTCGACATCGCTGATAGTCAGCGTGCCGTTGGTGCTCAGCGGGGCATCGGTTTCGGTGAGGTTGATGCTGGCCGAGGACAGCACGGCGGCGTCGTTAGTCCCGGTGATGTTGACGGTGACCGAAGTGAGGGTGCCGTCGGCACTGCTCACGGCGAAGGTGTCGGTGTAGGTGGTGCCGGCGGCGAACTCGTTGTGGGCGCTATCGGCGACGTAGGTCCAGGCACCATTGGTGCCGATGGAGAACTGGCCGTAGCTGCCGTCGGTGTTGGACTGGGCGACGAAGGTTGCGGCACTGTCGACATCGCTGATGGTCAGGTTGCCGCTGGTGGAGATGTCGACTGCGGCATTGGTCTCGATGAGGTTGGCGATGTCGGCGGACAACACGGCGGCGTCGTTAGTCCCGGTGATGTGCACGGTGACCGAGGTGAGGGTGCCATCGGCGCTGCTCACCGCGAAGGTGTCGGTGTAGGTGGTGCCGGCGGCGAACTCGTTGTGGGCGGAATCGGCGACGTAGCTCCAGGCACCATTAGTGCCGATGGAGAACTGGCCGTAACTGCCGTCGGTGTTGGACTGGGCGACGAAGGTTGCGGCACTGTCGACATCGCTGATGGTCAAGGTGCCGTTGGTGGAGATGTCGACGGCGGCATTGGTCTCGGTCAGGGTGACGCTGGCCGAGGACAGGACGGCGGCGTCGTTTGTGCCGGTGATGTTCACGGTGACCGAGGTGAGGGTGCCATCGGCGCTGCTCACGGCGAAGGTGTCGGTGTAGGTGGTGCCGGCGGCGAACTCGTTGTGCGCCGAGTCGGCGACATAGCTCCAGGCGCCATCGGTGCCGATGGAGAACTGGCCGTAACTGCCGTCGGTATTGGACTGCGCGACGACGGTTGCGGCGCTGTCGACGTCGCTGATGCTTAGCGTGCCGCTGGTGCTCAGCGGCGCATCGGTTTCGGTGAGGTTGATGCTGGCCGAGGACAACACGGCGGCGTCGTTAGTCCCGGTGATGTGCACGGTGACCGAGGTGAGGGTGCCGTCGGCGCTGCTTACGGCGAAGGTGTCGGTGTAAGTGGTGCCGGCGACGAACTCGTTGTGCGCGGAGTCGGCGACATAGCTCCAGGCCCCATCGGTGCCGATGGAGAACTGGCCGTAACTGCCGTCGGTGTTGGACTGGGCGACGAAGGTTGCGGCACTGTCGACATCGCTGATAGTCAGCGTGCCGTTGGTGCTCAGCGGGGCATCGGTTTCGGTGAGGTTGATGCTGGCCGAGGACAGCACGGCGGCGTCGTTAGTCCCGGTGATGTTGACGGTGACCGAAGTGAGGGTGCCGTCGGCACTGCTCACGGCGAAGGTGTCGGTGTAGGTGGTGCCGGCGGCGAACTCGTTGTGCGCGGAGTCGGCGACATAGCTCCAGGCGCCATCGGTGCCGATGGAGAACTGGCCATAGCTGCCGTCGGTGCCAGACTGGGCGACGAAGGTCGCGGCACTGTCGACGTCGCTGATGGTCAGCGTACCGCTGGTGGAGATGTCGACGGCGGCATTGGTCTCGATGAGGTTCACGATGTCGGCGGACAGAACGGCGGCGTCGTTTGTCCCGGTGATGTGCACGGTGACCGAAGTGAGGGTGCCGTCGGCGCTGCTCACCGCGAAGGTGTCGGTGTAGGTGGTGCCGGCGGCGAACTCGTTGTGGGCGCTATCGGCGACGTAGGTCCAGGCCCCATTGGTGCCGATGGAGAACTGGCCGTAACTGCCGTCGGTGTTGGACTGGGCGACGAAGGTTGCAGCGCTGTCGATGTCGCTGATGGTCAGGGTGCCGTTGGTGGTCAGCGGGGCATTGGTTTCGGTCAGCGTGACGTTGGCCGAGGACAGCACGGCCGTATCGTTAGTGCCGGTGACGGTGACGGTCACCAACTGAGTGTCCACGCCGCCGAGGCCATCGCTGACCTGCACGGTGAACACTTCGTCATGACTTTCGCCAGCCCCCAGCGACTGCACCGCACTGGCGACACCATCGGTGCCATTGGCCAGGGTGTACGTCCATTTGCCGGTGTTGTCGACTGCGATTGAGCCATAGGTGCCTGAAGCCGAGCCATTGATTGTCCAAGTTGCCGTGGCAGCATGATCGATGTCGGCCGAGCTGAACTGGCCGCTCATGCTGAGCATGGTGTCTTCCTGCACGGCGCCGGCATCGTTGCCTGTCGCGAAGCTGAGCACCGGCGCATCGTTAGTGCCGCTGACGGTGACGGTCACCAACTGAGTGTCCACGCCTCCGAGGCCATCGCTGATCTGCACGCTGAACACTTCATCGTGACTTTCTCCCGCCTTCAGCGACTGCACCGCGCTGGCAATGCCATCGGTGCCATTGGCGAGGGTGTACGTCCATTGGCCAGTGCTATCCACCGCGATCGAGCCGTAGGTGCCGGTATTCGTACCCGCAATGCTCCAAGTTGCCGTGGCAGCATGATCGATGTCGGCCGAGCTGAACTGGCCGCTGACGCTGAGCGCGGTGTCTTCCTGCACCGCGCCGGCATCGTTGCCTGTCGCGAAGCTGAGCACCGGCGCATCGTTAGTGCCGGTGACGGTGACGGTCACCAGTTGAGTGTCCACGCCGCCGAGGCCATCGCTGACCTGCACGGTGAACACTTCGTCATGACTTTCGCCAGCCCCCAGTGACTGCACCGCACTGGCGACACCATCGGTGCCATTGGCCAGGGTGTACGTCCATTTGCCGGTGTTGTCGACTGCGATTGAGCCATAGGTGCCTGAAGCCGAGCCATTGATTGTCCAAGTTGCCGTGGCAGCATGATCGATGTCGGCCGAGCTGAACTGGCCGCTCATGCTGAGCATGGTGTCTTCCTGCACGGCGCCGGCATCGTTGCCTGTCGCGAAGCTGAGCACCGGCGCATCGTTAGTGCCGCTGACGGTGACGGTCACCAACTGAGTGTCCACGCCGCCGAGGCCATCGCTGACCTGCACGGTGAACACTTCATCGTGACTTTCGCCAGCCCCCAGCGACTGCACCGCACTGGCGACGCCATCGGTGCCATTGGCCAAGGTGTACGTCCATTTTCCAGTGCTATCCACCGCGATCGAACCGTAGATGCCGGTATTCGTACCGGCAATGCTCCAGGTGGCCGTGGCAGCATGATCGATGTCGGCCGAGCTGAACTGGCCGCTGACGCTGAGCATGGTGTCTTCCTGCACCGCGCCGGCATCATTGCCTGTCGCGAAGCTGAGCACCGGCGCATCGTTAGTGCCGCTGACGGTGATGGTCACCAGTTGAGTGTCCACGCCGCCGAGGCCATCGCTGACCTGCACGCTGAACACTTCATCGTGACTTTCTCCCGCCTTCAGCGACTGCACCGCGCTGGCAATGCCATCGGTGCCATTGGCGAGGGTGTACGTCCATTGGCCAGTGCTATCCACCGCGATCGAGCCGTAGGTGCCGGTATTCGTACCCGCAATGCTCCAAGTTGCCGTAGCAGCATGATCGATATCAGCCGAGCTGAACTGGCCGCTGACGCTGAGCGCGGTGTCTTCCTGCACCGCGCCGGCATTGTTGCCCGTTGCGAAGCTGAGCACCGGCGCATCATTAGTGCCGCTGACGGTGACGGTCACCAACTGAGTGTCTACGCCGCCGAGGCCATCGCTGACCTGCACGCTGAACACTTCATCGTGACTTTCTCCCGCCTTCAGCGACTGCACCGCGCTGGCAATGCCATCGGTGCCATTGGCCAGGGTGTAAGTCCATTTGCCGGTGTTGTCGACTGCGATTGAGCCATAGGTGCCTGAAGCCGAGCCATTGATTGTCCAGGTGGCCGTAGCAGCATGATCGATATCAGCCGAGCTGAACTGGCCGCTGACGCTGAGCGCGGTGTCTTCCTGCACCGCGCCGGCATTGTTGCCCGTTGCGAAGCTGAGCACCGGCGCATCATTAGTGCCGCTGACGGTGACGGTCACCAACTGAGTGTCTACGCCGCCGAGGCCATCGCTGACCTGCACGCTGAACACTTCATCGTGACTTTCTCCCGCCTTCAGCGACTGCACCGCGCTGGCAATGCCATCGGTGCCATTGGCCAGGGTGTAAGTCCATTTGCCGGTGTTGTCGACTGCGATTGAGCCATAGGTGCCTGAAGCCGAGCCATTGATTGTCCAGGTGGCCGTAGCAGCATGATCGATATCAGCCGAGCTGAACTGACCGCTGACGCTAAACGCGGTGTCTTCCTGCACCGCGCCGGCATCGTTGCCTGTCGCGAAGCTGAGCACCGGCGCGTCGTTAGTACCGCTGACGGTGACGGTCACCAACTGAGTGTCCACGCCTCCGAGGCCATCGCTGACCTGCACGCTGAACACTTCATCGTGACTTTCTCCCGCCCCCAGCGACTGCACCGCACTGGCAATGCCATCGGTGCCATTGACGAGGGTGTACGTCCATTGGCCAGTGCTATCCACCGCGATCGAACCGTAGATGCCGGTATTCGTACCGGCAATGCTCCAGGTGGCCGTAGCAGCATGATCGATATCAGCCGAGCTGAACTGACCGCTGACGCTAAACGCGGTGTCTTCCTGCACCGCGCCGGCATCGTTGCCTGTCGCGAAGCTGAGTACCGGCACGTCGTTAGTGCCGCTGACGGAGACGGTCACCAGTTGAGTGTCCACGCCGCCGAGGCCATCGCTGACCTGCACGCTGAACACTTCATCGTGACTTTCGCCAGCCCCCAGCGACTGCACCGCACTGGCGACACCATCGGTGCCATTGGCGAGGGTGTACGTCCATTGGCCAGTGCTATCCACCGCGATCGAACCGTAGATGCCCGAAGCCGAGCCATTGATTGTCCAGGTGGCCGTAGCAGCATGATCGATATCAGCCGAGCTGAACTGACCGTTGACGCTGAGCGCGGTGTCTTCCTGTACCGCACCGGCATCATTGCCTGTCGCGAAGCTGAGCACCGGCGCATCGTTAGTGCCGGTTATAGTGATGGTGACGGTCTGCGTCGCCGAGGCAGCATTAGCCGCGCCGCTGTCGTCGGTCGCAACTACCGCGTACGAGAAGGTGATGGTTTCACCCGCACCGAGGAAGTCGAGGTTCTGATTGCTGCTGTAGTCCCAGCTGTTCTGGTCGACCGAGAAACCAGCCACCAGTGCCGAGGCCACACCAACATTGAGCACGCCGCCGCTCCAGGCGATATCGCCGTTGGTGGTCTGCGACACGGTCACCGTGTCGGTGCTGTCCAGATCGGCGAAGCTCAGTGCGCCGCTGTCGCTCAGGGTGGCCGTGCCGTTGCCTTCGCTCATCGCACCGGTAGTGTCGGCAATCGTCAGGGTTGGTTGGTCGTTGGTGCCGGTAATCGTGATGGTCACGGTCTGCACCGCGCCGTCGCCGATCGCCACGTTATAGGTTTGGGTGACAATCTGGCCTTCGCCGAGGAACTGCAACGCGGTGTTGTTCACCGCGAAGTTCCAGCCCAGCGAACCGCTGCCCGTACCGGTGCTGTCGCTCAGTGGATTGGTGGTGAAGCTGCCCAGATAACCGGAAGCGCCCGGCGTGACAGTGACGCTATGGGTGTCGATCAGGTCGACGTCGGTGAAGGCGATGCTGCCGCTGGCTGTGTAGTCGCCACTGTCTTCCTTGGCATCGCCGGCTTGCACGCCGCTGGTGATCTGCACTTGGTCATTAGTGCCGACGATGGTGATGGTCACGGTCTGCACCGCGCCGTCGCCGATCGCCACGTTATAGGTTTGGGTGACGTTCTGGCCTTCGCCGAGGAACTGCAGGGCGGTGTTGTTCACCGCGAAGTTCCAGCCCAGCGAGCCACTGCCCGTGCCGGTGCTGTCGCTCAGTGGATTAGTGGTGAAGCTGCCCAGATAGCCGGAAGCGCCCGGCGTGACAGTGACGCTGTGAGTGTCGATCAGATCAACGTCGGTGAAGGTGATGCTGCCATTGGCTGCGTAGTCGCCGCTGTCTTCCTTGGCATCGCCGGCCTGTACGCCGCTGGTGATCTGTACCTGGTCGTTGGTGCCGGTAATCGTAATGGTCACGGTCTGCACCGCGCCGTCGCCAATCGTCACGTTATAGGTTTGGGTGACGCTCTGGCCTTCGCCGAGGAACTGCAGGGCTGAGTTGTTCACCGCGAAGCTCCAACCCAGCGAGCCACTGCCCGTGCCGGTGCTGTCGCTCAGTGGATTAGTGGTGAAGCTGCCCAAATAGCCGGAAGCGCCCTGCGTGACGGTGACGCTGTGGGTGTCGATCAGGTCGGCGTCGGTGAAGGTGATGCTGCCGCTGGCCGCGTAGTCGCCGCTGTCTTCTTTGGCATCGCCGGCCTGCACGCCGCTGGTGATCTGTACCTGATCGTTGATGCCGGTAATGGTGATGGTCACGGTCTGCACCGCGCCGTCGCCGATCGCCACGTTATAGGTTTGGGTGACAATCTGGCCTTCGCCGAGGAACTGCAGGGCTGAGTTGTTCACCGCGAAGTTCCAGCCCAGCGAACCGCTGCCTGTACCGGTGCTGTCGCTCAGGGGATTGGTGGTGAAACTGCCCAGATAGCCGGAAGCGCCCTGCGTGACGGTGACGCTGTGGGTGTCGATCAGGTCGGCGTCGGTGAAGGTGATGCTGCCGCTGGCCGCGTAGTCGCCGCTGTCTTCTTTGGCATCGCCGGCTTGCACGCCGCTGGTAATCTGCACCTGATCGTTGGTGCCGGTGATGGAGACAGTCACATTCTGTGTGGTTGACGAACCATGCCCATCATTGATGGTGACCACATAGGTTTCAGTAACTGTCTGCCCCTGAGCCAGGTATTGGGCTGCCGCATTATTCAGGGTGTAAGTCCAGTTAACGGTGCCGTTGGCTGCGTTGGCCCCTTCAGCTACCGATGCAAGGGTGAAGTTGCCCAGCGCTGTGGCATTGCCTCCCGCAGCGACGAAAGAGGCGGTATGCGTGTCACTCAGGTCAACATCGCTAAAGGCAATAGTGCCCGTCGTGCTCAGCGAGTCGGTCGTGCTCGGCGTCGTGCTCGCATCTTCGGTTACCGTGCCAGCCTGAACGCCGATGTTCATCGTCACACTGTCATTCATGCCAGCGAACTGCACCTGCGCAGTGGCCCAGCTAAGCGTGCCGTTGCCGAGACGAATCGCATAGGTAAAGCTGTCCGTCAGGGACCCTCCAGCAGCAAGCGATTGGAGTTGTGCCTTGAAAGCAGTCGACAACGTTGCGGCGTCGTAGCCGACCTTGCCATCCGACGTAATCCAGATTTTTGCCCCGTTGAAACTGGTGTCAGTACTCGTCGCCTCGATTCTGCCAGTGTCCTGGATCAGGAGATCGGCCGGCGCATAAACCTTGGTGGCAGTAGAAAGACTGGTCGCGTTATCGAGTGACCAAAGTGTCTTTGCGTTGCCGCCGAGATCATTGGACATGACGTCCAGGTACACGACCCCCAGCAGGTCTTCAGTGATGGCCGCGCTGCCCGCGCCAATAACACCGGTCGTGAAAATGTCGTCCTGCGCCTGCGGAGTGTTGGAAAACGAAGTAACGGTGCCGCCGCTGGTAGTTGTGGTGGTAGCCATGTCTTTCTCCCGAAAATGCCAATTTTTTATTTTTAGAATCGCTTGGGACTGCTAACAGGACGACGTCCCGTTCTTGCACCGCTCAGGTAGTTCAGGAGTGGTGCGAGGCGGCGGCCGGACATCGTCGGCCTGACGGGCCGGGCGCTGCCGGCAGAGGCGCGCGGGTATTGCGCAGATGGAAAAGTTCGTCGCGCTTGAGGAGCGGATCGCAGGACAGGTCGGGCGAATGTGAGCCCGAGGCTGGTGCTGCGCTGCACATGGCACGCAATAGACTGAGAGCACCCATGTGGCAGGGACTCCTGAAATAATGGCTGGATGAGGCCGTGTTTTGAGGTAGCACTGACCCAGGGATACGGCCTTTCCTGATATCAGTTTGATGTGTGTTTAGTTGGGGGGTCAGGCTTTGTAAAGGTGTTAACCGCAGCTAACAGTGCGACGTGCCAATATTCCGACAGGCGGGTATTTAGGTGTCAATATTACGTCGATTTGTTTTTGGCGAAGGGGGCGGGGAAGGGCCATGAATACTCGACACAGACGCGGCTCTAATGGGCTGAAACCCAAGTGGCGCGCGGGCTGGCTGAATCGTGTCGGCCCTGAAACTCCATAAAATCTCAGCATTCAGCTGTTAAAAACGCCCGCCAAGGCATTTGCTTTGGCGGGATTTTTTACCCCAGAACCACCCGACGACTTACGTGAAGAGCCTGTCATGACAGCCAAATGCGCAAATGCACTCCCGTCGCTTCAAGGGAACGCGACTACTGGCCGATAACCCGAACGGTCGTTGTCATTTTTATCTCTGGCGGCCGGCAATGGTCATCACGGGTTTATGCGAAATTGCTTGATAGCCTATGGCCTCCCGCTATCATCTGCGCGCCAAAAAAGGCCGCGAAGCTGAGCTCGCCCCGTGTCGTTGCCTTTGGGTTGTTCTTCTTAAATTGCCTGGAAATCTTCGATGCTGTCGTATCACCAAAAGAGTTTTTTGATCGTCGATGATTTCTCGGATTTCCGCAGTTCCGTCAGGTCCATGCTGCGGGAGCTGGGCGTCAAGGACGTCGACACCGCCGATACCGGTGAACAGGCGCTGCGCATGTGCTCGCAGAAGTCCTACGACTTCATCCTGCAGGACTTCCACTTGGGCGATGGCAAGAAGAACGGTCAGCAGGTGCTCGAAGACCTGATGATCGAGAAGCTGATCAGCCATGAAAGTGTGTTTGTCATGGTCACCGCCGAAACCAGTCAGGCCATGGTGCTCAGCGCACTGGAGCACGAGCCTGATGCTTACCTGACAAAGCCGTTCAACCGTTCCGGCCTGGCCCAGCGTCTGGAGCGTCTGGAACAGCGCAAGACCTTGCTTAAACCGATCCTGCAAGCCCTTGACCGGGGTAAACCGGTTGAAGTGCTCAATGCCTGCATCGCCCTGTGCAAACAAGACATTCGTTATTCGCCGCTGTGCCTGCGTTACCGCGCCGATGCGTTGCGCGACTTGAACCAGAACGAAGCGCTAGAGCGCCTGTACGACAGCATCATTGCTGATCGACCTTTGCCTTGGGCGTTTGCCGGGTTGGGCCAGTTGCTGTTCAAGCGCGGCCAGATCGGCCAGGCCAAAGGCATTTACGAAAAAGCCCTGAAAGTCTTCCCGATGATGCCGGCGCTCTACGACGGCATGGCCGATGTGCTGGTCGCCGAAGGCGATACCAAGGGGGCGCAGAGAGTCTTGGAAGAGGCTATTCGCCTGTCGCCGCTGGCGGTGCGCCGGCAGGCATTGCTGGGCAAACTGGCGATGGCCAACGAGGATTTCGATACTGCCTCCAAAGCTTATCGTCAGGCTGTGTCTCAAGGGGCGCAGTCGCGTTTCAAGGATGCGGAAAGCAACCTCGGCCTGGCCCATGCCTTGATCAGCAAAGGCAGTGAGAAGGGCCTGGACACCCGGACCCGTCTCGAAATCAACACGACGCTGAGTGCGGTGGCGAAGGAAAACCCTTCCGACCCCGGCCTGCAAATTCGCGCGCGCCTGATGAAAGCCACCAGCCTGCTGCTCAACGATGCCGAAACCGCCGAGAAGCTCACCGAGCAGGCGATGATGCGCCTCGATGGCATGGAGCAGTTCATGAGCGCCGAAGCGGCGCTGCTGGTGGCCAAGCAGCTGCAAATGCTCGGGCAGGCGGATGCCGGCGCTTCGATGCTGAAGAATTGTGCGGAGATCTACGGCGACGACCCGACGGTGATGAAAGGCATCGCCAAGCTGACCGACGACCCGACCATCCTCAACTCCGGCAACGCGGCCGCCGACCTCAACCGTCAGGGCGTGCGGGTGTACAAGACCGGCAACCTGGTGGAAGCCCGGGATGTGTTTCGCAAAGCTCTGGCACTGCAACCGAAGAACATCAGTATTGCCCTGAACATGGCGCAATCGTTGCTGCATGGCACCGACACCAGCGTACCGTCGGCCGAACTGGAAGAGTGTCGCGCCTGCCTGAAAACCGTCGGCCTGATGCCCGATACCGACGCGCGTTATCCGCGCTACCAGAAACTGAAAATCAAGGCGTTCGGCGAATGATAGACAGCGAACCGTCACTCGACTTCTCCACGGTGATTGCCTCCACCGTGCATGACATGAAGAACTCTCTGACCATGCTGATGCAGGCGCACAGCCAATGGCTGGCACGCTTGCCCGATCCCGAGCAGCACACCCCCGAGCAGGGCGTAATCGACTTCGAGTTTGCCCACCTCAATGGCATGCTGGTGCAGTTGCTGGGGCTGTACAAACTCGGCGTCAACCAGATGCCGTTGCAACCGGCCTACCATGAGCTGGATGATTTCATTGAAGCGCAACTGGCGGCTCACCAAGAAGTATTCGCCAGCCGCGGCATCATCGCGACGTATGAAGTGGACCCGTTGAGCCCGCTGGGTTTCTTCGACCGTGAGCTGATTGCCTCGGTGCTCGCCAATTGCATCAACAACGCCATTCGTTACGCCCGCCATGCCTTGTTGATTAGCGTCAGCGATGAGGCCGGGCAATTGGTGCTGACCATTAATGACGATGGTGAGGGTTACCCGCCCGAGATGATCGAGCGTCAAGCCGATTACGTGCAGGGCATCAACCACAGCAGTGGCAGCACCGGCCTGGGCCTGTACTTTGCCGGGCGGATTGCCGCGTTGCATCAGCGCAATGGTGTCGGCGGACGCACCGAAATCAGTAATGGCGGCCCGTTGGGCGGCGGTGTGTTCAGCCTCTATCTCCCCTGAATGACACAACCCCTTCGGTTGTTCCCACAGGATTGCGCCTTTTTGTTTGACGCTGCTTGATATTCCGAACAGCCGGAGCCTATTTTGTACGAGTCGCCGTTCGCGGCTCGTACAACAACAAGGATTGCGTCATGACAACCGATGGCCATCGTTCACTCGCGCAGCGATTGACGGGCATTGATGAGATTGAATGTGTCACGCCGGACCTGAACGGCGTACCACGCGGCAAGGTGATGACCGCCGAAGGATTTCTTGAAGGGCGGCGTTTGCAGATGGCGCGGGGAGTGCTGCTGCAATGCATCATGGGCGGTTATCCGCCAGCGCGCTTTTACGGCAGTGATGATGGCGACCTGGCGTTGGTGCCTGATCCCGCGCAGATCCACCGCTTGCCCTGGAGCTCGCAGCCTCGGGCGCTGGCCATTTGCGATGCGCACGAGCTGACTGGCGAGAGCTCGCCATTGTCGACCCGCGGCCAACTCAAGGCCGTGATCGCTCGATACGCCGCTCTCGGTCTGGCGCCCGTGGTGGCGACCGAGCTGGAATTCTTCGTCTTCGCGCCCAACCCTGACCCGACGCAACCCTTCCAGCCACCACTGGGCCTGGACGGTCGTCGCGAGGACGGTCATTCGGCGTTCAGCATCAGTTCCAATAACGGCTTGCGGCCGTTCTTCAATGAAGTCTACGAATGCATGGCGGCGCTGGGCTTGCCGCGCGATACCTTCATGCACGAGATGGGCGTCAGCCAGTTCGAGATCAACCTGCTGCACGGTGATCCGCTACTGTTGGCCGACCAGACTTTGTTGTTCAAGCATCTGCTCAAAGAAGTGGCGCTCAAGCATGGCCTGACCGTGGTTTGCATGGCCAAGCCGTTGGCTCATACGCCGGGCAGCTCGATGCATATTCACCAGAGCATCGTCGAGATTGGCACCGGGCGTAACGTATTCAGCGACAAGGCCGGTGAGCCGACCGCGACCTTCCGTCATTTCATCGGTGGTCAGCAGGCCGGGCTGGCGGATTTCACCGCGCTGTTTGCGCCGAACGTGAACTCTTATCAGCGCCTGTGCCATCCTTTCGCATCGCCGAATAATGCCTGCTGGTCCCACGACAATCGCGCGGCCGGGCTGCGCATTCCGGCCAGTTCACCGGTCGCTCGTCGGGTCGAAAACCGCTTGCCGGGGGCCGATGCCAATCCGTATCTGGCGATCGCCGCGAGTCTGGCCGCGGGGTTGTATGGCATCGAGAACAAACTGGAGCCGAGCGAGCCGATCCAGGGTGAGTTCGTTGTGCCGGATAATCTTTCGTTGCCGTGTACCTTGCATGCCGCTCTCGAACGTCTGAAACGTAGCCAATTGGCCAAGGAACTGTTCGGCAAGGAGTTCATCGAAGGCTACATCGCTTCGAAGACCATGGAGTTGACCAGCTTCTTTGATGAAATTACTCCCTGGGAACGGCGTGTTCTAGCAGCCCAGGCCTGACGACCCGTCGCCGTCGGGCTATCGTTTGTCGATAGTCCGATACTCACTGCAAGGAGCCGCTCGGAACGCCGATGCGCCAAATCTTGAAATCTTTCCGGGGGCTTTATTTCGCCTCGCTGATGATGTTGATCGGCTCGGGCCTGTTGAGTACTTACCTTGCCCTGCGCCTGGCAGCCGATAAAGTCGACAGCCTGTGGGTCGGTGCGTTGATGGCCGCCAACTATTTCGGCCTGGTGCTAGGCGGCAAGATCGGCCACCGGCTGATTGCCCGGGTCGGGCATATTCGAGCTTATTCAGCCTGCGCCGGGATCGTCGGCGCGGCGGTGCTGGGTCATGGCCTGGTGGACTGGCTGCCCGCGTGGCTGTTCCTGCGGGTGATCGTCGGCCTGGGCATGATGTGCCAATACATGGTGATCGAAAGTTGGCTCAATGAGCAGGCAGAAGCCAATAAGCGTGGGGTCGTGTTCAGCGGCTACATGATCGCCTCGTACCTGGGGCTGGTATTGGGTCAGCTGATTCTGGTCATGCACCCGGGCCTGGGCCTGGAATTGCTGATGCTGGTCGCGCTGTGTTTCGCCCTGTGCCTTGTGCCGGTAGCCCTGACACGGCGGATTCACCCGGCGCCTTTGCACCCGGCGCCGATGGAACCACGGTTCTTCATCAAGCGCGTGCCGCAGTCATTGAGTACGGTGTTGGGGTCGGGTTTGATCGTCGGTTCGTTCTACGGTCTGGCGCCGCTGTATGCCTCGCAGCAAGGGTTATCGACCGAACAGGTCGGTCTGTTCATGGGTAGCTGCATTTTTGCAGGGCTGGTGGTGCAGTGGCCGTTGGGTTGGCTGTCGGACCGCTATGACCGGGCGCTGTTGATCCGCTGTTTCGCGTTTAGCCTGGCGCTGGCAGCGTTGCCCCTGGCAATCATGCGGCAAGTGCCGCTGGAGGTGCTGTTCATCGCCGGGTTTTTCTGTTCGCTGGTGCAGTTCTGTCTGTACCCGTTGGCGGTGGCGTTCTCCAACGACCATGTCGAGGGTGATCGCAGGGTGTCGCTGACGGCGATGCTGCTGGTGACCTACGGTGTAGGCGCGAGTATCGGGCCGCTGGTGGCCGGGGTGTTGATGAAGCTGTTCGGCAGTCAGATGCTCTATGCCTTCTTCAGTTTTTTCGCCTTGGTGCTGGTATGGCGAATTCGTCCGAAAGCGGTTACCAACCTGCATCAGGTGGACGATGCTCCGCTGCATCACGTGGCCATGCCGGACAGCATGTCGAGTTCACCACTGGTCGCTTGCCTTGACCCGCGAGTCGATGAGCAGGTGGTGCAGGATCAGATGCAGAATCCGGTCAACCCTGAGGCTGACTTCAATCCGGATGCCGAGCCGGAAACCGAAGCTGCAACAGATTCGGAATCGTCAGACCCTGACGCGGGTCGCGAGCAAAGTTTTACCGAAGCAAGGCCTTGATCAAGGCATAAAAAAAACGGGCAGTCACCGCAAGGGACTGCCCGTTTTTTTATGGGAGCGACGTATCAGAAGTCGTCTTTATCGAAGCGCCGCGCTTCGCGCTGAAGCTGATAGACGAACCGCTCGACCTGGCGCTGCACCAGGCCGCTCATGTTGTGAAAACGCACGCCGGCAAAAGTGGTGTTGATCTTTTCTTCGAAGTGCAGGTAACGCAACTCGACCGGTGCCGTCATGTTGCCGAAGGGCAGGGCCGCAACGAAGCGGTCATAGACCTGGCCCAGTTGTAGCTTGGCGGTGATGTCGCCCTCGAAGCGCAACTTGCAGCCGGTGGCGGAGATGTCCAGCAGTTTGCCGTTGATGGGCGACTTGAGTTTGTCGCCCCCCAGTTCGACATTGACCAGTTGTGCCAGCTTCAACGCAGCGCGAAAAGCATTGCGGCGCTGGTGGTAAACCACCTCATCGGGCAGCGCGCCACGGTAGCAGCGGCCATCGCCGGATTCGTCGATGGTCAGCGGGCCATTGCTTTCCCAGGCGATGCGTACACCGTCGTGGAAGCCTTCGACCTTGAACGGTTCGCCAGCCAGCAGATAGCGTTCGCCGTCGCGCGGGATCATTTCGTCCAGGGCGATCATCTTGCTGTCACGGTCGATGTCCACCAGATAACTCTGGAAGCGCTGGCTGCGCTCATGGAACGTGATGATCAGCGGGTCATGGCTGTCTTGCAGCTGACGCAGATTGCCGGAGATTTCCAGGGGCGTGGTGAGCACCTTGGGTGGCTGCGGAGCATCTTCCGCGCTTAAGGCATTGGACACGGGGTATCAATCTCCAGACAAATATGGCTACTGGCCGGCATTCTGCCAGCATGTTTCGCGTCTTGATAGAGCGGGCTCATTGAAAGGCTCAAGCCTGACTGAGCGGACGTGGTTTTGCGAGTTTGGAGGTTGAACCGCGGGCATCGTAGAGCGCTGGTGGCTCGCCGCCGGTGAGGATTTTCAGCTGGTTGGCCGTGGCGGCCTGCTGCACCAGAATCGACTGGCCATTGTTGACATTGGCGGCCTGACACTGGGCCAGGAGGTCGGTCAGCACGTCGCTCTGTGCCAGCAACTGGTCACCGATGCTCGAATGGCTGGCAAGTTGCTCCAGGCCCTGGCGATTGGTCGGCAGGTTGAGGCTGGCGAGGATTTCACTGCGTTTGCGGCCATGCTGCTCAAGCAAAATGATCAATGCCTGTTTCTGCGCCAGAATCTCTTCGAGCAGTGGCATGTCGCGACCATGCAACGCGAGGGACTCGGTTTGCAGCAGCTCCAGCAGGTGTTGCGCCGGTGCAAAGTCGTCGATGATCAGTTGCAGTAAATTAGTGTCGTGCATGGCTGGCCTTGGGTTTTAAGCGTCCAAAAGCCGGCGCGGGCCGTGGCCTAGCGCTGGGCTTCGAAGTTGAGCAGTTTGCTGGCTACACGGTTGCTGTCGACTTTATAGCTGCCATCGGCAATCGCTGCTTTCAACTCGGCCACGCGGGCTTTGTCGAGTGCAGGCTGATCGCGCAGCTTGTCAGTGACCTTCTGCAACTGTTGAGCCTCATTGCTGAGGTGTACCGATTCCCCGCTTTTGGTGGTACTGGCCTGTTCGGCCGGGGTATTCAGCGGCGCGGATTGGCCGGCTTCGGCGGTTTCCTTCGCAGCGCTGGTACGTGTACTGCCCGTAAGTGACGAGGAGCTGTTTAAACGACTGAAATCGATGACCATGACAAAAAACCTCTGGGTATTTGGACGCTTGCCATGTTTTCGGCTCTTCCCCGGAAAACTTTAGGCCCATTTATCAATGAGCTTGCATGCGCCAGCGCGTGTTCCGCATGCGGCACAGTTTAGGGAACAGCCAGGCTACGCGCCATATATTCACGAACAGAGATTCCCTACATAGCTACTTCCACCTGGCCGGGCGCGGTGACTTGCGCCTTGATGACCCGCTGGGAGTTAAGGTTCTTCACGCGAATCTGTTCGCTCATGCCGCCATTGGACAGCGCTTCACCCGGCATACGTACACTGAGCGTACCACTGCGGGCGGTAATCACCACCTGATCGCCCTTGCGAATGACTTCCGCCTGTTCGAGGTGCACCAGGGTAATGACCTGATCGGCGACCATTGGTCGGGTAAGTTTCTGTCCGATCGCCTGATCCACGGAGGTCAGAAAACCCTGATTTATCAGGCTGATATCACGCTCGCGCAGGGTCACGTCCTGAGACTCGATAATCCCTGTGCGCTTGAGGGGGCGGGTGGTGGTCACGATGTCGCGAAACAGCCGTACTTGAGCGGGTACGAAGACTGTCCAGGGGGAGGCGCCCTCGCAGCGAACCTTGACCGTGACCCGGCCCAGAGGCCTGGCGGGGCTCTCGAGGGTGGCTGTCAATTCCTTGTCGCACATGGGCATGCGCAGGCGTGGATCGAGCTGGTTGACCTCGATCTCGTAGCGTCCTTGTGTTTGACTCGTGGCCAGATAGTCTTCTACGGTGAATTCAAGAAAGCCCTGAGTGACGCCGATAAGCATGTCAGGCAAGGTAACCGCGTCAGCAAGGGCAGGGCTGCCAGCGTTGAACAGGCAAACGGCCGACATCACGCAGAGCAATCTGCGGCAGGTTGATGTCAGGCGTCGGAAAAATGTCGGTTCTGTGTTCATGAGAGTTAAAAAGCAAGCGCCGTGCCGTTTAGTGATGAATGTGCGTCGCAACACACTTAGCGTTGGTGTAGGAGTCTGGCATGGCTGGTGTAATGGATTCGGTGAACCAGCGCACGCAACTGGTAGGGCAGAATCGCCTTGAGCTGTTGTTGTTCCGTCTCGACGGCCAGCAGCTGTATGGGATCAACGTATTCAAGGTTCGTGAGGTGCTGCAATGCCCCAAGCTGACCCTGATGCCCAAGTCCAGTCCTGTCGTGTGCGGTGTGGCAAATATTCGGGGGGCGACCATTCCGATTCTGGATCTGGCGATGGCGACCGGTTCCGGAGCGCTGAAAGATCAAAGCAATCCCTTCGTGATCATCACGGAGTACAACACCAAGACCCAGGGTTTCCTGGTGCGCTCGGTGGAGCGCATCGTCAATATGAACTGGGAAGAGATTCATCCGCCACCCAAGGGCACCGGGCGCGATCACTACCTGACGGCTGTGACTCGGGTCGACAATCAGTTAGTCGAAATCATTGACGTCGAGAAGGTGCTGGCGGAAGTGGCACCGACACCGGAAGCGATTTCGGTGGGCGTGGTGGATGTCGAGACTCAGCACAAGGCGTTGTCCTTGCGCGTGTTGACGGTCGATGATTCATCGGTGGCGCGCAAGCAAGTCACGCGTTGTCTGCAAACGATCGGCGTCGAAGTGGTGGCGTTGAACGACGGTCGGCAAGCGCTGGATTACCTGCGCAAGCTGGTCGATGAGGGCAAGAAGCCGGAAGACGAGTTCCTGATGATGATCTCCGACATCGAAATGCCGGAGATGGACGGGTACACCCTGACGGCCGAGATCCGCGCCGACCCGCGCATGCAAAAGCTTCATATCATCCTGCACACTTCGTTGTCGGGTGTGTTCAATCAGGCGATGGTCAAGAAAGTCGGTGCCGATGACTTCCTGGCCAAGTTCCGTCCTGATGACTTGGCATCCCGGGTGGTCGACCGGATCAAAGCAGCAGATATCAGCTAGGGGCGTTTTGCCCCTGGCGGTCAACACGATTTAAGAGGCCGCATCATTGTCTACGGGTAATTTGGATTTCGAACAGTTCCGGGTCTTCCTGGAAAAAGCCTGTGGCATTTTGCTCGGTGAGAACAAGCAATACCTGGTCTCGAGCCGTCTCAACAAACTGATGGAACAGCAGGGCATCAAATCGCTGGGTGAATTGGTTCAGCGCATCCAGACCCAACCGCGCAGCGGTTTGCGCGAGCTGGTGGTGGATGCCATGACCACCAACGAAACCCTGTGGTTTCGTGACACCTATCCGTTTGAAGTCTTGAAGAACAAGGTATTGCCTGAGTCGATCAAGGCAAGCCCCGGACAGCGCCTGCGGATCTGGTCGGCGGCGTGTTCGTCGGGTCAGGAACCGTATTCGCTGTCGATGTCCATCGATGAGTTCGAGCGGGTCAACATGGGCCAGTTGAAGATGGGCGTGCAGATCGTTGCCACGGATCTGTCCGGCACCATGCTGACCAACTGCAAGACCGGTGAATACGACAGCCTGGCCATCGGCCGCGGTCTGTCGCCCGAGCGCCTTCAGCGTTACTTCGACCCGAAAGGGCCGGGACGCTGGGCCATCAAGGCACCGATCAAGAGTCGCGTGGAATTTCGTTCGTTCAACCTGCTCGACAGCTACGCAAGCCTGGGCAAGTTCGACATCGTGTTTTGCCGCAACGTGCTGATCTACTTCTCCGCCGAGGTGAAGAAAGACATCCTGTTGCGCATCCACAGCACGCTCAAGCCCGGCGGCTATCTGTTCCTTGGCGCGTCCGAAGCGCTGAACGGTTTGCCGGATCATTATCAAATGGTCCAGTGCAGCCCGGGGATCATTTACAAGGCGAAGTGATTCGTTGCTTCATCAAAAAACGGGAGTCCTCAGGGGCTCCCGTTTTTTTGTGCCTGTAATTATCTCTCAAAATCACCACAACCCCTGTGGGAGCGGGCTTGCCCGCGATAGCGTCGTATCAGTCGACATCAATTTGATTTGTTACACCGCAATCGCGGGCAAGCCCGCTCCCACAGGGTCAGTTGTTGTTCTGGCGATTGGTGATAAGCGGCAGAAAAGCGGCAGGCGGCGGAAATCGGTTGCCGCTTTTCTGGCATTGCCGCCTTGCCACCGCGCGCAAAGCCCCGGTTTACGGGCTTTTTTGAATTGGCACGCCGCTTGCTATGTCCATCGTACGAAAAATCAGGTCACCCGAAGGTTTCCCGACATGAGCATCAGCTTCGATAAAGCGCTCGGTATCCACGAACAAGCCTTGGGCTTTCGCGCCCAGCGTGCCGAAGTCCTGGCCAACAACATCACCAACGCCGACACCCCGAACTACAAGGCTCGGGATCTGGACTTCTCGAAAGTGCTCGCCGAGCAGAACGAGAAAACCAAAAACGGCAAGTTCGCCTTGAACATGACCAACAGCCGTCACATCGAAGCTGAAGGCATGGGTAATGGCGACGAGTCGCTGATGTATCGCACGCCGATGCAACCGTCGATCGACCAGAACACCGTGGACGCCCAGCTGGAACAGTCGAACTACGCGGAAAACGCGGTCAACTTCCAGGCCAGCT
The DNA here is from genome assembly GCF_964063345.1 of Pseudomonas lini. Lineage (NCBI taxonomy): Bacteria > Pseudomonadati > Pseudomonadota > Gammaproteobacteria > Pseudomonadales > Pseudomonadaceae > Pseudomonas > Pseudomonas lini. The sequence goes on from NZ_OZ061318.1 coordinate 4,905,923, forward strand.
TCACCCTGCTCAACAGTAAATTCAAAGGGCTGGTGTCAGCCCTGCGCGGAGAGTAATCCATGTCCCTATCCAGTGTTTTCAACATTGCCGGTAGCGGCATGAGTGCTCAGACCACGCGCTTGAACACCGTCGCCTCGAACATCGCCAACGCCGAGACCGTCTCGTCGAGCATCGACCAGACCTACCGTGCCCGTCACCCGGTGTTCGCCACCATGTTCCAGGGCGGCCAGAGCGGCGGCAGCGATTCGCTGTTCCAGAACCAGGACGCGGCCGGTCAAGGCGTGCAAGTGCTGGGCGTGGTCGAAGACCAGAGCAACCTTGAAGCGCGCTATGAGCCGAACCATCCGGCTGCCGATGCCAAGGGCTACGTCTACTACCCGAACGTCAATGTCGTCGAAGAAATGGCCGACATGATTTCCGCGAGCCGTTCGTTCCAGACCAACGCCGAAATGATGAACACCGCCAAAACCATGATGCAGAAGGTCCTGACCCTCGGTCAGTGATAAGAGGCGATTCATATGAGCGTTATCAGCGATGTTCTGGCCAACTCTTCGGTCCAGACCCCTACCACCAAAGACAGCCTGACCTCGGCCGCTACCGGCGGGCAGAAACTGGGCAAAGACGCGTTCCTGCAACTGCTGGTTACCCAGCTGAAAAACCAGAACCCGCTCGATCCTCAGGACAACAGCGAGTTCGTGGCACAGCTGGCGCAGTTCAGTAGCCTGGAAGGTATCACCACGCTCAATGATACCGTCAGCGGCCTTGCCAGCAGCTACAGCTCCTCGCAAGCCTTGCAGGCTTCTTCGCTGGTGGGTCGTTCGGTTATCGCGCAGACCGACAAAACGATGGTTGACACCTCCAAGAGCCTCAACGGTACCGTCGTGGTACCGACATCGGTTTCCGCCGCCACCGTCAAGATCACCAACTCGGAAGGCAAAACCATCCGCACCCTCGACCTGGGCAGCCAAAGCGCCGGCAACGCCAGTTTCATCTGGGACGGCAAGGACGATGCGGGTGCGGTGGCACCGGCGGGTACTTACACCTTCGGCGCGACGACCACCATCGACGGCACGAACACCTCACTGATTACTTACCTGCCGGCAACGGTCAACAGCGTGACCATCAGCCAGACCGGCGGTGAGTTGATGCTGAACCTGGCAGGCATGGGCAGCGTTGCCCTGTCCAAAGTTCAAACCATTGGTATATAGAGCCGACTAGCACGGCACAAAGGAGTGGAATATGTCTTTCAATATCGGCCTTAGCGGTCTCTATGCAGCCAACAAACAACTGGACGTGACCGGCAACAACATCGCCAACGTCGCGACCACCGGTTTCAAATCGTCCCGTGCAGAATTCGAAGACGTGTACTCGGCCACTCGCCTGGGTACCGGCAGCAAGACCATTGGTAATGGCGTGCGTCTGGCCAACGTTTCCCAGCAGTTCAGCCAGGGCGACGTGAACAACACCGGCAACGTGCTCGACATGGGCATCCAGGGCAACGGCTTCTTCATCCTCAGCGACAACGGTTCCCTGACCTACACCCGTGCCGGTGCGTTCAAGACCGATGCTGAAAACTATGTGGTTGATAACAACGGCAACCGTCTGCAGGGTTATGGCGTCGATGCCAACGGCAAGATCATCAACGGCGTGTTGACTGACTTGAAGATCGATACTTCGAGTCTGAAACCGAACCCGACGACCAAGGTTGATCAGACGATGAACCTGAACTCGGCTGAAACAACGCCGACGGTGACGCCGTTCAGTCCCACCGATACCAACAGCTATAACAAGACCATTTCTACCAAGGTCTACGATAGCCAGGGTAACGAGCACACCATGGATCAGTACTACGTGAAAACGGGTACCAACGCTTGGCGTGTTCACACTTACATGGACGGTCGTTCCCCGGCCAACCCTGCAACCACGCCTCCAGTGGCGATCACCGCCGACATCACATTCAACTCCAACGGCAGCATCAATACGCTGACGGCGGGTGCTGGCTGGACCCAGACTGGCAACACGCTGACCATGACCGGTTGGGTGCCTGGTGCCGTGACCAACGCCGCAACGACTCCTGTGACCTGGGGCCCGAACGGTTCCGTCGCGGCCACGGGTGGTATTGCGTTCAACATGGCGTTGACCACCTCTTACAACTCGCCAACCGCTCGTACCGCCCAATTCCAGGACGGCTACGCCACTGGCCAGATCTCCAGCCTGACCATCGACGCCAGTGGCGTCATGACAGCCAACTTCAGCAACCAGCAAACCAAGGCTATCGGCCAGGTGGCGGTCGCCAGCTTCGCCAACGAGCAAGGCTTGCAGCCAGTGGGCGGTACCCGCTGGAAAGAAACCTTTGCGTCCGGCGTGGCCGGCGTCGATGCGCCGAAGACCGGTACCCTGGGTTCGGTCGTGTCCAACTCCCTGGAAGAGTCCAACGTTAACCTGACCAACGAACTGGTTGACCTGATCAAGGCGCAGAGCAACTACCAGGCAAACGCCAAGACCATCTCCACCCAGAGCACCATCATGCAGACCATCATTCAGATGACCTGATACTGGGTATCGCTGCATAAAAAACCCCTCGCAAGAGGGGTTTTTTATGGCCGGGATTTTTGTCAGTGGTTGTCTGTGCTGGCCCCTTCGCGGGCAAGCCCGCTCCCACAGGGTTTTGTGTCGTTAGTGGAAACCATGAAAACGCAAAATCCTGTGGGAGCGTGGCTTGCCCGCGATGGCGTCAGACCCGCTACCACATTCATCAAGGCAAAAGAAAACCCCCGACCAATCCAGAGGACTGATCGGGGGTTATCGAGGTAAGCGCCTTTCAGCGCTCACCCGCTCAGCTTATTGGCAAGCTTCGCAATCCGGCTCGTCAATCGCGCAGGCCTTAGGCACTGGCGCCGGACCGGCAGGCGCTGCCAGAACCGAATCGTCGCCGTGGTTGCCGCCGCTGGAAACAGCGTTCAGCTTACCGGTGTTGATGGTCGACTTCTCAGTGCTGGTCGCGGCCAGGGCACGGAGGTAGTAGGTGGTTTTCAGACCACGGTACCAAGCCATGCGGTAGGTCACGTCCAGCTTCTTGCCCGAAGCGCCGGCGATGTACAGGTTCAGGGACTGAGCCTGGTCGATCCACTTCTGACGACGGCTGGCCGCGTCAACGATCCACTTGGTGTCCACTTCGAACGCAGTTGCGTAGAGCTCTTTGAGTTCTTGCGGAATGCGCTCGATCTGCTGTACCGAACCGTCGTAGTACTTCAGGTCGTTGATCATGACCGAGTCCCACAGGCCGCGAGCTTTCAGGTCGCGAACCAGGTACGGGTTGATCACGGTGAATTCGCCCGACAGGTTCGATTTCACATAGAGGTTCTGGTAGGTCGGTTCGATCGACTGCGATACGCCAGTGATGTTGGCGATGGTCGCGGTCGGTGCGATGGCCATGATGTTGGAGTTACGAATGCCTTTCTGCACACGGGCACGAACCGGTGCCCAGTCCAGGGATTCGTTCAGGTCAACGTCGATGTACTTCTGGCCACGCTGCTCGATCAGGATCTGTTGCGAATCCAGCGGCAGGATGCCTTTGGACCACAGCGAACCCTGGAACGTCTCGTAGGCGCCGCGCTCATCGGCCAGGTCGCAGGAAGCCTGGATCGCGTAGTAGCTGACCGCTTCCATCGACTTGTCGGCGAACTCGACGGCAGCGTCCGAACCGTAAGGGATGTGCTGCAGGTACAAAGCGTCCTGGAAGCCCATGATGCCCAGACCGACCGGACGGTGCTTGAAGTTGGAGTTCTTCGCTTGTGGCACCGAGTAGTAGTTGATGTCGATAACGTTATCGAGCATGCGAACGGCGGTGTTCACGGTGCGTTCCAGCTTGGCGGTGTCCAGCTTGCCGTTGGTGATGTGGTTCGGCAGGTTGATCGAGCCCAGGTTGCAAACGGCGATCTCGTCCTTGTTGGTGTTCAAGGTGATTTCGGTGCACAGGTTCGAGCTGTGAACCACGCCGACGTGCTGCTGCGGGCTGCGCAGGTTGCACGGGTCTTTGAAGGTCAGCCATGGGTGGCCGGTTTCAAACAGCATGGACAGCATTTTGCGCCACAGGTCTTTGGCCTGAATGGTCTTGAACAGCTTGATCTTGCCTGGGTACTGGGACAGGGCTTCGTAGTACTCGTAACGCTCTTCGAAAGCCTTGCCGGTCAGGTCGTGCAGGTCTGGAACTTCGGATGGCGAGAACAGGGTCCACGGGCCGTCATCGAAGACGCGCTTCATGAACAGGTCAGGGATCCAGTTGGCGGTGTTCATGTCGTGGGTACGACGACGATCATCACCGGTGTTCTTGCGCAGTTCGATGAACTCTTCGATGTCCATGTGCCAGGTTTCCAGGTAGGCACAGACAGCGCCTTTGCGCTTGCCACCCTGGTTAACGGCAACGGCGGTGTCGTTCACTACTTTGAGGAACGGAACAACGCCCTGGGATTTGCCGTTGGTGCCCTTGATGTACGAGCCCAGCGCACGAACCGGGGTCCAGTCGTTGCCCAGACCGCCTGCGAATTTGGACAACATGGCGTTGTCGTGGATCGCGTGGTAGATGCCCGACAGGTCATCCGGCACGGTGGTCAGGTAGCAGCTCGACAGCTGTGGACGCAAAGTACCGGCGTTGAACAGGGTCGGGGTCGACGACATGTAGTCGAAGGACGACAACAGGTTGTAGAACTCGATCGCACGGTCTTCTTTGTTCTTCTCTTCGATTGCCAGGCCCATGGCCACGCGCATGAAGAAAATCTGCGGCAGTTCGAAGCGGATACCGTCCTTGTGGATGAAGTAACGGTCGTACAGGGTTTGCAGGCCCAGGTACGTGAACTGCTGATCGCGCTCGTGGTTGATTGCCTTGCCGAGTTTTTCCAGGTCGAAAGTCGCCAGAACCGGGTTCAGCAATTCGAATTCGATACCCTTCGCGATATAGGCTGGAAGCGCCTTGGCGTACAGATCGACCATTTCGTGGTGGGTCGCGCTCTCGGCGACGCCCAGGAAGTTCAGGCCTTCGGCACGCAGGGTGTCCATCAGCAGGCGAGCAGTCACGAACGAGTAGTTCGGCTCACGCTCGACCAGCGTACGGGCGGTCATCACCAGAGCGGTGTTGACGTCGGTCAGGGCCACGCCGTCGTACAGGTTCTTCAGGGTTTCGCGCTGGATCAGGTCGCCGTCGACTTCTGCAAGACCTTCGCACGCTTCGGTAACGATGGTGTTAAGACGACCCATGTCCAGAGGTGCAAGGCTGCCATCGGCGCGAGTGATGCGGATCGACGGGTGAGCGTTAACTGCTTCTTCGGCCGGTGCGTGGGCAGCGCGTTCTTTGGAACGACCGTCACGGTAGATCACGTAGTCGCGGGCAACTTTCTGCTCGCCGGCACGCATCAGGGCCAGTTCGACCTGGTCCTGGATTTCTTCGATGTGGATGGTGCCGCCCGATGGCATGCGACGCTTGAAGGTCGCGGTGACCTGTTCGGTCAGGCGGGCAACGGTGTCGTGGATGCGCGACGAAGCGGCAGCGGTGCCGCCTTCAACTGCAAGAAACGCTTTGGTGATGGCGACGGTGATTTTGTCATCGGTGTAAGGAACGACAGTCCCGTTACGCTTGATCACGCGCAGTTGGCCAGGCGCGGTGGCGGACAGATCCGAATTCGAATCGGCGGCCTGCGGCAAGGTGCCCTGCGGGTTCTCGCGAGTTGTGTCGGTTTGCATGGGGGGTTGTCTCCACATTCTCTATGTTTGTTTGGGCACCATCACGGTGCCCACCGTTCTGTCCTGAAGCACTACAACCGACGTGGCGTCGGGCATAACAACTTCGGGACAGTAGGAAAAAGGCTAATGATGCCGCTTCCTTGCCGAAGTCTTTGGCCGCGAGCCTGGGCTCGAAGCCGGATTCCTTTCTGGGGTGCCAGTTTTGACTGCAACACCCGTACCGTTCTGGCTGTTCTGGCCTGAAAAAACGGTGCCATCCGCACAGGCGGTTTGGGCTTGTAAAATCGTGCTTGGTTCAACCATAAACAGGCAATAAAGCGCTTGAGTTTCTGGTCTGAAATGTGGTTGGGCTTTTTAGTGAAAACCCTACATGTAGGGTTTTTTTAGCGCCGAGGTACAAGATAATGCGTTTTTGAGGGTGTTGCAACGTACTACCTGTGGATAAACCTGTGCGTAAATTGTGTGTGAAAGGTGGAACAAGCGTGTAGGCCGCGACCTAGCTGGAGCGGACTGTTTTTCACTGATTTTCAGCGATTGAAAACAGTCATTCGGATTTTTAAGGGCGCGAACCCTATCACAAAAAACCGCTGTGTCCGAACGCATTTACGCGCTTGTGTTCCAGACGTGCGCCGTTTATACAATCGGCCAATGCAGATGCATTCTTATCCTCCCCAATCATTACAAAAAGACGGGCGGATCCTTCCCTATAAAGTGATGTTGGCAAGCAGAGGTCACCGTGGAGCAAGAAGTCTGGCAGGTATTGATTGTCGAGGACGACCAGCGTCTGGCCGAACTGACCCGCGACTACCTCGAAGCCAATGGCCTGCGCGTCTCGATCGAGGGCAACGGCGCCCTTGCCGCGGCACGCATCATCAAGGAAAAACCGGACCTGGTGATCCTCGACCTGATGCTCCCCGGCGAAGATGGCCTGAGCATTTGCCGCAAGGTTCGCGACAAGTATGACGGCCCGATCCTGATGCTCACCGCGCGCACCGATGACACCGATCAAATCCTCGGCTTGGACCTCGGCGCCGACGACTACGTCTGCAAACCGGTTCGCCCACGCCTGCTGCTGGCGCGCATCCAGGCCTTGTTGCGGCGCAGTGAAACCCCTGAAACCGCTCCGGAGAAACAACGGCGTCTGCAGTTCGGCCCGCTGGTGGTGGACAACGCGTTGCGCGAGGCCTGGCTGCATGACAAAGGCATCGAGTTGACCAGCGCCGAGTTTGATTTGCTCTGGCTGCTGGTGGCCAACGCCGGGCGTATTCTGTCTCGCGAAGAAATTTTCACCGCACTGCGCGGTATCGGTTATGACGGCCAGGACCGCTCCATCGACGTGCGCATTTCACGCATCCGGCCGAAGATCGGCGATGACCCGGAGCATCCGCGACTGATCAAAACCATCCGCAGCAAAGGCTATCTGTTCGTTCCGGAAGCCTGCACCCTGTGAACTCGATCTTCCTGCGCATCTACGGCGGCATGTGCGCGGCGCTGATTCTGGTGGCCGTGCTCGGCGTGCTGGCCTTGCACTTGCTCAATCAGGTGCGCAGCGAGCAATACCGTGAGCGCCTGGCCCACGGCACGTTCTCGCTGATGGCCGACAACCTGCAACCGATGAACGAAACCGAGCGCCATCGGGCCTTGCTGGTGTGGGAGCGCTTGCTCGGGATTCCGCTGGCGCTGAAGACATTCCCCCAAACCGACCTCGACCTCACCCAGCGCACCCGCGTGCTGCGCGGCCAGGCCCTGGTGGAGCAGACCGGTCCGCACGCGGCGAAGGTTTATCGCCTGGTCAGCGACAAGGAACAACTGGTGCTTACGGGGGAAGTCCAGCAGATCAGCGAGCAACTGGCGCGAGCGACCATTTATCTGCTGGCTGACGAACTGGTGCGCTACCCGGTGGCCGAGCAGCCCAAGCGTCTGGCGCAATTAAAGGAAGAGAAGGGTTTCGGCTTCGATCTGCAATTGGTCACGATCGATCAGGCCGACATGGACGAAGATCAGAGCCGCCGTGTATCCGAAGGCGACACGGTAATGGCGCTGGGCAAGGGCGGTGACTCGATCCGGGTGTTTGCCGGCATGGTCGGTACGCCGTGGGTGCTGGAAATCGGCCCGCTGTATCAGATGAATCCTTACCCGCCCGAGTGGCTGGTGCTGATCGCGGCTCTCGGCCTGAGCCTGATCGGTTTGATCGTCTATCTGTTGGTGCGTCAACTCGAGCGCCGTTTGCGCGGTCTGGAAGCCGCCGCCACACGGATCGCCCAGGGCAGCCTGGAAACTCGCGTACCGGCACGCGGCGCGGACTCGGTGGGGCGCCTGGCCTCGGCGTTCAACGGCATGGCCGAGCACTTGCAGCAATTGTTGGCGATTCAGCGAGAACTGGTGCGTGCCGTGTCCCATGAACTGCGCACACCGGTCGCGCGTTTGCGTTTTGGCCTGGAGATGATCGGCTCGGCCACCACGCCTGAGGCGCTGGAAAAATACCGCGAAGGGATGGATCACGACATCGAGGACCTCGATCGGCTGGTCGACGAGATGCTCACCTATGCGCGGCTGGAGCAAGGTTCGCCGGCGCTGAACTTTCAGCGGATCGATCTGGATGCGCTGGTCAATCAGGTGATCGAAGAACTGGCGCCACTGCGCGCCGAGGTCACGGTACAGCGAGGCTTGTGCCTGTCGGCCGCCGATTGCGACGACGCCTGGGTCGAGGCCGAGCCGCGTTACTTGCACCGGGCGTTGCAGAACCTGGTGAGCAACGCCATGCGCCATGCTCATTCACGGGTGACCGTCAGTTATCAGGTGGGGCAGCAGCGCTGTCGGGTGGATGTCGAGGATGACGGACCGGGTGTGCCGGAAACCGCGTGGGAGAAAATCTTCACCCCGTTTCTGCGCCTCGATGACAGCCGCACCCGCGCCTCGGGCGGGCATGGGTTGGGGTTATCGATCGTGCGGCGGATCATCCATTGGCATGACGGGCGAGCATTGATCGGCAAGAGCAAAAGCCTGGGCGGGGCCTGTTTCAGTTTGAGCTGGCCGAGGAATCAGGAGCGGCGTTGAGATTGTTGGTGTGCTTTAGGGCCTCATCGCGGGCAAGCCCGCTCCCACAGTTTCAGTGATGCTCACAGATTTTGTGTACGACACGGACCCTGTGGGAGCGGGCTTGCCCGCGATGAGGCCCTAAAGGACACTGAAAGCCTTCAGGCCTTGATACTGACCAGACTCAACAACTGCCCATCCATCACTGCAAACTGCGCATCCAGCTCAATGCCGCTACGCCATTCACTGGACAGGTCAGTCAGCAACCGCAATCGCACTTCACCACCCGCGCTCCACTCCAGCACTTCGGCGTGTTCGAAATAGAAGCGCTTCTGCACAATCGGGTAGAGCGCCTTGAACAGGCTTTCTTTCACCGAAAACGTCAGCGTCACCCACAGTGCCAATTGATCACGAGCGCCGCCAGCCATACGCTGCAACTCAGGCCCGGTGAGAATTTCCCCGGCCAGGCGTTCGGCGCGCTCCGTGTCGAGCAGGTTTTCCAGGTCCATCCCCAAGCCGCGCCAGTGCGCCTTGTTCGCGACAATCGCCGCGGCCCGGCCGGTGCTGTGGGTGATCGAACCGGTGATATGCGCCGGCCACACCGGTGCGCGGTCCTCGCCAATCGCCGGAATGAAACTCAGCCCTTCCAGTTGTTGCAACGCCGCCCGAGCGCAGACTCGCCCGGCGAGAAACTCGGCTTGGCGCTTGGCCACCGAACGCTGAATGCTCGCAGGCGGCTCGATGGCGCTGCGCTGGAAGTCATCGCTGGCCAGTTGTTTGGTATCGAAGTGGGTACCCAACAAGACCGTATCGGGCAGCACAAACGGCAGCGGCCAATGGGCGTCGAGTGGGGTACAGCAGACGGGTAGGGCGGGGACGGGATTCATGACCGGCATTTTGCCGGGTTGCCTTGAGGCTGGGTAGTAGCTGAGCGCTTTTGTGGCGAGGGAGCTTGCTCCCCCTCGGCTGCGAAGCAGTCGTAAACCGGTGAATGCGGTGTGTCTGAAAAACGTGATTGCCGGGTTTGGGGCCGCTTCGCAGCCCAGCGGGAGCAAGCTCCCTCGCCACAGGGAGCAATGCTCGGCTCAGTGCTGTCGGTGTGTCAGCTAAATATCTTCTTGAAAAACGCCTGCATGTCCGCCCACGACTTTTCATCCGCGGTCTTGCTGTAACCAATGTCCGGCCCGCCATGGTCGCCATGGCTCAGGCGATCCGCCTCGGGATTGCTGAACCCATGCTTGGCGCCTTCAAGGGTGACGAACTTGTAGTCGGCTTTGGCCTTGTCCATTTCCGTCTTGAACGCTGCCACGTTTTCCGCCGTGACCATGCTGTCCAGGGCGCCATGCTCCACCAGGATTTTCGCCTTCACACTGCCCGGCGTCGCTGGCGTATTGGTCACCAGCGCACCATGGAAACTCACCACGCCTGCCAGCGGCACGCCTTGACGCGCCGCATCCAGCACCACCTTGCCGCCGAAGCAATAACCGATGGCCGCCAGTTTGTCCGGATCGGTCTGTGGTTGTTTCTTCAGTAAATCGAGCCCGGCCTGAAACCGTGCACTGGCCGCTGCGCTGTCCTTCAATGCTGCTTGCATGAAGGCCATGGCGTCCTTGGCGTGTTCGGTGTTCTTGCCGTCGCCAAACATGTCGATCGCCAGCGCGCTGTAACCCAAACCAGCCAGATCACGGGCGCGACGCTTGGCGTAATCGTTGAGGCCCCACCACTCATGTACCACCACCACGCCCGGACGCGGGCCTTTGATGGCGTTGTCGTAGGCGTAATAGCCGATCAGCTTGGTGCCATCGGCACTCTGGTAGGGAATTTCCTGGGTCTGGATGGCGGCCTGGCTGGCCCCGCTCAGAGCCAGTAATACGAGGGCGAGAAACGCGCGCATGATCAAACCTCCTTATTAAGAGTTGTCTGAACAGCGTAGTCGATTTGATTCAGCTCAGGTTCAGAGTGCGTTCAGGGGCAGTACAGGGAGGGGTGCGTAACCTTGCCCCGTACCCAAAAAGCACATAGCGCATGAGGAAACTCCCGAATGACTACTTTTAAAAAACTGTTTCTGGCTTTCACCATGATGGGCGCCAGTATTGCGGCCCACGCCGATACCACCAATTTCGCCGGGCTGACCTTTGGCCAGACCAGCGACAAGGTTAAAAAATCCAGCGCCCTGAACGACAACCTCAACCACCCGAACGCCGACGGCGTGATCGGCAAGGACAACACCTGGGGTGTGCGTCTGGGCCAGCAAGACAGCAAGGGCCGCTACTACGCCACTTACGACAACGTGTCGGGCTCGCACAATGGCATTAAACTGCGTCAGGAAAACCTGCTGGGCAGCTACGATCTGTTCTACCCGGTGGGTGGCAGCACCAAATTGTTCGGTGGTGCCACGGCTGGTTTGACCAAACTGACCCAGGATTCGCCAGGCTTCAGCCGCGACAGCGACATCGGTTACGCCATTGGCGGCCAGGTTGGTGTATTGCAGCAAGTTTCGCAAAACACCTCGGTCGAGCTGGGTTACCGTTACCTGCGCAGCAACGCCAGCACCGAGATGAGCGAGCGCGGCGGCAGCAAACAGGGCTCGCTGGATTTGACCAGCAGCGCCCAGACTTACCTGTCCGCCAACTACGCTTTCTAAAAAGCGTTTCGTGAGGGTATGCGCCGAGGCCCGTCTGTTAAACGCAATCCCTGTGGGAGCGGGCTTGCCCGCGATGACGGCAGCACATTCACCATTGATGTGTCAGGCAGATCGCTATCGCGGGCAAGCCCGCTCCCACAGGTTCTGCGGTCGAACTGACTGGCATTAGTGCACACGCCGGATCAACCCAAGGTTGATCCGGCGTCGCCATGTTAGCCATCGAGGTGCGCATGCCTTTGTATGTGTTGCGCCTTTGGAGATGTTGATTTGCCCAGGAGAGCGTTATGAAATTGCTGGTCGTCGAAGATGAAGCGCTGTTGCGCCATCACCTGCAAACCCGCCTGACGGATAGCGGCCACGTGGTCGAGTCCGTGGCCAACGCCGAGGAGGCGCTGTACCAGGCCGAGCAGTTCAACCATGACCTGGCGGTGATCGACCTCGGTCTGCCGGGCATGGGCGGGCTCGACCTGATTCGTCAGCTGCGCTCCCAAGGCAAGACCTTCCCGATCCTGATCCTCACCGCGCGCGGCAACTGGCAAGACAAGGTCGAAGGCCTCGCCGCCGGTGCCGACGACTACGTGGTCAAGCCGTTCCAGTTCGAAGAGCTGGACGCCCGCCTGAATGCCTTGCTGCGCCGCTCCAGCGGTTTCACCCAGTCGACCATCGTCGCCGGTCCCTTGTTGCTGGACCTCAATCGCAAGCAGGCGTCCCTCGATGAGCAGCCGCTGGCGTTGACCGCCTACGAATACCGGATCCTCGAGTACCTGATGCGCCATCACCAGCAAGTGGTGGCCAAAGACCGCTTGATGGAGCAGCTCTACCCGGATGACGGCGAGCGCGATCCGAATGTGATCGAAGTGTTGGTCGGCCGCTTGCGCCGCAAACTCGAAGGCCCGGCCGGCTTCAAGCCGATCGATACCGTGCGTGGCCTCGGCTACCTGTTCAACGAGCGCTGCACTTGATTCGTTCCCTTCGTGTCCGCTTGATGCTCGCCGCCACGATTCTGGCGGTGTTGTTCATGCTGGCGTTGCTGCCAGCGATGCAGGGCGCGTTCAGCCTGGCGTTGCAGGATTCCATCGAACAACGCCTGGCGTCGGACGTCACCACGCTGATCTCCGCCGCGCGGGTGGATAACAACCGCTTGCAGATGCCGGCGCAGTTGCCTGATGAGCGTTTCAACCTGACCGACAGCCATTTGCTTGGTTACATCTATGACCGCGAAGCTCATCTGGTCTGGCGCTCGAAAGCCACCCAGGAAGAGAACATCAACTACAAGCCGCGTTACGACGGGCGCGGTAATGAGTTCGCGAGAATTCGCGAAGCCAATGGCGAAGAGTTCTTCGTCTATGACGTCGAGGTCAAACTGCTGGGCGGCAAAAGTGCGGCGTTCAGCATCGTCGCTTTGCAACCGGTGCGTGAATATGAAGTCACCCTCGAAGGCCTGCGGGAAAATCTTTACCTGGGTTTCGGCGCAGCCTTGCTGGTGTTGCTCGCCTTGCTGTGGATCGGCCTGACCTGGGGCTTGCAGGCGTTGCGTCGGCTGAGCCAGGAGCTGGACCAGATCGAAAGCGGCACCCGGGAAAGCCTCAGCGAACAACACCCGCGTGAACTGCTGCGACTGACCGGCTCGCTTAACCGCTTGTTGCACAGCGAACGCGAACAGCGCAGCCGTTATCGCGATTCCCTCGACGACCTGGCCCACAGCCTGAAAACCCCGCTGACGGTGTTGCAAGGGTTCAGCGAAGACATGGCGCAAAAGCCGCAAGAACGCGAGCAGGCCTGGGTGCTGCAAACCCAGATCGAACGCATGAGCCAGCAGATCGGCTATCAGCTGCAACGCGCGAGCCTGCGCAAAAGCGGTCTGGTACGCCATCAGGTACGCCTGCGCCCGGTGCTGCAAAGCCTCTGCGACACGCTGGGCAAGGTCTATCGCGACAAGCCCGTGCGGGTCACTTTTGATCTGCCGCAGCAGTGTTACGTGCCGATCGAACAGGGCGCCTTGCTGGAAATGATGGGCAACCTGCTGGAAAACGCCTATCGCCTGTGCCTCGGTGAAGTACGCATCAGCGTGCGCGAAAGCCTTAGCGGGATTGAGTTGTGCGTTGAAGATGACGGGCCAGGCGTGCCACCGGACCAGCGTGCGCGGATTCTGCAGCGGGGCGAGCGGCTGGATCGCCAGCATCCGGGGCAGGGGATCGGGTTGGCGGTGGTCAAGGACATTATTGAAAGCTACAGCGCCAAGCTGACACTGGGGGATTCACCGATGGGCGGGGCGGCGTTCCGGATTCATTTTCCGGTGGTTTGATCCCTTGGATTGATGGTGTTCTTTCGGGCCTCATCGCGGGCAAGCCCGCTCCCACAGTGATCGGTGTCGTTCACAAATCTTTCGGTCAAAGCAGATACCTGTGGGAGCGGGCTTGCCCGCGATGAGGCCGGTTCAGCCACCACAAGACTCAGTGTCAGACGGATAAACAAGCACTGTTTAAACGACACTTCCAGATACTCTCCCAGGCTACACATCCTTGCGCCGTTGCCTACGACTACGCCAGAATCCGCCGGCTTGTGCGCCTAAGGGCCGGGCTCTATCGTTTCCCTGTCGCTGAAAAACAGCGATCGGGTTTGGTAGCCCGGTTTTTGACTTGGCGCAGAGCGCCACCTGAATGCAGGCCTTTTTTGGGCTTTTGTCTTTATGGTGGCCATGCGCAGGGCGTCTTCGGGCGCGCCGGTTTTCCAAGTCACCGGTCTACCAACCTTCGTATGGCCACCACCCCTTCGTTTGGTAGCGAAAGATGATGGCTCCTCTTTTCTGATTTGGAGATTCATCTATGTTCAAAGTAACGCCCAACCCACCAGAAACCGACGACGTTTCCCCGTACGAATCCCTCGACTCCCAAAAACTCCACGAAGCCGCCGACCGCGCCCTCGATTACTACCTCAAACCGCCCATCCCCAAAGACACCAAGCGCAAACCCAGCACCATCTACCATGTGGGTGCGAAGGTCGATAACGAAACCCTGCTGGTCAACGCCTGCGAATCCCTGGCGTCAGCGAGCATGATGCTCACTGAGTTCGCCGGATTGGTGGACATGCCACATCGCAACATGATGTTGGGGATTCAATCGGTGGTGATGCTCGGCGAGCTGGCGGTGAATCGGGTGCTGGATAACCTCGATCCACAAGGCTAGTCAGGATCTATGGCAAAAGGGGCTTGTTGTGGCGAGGGAGCTTGCTCCCGCTCGGCTGCGCAGCAGTCGTAAAACCGGTGCATGCGGTGTGTCTGAAGAAAACGTGATTGCCGGGTTTGGGGCCGCTTCGCAACCCAGCGGGAGCAAGCTCCCTCGCCACAACAGCTCGGTTAACTGCAAGTTTTGCGGTGTTCTTTGGGGCCACATCGCGGGCAAGCCCGCTCCCACAGGTTTCGACTTCTGACACAAAATTTGTGAACAATACAGCCTCCTGTGGGAGCGAGCCTGCTCGCGATGGGGCCCGTCAATTCAACGCAAAAATCAGTTCTCCTGAGCCCGGTAGGCCCCGGGCGTCAACCCCGTCCATTTCTTGAACGCCCGATGAAACGCCGACGGCTCGGATACCCCCAGCTGCTCGGCAATCTGTTGCAACGACAGATCCGCGCTGACGCTGGGGGATTCGCCGATGGGCGGGGCGGCGTTCAGGATTCATTTTCCGGTGGTTTGAGGGTTCCCGCGAAGGCACCTACTTCGCCGACCGCTCGTCTTAAAGCTGTGTGTACCTGTCAGATCTGACAGTAGGCAAACCCGCTTGCCGACTATCTAATCGACCCTATCGGTGCCGCCCATTCAGACCGCCAGGCGCCTCTATGGAAGGTACGCATTCATGAACAGCCCAATCACCAACGCTGCCCCTGCTTCCAATGGACAAGTCGTTGTATTTCCGCCCGATCGCGGCATCGGCGTGCTGGCTATCACCGCCCCCTATCCACTTGGTTTCAAACCGCAGAACGACGGTGCGTTGGGGATCAACATCAACATGGTGCACGGTGATCGTGACGGACTGCTGGTTTACATCCTGGCCTATCTGAACATGGCCGTCGGCGACTACATCAAGGTTTTCATCGAAACAAAAAACACTCCCGTCGCTCAATTCCCGGTCACCGAAGCGCATTTCGATGCTCAAGGGGGTGGGAAAAACATTCCTTTCTATATTTCGGCCGACACCCTGCTGGCCAAATTTTCACCTCTGCAGTTAGCGAACAAGAACTTCTGGGTCGAGATCAAACGCGTGAGTGGCAACACCGAAGAATCACCACCGGTTCCGTTGCTTTATAAATACCCGGCGCCGGGCGAAGCGGATACCGACGGCGGCAAGCCATTCAACCAGGGCCTTAAATTGCCCGTCGCCTCGGAAAGTGTCGTCGATCAGACTGTGATCAACGACGGCCTGTTCGTGACCGTGCCGGCGTATTTCAATCAACACATCGGTGACGTGGTGGTGCTTGCCTTCGGGTCTTTACTCCTGGAGAGCACTGTCACCGAATTGGGGGATGTGGTCTTTGAACTGACACCAGAAATGCTCGCCACCCTGGCGCCCACCAGCAGCCTGGTGGTGCGCTGGGAGGTGTTCGACGTCGTGGAAAACTCCAGCGGCTGGTCGGATGCACTCATCCTCACCTTCAAACCCGGCATGGTGTTGCTGGCCGCACCGATTTTTGAACAGGCTGACCCCGACAATGTGGTGAATCACGATGGGCTGGCGGGCGGTGCCATGGTGATCCTGGTCACCGGGGTATTTGCAATAAATGATCTGATCAAGCTGACCGTGGAAGGGCTCACCAAGGGTGGCGACCCCGCCACCCGCACCTTCAGCGTGACGTTGGCTGCCGCGAGCAGAGCTTTGGACTTTCCGGTGCCCAACGAGTGGGTACGCAACCTGATTGGCGGTTCGGCGCGGGCCTCCTATACCTTGACCAGGGCCGGCAAGCTCCAGCGCTCGAAACCCGCCGATGCCACCTTCACCGGTACGTCCCTGACATTGGGGCCGCCGATTGTCAGTCCGTTGGTAGACAACAAACTACCGGTCGACACCGCCACGGCCACGGTGCAGGTCGCCGAATACTGGCCGTTGAAAACTGGCGCGACCGTCAAACTCAAATGGCAAACCACCGATCAAGACGGGATTGCGACGCTGTTCATTTTCCAACTGCTCGTCACCGACCCGGCACAACCGATCATTTTCCAAGTGCCCGCCAAATACATCGCCCCCTACGCCAGTACGCCGTTGACCGTGCAATGCACGGTGACCAATGCGGGTGAAGTGGAGGTGTTTTCCGGATTGCTGCAGTTGATGTTTGGTGATGCGACACAAATTGCAGTGGAGCCACCCAAGCTGGTTTCCCCAGCCACAAATCCCCTTGACCCGCTGCGCTATACGCATGTGAGCGTACGAGTTGACCATGCCGCGGCCGTTCCCGGTGACAAGGCACGACTATATTTGCTGAATCCATTGCCGGGTTCGCCCGCGTTTGTCGATCTACCGCTGGATCAGAAATTTGCCCTGTTCACCCTCGATGCCACCTTCCTCGGGCTTTGGCAGGGCAAGGTGCCGCAGTTGGCCTGGAAGTTGATCAAGGGCGAGCAGCCGGTTGCCGAATCGGGGCCATTGGTGTTGACCGTGAACCGGATTGCGGATGGGGATTCACGCTTGCCTACACCGACCATTGAGGGTCGGACGGGGTCGGAACTGGATGTCACCCAACTGGTGGCGGGCGATACGTTAAGTATTGCGCAATGGTTGCTTCAAGTGGCGGGGCGGTATGTGTGGTTGCGGTGTGACGGGTTTAACAACAGCGGTGCGCCGATATTTTTTGATGTCCTTGATGGTGTACTTCACAACGAAACACAGGGGCTGACGCAGTCGCTCGGGCAGGCGTTGGTGGATTGGTTTAAAACACTCAAGCATGGCACTCCTGCGACGATCACGTTCAGGGTCAACTATTCCGGAGCACGCGACTTGCTAACGGCGGTGGCTTTTCCTGTACGTACTTATATGGTTAAGGCTGAACCCGATATTCCGGAGCTTATTGTGGATCCTTCGCTGCTCAGTTTGAAAGGAGAGAACTTTACGTTCAGATATAATTTTTATTACACCGGTGACGATGCCCCCGGCACAGCTGCAGATCGGAGCGCAAAAGGTGGAGTGGGTACGATTACCTATGAGTCACATAACCCATTAATCGCGTCAGTCGATGCCAAAGGGAGGGTCCGAAGCGAAGGAAATGGCAGAACGACAATAGTGGTTCGCGATACTGCGGGTCAACAAAAGTCATTTGATGTCGAAACGGCGAATGTCACCCACGTCGAATACACCCCACAATTAACTCTCGCGAATGCAAGAACGTACATAAGTCAGGTAGGTGGCACTATGATTGCTAACAACTTGGCAGATAGCCGGGTGCAAATAGCATCTAGACGTTCAAGTCAGTTCGCCATCGCCATAGGAATTCCAGCGTCAAATAGTTACCACGGTCAGGTTACAATTTCGCGAACTTTAGGAGCGTCAGTACGATTCGGTGTATCTACGTTCAATGCGAACGGAACAACAGCTGTTCACTATTGGATTAATAGACCAGCAGATTAATTGATTCGATCCAGAGCACAGAAAAACGGACGCATTTAATTATCTAGCCGATCTTGCACCCCGTGAGGCCTGAGTGAGTATTAAACGGAGATGTTTAAAAAGACACCTCCAGATACTCACTCAGGCTACACATCCTTGCGCCGTTGCCTACGACTGCGCCAGAATCCGCCGGCTTGTGTGCCTTGGGCCGGATCTCTATTGTTTCCCGGTCGCTGACAAATCAGCGATCGGGTTTAGCGACCCGACCAGGTATAAGCGCAACACTTCAGTCTTGCTGCAGGCGAACGTCTGCAGTTTCGATATGGCGGCTGTGCGCGGGAGACCCTCGGGTCTGCCGGGTCTTATACCTCTCGGTTCGCTAACCTGCGTACAGCCGCCACCCTTACTTGTTTAGCGACAGGTTCTGGTGGCTCCATCAGGTATAAGGAGCTTCACCATGTTCAAGATCACACCCAACCCACCCGAAACCGACGACGTTTCCCCCTACGAATCCCTCGACTCCCAAAAACTCCACGAAGCCGCCGACCGCGCCCTCGATTACTACCTCAAACCGCCCATCCCCAAAGACACCAAGCGCAAACCCAGCACCATCTACCATGTGGGTGCGAAGGTCGATAACGAAACCCTGCTGGTCAACGCCTGCGAATCCCTGGCGTCAGCGAGCATGATGCTCACTGAGTTCGCCGGATTGGTGGACATGCCACATCGCAACATGATGTTGGGGATTCAATCGGTGGTCATGCTCGGCGAGCTGGCGGTGAATCGGGTGCTGGATAACCTCGACCCGCAAGGCTAGTCAGGATCTATGGCAAAAGTGGCTTGTTGTGGCGAGGGAGCTTGCTCCCGCTCGGCTGCGCAGCAGTCGCAAAGCCTGAGCATGCGGTATGTCTGAAAAACCGTGATTGCCGGAATTGGGGCCGCTTCGCAACCCAGCGGGAGCAAGCTCCCTCGCCACAACAGCTCGGTTAACTGCAAGTTTTGCGGTGTTCTTTCGGGCCTCATCGCGGGCAAGCCCGCTCCCACAGGTTTCGACTTCTGACACAAAATTTGTGAACAACATGGCCCCCTGTGGGAGCGGGCTTGCCCGCGATGAGGCCAGTCAATTCAACGCAAAAATCAGTTCTCTTGCGCGCGGTAAGCGCCGGGCGTCAACCCCGTCCATTTCTTGAACGCCCGGTGAAACGCCGACGGCTCGGAAAACCCCAGCTGCTCGGCAATCTGCTGCAACGACAGATCCGCACGCCCCAGGTGATAAATCGCAATGTCCCGCCGCAGCTGATCCTTCAATTCCTGAAAACTCGTGCCTTCTTCGCGCAAATGCCGACGCAACGTTTGCGGGCTGATGTGCAGGTGCGCGGCCACGGCTTCCAGGTCCGGCCAGTGTGCACTGTCGCGGCTGAGCAAGCGGCGCAACTGGCTGCTCAGGCTGTCGCCTTCGTCGGGGCGTGATAACAGGTCGGCGGGGGAGCGTTCGAGAAAGTGCTTGAGGGTGCGTTCGTCCTGCAACAGCGGCATGTTCAGGTAGCGACTGTGAAACAGCAGGCTGCTTGGCGCGGGGGCACTCGAGAACTCAAGCGGGCAGGAAAACAGCAAATCGTATTCGGCCCCGTGTTCGGGCCTCGGGTAGCTGAACGTGGCCTGCTCCAGACGAATGCGCTGGCCGATCAGCCAGCTGCCAAACCGATGCCAGATCACCAACAGGCTTTCACTGAGGAAGTGGTCCGGGTCCCACAGCAGCGAATCGTCGAGGCTCAGGCGAACCATGTCGCCTTCGTGGCTCAGCGTCAGACGCGGCGCGCCGGGGAACAGGCTGTAGAACAACAAGCCGCGGTTGAGCGCTTTCTCCAGCGTGCGGCAGTGAATCACCGCGTGGCACATCATCGCGAAGCTGCCGGGTTTGCTCGGCGCCAGCCCGAAGCCC
This sequence comes from Pseudomonas lini, assembly GCF_964063345.1. Lineage (NCBI taxonomy): Bacteria > Pseudomonadati > Pseudomonadota > Gammaproteobacteria > Pseudomonadales > Pseudomonadaceae > Pseudomonas > Pseudomonas lini. The sequence continues at coordinate 4,925,872 of NZ_OZ061318.1, forward strand.
AGGTATTCATCATCCAGAGCCAGCCACAGCCCTTGGATCAATCGGGCGAACTGCTCGGGCGCGATTCGGGCGCGCGGCTCCTCGAGCAACTCTGGGCTGATCCCCAGTTGCTGCAACAGACTCGAATAGTCATAGCCACGCCGACGCGCGCCACCGAGGGCGGCACGGGCGAAATGGCTGGCGATGGTGCGTTCACGCATAGAGGGCAGGTCCGTCCACTGAGTATTGGAGAGTAGCGGTGCCGGTCGATGATGAACAAGGCGGATATCCGCCAAATTGCAGGACGAGGTTTGGTTGATGGGCGGATATCCGCCACATCGTTGTAATGGGGCGGTGACGAAAAAAAACCTGTAACCCTTGATGTCACAAGGCTGGCAGCTTTTTTTTCGAAGGTGGCACGGGCCTTGCGATACAAGCCGCAGAGGTCTGCTATCGCGCAGCTCGACAAAACAAATCCCTCCAGTGCAGGAGGGTTCGCAAATGAGGTGTCAGGGACAACAGTTGGATGTTGTTACTGGGGCACTCTTGAGGAACTTTGCAATGACGACTCGTCAGCCACTGTATAAATCCCTGTACTTCCAGGTGATCGTTGCCATCGCTATCGGCATCCTGCTCGGTCACTTCTACCCGCAGACCGGTGTAGCCCTCAAGCCGCTGGGTGACGGGTTCATCAAACTGATCAAAATGGTCATCGCACCGATCATCTTCTGTACCGTTGTCAGCGGCATCGCCGGCATGCAGAACATGAAATCGGTCGGCAAGACCGGCGGCTATGCGCTGCTGTACTTCGAAATCGTCTCCACCATTGCCTTGCTGATCGGTCTGGTCGTGGTCAACGTCGTGCAACCGGGCGCCGGCATGCACATCGACGTAACCACTCTGGACACCAGCAAAATCGCTGGCTTCATCTCGGCCGGTAAAGACCAGAGCATCATTGCCTTTATCCTCAACGTGATCCCGAACACCATCGTCGGCGCCTTCGCCAACGGCGATATCCTGCAAGTGCTGATGTTCTCGGTGATCTTCGGTTTCGCCCTGCATCGCCTGGGTGCCTACGGCAAACCGGTGCTGGACTTCATCGATCGCTTTGCTCACGTGATGTTCAACATCATCAACATGATCATGAAGCTCGCTCCAGTCGGCGCATTCGGTGCGATGGCTTTCACCATCGGTGCCTACGGTGTCGGTTCGCTGGTGCAACTGGGTCAGCTGATGATCTGCTTCTACATCACCTGCATCCTGTTCGTAGTCTTTGTACTGGGCGCCATCTGCCGCGCGCACGGCTTCAGTGTGCTGAAACTGATTCGCTACATCCGTGAAGAGCTGCTGATCGTGCTGGGCACTTCCTCTTCGGAATCCGCGCTGCCACGCATGCTGATCAAGATGGAACGCCTGGGTGCGCAGAAATCGGTTGTGGGTCTGGTGATCCCGACTGGCTACTCGTTCAACCTCGACGGTACTTCGATCTACCTGACCATGGCGGCTGTGTTCATCGCTCAGGCGACTGACACCCCGATGGACCTGACTCACCAGATCACCTTGCTGCTGGTGCTGCTGTTGTCCTCCAAAGGTGCGGCGGGTGTGACCGGTAGCGGCTTCATCGTGCTGGCGGCCACTCTGTCGGCCGTGGGTACTCTGCCGGTTGCTGGCCTGGCGCTGATCCTCGGTATCGACCGCTTCATGTCTGAAGCCCGTGCGCTGACCAACCTTGTGGGTAACGCCGTGGCCACCCTCGTGGTCGCCAAGTGGGTAAAAGAGCTGGACGAAGACAAGCTGCAAGTCGAGCTGGCTTCCGGCGGTCGCGGTATCTCCGATACTCGCGAGGAAGATGACCTGGGTGTGGCTGAAGGCCCAACCCCGGCCAACGTCAAGTAAACACTCTGGCTGCACTGAAAAACCCGCTTCGGCGGGTTTTTTCATGCCTGCGATTTGAGCGCAACGGTCACCACCGCTGACACATAAGGTGATTGCTGCAATGTCCTCGGCTGCCTAGGCTTGGGGGATCGCACTGGAGAACATCTCATGCTCGGTCCACTGGCATCACTCAAGGTTCTGGATTTCTCGACACTGCTACCGGGGCCGTTCGCCTCGTTGCTGCTGGCAGACATGGGCGCCGAAGTGCTGCGCATCGAATCGCCGACCCGCATGGACCTGCTGCGAGTATTGCCGCCGCATGATCAAGGCGTGTCGGCCAGCCACGCGTACCTCAACCGCAACAAGCGCAGCCTGGCGCTGGACCTCAAGCAGCCCGAGGCGCTGGAGGTGATCAAGCAATTGCTGCAGGACCACGACATCGTGCTGGAGCAGTTTCGTCCCGGCGTGATGGACCGGTTGGGTTTGGGGTATGAAGCCTTGAAGGCGATCAATCCGAAGCTGATTTATGTGTCGATCACCGGTTATGGCCAGACCGGTCCCTACAAGGATCGCGCCGGGCACGACATCAACTACCTGGCGCTGGCGGGGCTTTCGAGCCACACCGGTCGCGCCGACAGCGGGCCAGTGCCGTTGGGCATGCAGGTGGCGGATATCGCCGGTGGCTCACTGCACGGGGTGATCGGCCTGCTGGCGGCGGTGATCGCGCGGCAACAGACAGGGCAGGGGCAGCATCTGGATGTGAGCATGACCGACTGCGCCTTCAGCCTGAATGCTATGGCCGGTGCCGGGTATCTGGCCTGTGGCGTGGAGCCGGGCAGGGAAGAGCAGATGCTCAATGGCGGCAGCTTCTATGACTACTACCGCTCGCGCGATGGGCGCTGGTTGTCGGTGGGCAGTCTGGAGCCGGCATTCATGAAGCAGCTGTGTACGGCGCTGGGTGTGGAGGAACTGGCGGTCCAGGGCTTGTCGCCCATACCCGCCCGGCAACAGGCACTCAAGGAGGCGTTGAAAGTTGAATTCGAAAAATATGACTTTGACGAGTTGTGCGCGTTGTTTGCCGAACTCGATGCATGTGTCGAGCCGGTGTTGAGCCTGGGTGAAGCGCTCCGGCACCCGCAGTTACAGGCCCGGGAACTGGTCACGGAAGTGCCGCGAGGCGATGGTTCGACTCAGGCGCAGATGGCTTGCCCGTTGAAGTTTTCGGATGGCTTGCCTGAGCCCCGGCATATCGGTGCGGGGCTGGGTGAGCATACCGATCAGGTGTTGGGGGAGTTGGGGTTTAGTGTTGAGCGGATCGAGGAATTGCGCCGTGCCAGGGTAATTCTTTAGCGGCTGTATCGGCCCCATCGCGGGCAAGCCCGCTCCCACAGGGATCAGCTTTGATTACAAAATTTGTGAACGAATCCGATCATTGTGGGAGCGGGCTTGCCCGCGATGAGGTCGGCCCAAACACCACAAATCTGACTTATTCGACCCGCATCTCGCCACTAAACACCAACGTGCTGCGACAACGCCGGCACAAATACCGCCGCCCCTGTCTCACCAGACCATGACGCTGCGCCGAAAACGGGAAATCGCTGTCGGCGCACGGGCATTTGTAGATGTAGCGGGTCACGCTGCGGCGTTTGACGTCGTAGGTGTGGCAGCGGTTGGGCGGCAGTTCGTAAACACCGCGCATGATCAGTTGCCACTCTTCGCCATGAGGCTGGATGCGGTCGCCGAACAGTTGATGGGCGATCAGGTGCGCGACTTCATGCGCCACGGTCTGCTTGAGGAAGTCTTCGGTGTTTTCCCGGTACAGCTGCGGATTGAAGCGCAGCAGGTTCTCGTGCAAATGCGCGACACCAGCTTTTTGCCCGCGCAGCTTGAGGCTCACCACGGGGCGTTTGAAAGGTCGTTTGAAAAAGGATTCGGCTTGTTGGAAACAGTCTTCGACGCGGGTATTGAGTTGCTCGGGCATGCTTGATGGATCTCCAGAGACGTCGAGTATGCCGCAACCCTCGGGACTTGCGAATCGCTCAGGCGCCGAATGGTCGTTGCTCCTGCTCTTTCTTAGAGAGTAGAAGGCCGCCTTGCGGCGGCCTGTGTTGGCAGATCTAGTTTTTGGTTGGTGTGTTGCTAATTGGTATAGACCGGCCCCACGCCGAGTCCCCAGACAATTACGGTGAACGCCATGATTGCCACCAGCACCACCAGTCCTACGGCGAGTACGGAGCTTGAAAACAGGAATCCCTCGTCCGACGGAATGTTCATGAACGTTGGCAGGCCCACATACAGCAGGTACACCGTGTAGCAAATGGCTGCGGTACCGACGATCATTCCCAGCCACATATGCGGGTACAGCGCCGCCAGACCGCCGATGAACAGTGGCGTTGCGGTATAGGTGGCGAACGCGACACAGCGTGCAAGGCTCGGATTGGCGTCATAGGTGCGGGCCATCCAGTGGATGAACGCGCCCATCACCGCGACACCGCCGAGCATCGCCAGGTACGACATGATGGTCATCCACAGCGCGCTTTCCATGGTCAGCATCACCGGCGCCCGGTTACCAATGACCCAGCCGACCTGCGTGGTGCCGATAAACGCCGACACGGCAGGGATCGCCGCCAGAATCAGGGTGTGCGTGAGGTACATGTGGCTGATGCTTTCCTCCTGGTCGCCACGGATTTCTTTCCATTCCTGGTCAGGGTGGGTGAAGAGCCCCACTACGTGATGGATCATGCCAGTCACTCCTCTTGTTGTTGCCATCGCCCCCCAGCGGAGCGCTTACGGGCCAAAGTGGCCAGGTAAGTACAGGTCTGAATGTGTGTGCGACCTTATGCCGCAGTATAGAAAGGAGTTACCGGTAATAGTGCGAGGGGCTTAGAGCAAATCGCGCTGTAAACACGCTTGTTAATCGCCGCCGGGTCTGTGCCGAATGACCTCTGTGGCGAGGGAGCTTGCTCCCGCTGGGGCGCGAAGCGGCCCCAAGACATCCACCCCAGTCGTGTCAGGCAAACCGGCGGCGGCAGGTTTTGCGCCTGCTGCGCAGCCGAGCGGGAGCAAGCTCCCTCGCCACAGGGGTATGCTCAAGTCATATAAGCGCAGGCTTCGCCCCGAAAGGGTTTTTGCGTAAAATGCCGGCCTTTCGTCACACCTCACGGATTTCGCGTCATGGGCACTCTTACGGTCAACCAGAACAAACTGCAAAAGCGCCTTCGCCGCCAGGCGGGTGAGGCTGTCGCCGATTTCAACATGATTGAAGATGGCGACAAGGTCATGGTCTGCCTGTCCGGTGGCAAGGACAGCTACACCCTGCTCGACGTGCTGATGCATTTGCAGAAGGTCGCCCCGATCAAGTTCGAGATCGTGGCCGTGAACATGGACCAGAAGCAGCCAGGCTTTCCCGAGCACGTGTTGCCGGCTTACCTCAAAGAACTGGGCATCGAGTACCACATCGTCGAGAAAGACACCTATTCGGTGGTCAAGGAGCTTATTCCTGAGGGAAAAACCACCTGCTCGCTGTGCTCGCGCCTGCGTCGTGGCACGCTCTACACCTTTGCCGATGAAATCGGCGCGACCAAAATGGCCCTCGGTCACCACCGCGACGACATTGTCGAGACGTTCTTCCTGAACATGTTCTTCAACGGTTCGCTCAAGGCCATGCCGCCGAAGCTGCGCGCTGACGACGGTCGCAACGTGGTGATCCGTCCGCTGGCCTACTGCAACGAAAAAGACATTCAGGCCTACTCGGATTTCAAACAATTCCCGATCATCCCGTGCAACCTCTGCGGCTCCCAGGAAAACCTGCAACGCCAGGTGGTTAAAGAGATGCTGCAGGAATGGGAACACAAGACGCCGGGCCGTACCGAAAGCATTTTCCGCAGCTTACAAAACGTGATCCCGTCGCAACTGGCGGACCGTAACTTGTTTGACTTCACCAATCTGCGCATCGATGAAACCGCCGCATCGCGGTTCGTCAACGTAGTAAACCTCTGAACAAATGGTGGGAGCGAGCCTGTGGTGAGGGGGCTTGCCCCCGTTGGGTTGCGAAGCGGCCCCAAAATCGCTGATACACCAAAGATTTTGTGAGTGCTACGCACTCAAACGGGGACAAGTCCCCTCGCCACGGGTCGCTCCCACAGTTGGTTTTTCGCTTCAATCCTCAGGAGAGGGCATGCGCGACTACAAGTGGCTGAACGAATACTGCTTGAACCGCTTCGGTTCGGCAGCTGAACTGGAAGCCCATCTGCCCGTTCCCAAGACCCCGGCGCAATTGCGCAAGATCAGCGACGACCGTTACCTCTCGACCATGGCGTTGCGGGTGTTCCGCGCCGGGCTTAAGCACAGCCTGGTGGACGCCAAGTGGCCGGCGTTCGAAGAGGTGTTCTTCAAGTTCGACCCGGAAAAAGTCGTGCTGATGAGCGCCGAACATCTGGAGCGTTTGATGCAGGACGCGCGGATCATCCGCCACCTGGGCAAGCTCAAGAGCGTGCCACGCAATGCGCAGTTCATTCTGGACGTCGCCCATGAGAAAGGCAGTTTTGGCGCGTTGATCGCCGAATGGCCGGTGACCGATATCGTTGGCTTGTGGACTTACCTGAAAAAACACGGGCATCAGTTGGGCGGGTTATCGGCACCGCGATTCTTGCGGATGGTCGGCAAGGACACCTTCGTGCCGAGCTACGACGTGGTGGCTGCGCTGAGTGCGCAGAAGATCGTCGACAAGGTGCCGACCAGCCTGCGGGACATGGCCACGGTGCAGAATGCGTTCAACCAGTGGCATGAAGAGAGCGGTGGGCGGCCGATGAGCCAGATTTCGATGATGCTGGCTTACACAGTGAATCATTGAGACCGCGTTGCCCCAATCGCAGGCAAGCCAGCTCCCACACGTTTTTGCGTCGATCACACATTTGTGTTTCAACAGAGATCCTGTGGGAGCGGGCTTGCCCGCGATGGCGGTATGTCAGGCGACGGAGGTTTCGCCTTCACCCGCCAACTTGCGGTTCAACTGAAACCGCCACCGCACATACAACATTGCCGAGCAGAACACCGCCAGGCTCGCGCCCATCTCCAGTAAACCGAACAGCTGCCGGTTCGGGTCATACGCGGCCAATGCGCCCTTCATGAAATACAGATTCACCACAAAGCACATCCACGAATGCCCGCGGGCGCTGCCGACGATCATCCCCGGCGCCAGCAACAGCAGCGGCACCAGTTCGATCAGCAGAATCACCCACGGCCGCGCGCCGTGCAGGTCGGCGAATATCAGGTAGTAGGCGCAAAGCAGTCCCACCAGGCCGAAAAAGCACAGCAGGCTGATGACGCGCATCGCCCGTACTCGCGGTTCGAGCCATTCGATGGAAGGCAGAATCTTCGGCTTTTTGGCCATATCAGCTCACCAACTTTTGCGCAGTCTTCGCCAACCGCAGGCCCAAGGCCCGGCACAGCGCAACTTCGTGTTCATTCAAGCCGCTTTTGCCATCGGCACCGGCGTGATGGCTGGCGCCGTAAGGCGTGCCGCCACCGCGGGTTTCCAGCAGCGCCGACTCGCTGTAAGGCAGGCCGGTAATAAGCATGCCGTGGTGCAGCAACGGCAACATCATCGACAGCAGCGTGGTTTCCTGGCCGCCGTGCAGGCTTGCGGTGGAGGTGAACACGCCAGCCGGTTTGCCCACCAGGGCGCCGGTCAGCCACAGGTTGCTGGTGCCATCGAGAAAGTACTTCAACGGTGCAGCCATGTTGCCGAACCGGGTCGGGCTGCCGAGGGCCAGGCCGGCGCAGTTCTTCAAGTCGTCGAGGCTGGCGTACAGCGCGCCTTCATCGGGAATGTCCGGCGACACGGCTTCGCATTCAGTGGAGATCGCCGGCACGGTGCGCAGGCGCGCTTCCATACCGGACTGCTCGACACCACGGGCGATCTGCCGGGCCATTTCATTGGTCGAGCCGCTGCGGCTGTAATACAGCACCAGAATGTACGGCGCACTCACGGCAGCAACTCCAGCACATTTTCCGGCGGACGGCCGATGATGGCTTTGTCGCCGACTTCGAGAATCGGTCGCTCCATGAGTTTCGGGTGCGCGGCGATGGCGGCGATCAATTGCGCCTCGCTCAGGCTGCTGTCGGCCAGGTTGAGGGTTTTGTACTCGTCCTCGCCGGTGCGCAGCAGTTGCCGGGCGCTGATGCCGAGCTTGCTCAGCAGGCTCTGGATTTGCGCGGCGTCGAGCGGGGTTTCCAGGTAGCGGACCACGGTCGGAGCCACGCCACGAGCTTGGAGCAGTTCGAGCGCACCGCGGGATTTCGAGCAGCGCGGGTTGTGATAAAGCGTCAGATCGGTCATGTGCGGGTCGCATCTTGCGTAAGGTGGCGGCTATTCTAACTGTGCGGCGCGTAATCCAGAACCTTGGGAGGCGATGGGTCGCAGGTGCATTCTATTTTTGACAAGGATCGAGACATGACAAGGCGACTGGCAGCGGCATTGGCGATCATGGGGGCGTTGTTGCTGGGGGGCTGCGGCAACGACTATGGCACCGACCAAAATGGTCACAAAGTCGCCGCCGAGCGTCTGGACAAACAATGGCTGGTGCTCAATTACTGGGCCGAATGGTGCGGTCCGTGCCGTACCGAGATTCCCGAGTTGAACGTTTTGTCCGAGCAGCTCAAGGGCAAGAAGATCGGGGTGTTCGGGGTCAATTTCGACAATGTGCAGGGCGAAGAGCTGAAAAGTGCCAGCGAGAAACTGGGGATCGCTTTCACCGTGCTGGCGCAGGACCCGGCCGACCTTTTCGAATTGCCGCGCAGTGAAGCGCTGCCAGTGACTTACATCATCGATAACAAGGGCAAGGTGCGGGAACAGTTGATGGGGGAGCAGACGGCGGCGGGGGTGATGGCGAAGCTTGAGGCGTTGCAGGCGATTAACTGATCGAACGCCGACCTGTGGTGAGGGAACTTTGTGGCGAGGGGGCTTGCTCCCGCTCGGCTGCGCAGCAGTCGCAAAACCTGTGCACTTCAGGGTTTAGGGCTGCTTCGCAGCCCAGCGGGAGCAAGCTCCCTCGCCACAGTCACTCACTTGGCTACCTGATCAACCCTCTTCAAGCCACCAACGCAACGGCTTGCCTTGCGCTGGCCAGAAGCGCATCTGGTCGATCGGTGAAACATCCCAGCGCTGCACGTTTTCCAGCGCCTGCAGGAAGCGTTTTTCCTGCTCCATCAACGCCGGCGCACACATTTTTCGGGTGCTGCCGATCTTGCCGAAGCTCAGCTTGTCGCCTTCCAGGGTATACGGCGCGAACCAGTGGTTGCAGCCGCCGTTGCCATAGGCCCGACCGTCATCATCGAGGGTGATGGTCAGGTGGCTGTAGTCCATCAGCGGACGCTCGCCGATCCACTCCAGAATGTAGCTGCGGTTGTGTTGCAATTGCACCGGCTCGGCGGCGCAGCCCAACAGACTGGCGCCGGCCATGGCGGTCAGAGCAAGGCGTTTCATCACGCAGGCTCCTGGCACTTCTTGCACAGGTGCTTGTCAGCAACAGTGGCCCACCCCAGCTCGGCAATCCGTGCCGTGGCCGCCGGTTTTTCGGCCTTGTTGCCCAGTTTGGCGTCGACCGCGAACTCAAAGCTCAGCTCTTTGGCACAGCTGTCGCAGTTGACTTTCCAGGTATGGATCGCCAGTTCGCCGAACACCGGACCACTGGCCACCGCGACCCATTGGCCCGGCGGGTTGATCAGATGGCGAACCGTTTCGACGGTCAGGCGCATGGACAAGTCCTTGCTGCCTTTAAGGGTCACTACCAGCACGTCGTTATTACGAATCGAGCCGCCGTTGCCGGTGACTTGATAACGCCCCGGCACGAGGGCGCGGCATTCGGTGAGGGTGTGTTGCGGGTTCATCAGGCTGTAGCGGAAATCGTGTTCGACCATGGGTCCTCCAAATATGCGCGATATGCTAGCACGGGCATGAACGCAGCATGGCGCGGGCATGTGACCTTCGATCTGGTTCGAATTACCTGTCGAGTCATGGCACACTGCCGCTTTTGCATCTCTAAGGAACAGAAATGGCGTTGATCGAATGTTTTGAATGCAAGCAACGCATCAGTTCCACGGCGCCTGCTTGCATTCATTGCGGTGCACCTGCGGTGGCAGAGCCCGCCACGTCGACGGCAACGCAGGCGCCTCTTTCTTTCGGGCGTTTACCGACCAATGAGAACGTGCCCAGGGTGACCCCGGCCGCTTTCGGGCGCAACCGTAAAGCCGAAGTCGAGGCAGAGATCCCGGCACCGGCACCCGGCGGGCCGCGTCCGGTGGAACTCTGGCTGAAACTGATGATTTTCTTGCTTCCGCCGTTTTTTGTCTGGTTCCTGCTACGTCGCGGGCATTCGCTGGGGCAGCGCTTGCTGGGTTTCGGCTGGCTGGCGTTTATGTACCTTTTGTCCAAGGCCTGAGCCGATCAGCTCTCGACCTGATTCTGTGGCGAACCAGCCGCCCAGGCCGCGATGTTGTGCAGAGTGGTCGCGGCAATCGCGCCCAACGCTTCACGGGTGAGGAAGGCCTGGTGCGCCGTGATGATGACGTTCGGAAAGGTCAGCAGGCGCGCCAGCACATCGTCCTGCAGCGGCAGGTCGGAGCGATCCTCGAAGAACAGCTGCGCCTCCTCTTCATACACATCCAGCCCCAAATAGCCCAATTGGCCGTCCTTCAACGCATCGATCAGCGCCGGCGTATCCACCAGACCGCCACGCCCGGTATTGATTAACATCGCGCCGGGCTGCATGTGCGCCAGTGACTCGCTGTTGATCAAATGTTTGCTCTGTTCGTTGAGCGGGCAATGCAGGCTGATGATCTGCGACTCGGCCAGCAGTTGCGGCAAGCTGAGGTAGCGCGCGCCGAGCGCCTCGACCTGCGGGTTCGGGTAAGGATCACAGGCCAGCAACTGGCAGCCGAAGCCGTTCATGATTTTCGCGAACGTCGCGCCGATCTGCCCGGTGCCGACCACGCCGACGGTCTTGCCCACGAGGTCGAAACCGGTCAGCCCATGCAGGCTGAAATCGCCCTCGCGGGTACGGTTGTAGGCACGGTGCAGTCGGCGGTTAAGCGCCAGGATAAGCGCCACCGCATGTTCGGCCACCGCGTGAGGCGAGTAGGCCGGAACCCGCACAATCGCCAGCCCCAGGCGCTTCGCCACCGTCAGGTCGACATGGTTGTAACCGGCCGAGCGCAGGGCAACCAGGCGTGTGCCGCCCGCCGCCAGACGTTCGAGTACCGGAGCGCTGAGGTCATCATTGATGAAGGCGCAGACCACTTCGTGATGCTCCGCCAGCGCCACGGTGTCGAGGCTCAGTCGCGCCGACTGGAAATGCAGCTCGATGCCGACAGGAAGGTCGGCACTCAGAAAGCTGTCGCGGTCGTAAGTCTGGCTGCTGAAAAGAATCGTGCGCATGCTGTGCTCCTGGAAGTCTCAAACCGGAATGCGGTGAGCTTAGCCTTCAAGGCGCCCAGCGTTATTGCGCTGCATCAGGCATTGATGCGCGCCTGGGCCGCCAGGCGATTGATGGCTCGTTCGAGTTCTTCCAGCGCACCGGGGGCTTTCGGGTCCTGTTGCTTGAGCAGGGTTTCACTGCGCTGGCAGGCGGCGCGCAGCTGCGGGACGCCGCAATAACGGGTCGCCCCATGCAGGCGATGGACCCGCTCGATCAGGGCATTCTGGTCATTGGCTTCACGGGCGACGCGGATGGCCTCGCGGTCGGCTTCCAGGGAAGCCAGCAACATTGCCAGCATGTCCGCCGCCAGATCGGCCTTGCCGGCCGCCAGGCGCAGCCCTTCATCGTGATCGAGCACCTGCAACTCATGACCGTTGTGGCTTTCGCTGGAGCGCTCCGGCCCCAGATTACGCAACGCCAGGCCGGTCCATTTCAGCACCACTTGTGCCAGTTGCCGTTCGCTGATGGGTTTGGTCAGGTAGTCGTCCATGCCGCTTTGCAGCAACGCGCGTTTTTCGTTGGCCATCGCGTGGGCGGTAAGGGCAACGATCGGTAGCGGCGTGCAATGCCGCTCGCTTTCCCATTGGCGAATGGCTTCGGTGCTCTGGCGGCCGTCCATGCCGGGCATTTGCACGTCCATCAGCACCAGGTCGAAGGTCTCGTTCTGCACGGCCTTGACCGCGGCATAACCGCTTTCCACCGCGAGCACCTTGGCGCCCATGTCTTCGAGCAGGGTTTGTACCAGCAGCAGATTGGCCGGGTTGTCATCGACGCAAAGGACCTTCGGCGCGCGGCTTGAAAGTGGCTCGCCGGGGTCGCTGCGCTGCTGGCGCGGGTTGACCAGATCCGACAAGGCCCGGCGCAGTTTGCGCGTGCAGGCCGGTTTGGACTGCAGCTGGCTGTGGGGGTTGGGCACCGAGAGGTGGAACAGCGTCAGTTCGGTGGTCGGGCACAGCACCAACACTCGGCAGCCCAGGTGTTCGAGGTCCCAGATATGCTGGTTGAGGCGCTCCGGCGGCATGTCATTGCTGGTGATGCCGAGCACTGCCAGACCGATGGCCTGATCGGTCTGATGGGCGCCGGTCACGCCGTTGGCCAAGCTTTCCAGGGTATTGAACGGCGTGACTGCCAGGCCGCAGTCCTCTAGTTGATGCTGCAAGGCCTGACGGGCCAGCTCATGGTTTTCCAACACCGCCACCCGCTGTCCGAGCAACGGTGGACCGGGCAGGTCTTCGGCGTCGTCGCGGGTTTTGGGCAGGCTCAGGCTGATCCAGAATTCCGAACCTTCACCCGGTGTGCTGTCGACGCCGATCTCGCCGCCCATCTGCTCGATCAGGCGTTTGGAAATCACCAGCCCCAGGCCGGTGCCGCCAGGTTGTCGGGACAGCGAGTTATCGGCCTGGCTGAAAGCCTGGAACAAGGCGCGCACGTCCTGATTGGACAGACCGATGCCGGTGTCCTGAATGCTGATGCGCAGTTGCACGCTGTCTTCATGCTCCTCTTCGAGCATGGCCCGTGCGACGATGGTGCCTTCGCGGGTGAACTTGATCGCGTTGCTCACAAGGTTAGTGAGGATCTGCTTGAGTCGCAGCGGATCGCCCACCAGCGACAATGGCGTATCGCGATAGACCAGGCTCACCAGCTCAAGCTCTTTGGCGTGGGCGGCCGGGGCAAGGATGTTCAAGGTGTCTTGCAGCAGGTCGCGCAGGTTGAACGGAATGTGGTCGAGCACCAGTTTGCCGGCCTCGATTTTCGAGAAGTCGAGAATCTCGTTGATGATCCCCAGCAGGCTATCGGCGGATTTTTCGATGGTGCCCAGGTAATCGAGCTGGCGCGGCGTCAGTTCGCTTTTTTGCAGCAAATGGGTGAAGCCGAGAATGCCGTTCAGCGGCGTGCGGATTTCATGGCTCATGTTGGCCAGGAACTCGGATTTGATCCGGCTCGCCTCCAGGGCTTCCTTGCGTGCCAGGTCGAGCTCGATGTTCTGGATTTCGATGGTTTCCAGGTTCTGACGCACGTCTTCGGTGGCCTGGTCGACGCTGTTTTGCAATTCTTCCTGAGCGTTCTGCAGGGTCCCGGCCATGCGGTTGATGCCGGACGCCAGTTCATCCAGCTCCTGGCTGCCGAGGGGTGGCAGGCGGGTTTCCAGATGACCATCCTTGAGCTGTGCCACGGCTTGTTTGATCTGGCTCAATGGCCGGTTGATCGTCCGGCCCATACGCAACGCCAACAGCGCCGCTCCGATCAGGCCTGCGCCGATCAGCAGCAGGCTGGCGAACAGGCTGCGGTAACCGCGCAGCAACATGCCACTGTGTGACAGTTCGAGTTCGACCCAGCCCAGCAGGCGGTCGGCTTCATCGGGGATCAGGTCGCCGGCCAGGTTGCGGTGCTTGCCGAACACCGGCAGCAGGTAGCGCGTGGCGTCATTGCCACTGCGGCGCAACAGCTGTGAGCCGTTGCCCAAAGGGGCCTGATTGAGCATGGTCGGGCCAGCGTGGGCCAGCGGTGTGCGGTCGGGGGCGAGGAAAGTCACCGCGCGCACGTCGGTTTGTTCCAGGAACTGGGTGGCAATGCGTTCCAGCAGGTCGCTGTCTTTGCGACCCATGGCCGGGGCCACCAGCGGTGCCAGCTGCTCGGCAATCATTTCGCCGCGCTGCATGAGTTGGGATTGCAGGTCCGATTGCTGCATCCAGGTGAAATAGCCGCCCAGGACCAGCGCCATCAGGGTGGTCGGCAACAGAGTCAGCAACAGCACGCGGCCTTTAATTCCCAGTTTCTTGAGCACGCATCTCTCCCGCATCCAGCTGTTTATTGACCTGCACATGCGTCCGGCACGCGCCACCTGCGCAGTGTAGCGATTTGCATGCGGGCAATCTTCGTAAAATTGATGTCGTCATTCGTCGGCCAGTTCAATGCTTTGGTCGCGGAGGGGCAAACCTTGGCTTGCCCCTGTCGAGGCAATCTTGAATAATCGGCGACTGAGAATTATTTGCAGATACTCATGACTCCCATCTCTGTTGGCCATCCCCGAATCCTCTCCATCGAAGACGATCTGGTGCTCGGTGCTTATGTCCATGAGCATCTGGGGCGCTGCGGTTTTCAGGTGACCTGGTGCCAGAACGGTCAGGAAGGGTTGGCCATTGCCCGCCAGCAAGCCTTCGATGTGGTGTTGATGGATATTCTGCTGCCGGGGCTGGATGGCCTGGCGGTGCTGACCCAACTGCGCCAGAGCCATTCCACGCCAGTGGTGCTGATGTCGGCGCTGGGCGCGGAGGCGGATCGCATCAGTGGCTTTCGCCTCGGCGCCGACGATTACCTGCCCAAACCTTTCAGCATGGCCGAGTTGCGAGTGCGCATCGAGGCGATCCTGCGGCGGGTGGCGCTCGACCGGCGGCCGGCGCCGGCACCGATTACTCCTGCGATGGACAGCCTGCGTTTCGACGATGAGCGGTGCGAGGTCTTTTTGGGCGGGCACGCGGCCGGCCTGACTCGCAGCGAATATCGGTTGCTGGATACATTGAATCGCAACGGCGATGAAGTACTGAGCAAGGCGTTCCTTTATCAGCAGGTGTTGCAGCGCGGTTATGCGCCCCATGACCGCAGCCTCGACATGCACATCAGTCAGATTCGCCGCAAACTCAAGGCCATCGGTTACACCGAGCGTGAAGTGCGTACGGTCTGGGGCAAGGGGTATGTCTTGAGTGCGGCCGATGAAATGGTCTGACGTGCCGGGCAGGCATTCACTGTTCTGGAAACTGGCTTGCTTGTTGGTGGCGTTCTGTCTGCTGATGATCTGGTTGAGCTGGTCCTGGGGCCGCTACATGGAAAAGAAAAACCTGTTCCTGTCCGACGAGGCCCGGGGCACCCTGATGCGCTACGCCGCCGAGGCGGAGCGGGCGTGGAACGAACAGCAGAGTGCAGGCATAGATGCCTGGTTGCAGCGTGTCCGCCAGCGTGAGTCGACTTGGGTCGGTGTCATCGGCGCCGACTTGCAATCGCTGAGTAATCATCCGCTGGCCAACCAGGAAATCCAGCGCCTGACCTTTTTGCGCGGTCTGGATTGGCCAGTCAGTCGGCGTCACCAAGGCCTGCCGTGGCTGAAAATTCCATTTCCCAACGACCCGTCTGCCGGCAGCCTGGTGATCGAGTTGCCTCAACGTTTCATGCCCGGACGCTACCGGGTGTTTTGGCGGGTGATCACCAATGGGGTGATTCCCGGGCTGTTCACCCTGCTGCTGTGCGTGGGGCTGTATCGATTGTTGGTCGTGCCATTGAACAGCTTGCGCGAGCAGGCCAACGCCTGGCGCGCCGACCAACTGACTGTGCGTTTATCGAGTCGCACCACCAATCGTTCGGATGAATTGGGTGAACTGGGCAGGGCTTTCGATCACATGGCCGAGCGTCTGCAAGGCACGGTGGCCCTGCAACAGCAACTGCTGCGCGACCTGTCCCACGAATTGCGCACACCACTGAGCCGGCTGCGGGTAGCCAGCGAAAGCGAGCAAGACCTGGGGCAACTGCGCGAACGGATTGGCCGGGAAGTCGACGGCATGCAGCGCTTGGTCGAGGACGCCCTGCAACTGGCCTGGCTCGACACCGAGCGCGCGCGGTTGCCCGATGAAGCGATCCAGGTCCAGGCCTTGTGGGAAATGCTCACGGAAAACGCCTGCTATGAAAGTGGCTGGCCGGCGAGTCAGTTGCACTGTGCAGTGGATGCATCCTGCTGGGTGCGTGGCCATCTCAATACCCTGGCCCAGGCGCTGGAAAACATTCTGCGCAATGCCATTCGTCATTCACCCAAGGGCGGTGTCGTGACGCTCGGTGGTCGGCGTGATGGCGATTTCTGGCACTTGTGGCTGGAAGACGAGGGCGGCGGGGTGGCTGACGAGGATCTTGAACGGATTTTTTCGCCGTTTATCCGGCTCGATGGTTCGCGGCCGGGGGATGGTGGATTCGGATTGGGTTTGAGCATCGCGAGGAATGCGGTGCAGCGCCAGGGTGGGCGGTTGTGGGCGGAGAATAGCGGGGCAGGGTTGCGGCTGAATATGCGGTTATTGGCGGATGATAACGGTGTTAGTGATGACGCCATCGCGGGCAAGCCCCCACAGTTGATATCTGTCTGCCACAAATTGTGTGATCAACCCCAAACCCTGTGGGAGCGGGCTTGCCCGCGATGAGGCCCTCACATTCAATACGAAACCAACCCTTATTCCCATTCGCCATAAGCCCCTTACTTTGCGTGATATGGCCTGCGCGCGTTTGCCGGTATGATAGGCGCCCCCGCAGTCTGGATTGCGAATACGCCATGACCTTGCAGTACCCAACCATCGCCGATTGCGTCGGCAACACTCCGCTGGTCCGTTTGCAGCGCCTGCCTGGCGCCACCAGCAACACCCTTTTGCTCAAGCTTGAAGGGAACAACCCGGCGGGTTCGGTCAAGGACCGTCCTGCGCTGTCGATGATCACCCGCGCCGAATTGCGCGGGCAGATCCACGCCGGCGATACGCTGATCGAAGCGACCTCGGGCAACACCGGGATCGCCCTGGCGATGGCTGCCGCGATCAAGGGTTACAAGATGATCCTGATCATGCCGGACAATTCCAGCGCCGAGCGTAAAGCCGCCATGACGGCTTATGGCGCCGAGCTGATTCTGGTCAGCCAGGAAGAAGGCATGGAAGGCGCCCGCGACCTCGCCCAGCGAATGGAAGCCGAAGGCCGCGGCAAGGTGCTGGATCAGTTCGCCAACGGTGACAACCCCGAGGCGCACTACACCACCACCGGTCCGGAAATCTGGCGGCAGACCGAAGGCACCATCACTCATTTCGTCAGCTCGATGGGCACCACCGGCACCATCATGGGCGTTTCGCGCTACTTGAAAGAGCAGAACGACAACGTTCAGATCATCGGCCTGCAACCGATGGAAGGCTCGGCGATTCCGGGCATCCGTCGCTGGCCGCAGGAATATCTGCCGAAGATTTATCAGGCCGATCGCGTAGACCGGATCGTCGACATGGCGCAAAGCGAAGCCGAAGACGTGACGCGTCGTCTGGCGCGCGAAGAAGGCATCTTCTGCGGCGTGTCTTCGGGCGGTGCCGTGGCGGCGATGCTGCGTCTGTCCAAAGAAGTTGAAAACGCGGTGATCGTCGCGATCATCTGCGACCGTGGCGACCGTTACTTGTCGACCGGCATTTTCGACGCGCCCAACTGATGGCCAAGCAAGAGAGAGGCCTGCGCTTCCAGCCCACGGGCGGCAGCAAGGCACCGCAAGTCCCGACCGGCAAAAAGCAGCGCTTGACCATCGAGCGCCTGGCTAATGACGGTCGCGGTATCGCGTTTTTCGAAGGTCGCACCTGGTTCGTCATCGGCGCATTGGCCGGTGAAGACGTCGAGGCGCGAGTCTTGGGTGCCCACGGCAAAGTGGTCGAGGCGCGCACTGAGCGCGTGTTCCAGGCCAGTGATTTGCGTCGCCCGGCACCGTGCGCTCATGCCGCTCGCTGCGGCGGGTGCAGCGTGCAGCATTTGCCCCACAACGAACAGCTCGCCCTGAAACAGCGCATGCTCGCCGAGCAATTGTCGCGGGTTGCCGGTGTCGAACCTGAAGAGTGGGCAGCGCCGTTGAGCGGTCCGGAATTCGGTTACCGCCGTCGCGCCCGAGTGGCGGTGCGTTGGGACATGAAAGCGAAAAAACTCGAAGTCGGCTTCCGCGCTGCCGGCAGTCAGGACATCGTCGCCATCAACGAATGCCCGGTGCTGGTACAGCCCTTGCAACCGATCATGAGCCGCTTGCCGGAGATGCTGCGGCGCTTGAGCAAACCTCAGGCGCTGGGGCATGTGGAGTTGTTCAGCGGTTCGTCGTTGGCGGTGTTGCTGCGGCACATGGCGCCGTTGTCCGAAGCCGACATGACCATCCTCAAGGAATTCTGCGCGTTCCATGAAGCTCAGTTGTGGCTGCATGGTGACGGCGAGCCACAACCGGTCGAGGCCGATCAGTCGCTGGGTTATCGCCTTGAGCAGTGGGACTTGAACCTGGCGTATCGGCCGGGAGATTTCATCCAGGTCAACGCCGAGGTCAACGAAGCGATGGTCGCCCAGGCGTTGGCGTGGCTGGCGCCGAAATCTGATGAACGGGTTCTGGACCTGTTTTGTGGGTTGGGCAACTTTGCCTTGCCGCTGGCCAAAACCGTTCGCGAAGTGGTGGCGGTGGAGGGCGTGCAGGCGATGGTCGAGCGTGCCGCCGCGAATGCTGTCAGCAATAATCTGCATAACGCGAAGTTTTTTCAGGCCGATTTATCCCGGCCTTTGGCCGATGCCGAATGGGCCGATGAAGGCTTTTGTGCGGTACTCTTGGACCCACCTCGCGACGGCGCTTTTGAGGTGGTGCGCAAGCTGGCGTCCCTGGGCGCCAAACGATTGGTGTATGTGTCGTGCAACCCGGCAACGCTGGCGCGCGACACGGTCGAATTGATCAAGCAGGGCTACCGGTTAAAACGTGCCGGGATTCTCGATATGTTTCCTCAGACGGCACATGTCGAGGCCATGGCGTTATTTGAAGCGAGCTAGGACGGCTCGTCTGGTCCGACTGACCCGCCCGTGCACATGCATTCGTCTTAGCCCCGCGAGCGCACACGGGCAGCGAAGGTCAGCGATTTGACGCATTGAATCTGCGTCGTAGGGAAGGTAAAGCAAGATGGTACAGGTGAGAGCACACCAGCCGATCAATACTGACGGCAGTATCAACCTCGAGGCTTGGCTCGATCATGCGGTCAGTGTCGATCTGGCACTGGATCGCGAAGCCTTGAAGGAAGCCTGCGAGTACGCTCGCGAGGCCGAACAGCAAGCCAATGCGGCGAAGAATCTGTGGTCCGAAGGGACCTCGAGTTTCCGCACGGGCCTTGAGATCGCCGAGATTCTCGCCGACCTCAAACTCGACCAGGATTCGTTGGTCGCAGCCGTGCTGTACCGCGGCGTGCGCGAAGGCCAGATCCAATTGCCGGCGGTCAGCCAGCGTTTCGGTCCGGTGGTCGCCAAACTCATCGACGGCGTGTTGCGCATGGCGGCGATCAGCGCCAGCCTGAGCCCCCGTCAATCGCTGGTGCTGGGCACTCAGGGCCAGGTCGAAAACCTGCGCAAAATGCTCGTGGCCATGGTCGACGACGTGCGCGTCGCGCTGATCAAACTGGCCGAGCGCACCTGTGCGATCCGCGCGGTGAAAACCGCTGACGACGAGAAGCGCAACCGCGTCGCCCGTGAAGTCTTCGACATTTACGCGCCGCTGGCCCACCGCCTCGGTATCGGTCACATCAAGTGGGAGCTGGAGGACTTGTCCTTCCGCTACCTTGAGCCCGACCAGTACAAGCAGATCGCCAAGTTGCTCCACGAGCGACGGCTGGATCGCGAGCGCTTCATCGCCGACGTGATGACCCAACTCAAAGAAGAGTTGCAGGCCACCGGCGTCGATGCCGACATCAGCGGCCGGGCCAAACACATCTATTCGATCTGGCGCAAAATGCAGCGCAAGGGTCTGGAGTTCAGCCAGATCTACGACGTGCGTGCGGTTCGCGTGCTGGTGCCGGAAATGCGCGATTGCTACACCGCGCTCGGCATCGTCCACACCCTGTGGCGGCACATCCCGAAAGAATTCGACGACTACATCGCCAACCCGAAAGAGAACGGCTACCGCTCGCTGCACACCGCGGTCATCGGCCCTGAAGGCAAGGTGCTGGAAGTGCAGATCCGCACCCACGCGATGCACGAAGAAGCCGAGCTGGGGGTGTGTGCGCACTGGAAGTACAAAGGCACCGACGTCAAGTCCAGCTCCAATCACTACGAGGAGAAAATTTCCTGGCTGCGTCAGGTCCTCGAGTGGCACGAAGAGCTCGGTGACATTGGTGGCCTTGCCGAACAACTGCGGGTCGATATCGAGCCGGACCGGGTCTACATCTTTACCCCGGACGGTCACGCCATCGACTTGCCGAAGGGCGCGACACCGCTGGACTTTGCCTACCGCGTGCACACCGAAATCGGTCACAACTGCCGCGGCGCCAAGATCAACGGGCGCATCGTGCCGCTCAACTACAGCCTGCAAACCGGTGAACAGGTCGAGATCATCACCAGCAAGCACGGTACTCCGAGCCGCGACTGGCTGAACCCGAACCTGGGTTACATCACCACCTCGCGGGCGCGGGCGAAGATCGTTCACTGGTTCAAATTGCAGGCGCGCGATCAGAACGTCGCGGCCGGTAAAACCTTGCTCGAGCGCGAACTCAATCGCCTCGGTCTGCCGCAGGTGGACTTCGACAAGCTGGCCGAGAAGGCCAACATGAAGACCGCCGAGGACATGTTCGCCGCATTGGGCGCAGGCGATTTGCGCCTGGCGCAACTGGTGAACCTGGCGCAGCAACTGGTCGAGCCGGAACGCGGCAACGAACAGCTGGAACTGATCCCGCGCAAAGCCACCGGCTACAAACCGGGCAAGCGTGGCGACATTCAGATCCAGGGCGTCGGCAACCTGATGACCCAGATGGCCGGCTGCTGCCAGCCGCTGCCGGGAGATGCGATCGTCGGTTACATCACCCAGGGCCGTGGCGTGAGCATTCACCGTCAGGACTGCGCCTCGGTGCTGCAACTGGCCGGGCGCGAGCCGGAGCGGATCATCCAGGTCAGTTGGGGGCCGGTGCCGGTGCTCACCTATCCGGTGGACATCATCATTCGCGCCTACGACCGTTCCGGTCTGCTGCGTGACGTGTCGCAGGTGCTGCTCAACGAGCGGATCAATGTGCTGGCGGTCAACACCCGTTCGAACAAAGAGGACAACACGGCGTTGATGTCCCTGACCATCGAGATTCCGGGGCTGGATGCGCTGGGGCGGTTGCTGGGGCGGATTTCCCAGTTGCCGAACATCATCGAAACCCGCCGTAACCGCACGCCGTAAAGCGACCATTTTTTGTGGTCGCCGGGCTTTTGTGGGAGCTGGCTTGCCTGCGATGGCATCCCCTCGGTTTCTCAGGATGACCGAGGTGATGCCATCGCGGGCAAGCCCGGCTCCCACAGGTTCTCGCAGAGATTGATAAAAGATGTATTCACTTGAAGACTTGCTGCACTTGATGACCCGTCTGCGCGACCCGCAGTACGGCTGCCCGTGGGACATCAAGCAAACCTACGCGACCATCGTCCCGCATACCCTGGAAGAAGCCTACGAAGTCGCTGACGCGATCGAGCGTGGGGACTTCGATCATCTGCAGGGTGAGTTGGGCGACTTGCTGTTCCAGGTGGTTTATTACAGCCAACTGGCCAGGGAAGAAGGGCGCTTCGAGTTCGATGGCGTGGTCGACAGCATCACGCGCAAGCTGATCCGCCGTCATCCTCACGTGTTCCCCACCGGTGATCTGTATGCGCCGCTGGACATCCCGCGTTTGAATGAAGAACAGGTCAAGCAACGCTGGGAAGAGATCAAGGCGCAAGAGCGCGCCGAGAAGTCTTCGGCGCCGGAACAGTTATCCTTGCTCGACGACGTGCCTGCCGCGTTGCCGGCGCTGTCCCGTTCGGCAAAACTGCAGAAGCGCGCAGGGCAGGTCGGTTTCGACTGGCCGGACGCCTTGCCGGTACTCGACAAGGTTCGCGAAGAGCTCGATGAAGTGCTCGAAGCCATGGCCGACAATGACTCGGTAGCGATTGCCGATGAAGTCGGCGACCTGCTGTTTTCCGTGGTCAATCTGGCGCGACATCTTAAGGTCGATCCGGAAACCGCACTGCGCGGCGCGAACTCAAAATTTGAAAGACGCTTCCGATTTATCGAACAGGCATTGCGCGACACCCACCGTCCCATAGAAGATTGCACCCTCGAAGAGTTGGACGCCTTGTGGGGCGAAGCCAAACGTCAGGAAAAGAATTTGCCCAGCTGCGGTTGAGCAGTTGCCTAAGTGAGAAATAAGCACCATGAGCATTTCCCTTCGCGACCAGTTGCTCAAAGCAGGGCTGGTCAATCAAAAGCAGGCCAAACAGGTCGGCAAAGAGAAGCAGAAGCAGCAACGTCTGGCCCACAAAGGTCAGATCGAACTTGATGACTCCCAGCAGCGTGCCGCTCAGGAAGCCATGGCCGAGAAGGTCAAGCGCGACCAGGAGCTTAACCGCCAGCAGCAGGAGAAGGCCGAAGCGAAAGCCCGCGCCGCTCAGATCAAGCAATTGATCGAAGTCTCGCGCCTGCCCAAGCTGACCACCGAGGACTACTACAACTTCGTCGATGACAAGAAGGTCAAGCGCATCTCCGTCAATACCCTGATGCGCAACCAGCTCAGCAATGGCTTCCTGGCGATCGTGCACCACGCCGGCGGTTATGAAGTGATCCCGCGTGAGGCGGCCCTGAAGATCCAGGAACGCGATCCACAGCGCATCGTGCAGCTGAATGTGAAGACCGAAGAAGTCAGCGTCGAAGACGATCCGTACGCGGCCTATCAGATCCCTGATGATCTGATGTGGTAAACCTTTGTGGCGAGCAAGCTTGCTCCGGGCGGCGTTCCGACGTTGGGCTGCGTAGCGGCCCTTAAAATCTGCCAGCAATTGCCGATTTTTGTGAGTGCTACGTACTCAAGCGGGAGCAAGCTCCCTCGCCACAGGTTCTTACTGATTCAAGGGCAATGCGGTGAATTATGCAGAGCGCGCTTCGCGCTGCTGCTCCAGTGTTTCCAGTTCGGCCTTGTATTGGTGGGCTTCGGTCTCGGACTGGAACATCCCGACCAGCAGGTCTTGTTGATGTACATCCCAGATGCGGATACCGGCGGCGATGCCTTCATGGGACATGTGTGAATCGTCGCGTTCAGTTACTTTTACAGTCATCTGCTAGCTCCCATCTCTGTTATCTGCAGCAAGGCGTGTGCAGGCCTTTGTTATATATTTTGTTAGCTGGCTAAGTAAATGGCAGAGTTCGGCAACCCATTTTTGCAGAATCGGCAAAAGTCCTGCAGCCCGCGAAATACGCGACATTCAGTCGCAGGCCATTGAGTTTCATGACAAATGTTTCATGTTTGTGATACCGCATAACCTGTGGGAGCTGGCTTGCCTGCGATAGCCATTTATCATTCCACATTGATGTCGACTGACCCACCGCCATCGCTGGCAAGCCAGCTCCCACAGGTTTCGTGCCGTGCCCGATCAATTATTTCAGGCCCAAAAAAAACGCCCCGAACCAGTCGGGGCGTTTTCATGTGCGGCTCAGCAGCGGGTAATTACTTACCTGCCCAACGCTTCAGTACCAGCGTGGCATTGGTGCCACCGAAGCCGAAGCTGTTGCTCATCACGGTGTTGATGGTGGCGTCTTCGCGAGTCTTGGTCAGGATTGGCATGTCTGCCACTTCCGGGTCCAGTTCGTCGATGTTGGCCGAACCCGCCATGAAGTTGCCTTCCATCATCAGCAGGCAGTAGATCGCTTCGTGAACACCAGCGGCGCCCAGGGAGTGACCCGACAGGCTCTTGGTGGAGCTGATGGCCGGAGCCTTGTCGCCGAACACTTCGCGCACACCTTTCATTTCCATGACGTCGCCGACCGGAGTCGAGGTGCCGTGGGTGTTCAGGTAGTCGATCGGTGCGTCGATGGTGGACATGGCCATCTGCATGCAGCGGATGGCGCCTTCGCCGCTTGGGGCGACCATGTCGTAGCCGTCGGAGGTCGCGCCGTAGCCAACGATTTCCGCGTAGATCTTCGCGCCGCGGGCCAGAGCGTGTTCCAGCTCTTCGACCACGACCATGCCGCCACCGCCGGCAATGACGAAACCGTCACGCTTGGCGTCGTAGGCACGGGAAGCTTTTTCCGGGGTTTCGTTGTACTGGGTGGACAGGGCGCCCATGGCGTCGAACAGGAACGATTGGCTCCAGTGTTCTTCTTCACCACCACCGGCGAAAACGATGTCCTGCTTGCCCAGCTGGATCTGTTCCATGGCGTTACCGATGCAGTGAGCACTGGTGGCGCAAGCGGAGGAGATCGAGTAGTTCACACCCTTGATCTTGAACGGCGTGGCCAGGCAGGCTGAGACGGTGCTGCCCATGGTCCGCGTGACGCGGTACGGGCCGACGCGCTTGACGCCTTTCTCGCGCAGGATGTCCAGCGCTTCCATCTGGTTCAAGGTCGACGCGCCACCGGAGCCGGCGATCAGGCCGGTACGCACGTTGGAAACTTGCTCTTCGGTCAGGCCGGAGTCTGCGATGGCATCTTTCATGGCCAGGTAGGCGTAAGCCGCCGCGTGGCCGACGAAGCGAAAGATCTTGCGATCGATCAGTTCTTCGAGGGGAAGGTCAATGGAGCCGGAAACCTGGCTACGCAGACCCATTTCGGCATATTCCGGATTGAACCGGATGCCAGGGCGGCTTGCACGCAGGTTAGCGGAGACGGTCTCTTTGTCATTGCCCAGGCACGAAACGATGCCCAGACCAGTGATAACGACGCGGCGCATGCGGATAACCCTTAGAAGTTGTCAGTGGAGGTGAAAACGCCGACCCGAAGGCCTTCGGCGGTGTAGATTTCGCGACCGTCGACGGTCACCGAACCATCGGCAATGGCCATGTTCAGCTTGCCCTTGAGGACGCGTTTGATATGAATGTTATAGGTGACTTTCTTGGCGGTCGGCAGTACCTGGCCAAAGAATTTCACTTCGCCCGAACCCAAGGCGCGACCGCGGCCCGGCAGACCTTGCCAGCCGAGGAAGAAACCGACCAGTTGCCACATGGCATCGAGGCCCAGGCAGCCCGGCATCACCGGATCACCTTCGAAGTGGCAGGCGAAGAACCACAGGTCTGGAGTGATATCCAGCTCGGCGACCAATTCACCTTTGCCGTACTTGCCACCTTCTTCGCTGATATGGGTGATGCGATCGACCATCAGCATGTTCGGGGCGGGCAGTTGCGCGTTACCTGGGCCGAACAGCTCACCGCGACTGCAGCGCAGCAGGTCTTCCCGGGTAAAGGCGTTTTGTTTGGTCATGCGAGCTCCTCAATAGTCCATGCGGCAGGGTGGGGCGAATCTTCCCGGCCGATCGAAGCGTTCATGCCTCGAGTCAGCAGCCTACTCATAGACTATTGCGTTGTGGTGAAAGTCACAGCACCAAGGACATGAATGTACACTTGTGCACTGAAATTATTATTCAAGCCCCTTTTCGGGCCTGTTCGGGTGCCTAAGACTGCCGCACTTTCGTCGTTCACGCCAGTCGCAGATAGCCGAAAGGCCTGTACTACTGCACCCATCGCTGCAGAATTTGCTGTAGATCAGTGCGTTTAAAGGGCTTGGCCAGGTAATCGTTCATTCCCGCCGATAAGCAGGCTTCGCGGTCGCCCTGCAAGGCGTTGGCCGTCAGAGCGATGATTGGCACGTCAGCGCAGCCGGGCAGTCGGCGAATCTGTCGGGTGGCCTCATAGCCGTCGATGACCGGCAGTCGGCAGTCCATCAGAATCGCTTCGAAAATCAGGCTCTCGGCACTACGCACCGCTTGTGCACCATCGGTGACGACGCTGACAGTAAAGCCCAGACTGCGCAACATTGCTTCAACAACAGTGCGGTTGACCGGATTGTCCTCCACCAGCAGCACATTGCGACCTTCGCCGTGGTCATTGCCGGTATGACCTCTCGGGGTCCGCACCGGCAGTGGCTGCTTATACAGAGCCAACGGGATTTCCAGGGTGAACACCGAGCCAACGCCTTCTTCGCTCTGAGCGCGCAAGGTGCCGCCCATCCGCTCAGCCAGCGTGCGGGCAATCGGCAGCCCCAATCCTGTGCCGCCGTAGCGTCTTGAAATAGAACTGTCGGCCTGCTGGAACGCATTGAACATCAATTCCAGGCTTGCGGGCGGGATGCCGATTCCGCTGTCGCGCACGGAGCAAGTGAACCACAGCAGTTGGTGATCCAGGGACTGCCACTGCGGTTCGATCGCGACGCTGCCCCGTTCGGTGAACTTCAGCGCGTTGCCGATCAGATTAACCAGAATCTGCCGGATCCGCGTCGGATCGCCCTGAACCTGAAGGGCGCGCATGTCCTCGGGTACCCGCAGTTGCAGTTCTAGCCCGCGTTGCACCGCGCTGTGCTGGAATGACTGGGCGCAACTGCCAATCAGGTCCGCGAGGTTGAACGGAATGTGCTCCAGCTCCAGTTCCGAACGCTCGATGCGCGAGAAATCGAGAATGTCGTTGATCACTTTGAGCAGGTGTTCGGTGGATTCCGAGGCCAGCGCCGCGTACTCGATCTGCTCCTCGGTCAACGTCGTGGTTTCCAGCAGCTGCAGCATGCCCAGCACGCCATTCATCGGCGTGCGCAATTCGTGACTCATCATTGCGAGGAAATTGGATTTGGCGCTGTTGGCCTTTTCCGCTTCCTCGCGGGTCTGGATCAATTGGGCCATGGCCTGATGCTGTTCGCGACTGGCTTGTTCAAGGCCTTGGGCAAGGTTGTTGATGTGTTGCGACAGGGCGCCCAGTTCAGTGTCGTCGACAATCGGCAGGGGTGTTTTGTAGTCGCCTTTCTGGATCGCCTTGACCGCATTGCCGATGTCGTGGATCGGTTGCGACAGGCTGCCGGCCAGGCGCCGAGCCAGCAAAAATGTAAATAACAGAGCGAACAAGGCCAGGATCCCGGCCTTGAAGAGGATTTCCTGTTGGCGTTGGTTGAAGGCGTCATTGGACAGGCCGACGATCACCCGGCCCAGATAATCCTCGCCCGGCGCGCTGGCGACGGTACGGCTGTTCTGGAAAAAGTCATTGTTGAGCGCGATGCGTTGCAGGCGTACCGGTGCCTGGAACACTTCGACCTGATGCGAGCGGTTGTGGGCTTGCGACGGTTGCTCGACGTACACCAGAATCCGGTTGGCTCTGTCCTGTACTTCCAGAAAACGTACGTTAGGCGTCGCCAGGGTGGCCTTGAGCAAACTTTCGAGCACTTCGTTGTTGCCCGAAATTACCCCGTATTCAGTGGCCGGCGCCAGTTGATTGGCAATCAGCTGGCCGGTGTGATTGAGTTCCTGGCGCAAGTCCTGGATTCGCACGAAGGTGAAAAAACTGATCAGCAGCAACGTCAGCAGCAGGGCCGGGCCGAGGCTGATGATCTGGGTGCGGGTATTGATGTCCCAACCGCGACGAAAGGTCATGGGCGGCGTTCTCCTTCGGCCAGCTGTGTTGCGACAGAGGCTTCGTTCATCGGTTCAATACTGAGTGAACGAGCCACTTGCGGATTGCTTAAGACCTTGAAGTGTTGCGGATAAAGTGCGCGTGGCCAGGTGTTCGAGGGGCGGTCGAGCAGCTCGTCGAGAATCTTCAGCCAATCGTTCTGGTCGCTGTAAGTACTGGCCAGACTGCCGGCCCTGACAAAGGCTGCGTTCGGACCGATCAGCGCCAGTTGCCGCGCATAGCTGCTGAGCAGCAAGTTTTTCACGGTTTTCGGGTTATACAGATCAGGGTCGTCCAGGCCCAGCAGCACATCGCTGCGTTTCAGCAGGGCCTGTAAGGGGCGGCTGTCATGGGTGTTATCCCAACGCTCGGTGACCACTTCAAGGCCCAGGGGCAGGGCGGCCTGGCGCAGTTCTTTCAAAAGGAATTCGCTGTGGCTGTCGAAAAGCACACCGACCCGCCGGGCCTCAGGCAGGAGCAGTCGGGTCAGGCGCAACTGTCGATCCAGCGGCGGATCGCTCCAGAGCAGGCTGAGGTGCGGGGGCAGGTCGTTGCCCAAGCGTTGGCGGGCTTGCAGGCGGCTGATGCGCAGCACCAGCGTTGCCGGGCCCTGAGGGTCTTGCAGGCGCCAGTCGAGGCTGGGCAAGTCGAGCAGAACCAGGCGGATGTCGACGGGCAGTTGGCCTGGGGACGGCAGGCTGGCGACAGGCTGGAAGCGCACGCTGTCGGTGGGGCGCAATTCACTGAGGGCCTGAACGAAAGACTCCACGCCGGGGCTGTCCTCGGCACCCGTCAGCAGAATGTCGGCGGCCCGTGCCGGCAGACTGCACAGCAAACAGGTAAACACCAGGCACAACCCGGCCAGCAGGCGGCCAAGGGTTGGCGTCTTCGGTGACGGGCGATGCTGCATCTTAAAACTCCAGCTCCGCGCTGAAGTAGAGCACCCGGCGTTCGTCGTAATGGTTGTCGACGAAGGTGGTGGGCTGATTGTCGAGGCGTTGCTGGAGGACCCCGGCCAGCTCCAGATTGGCCTTGCCCAAACCGATGCGTTTGGCGATGCGGGTGTCGACCCGTTCGAAGCGGTAACCGTTGAGAGCGTCGGCTCCATAGTAGAAGAGCGCGCTGTTCCAGCCATGGCCCCAGCTGCGTAGCCAACCGGCTGAGCCGCTGTTGCGGGCAGTCTGTTGTGCATCCAGCGGGTTGCTCGCCTCGGCATCGACATAGGCATAGGTCAGGCGCAAACGATCGGCGCTGCTGAGGCGCCAATCCAGCTGGGTTTCAGTCCCGGTGAAGCGCGAGCTGTTCGAGTTGCTGGCGATGTACTGGTTGTTGCGCAGCGGTTCGCTGATCATGCCGGTGATTTCGTCATAGAACAGCTTCACGTCGACCGCCAGCCCCCATTCGGCGAAGTAACCGTTATAGCCCAATTCCCGGGAGCGCATGCGTTCCTGTTCGAGGTCGCCCGGGCCGCGGGTCTTGACGAAATAGCGGGCGCTGGTCTGGCCGTACGCACTGGGTCGCAAGTTGGTTACCTGGTAGCTCCAGTTGACGTTGTTCTCGAACATGTCCGGCGAACGGATGGCTTCCGAATACACCGCGCGCAAGCCATGGCGCGGATTGATCAGGTAATTGACCGCCACCCGCGGGGTCAGCGAGTTGCCGGTCAATTGTGAGTCTTCGTACATCACCCCGCCCTGCAGCAACCAGTGCTCGGTGGCTCGCCACTCGAGTTGGCCGAACGCTCGCCAGGTCGTGTCGTCGAGCGTGCCATTGAAGTAGGTCTCTGAATTTGCCCGGTCGTAACGATAATTCATGCCACTGACCAACCGCAGACTGTCGGACAGGCTGAGTGTGTCTTGCAGTTCGAGGTCGTAGCGCGATTCCCGGGCGCTCTGGTCAATGTCGCCGCAGAGGGTTTGCCGGGCGCCGTTTTGCCATTGCCTCAATACCTGATTGCCCAGCGCACGTTCCGCCTCAGTGCCCGCCGGTGCGCCGGAACCGGTGTAGCGCAGCATGTTACGCGCCAGACGTTCGGTGTAATTGGGGTTGAGTTGCCACAGTTGGGTCAGCTCCGGGCTGAACGAGACCTCGGCATCGCAGGCGCGCCACGTCTGCTGGCGATCCCAGTGTTGCGCCGAGCCTTGAATATAAAGGCTGTGATCGGGATTGATGTCCAGGTTCCAGCGCATCGAGCCGGCATAGTCCTTGGCGATGACGTCAGAATTGTCCCCGGCGGCGGTAATCCCCGAGAACACCGGACGGTAGGTATAGGGCCGCTGGTTAGTCCCGTCCTTGGCATTCAGTTGCCAGTCGATGCTCTGGTTTTCATTGAGCGTCTGGCTGACGGCGAGGCTGAAGCGGTTCAAGCGACGGCTGTCGCGGTAATCGGTGCCGGTGCGGTCCGAGTCGAAGCCGTCGTCTTGCTGGCCAGACAACGACAGGCGCAAATCGCCGCTGTCCCAGCCCATGCCCTGGCTGGCGTAGAAATCGTTGATACCGCGCTGGCCACGGGTGACTTTCAGCCGCGTGCCGTGGCTGTCGGCGGGTTTACGGGTGATGATATTGACCACAGCCATCAGCGCGTTGGCGCCGTAGCTGACGGTGTTCGGGCCACGGAAAACCTCGATGCGCTCGATGTCTTCCATGGCCACCGGAATATCACTCCAGTCCACCGTGGCCAGGCCTGCGCGGTACACCGAGCGGCCGTCGATCAACACCTGCATGCGCCGCGCTTCGCTGGCCTTGGTGCCGTGGTAGTTCACCGCCGCCTGATTGCCGCTGATATTACCGACCATCATTCCCGGCACCAGCCGCAGCAACTCGCTGATGTCCCGCGCGCCGCTGGCATTGATCAGTTCGCTGTCGATCACTGTCATGCTCCCCGGCACGGCCGCAGGCGACTGCTTCAAGCGCGTCGCCGTCAGCACTTGCGGCAACGGATCATTGTCGAGGAACAGGTCGTCGGCCAGCAATGGCGAGCTAAAGATCAGCGCCAATACCAGCGGCGAGCGAGGACGGGGAAAGCCAAAAGACACGGCACGGCCTTGATAGCGATTAGTTGGCGCGCATGTTAACCGAGGGCAAAGACTTTTCCAGTCACGTTGTGGGCATTTTCCTCGGTTTTCTTGGTCTTCTTCCTACAAGTGTCGGTAATTGATGCTGGGGCTGGCCGCCACCGGGCTGCTCCGTATAATGCCGACATCGCCACTGGTATGGATTAACGGATTGCATATGACTGAACAGCGCCCGATTGCGGTCCTGGGAGGCGGAAGTTTTGGTACCGCCGTGGCTAATCTGCTGGCCGAGAATGGGCATCAGGTCCGGCTGTGGATGCGAGACCCCGAACAGGCCGAGGCCATTCGGATCAATCGTGAGAACCCGCGTTACCTCAAAGGCATCAAGATTCTTCCGGCGGTGGAGGCGGTCACGGACCTGCAAGCCACCCTGGAGGCCTGCGACCTGTGCTTTGTCGCGCTGCCGTCCAGCGCGCTGCGCTCGGTATTGGTTCCTCACGCCGAACGTTTGAGCGGCAAATTGCTGGTGAGTCTGACCAAAGGCATCGAAGCCCATACGTTCAAACTGATGAGCGAGATCCTCGAAGAAATCGCCCCGCAAGCGCGCATCGGCGTGCTGTCGGGCCCGAATCTGGCCCGTGAAATCGCCGAACACGCGCTGACCGCCACCGTGGTCGCCAGTGAAGACGAAGAGCTTTGCCAGCAGGTTCAGGAAGCACTGCATGGCCGGACCTTTCGCGTGTACGCCAGCGCTGATCGCTTTGGCGTGGAGCTGGGCGGGGCGCTGAAAAACGTCTACGCAATCATCGCCGGCATGGCGGTGGCGTTGGGCATGGGTGAAAACACCAAGAGCATGCTGATCACCCGGGCGCTGGCGGAAATGACCCGCTTCGCGGTGAATCAGGGCGCCAACCCGATGACTTTCCTCGGCCTGGCAGGTGTCGGCGATCTGATCGTCACTTGTTCGTCGCCGAAAAGCCGCAACTACCAAGTCGGGTTTGCCCTCGGTCAGGGCTTGAGCCTGGAGGACGCGGTGACGCGTCTGGGCGAAGTCGCCGAAGGCGTGAACACCCTTAAGGTACTCAAGGCCAAGGCTCAGGATGCGGGCGTGTATATGCCATTGGTCGCTGGATTGCATGCGATTCTGTTCGAAGGACGCACGCTTGATCAGGTGATCGCACTGCTGATGCGTGGCGAGCCGAAAACCGACGTCGACTTTATTTCAACCAGCGGTTTCAACTGAACCCTCTACTCAACAGGAACGGAGTGAGACATGAACGATCAGAAAGTAGAAGCCAAGTACGAATCCATCCTGCTGCGAGTGCTGTGGATGATTGTCTATGTGCTGGTCTGGCAAGTGACGCAATTGATCCTCGGTGCGGTGGTATTTGTGCAGCTGATCTATCGTTTGATTTATGGCGCACCGAGCGCCAGCTTGATGAATTTCGGCGACAGCCTGAGCCAGTTTCTGGCGCAGATCGGTCGTTTCGGCAGCTTTCACAGCGACCAGAAACCCTGGCCGTTCGCCGACTGGCCGACGCCGCGTACACCGGAAGGTGAAGCCCCGCACGTTGTGGCGCCAGCACCGCATCCGGCCCGAGATGAGGAACCGAAGCTATGAAACTCTGGGTATTGCGTCATGGTGAAGCCGAACCTCACGGTACTCGCCCCGACTCCGAGCGGGCATTGACCGTCAAGGGGCGTGAAGAGGTGTTGCGCACTGCCGCTCAATTGATCGGCCAGCCGTTAACCGCCATTTATGCCAGTCCTTATCATCGAGCGCAGGAGACGGCAGAAATTGTGCGTACGGCGCTGGGTTTCGCGCCGGAGATCCGCACGGTCGACTGGCTCAAGCCCGACAACTATCCGCAAGCAGTGGCGGAGCAGTTGGTGTCCGTGGATCACGCGCTGCTGGTCAGCCATAACCCGCTGGTCGGTAACCTGCTGGGCTATTTGCAGCATGGTCATGTGCAGGACCCGGAGAAAGTCGGCACTGCCGGGTTGGCGGAGCTTGAGGGCGACGAACTGCTGGTCGGGGCGATGAAGCTCAAGGGCATCAAGCACCCTTGACCGTTTTTGTGGGAGCGTGGCTTGCCCGCGATGCAGACACCACGGTGTCTCGGTGAAACCGCGTTGATGCCATCGCGGGCAAGCCACGCTCCCACAGGGGCGGCGGCATTCTTGTTTTTTGTGTGAAATAGTCAACCAAGCACTTGCTTGGTTGACTACGCTTGCTCCAGACAAAAAATAAAGGAGCAAGTCGCATGTCTGCTGCTTCCCGTTTGCCATTGGACGCCTTTTACGAGCGTGAAGCGCGTCATCCCCGTCAGCGTTTTCTGGTCCAGCCAATGGGAGGCGGCCAGGTCGAGACGCTGACCTGGGCCGACGTCGGCCATCAGGCGCGCTGTGCCGCCCACTGGCTGCGGGCTCGCGAATTGCCACAAGGCAGCCACATCGCGCTGATTTCGAAAAACTGCGCCCACTGGATCATCGCCGACCTGGCAATCTGGATGGCCGGGCATGTCTCGGTGCCGCTGTATCCCAATCTGACCGCCGATTCCGTCGCCCAGGTGCTCAATCATTCCGAAGCCGCGCTGGTGTTCATTGGCAAGCTGGATGACTGGCCGGGCATCTCCGCCGGGGTCAGCCCCGACCTGCCAACTATCAGCCTGCCGCTGTGCCCGGCCGGCAACTTCGATTTCAGCTGGGCCGATCTGCAACGCAGTTCGCCGATTCAGGACGACCCCAAACCCGCCGCCGATCAACTGGCGACCATCATTTACACATCCGGCACCACGGGCCAGCCCAAAGGCGTGATGCACAGTTTCGGCACGCTGGGATTTGCCACTACTCGCGGCACGCAGTTATTCGGCCTGAATGAGTCGGATCGCCTGCTGTCCTACCTGCCGCTGTGCCACGTCGCCGAGCGGATGTTCGTCGAGTTGGCGTCGATCTACACCGGGCAAACGGTGTTCTTCGCCGAGAGCCTCGATACCTTCCTCACTGATTTAAAACGTGCCCGGCCCACCGCGCTGTTCGGCGTGCCGCGGATATGGACAAAATTCCAGATGGGCGTCTACAGCAAGATCCCGGAAAAACGCCTCGACTTCCTGCTCGGCCTGCCCTTCATCGGCAAGCGAGTAGGGCACAAAGTTCTCGCCGGGCTGGGACTGGACGCCTTGCGCATCGCCTTGTCGGGTGCTGCGCCCGTGCCGCAGACGTTGCTGCTCTGGTACCGAAAACTGGGGCTGGATGTGCTGGAGGTGTACGGCATGACCGAAAGTTGCGGTTATTCCCACATCGGCCTGCCGGGTCAGAACAAACCCGGCTGGATCGGCAAGCCATGCCCGGAAGTCGAAGTGCGTATCGAACCGTCTGGTGAAGTGCTGGTGCGCAGCGGCGCGACCATGCTCGGCTATTTCAAGGAACCCGGGAAAACCGCCGAAACCATCACCGAGGATGGCTTCTTGCGTACCGGTGACAAGGGCGAGGAAGACGCCGAAGGCAATCTGCGCCTGACCGGGCGCCTGAAGGAAATCTTCAAAACCAGCAAAGGCAAATACGTTGCCCCTGCACCGATTGAAAATCGCCTGGCAGTGCATTCGCGGATTGAACAGGTGTGCGTGGTCGGCGATGGGCTGGGCGCGCCACTGGGTTTATGCGTGTTGTCGGCGGTCGGTCAACAGGACGCGAAGGGATCGGCCCGGGCGGGTTTGCATTCAAGCCTGGAAAAACTGCTGGAGGAGGTCAACGGCGTTCTCGACAGGCATGAGCGCTTGCGTCGGCTGGTGGTGGTCAAGGACAGCTGGGCGGTGGAAAACGGCTTCCTGACACCGACCCTGAAGATCAAGCGCAACATGATCGAAGCGGCTTACGGTGCTCGGTTTGCAGAATGGAGCGAGCGCAGCGAGGCGGTGCTGTGGCAGGATTGAGCCACGAACAACTCCAACAAAGGAACGTAACGATGAGTCTGTGGCGCACCACTCCCAACGTCGAGCAGTTGAACGCAATCCAGAAAAACACCATCGGCGAAGTGCTGGATATTCGCTTCGAAGCCTTCGATGACGAGTCCCTGACCGCCAGCATGGTCATCGACCATCGCACGCACCAGCCCTATGGTTTGTTGCACGGCGGCGCCTCCGTGGTGCTGGCCGAAACCGTTGGCTCGATGGCCAGTTACCTGTGCATCGACGCCAGCAAGTTTTATTGCGTGGGCCTGGAAATCAACGCCAACCATTTGCGCGGCCTGCGCAGTGGGCGAGTGACGGCGGTGGCCAAGGCGATTCACATCGGGCGCACGACGCATGTCTGGGATATCCGCCTCACCAGCGATGAGGGCAAGGCCAGTTGCGTGTCGCGGCTGACCATGGCGGTTGTTCCATTGGGGGAACAACCGCCAGCACGGTGAGAATCATTGCACCAGCGAAAGAGACCTCGGGTGTAGAGACTCAAGGCGGCTTGCGTGTTTGTTGATAGCTGTATTGAGACGGTTTCAATCGGACTTTGTTTGGAACCAACACCTGAGGGCGATAAAGGGAGTTCATCAAGGCGTCGGCAGACACGTCATAGAGTGTGTCTCCCGGCTCTTCCGCGTAGGTTAAAACATCAATCATGACGTTGAGTCCCATTCCGCGAATCATGTCTTGCTGCCCCACGAACATCGCTCCGTGACGTTGGGTATCTTCATTCTCGTTGTCCCTCAACGCGAAGTCTCTTCCGTACGCGTGGGCATTTTTTACCCAGGCAGGGGCTGCCCTTGGTCTGCTTGTAGGCAATATGATATCGAGACTCTGGAGCATGGAATGCTCGGCCTGACCGCTTTCCTGCAGCATTGAAAAGGGTGCTCTGTAGCGCTTGTCACCGAACCGGCTGCTGGGTTTGGCCGGCTCGTTTTGTGCTTCCAATGAAAAGAAAACAAAATCGTCAGTTCCCAATGAGGTCAAGTCTCCCTCCGCTGTGTTGTTTTCATTGAATACCAACTGCCGTTCGATCAGTTGTTTTCTGGAGTAGAGTTCGACCACATCGTTATTGCGCAGATCCTGGTTGGAAAAGTGAACGATATGGAATGGGCTCTCGCTGAATTCCTGGAGAAAAAGAGTCTCGGCAGAGTCCAGTTCGATTGATTCGCCAAGGCGCTCTTCAAGTTGCCTGATATTTTTCCTGGACTGTTGCTGGAAGGTAGTCAGGCCGTCTTGCCCGTTATCAATCTGCTTCCATGCTGACCCATTGCGCAACATGTGATCGAAAGCCTCTATAGCGTCTGTGAGCGCCTGACCATCAGAGTCGACAAAGGTCACAGGATTACTTCGGACAAACAGATAAAGATTCAGACCATCAACGGTTCCGGCAGGATCCGGATTGAGCCAGCGTTGCCACCAAGGCGAGTAGTACCTGGCACCGTAGTAATACAAGCCGGTAGCATCGCGCTCCTTACCGCTGTAGCGAATGGTTCTGTAACTGGCTTCAATTTTGTCGTTTCCGGCCCACCATGCAGTCCCTCCGTACGGATAGTAACTTTCCAGGCTGATCAGCTTTGCCTGATCGTTCAATACCAGAGTGCTGGAACCCAAGTGATCATTCAGGCTGTAGTGATATTGATTCTGCGCAACGGCTGATGGCCCGCCTTTTTCCCAATGCAGAACTTGCACTGTGCAGCATCCGGCCTGCACAGAGATAACGTGCAAAACTTCATCAGCCGACGTGCGGATTTCCAACCCCGGTAAAAATCGCGTCTCGTGAGTACGCGTTAAAGTGCCGGCGGAAGCGATGCGGATTTTCCGTTGACGCTGACCGGCTTCGTCATAAATGTAGATTTCGGTGTCATTTGGAGCGTTCTCGCGTACCACCTGATCGACTTGCTGCAGACGGCTATTCAAGCTCCAGGTCAGATTCTGACCTGGCTGCAGTAGTTTCTTATTGCCGTTGGCATCGAATCCTGCGGCTATTTCGTTCTCGGTGGGTAATTCGCCATTGTCCTTTTGCGGCAGGCCCCGATTGCTGTATTTGGAGAGGCCTATGCGCTGCGTCTGACTGCGGCTGGCAGCGCTGTGAATCAGCTTGGTCAGATTGCTACCTGCATCGTACGTGTAGGTCTGGCAGTAGTTTTCCAATTGCCCGGGGTCAGGTGGTGACTCGAAGTCTGGCGGTTGTGGACCCATCTGGCTGTTGGCCCGCTGCCAGCCCTTTGCTTCAATCAGTTGATATAACGAGTCATAGGCAAAGGTACGGGTTGGTTCGACTTTCTGGTTGCGAAAGAAATAGGTGCGCAGTGCCGCATCATTGATGCTGAGAATATTGCCGACCCGGTCGTACTTGTAACTGAAGTGTTGCAGCAATGATTTGCCGGGCAGTCGGGTCTTGAACTCAAGCAAACGGCCGTCGAGTGGGGAGTAACAGGCTTCGCTGATCAAGCCATTGCCGGCGATCTGCCGCTCGATGCTGCCAAAAGCGTTGTAGTCGATGAAGCTCAGCAGTGATTTCTCTTGTGTTTGTGCGACGAGTTTCAGACCTGTCTCTCTGAGTTGGCCGGCGATATTTAAGTGTGAGAACCGGACGTTGCCTCGGGCATCTTCCTGGCTGATGGCGAACCCTAGGGCGTTGTAGTGATTGCGGGTGATCGCGCCGATACCTGTTTCGTTCAACAGGTTTCTTTCGGCTTCATCAATCGGCCAGTCTGGTTCGTCTAATTTTTTGAGAAAATGCCGGACCTGCGAGTTGATTCCACCGGTCAGCGCGTAGGCTGTGAAATGCACGGTGCCGGCACTGTCATCATGACGGATCAGCTGACCGCATTGATTGCGTGAGGCAGTTTCCTGGGTCGCGTCACCATAGGTGTAAAAGGCACGGGTTCTGGCTGGTTTGTCTGGAGCTTGCTCGACAGTTTTGACGGGGCGCAGCAATAGGTCATAGTCGGTCCTGACTTGAGTGAGCAAACTGTCCCAACTCATGAGATTTTGACCAGCCATGCCGAACAAGGCCAGCCGACTGCCCGCGTCCACACTATCACTGTAGAGGGGCGCACCCGTGAGGCTGAAAACTGTCAGCAGGTTTGGCCGGGCGTCTGGCTCGGTCTCAAGCAGCTTGTACAGACGAGGGTCGCGGCTGATCGTCGGGCGACCTGCGGCATTATAGGATTGACGGTAAATTCGAGGCTCTGCTGGCTTGCCGAGTGTGTCGCGGTAGTAGGACACAGTGGCGACATTGAGCCCTCGCGGATCCTTCACGGAGACTGTCGGGGTTTTTCTGTGCATGGAAGCAGGCTCCTGAAACAGCTTCGTGTCGGGCACAGTTATTCTCGGTTGCTCCCGACGTGTCAACTGTCAGAAATAACAGGTAAGTGAGGCGTTCGAAGAATGCCCGGATTGTTTTCCATCGATGAAACGACGCTGTCATCATTCCTGTCAGTTACGGTCATTGCTGTAGGACACGGTCTTACGGACAATCAACCTCCGTTCTCGCTCATGGATTTGCAGGTATGTCGCAACAGATATTTTTCGCCCACGCCAATGGCTTTCCTTCGGGAACCTACGGCAAGTTGTTCGCGGCGCTGGCGCCCGAGTATCAGGTGACGCATCTGGAGCAGCACGCCCACGACCCGCGTTTTCCGGCGGACGACAACTGGAACAATCTGGTGGATGAGCTGATTCATCACCTCAAGCAGCAGCCCGAGCCGGTCTGGGGCGTCGGTCACTCCTTTGGCGGCGTGCTGCACCTGCACGCAGCCTTGCGTTGCCCTGAGTTGTATCGCGGCGTGGTAATGCTCGATTCACCGGTACTGACCCGCGCCGATCAATGGGTGATCCGTGCCGCCAAGCGCTTCGGTTTCATCGATCGGCTGACCCCGGCCGGCCGTACGTTGGGCCGACGGGAAGAGTTTGCCGATCTGGACGCGGCCCGATTGTATTTCGCCGGTAAAACCCTGTTTCGTGGCTTCGATCCAGAATGCTTCGACGCCTATCTGCAACATGGTTTGCACAATGTCGGCGGCAAGCTGCGCCTGCGTTTCGATCCGGCCACGGAAATCAGCATCTATCGTGGCGTGCCCCACACCAGCCCCGGTCGTGCACGGCAGTTGAAAGTGCCGCTGGCGGTGGTCCGTGGCCACAAGAGCCGCGTGGTGATGCGCCATCACGCCCGATCCGTCGGGCGCATGCCCCTGGGCGAGTCCTTGACCATGCCCGGCGGGCATATGTTTCCCCTCGAACGTCCACAAGACACGGCCACCCTGCTGAAGAATCTGTTCAGCCGCTGGGAAGGTCGCAGTCAACAGGATTGCGCATGAGCAACGTTGTCGAAGAAGTTCGTCTGAGCCTGCCGCATATCGAGTTGGCGGCGCACCTGTTCGGTCCCGAGGACGGTTTGCCGGTGATCGCCTTGCATGGCTGGCTGGACAATGCCAACAGCTTTGCCCGGCTGGCGCCCAAGCTCAAGGGCTTGCGCATTATCGCACTGGACATGGCCGGGCATGGTCACTCGGGGCATCGACCGAACGGCGCCGGTTACGCGCTGTGGGACTACGCGCACGACGTGCTGCAAGTGGCCGAGCAGTTGGGATGGAAGCGTTTTGCACTGCTGGGGCATTCCCTGGGGGCAATCGTCTCGCTGGTGCTGGCCGGTTCGTTGCCGGAACGGGTAACTCATCTGGCCTTGATCGACGGCATCATTCCTCCTACAGACAAAGGCGAAAACGCCGCCGAGCGCATGGGCATGGCCCTGCAAGCGCAGCTGGATCTGCGGGAAAAACGAAAACCGGTCTACAGCACCCTCGACCGCGCCATCGAGGCGCGAATGAAAGGCTTGGTGGCGGTCAGTCGTGAAGCCGCCGAACTGCTGGCGCAACGCGGCTTGATGCCGGTGCCGGGCGGTTATACCTGGCGCACCGACAACCGCCTGACCCTGCCGTCGCCGCTACGTCTGACCACTGAACAGGCGATGGCCTTCGTCCAGCGTGTCAGTTGTCCTGCACACCTGGTGGTTGCGGCTGACGGCATGCTGGCCAAACATCCCGAGTTGCTGGAACGTCTACCCTTTAGCCGTGAACAGTTGCCTGGCGGCCATCATTTGCACCTGAATGACGAACCCGGTGCCGACCTTGTCGCAGACTGTTTCAATCGGTTCTTCGCCGTTCCTTGACTTGCGCCCGGCAACTGTCGAGGCTGGGCGGGTTGAAATGGGAGACAACCATGATAGATCTGTACACCGCTGCGACCCCGAATGGCCACAAGGTCTCTATCGTGCTCGAGGAACTCGGCCTGCCCTATACGGTGCATGCTTTGAGTTTCGACAAAAAGGAACAGAAGTCCAAGGGCTTCCTCAAGATCAATCCCAATGGGCGGATTCCGGCGATTGTCGACCGTGCCAATGGCGATTTCGCCGTGTTCGAGTCCGGCGCGATCCTGATTTACCTCGCCGAGATGACCGGCAAACTGCTGCCCCAGGACCCCAAGGGGCGCTCGGTGGTGTTGCAGTGGCTGATGTTCCAGATGGGCGGAATCGGCCCGATGCAGGGCCAGGCGAACGTGTTTTTCCGCTATTTCCCGGAAAAACTTCAGGGCGCCATCGACCGTTATCAACATGAAACCCGGCGCCTGTATGAAGTGCTCGACACGCGTCTGCAAGCCGTAGAGTTTCTGGCGGGCGAGTACAGCATTGCCGACATTGCCACTTATCCGTGGGTCCGTGGCCATGAATGGTCCGGTGTCGCGGTGGAAGGCTTGTCAGCCCTGCAGCGCTGGATGGCGACCATGGAGGCGCGCCCTGCGGTACAACGCGGTTTATTGGTGCCCGAGCGCATCGATGACGCCAGTGTCATCAAGGGTGCCCAGGCCATGCTGATTCGATGAGTCTATCCATGCGTTCACTCACTCTGCTGGCGCTGTGTTGTTTCAGTCCTCTTCTATTTGCTGCTGATATCCCTGGCAGTCAGGACCTGCCGATCGTGCCGCGTATGGCCGATGCGCAGATCGTGGACTATCGCCCGGCTGTCGAGCTTGAGCGGATCTACCCGCTGGGTTCTATCCGCAAGATCAGCGGTCAGTTGCGCTTCGACGGTCAGGTCAGCGCCCGTGGGCACGCCACCTCGGTGACCTACGAGCTGCCACCGGAGCATTCCTCTACCGATGCCTTTACCGCCGCCCGCGAAGCCTTGCAAAAGCAGGGCGCCGAGTTGCTGTTCTGGTGTCAGGCACGTGATTGCGGCGAAAGCAGCCTGTGGGCCAATGAAGTCTTCGGCAACGCCAAGCTGTATGGCGCCGATAACCAGCAGGCTTATTTGCTGCTGCGTCTTGCAGCCCCTCAAGACAACACGCTGGTGGCGCTTTACAGCATCACTCGCGGCAATCGCAAAGCCTATCTGCACGTCGAGCAGTTCGACGCTGCCGCACCATTGGGCGATTTGCTGCCAACGTCCGCGACCTTGCTGCGACAGCTCAAAAGCACTGGTGAACTCGATTTCCCCAAACTCAACGGCGACCCTGACGACACCTGGCTGCGTTTGATTTCTCGAGGTCTCAACCTGGACACCACATTGCGCGTCAATGTGTCGGGGCCCAATGCCGAAGTCTGGCGCCAGGCGCTGATCGGCCAGGGTGTGCGGTCGGCACGGATGGAAACCGGCAACGTCGAAGGCTCTGGCCTGCACTTCGAGCTGTTGCGATAAGCTTCATTGGGCGAGCGCGTTTCGCGCGTTCGCCTACTCTTTGCTGACTGACTTTTTCGAGACATTACATGCCCAATAACGATCGGCTGTTGGTGCAGATTCTGCTCCTGGTGCTGTTTGGCGCGAGCTTCTGGGTGATGGCGCCGTTCTGGTCGGCGCTGTTCTGGGGCGCGGTGCTGGCGTTTGCCAGTTGGCCGTTGATGCGTTTGTTGACCCGTTGGCTAAATGGCCGTGAATCCCTGGCGGCGCTGTTACTGACGCTGGGCTGGATGCTGCTGGTGGCAGCACCGCTGGTGTGGCTGGGTTTCAACCTGGCGGACCATGTACGCGATGCCACGGCGTTCATCAAGGATGTGCAAGTCGATGGTCTGCCTGAAGCACCGACCTGGCTGGGCAGTATTCCCTTGGTCGGCGAGCGGTTGGTGGGTATCTGGAACAGCATCGATCAGCAAGGCGCGGCGATGATGCTGGCGATCAAGCCTTATCTGGGGCAGGTCGGCAACTGGTTGCTGGCGCGCAGTGCGCAGATCGGCG
Organism: Pseudomonas lini; assembly: GCF_964063345.1. NCBI lineage: Bacteria > Pseudomonadati > Pseudomonadota > Gammaproteobacteria > Pseudomonadales > Pseudomonadaceae > Pseudomonas > Pseudomonas lini. The sequence continues at coordinate 4,967,544 of NZ_OZ061318.1, forward strand.
GCGGCATCCTCGAGCTGACGCTGAGTATTGTCTTTGTGTTCTTTTTCTACCGGGACGGGCCGCGGTTGGCGGTGTTTGTCCATGGGTTGCTGGAACGGTTGATCGGTGACCGCGCAGGCTATTACATCGATTTGGTAGCGGGCACCGTACAGCGGGTGGTCAACGGGGTGATCGGCACCGCGGCGGCTCAGGCAGTGCTGGCGTTGATCGGCTTCCTGATTGCCGGCGTGCCTGGGGCGTTGGTGCTGGGGATTGTGACGTTTTTGCTGAGCCTGATTCCGATGGGGCCGCCGTTGGTGTGGATTCCGGCCACGGCGTGGCTGGCCTGGAAGGGCGAGTACGGGATGGCGGTATTCCTCGGGATCTGGGGGACGTTCATCATCAGCGGTGTCGACAACGTGCTTAAGCCGTACCTGATCAGTCGGGGCGGGAACTTGCCGTTGGTGATTGTGCTGCTCGGGGTGTTTGGCGGGTTGATTGCGTTTGGGTTTATCGGTCTGTTCATCGGCCCGACGTTGTTGGCCGTGGCTTATAGCCTGCTGACCGATTGGAGCAAGAGTCAGGCTCGGGTCGAGGATCGCCGGCCCTGAGGCGTCGGCACTGAACACCTTTGGGGGGGGCGAGCTTGCTCGCGATGAACGATGACGCGGTGTATCTGATCGTGCGGGCCTTGCGACTCACATCGGCTCCGGCGGCCCAATCAGTCTCCCCATAACCCCAAACAACCCCAGCTCCCGAATCGCTTCCAGTTCCCCCTGCGTCTCCACCATCTCGGCAATCAACGGCAAATCAATGCTGTTGGTCGCCCGGAAAATCGCCTCGATGAACAGGCGCTTGTCAGTCTGTTCATCGATACCCCGAATGTAGGCTCCGTCGATTTTCAGGTAAGCCAGCCCCAACTGCGTCAGGTTACCGATCTGGCTGAAGCTGCCGCCGAAGTGCTGCAGTCCGATGCGATAACCGGTGTTGAGCAGACTGTGACTCAGGCGTTGCAGTTCTTCGGGGGGCGGCAGTTGGCGTTCGTCGATTTCCAGGGTCAGCAGCGGCGCCAGTTCCGGCAGTGATTCAAGTATGTCGCAGATCAGTTTTAGCTGGGTCTGATCGCGCAGAGTGCTGCCGGACAGGCTCAACGCGAGGGGCCAACGGTTGGCGGCCAGATATTCGAGAGTGGTTTCGAGCATCGCCAGATCGAATCGCGCCGACCAGCCAAGGCGCTCGATCCACGGCAGGAAATGCCCGGCGGCAATCGCCTCGCCTTGCGGGTCGAGCAGGCGCGCGAGGACTTTGTGATGCAACACCTGGCTGGTATCGGCGCACTGCACCACCGGTTGAAAATACAGCTGCATCTTGCCCTCGGTCAGCGCGTCGTCGATCCAGCTGCGCCAGTCGTGTTGGGACTGGTTCGGCGGGGTATCGGAATGGGTCATGTGTATCCACGGCCGCTCGGGGTGTTGCCGGGCCTGGGTCAGCGCTTGATCGAGGCGCACCAGCACGTCGTTCGCCGGTTCTCCGGGGTGATAGGCGACCACGCCCAGATGTGCCACGGGCATACAGTCGCTGGCACCGGTCAGGCGCAGGTTTTCCAGGGTGGCGCTGATTTCGGAAGCCAGGCGTGCAGCATCCTTGCTGTCCAGGCCCGGGGTCAGCAAGCTGAATTCGCCACCGCGATTGCGCGCCGCGAGCCAGGTTCGACGTTCGGGTAGCTGCGTCAGGCGTTTGAGCAATTCGCCGACGGCGCCAATCAGGGTATCGGTGCGCTGGCCGCCCAGACGCTGGTTGAGGCCGATCAGGTCATTGATCCGCAGCATGAGTAAATGGCCGTCGCGGCTTTGCTCGGAAACCAGTAATTGGTCGGCCAGTTGTTCATCCAGCAAGCGTCGGTTGGCCAGGCCCGTGAGGTTGTCCTGATAAGATTCGGAGCGCAGTTTTTCGCTGCGCGCGGCTTCTTCGGCAAACAACGCCTTGAGCTTCTCGACCATTTGGTTCATGGCCAGCACCACGCGTTTGAGTTCCGGCGTGCGCGGCAGTTTCGGCAAACTGCGGAACTCGCGTTTGCTGATGGCTTCAGCCTGTTTGACCATGTTGTCGAGCGGGCGCAATTGCCGGCGCAACAGCCAGCCACCAAACACAGCGCTGAGCAGTCCGCAAATCAGCAACCAGATCAGGCTGCCGAGGGTACTGTCCCAGAGTTTGGCCAAGGCAAACTGCGGATTGCTTAACACTTCGACCCGCGCCGCTTGCTCCCAACCACGCATGATCAGAGCATCGCCACCCTGTGGGCGCAGGTTAACCAGGCTGATGAACCAGCCGGGAACACCCTCGATTTGCGGCGGTGCGCTGCGTTCCACCAACACTCGTTCATCCACAATATTGACGACCCGAATGCTGCTGAAATAACCACTGTCGAAAATCGAGCTGACCATCAACTCGATCATCGCCGGGTCGTCGATCTGGGCTGTCAATGACAAGCCCAGCGCCGTGGCGGCGTCCTGGGCGTGGGAGCGCAACTGGCTGAGCATCTGTTCGCGAGAGCTTTCCAGGCTGACAAAAAAACTGCCGCCGAAGGCCACCAGCAAGAACAGGCAAATGGCGAGAAACAATTGTTTGCGCAGTGACATAAAACGCTCCTTGCAGTAGCGGCTAGCCTTCGCCCACGGCGAACCCTTCAAATTGCATCTTTTTCAACACGTCTTGCCAACGCGACAATTTTTTCGAGTCGCTGCTGCGTTTGCCGCCATTGGCTCCCGGCAAGTACAGGCCTTCGGCGTTAAAGGCGTACACCGGCAACAGGTCTTTGCGTTGGGAAGCGGGGCGGATCTCGCCGATCAGATTGTCCAGCACCAGCGGCTCGGCCGTGGGGCTGCTGTAGAAGGTCAAGACCATGTGCGCCTGGTTCTGGGTCAGTGCCTTGACGTAGGTGATGCGCAGTTTTTCGCTGGGAATTCCGAGGTGTCGCAGGCTGAAATATTTCGCCAAGGCGTAGTCTTCACAGTCGCCCGCAGCCTTGATCAGCGATTCCACTGGCGTGGCCCAGTAATCGGTCTGACGCCAGATACGCGTGTCGTCCTGGAAGCTCAGTTGTTGATTGAAGAAGCGATTGACCGCGTTCAGTTGTTCGCGCTCAGGCTGGTTGCGTTCGCTTTGCAGCATTTGACTCCAGGCCTCGATCCGTCCCCGGGCCAGGCCAAGGGGGCCGTAGCGTTTTTCGGCCGTTTGCAGAATCTGCGCAAAGTCCCAGTCGGCCCATACGCTGCCCAACCCTGCCAGCAGAAAAGTCGTCAGCAGCAGCCATCCGCCGAACCGAAGTCGGAGCGTTGACCATCCTGGACTACGCGGACTGCGGCACATGTCTGGCTGCTCGGGTGCAGATGTCTGAAGTCTAGGCGGTGTTTTCAGCGAGGAAGGGCAGGTCGTCGGACGAATGGACGTCGGCGGATTGCTTTTTGTGGCGAGGGAGCTTGCTCCCGCTCGGCTGCGCAGCAGTCGCAAAACCAGTAAGTGCGGTATATCAGGAAAAGTTGGGTGCCTGGTTTTGGGGTCGCTTCGCAACCCAGCGGGAGCAAGCTCCCTCGCCACAAAAGCCCCTGAGCCACAAATGGGGATCAGGGTTTATGCAGGGTTTTCTGCTTGAGGATATAAACCGTCACCAACACAGCGCTGGTCAGCATGAACCCGCGCGCCCACGGCAGGGGCACCAGATAGCAGGAAAGCAGGATGCTCGCCCACATCAACCCGATGGCGTAGACCTTGCCCTTGAGGGGAATGCCATTGCCGCTCAGGTAGTCGCGAACCCACGGCCCAAGCCGTGGATGTTCAACCAGCCACTGATAGAAACGCGGTGAGCTACGGGCGAAACAGGCGGCCGCCAGCAACAGGAACGGTGTGGTGGGCAGCACCGGCAGGAAAATCCCGATCACCCCCAGCGCTACGCTCAGCCAGCCGATGGCCAGCAGCACGTAGCGCAACATCAGGGAGCGGTTGCCTATGGGGTTGTCCATAGGCAAAACCTTAGTGGTGACGTGGCTTGAGAATCGCCGGTTTTTCGTCTGGCGCCTGGCACAGCAGGTACAGCGCGGTCAGGGCTTCCGGGATCTGCACGATCATGTCGTCCATCAGGTTGGCGTCTTTGGCTATGTCTTCGAACTCTGGCTGTTCGTCGAACAGACCGGAACCGACCATGATCGGCAGCAGCATTTCGCTGACTTCGTCTTCGGCGGTTTCGAACCAGGCGGCTTCGCGCAGGAATACGCCTTCCATGAAACCGATGCACCAGCCGCGCAGGTCGGAGTCATCCGGCTCTTCGCCCAGGTCGAGGTCGCACGGCAGCTCGAACTCTTCGTCGGACGCCAGTTGGCGGGCGATGTGCGCCTTGAGCAGCAACAGAGTGGATTCGATCGCTTCACGCTCGGTGTCGTCGGCGTAATGCGGCTCTTCGGCGAAGAGCGCGTCGATCCATTCACGGTCGGGAACGCTCTCGGAACAAATCGACAGCGCGGTGAGGTAGCCGTGGGCGGCCACGTAGTCCAGCGCCTCGTCATGCAGCTCGTCGGCGTCGAGGAAGACTTGCAGGCGGGTTAGTTGCTCAGCGAAGGACATTAAAGGGCTACCTTGGGGAATATACGATGCGCGAATTCTAGGCCTTCTTGAGCGCTTGGGCCAGCCGCGCGGTGTATTTGAACCCTTGTGATGGAATCTGCGGTTGGGGCAATAGAAAACCCTGTGGGAGCGGGCTTGCTCGCGAAAGCGGTGTGTCAGGCAGCATTAATGTCGACTGACACCCAGCTTTCGCGAGCAAGCCGCTCCCACAAGGGCCTGTATTGCATTGGCTTTCATGTGTCTTCTCAGCGGCGCCCTTTGCTGGACAGGCGTCGGGTATACTCGCGCGTTTTGTGATGCCCTGCTGGCGTCACGGCTGAGATATGAAGCGTCATGCAATGCGCACTTACGATTTGTCGGTGCAGCTTTGGTGATTCTGAACCAGCCTTGCAGGGATGTTTCGGTGATTTTTGGAGTTTTTATGCTCGAACAGGCTCAACGCGTCCTCAAGGACATCTTCGGCTACGACAGTTTCCGTGGCCGTCAGGGTGCAATCATTGAGCGCGTGGCCAGTGGCGGCGACGCCCTGGTGCTGATGCCTACCGGTGGCGGCAAGTCCTTGTGCTTCCAGGTGCCGGCACTGCTGCGCGAAGGCCTGGCGGTGGTGGTATCACCGCTGATCGCACTGATGGACGATCAGGTTGCCACCCTCGAAGAGCTGGGCGTTGCGGCGGCGGCGTTGAACTCCACGTTGAGCGCTGAGCAACAGCGTGACCTGGCGGCGCGGATCAAGCGCGGCGAGGTAAAAATGCTCTACCTGGCGCCCGAGCGCCTGGTTCAGCCGCGCATGCTGGCGTTTCTGCAAAGCCTTGAAATCGCCCTGTTCGCCATCGACGAAGCGCATTGCGTGTCCCAATGGGGTCACGATTTCCGTCGGGAATACCTGCAATTGGGTCAATTGGCGGAATTGTTCCCCAACGTCCCGCGTATTGCCCTGACCGCAACGGCCGACAAGCGCACCCGCGAAGAAATCGTCGATCGTCTGCATTTGCAGGATGCCGAGCGCTTCCTCTCGAGTTTCGACCGCCCCAATATTTTCTATCGCATCGTGCCCAAGGAACAGCCACGCAAGCAGTTGCTGGCGTTCCTCGCCGAGCGGCGTAGCGATGCCGGTATCGTTTACTGCCTGTCGCGCAAAAAGGTTGATGAAGTAGCGGTGTTCCTCAGTGAGCAAGGTTTCCCCGCGCTGCCGTACCACGCCGGTCTGCCCAACGACACCCGGGCTCACCACCAGAAGCGCTTCCTTAACGAGGAAGGGCTGATCATGGTCGCCACCGTGGCGTTCGGCATGGGTATCGACAAGCCTAACGTACGTTTTGTCGCTCACCTGGATTTGCCGAAGTCCCTTGAGGCCTATTACCAGGAAACCGGTCGCGGCGGTCGTGATGGCCTGCCGGCGGATGCCTGGATGGCGTACGGCCTGCAAGACGTGGTGATGCTCAAGCAGATGCTGCAAAACTCCGAAGGTGACGAGCGCCACAAACGTCTGGAGCAGCACAAGCTCGACGCGATGCTCTCGCTTTGCGAAGAAACCCGCTGCCGTCGCCAGACCCTGCTCGCGTACTTCGACGAAGACATGCCCGAGCCCTGCGGCCACTGCGACAACTGCGTCGACGGTGTGCAAACCTGGGACGCCACCGAGCCGGCCCGTCAGGCACTGTCGGCGATCTACCGCACCGGTCAGCGTTATGGCGTCGGTCATTTGGTCGACGTGTTGCTGGGCAAGGACAACGAAAAGGTTCGCAGCTTTGGTCATCAGCATTTGTCGGTATACGGCGTAGGCAAAGCGATGGGGGAGAGCGAGTGGCGTTCCTTGTTCCGACAGCTTGTTGCCCGTGGTCTGGCGGACATCGATCTTGAAGGCTACGGCGGGCTGCGCCTGAGCGACACCTGTCGACCGCTGCTCAAGGGCGAAGTGACCCTGGAATTGCGCCGCGATCTCAAGCCACAAATCACAGCCAAGACCGCCAGCAAGAGCCCGGCCAGCCAACTGGTTCGCGGTGAAGAGCGCGAACAGTGGGAAGCCTTGCGTGCCCTGCGTCGCAAATTGGCCGAAGAGCATGGCGTGCCGCCGTACGTCATCTTCCCCGACTCAACCCTGCTGGAAATGCTCCGCAGCCAGCCGACCTCGCTGGCGGAAATGGCCACGGTCAGCGGCGTTGGTGCGCGAAAACTGGAGCGTTATGGCGAGGCCTTCCTCGAAGTGCTCGGCGGTCAGGTCGAGGCGCCGAAAGTGGTGGCCGATGTGCGCCATGAGCTGATCACTCTGGCCCGGGCCGGCATGACACCATTGCAAATCGCCGGTCAGTTGCAATGCTCGGAAAAGAACGTCTACGCGATGCTCGCCGAGGCGATCGGCAAGCAGCAGTTATCGCTTGAGCAGGCGCTGGACCTGCCGGAAGAGTTGATGGGCGAAGTCCAGGATGCATTCCTCGACGGCGAAGGCGAACTGCCCCCCGTGTCGGAGATTGCCGCGCTGTTCGCAGGGAGAGTTCCGGAAGGTGTTTTGTATTGCGTTCGTGCCGCCCTGCAGTCGGAATTCGAAGTCTGAATGACCTGCGGCATAGATGTAACGATTCAGTACAGAGCAAACCTTGCCTATAGCCAAAGGTCATGCTTAGCTGACTAATAATTAGTTTTTCTCTATTTCAGTCTAATCATGAGTGTTTTATGCCGTTAACCGATCAACACCGCTTTGGCATGCAATTGGCCCAGATGTCTCGGGGCTGGCGTGCCGAACTGGACCGCCGACTGGCTGGCCTGGGTCTGTCCCAGGCGCGCTGGCTGGTGCTGCTGCACCTGGCGCGTTTCGATGATGCCCCCACTCAACGCGAACTGGCGCAAAGCGTCGGCGTCGAAGGGCCCACCCTGGCTCGATTGCTCGACAGCCTGGAAAGTCAGGGCCTGGTGCAGCGCCAATCCGTACTGGAAGACCGTCGGGCGAAAAAAATCGTCCTGTGTGCCCCGGCTCGGCCCTTGATCGAACAAATTGAAACCATCGCCACTCAATTGCGCCACGAACTGTTCGAGGGCGTTGATGAGGCGGATTTGAAGGTCTGCATGCGGGTCCACGGGCACATTCTGGCCAACCTGGAAAAATCTTGAGGCACAACCTCGCGCCGGACTTTTGAGATACTCCGTTGGGCAGACTATAAAGAACTACTAGGCAATATCGTGTTCGTACCGGATGTGCGAACACGTACAGGTTGGTTCTGGTTATCTAAGGGATGCTCATGCTCGAGAGTTGGCACGTTGTATTGCGGTGTTGCACCAGGCTGCTGCTGGTCGGTGGTGCCGTCACTTACTCGGCATTGGCCCCTGCGCTCGGGTTGGGTGAGATCACCCAGCATTCGGCGTTGAATCAGCCATTCAATGCCGACATCGCCTTGGTGGACGCCGGTGGTCTGGAGGAGGGCGAGTTATCGGTCAGCCTGGCGACGGCGGACGAATTCAGCCGCGCCGGCGTTGAGCGGGTGTTCTTCCTTAACGACCTGAAGTTCACACCGATCCTGCGGGGCAACCGCAGCCTGATCCGGGTGACTTCCAGCAAACCGGTCAAGGAACCCTTCCTGAATTTTCTGGTGCAGATTAATCAGCCCAACGGGCGTTTGCTGCACGAGTACACAGTGCTGATCGATCCGCCGGGTTCGCCGGGAATTGTTCCCATCAACGACGAGCCCGAGCCGCGCCCTCAGTCTTCCGCGTTCCCGTCCGTCGAACCGGCTGTTGCACCGCCACCTGCTGCGAAGGCGGCGGCGCCCAAGCCTGATGTCGATAAACCAGCTGCCGCGCCTGCGAATGATGCTGTTGCCGAACAACTGGCCGCCAGCGTGCTGCAGAACCAACAGTTGCAAAAAAACCTCGATGAACTCAATGCGAAGCTTCAGGCTCAGGACGAGCAGATCGCCGGCCAGAAAAAGCAGGTGATCGAACTGCAAACCCGATTGGCGGAAGTCAAACAGGCATCGTTAGAGCCGGTCGTGCCCCAGGTGACGGCACCGGTGCCCGTTGTAGCAGAGGAGTCTGAACCGACTCCGTGGCTGCTGATCATCGGGTTGCTGGCAGTGGTGGCGTTGGCGTTGCTCGGTGTGTTCATTCGCCGTCAACGACAGCAGGTTCAGGTTCAGGCTCAGGTCCAGCCCGAACCGTTACCCGTGCTGCCGTCGCGCCATGAACCGGTACTCAACCGCACAGCAGAACCGATCAAGCCGGCGTCCCAGCCGCAACCGGTAGCCGGATCGGCCGAAGAGACTCCCGCAGGCGACGTGCTGGAAGGGGTTGGTATCTACCTGGCGTATGGCCGTTTGTCCGAGGCGGCCGGTTTGTTGCGAGATGCGTTGGTCAGGGAACCCCAGCGCACCGATCTGGCCGTGCAGCTGTTGGAAGTCCTCGGTAAACAGGGCGACGTGCAAGCTTATGACGCGCAGGAAAGCAGCCTGCGAGACGCCGGGTTCGATGCACAGCAGCTTCAAGACATCCGCGCCCGCCATCCGAAACTGATCAGCGCCGCACCGGTGGTCGCCGCCGTGGCAGTGATTCCTCCTACGCTTGCAATCCCTGAAGCGGCACCGAGCGATGAGTTCCAGTTGAACCTCGATGACCTGTCGATGGATTCGAATTGGGACCTGATCAGCCCCTTCGAAAACTCATCATCCAGCGCTAAACCGTCGAATGAGCCAGAGCAGGCAAACGACCCCGGGTTCACCTCGAACCTGCATGTGTTGCCCGATGTCTTCGAAATGCCCGAGGAGCCGACGCTGGACGAGCCCGAGCTTGAATGGATCGCCGAATCTGACGCTCAATCTCTGGACGATACCTTTCTCAACGAGTTCAGCGATCCTGCCCAACCGTTGGAACTTGAGCCGCTGAATGCCGAATTGATGGATCTTGAACCGGTCGGGCCGAGCAGCGCGGGCAAACTCGAACAGGCCCAGACCTGCATCGACGACGGCGATCTGGATAGCGCCATCGTGCTGCTTAACGAGCTACTCAAGGACGGCGACGAACCGCTCAAGGAGACGGCCCGGACTCTGTTGGCCGGTATCCGATAACACCTGGCCTCTGTAGGAGCGAGGCTTGCCCGCGAATCAGACGGCGCGGTTTATCAGAATAACCGCATTATCGTTCTTCGCGGGCAAGCCTCGCTCCTACAGGGGCAGAGGTTAGAACGTCTGCCCCAGGTTCAGATAAACCGCCTGTTCATCCGCATCGTTGATGCCGTAACTGAAGTTCAGCGGTCCCAGCGGCGTGTCGAAACCGATGAACATACTGGCTGCATTGATGTAGCCGCTGTCGAACTCATTGTCATTGTTCCAAGCCCGGCCGCGTTCCAGCGAGCCGCCGATGTACAGCGGGAAGTCCAGTGGCAGGTACGAGCGCGGCGTCAGGCGGCGGTAGTAAACACCGCGCATCAGGCTGACGTTCTGCCCGGAGATCGCATCCTCGCTAAAGCCCGACAACTGTCGCGCGCCGCCGAGCAGAAAACTGGAAGTGACCACGTTGGCCTCATCCAGTGTGCGTCCGTAGCGCCCGCCGAGGATGAAGGTGTCCGGGCCGCTGCTCAGGGCCTTGTCCAGTTTGAACTCCCATTGGCGATAGCGTTTGTCCGAACCCAAGCCCGGTTCGAACTGGCGTAACGACAGGCCGATGTCCTGGCCTTCATGAGGGAAATAGACATTGTCCAGCGAGTCGAACGAGTACTTCAGCTCATAGAAACCCTCGTTGAAGTTTTCACTCGGCAAATCCTGATCGCCGATGCGCACGTCAGCCTTGCCCCAGGCTTTCCCAACACCAAAGCGCACTTCGCCGCTATTGCCGATTTGCCGGCCGATGTTCAGGCCCAAACCATAGCGTTCGACGCGGTATTGGGCGATCGGATCGTTGTCCAGAATCGCTTCGACGTTCTGCGCTTCGAACGCCGCATAAGGCGCGATGAAGTAGCGCGAGCCGACATCCAGTGGCTGATAGAACTCGGTGTAAAGTTCCTGCTTGTCACCGAGCTGTGCTCGGGTCAGCCATTCGGCACCGAGGCGATTGATGCCGTTGACCCGGTAACTGGCGCCCAGGTTGAAAGCACTGTCGCCGCGCATATCGTCCGACAGGTTCAAACCCACCCGCAAGTAATCGGTGCCGCTGCGTTTGCCGCGGGCACTGATTACCAGAGTGTGATCGGCGCCCTTATGGACCACGCGGTATTGCACCTGCTCGAAGTAATCGAGGCCGTACAACGTGCCCATGTCAGTTTGTAGACGGCCAAGGTCCAGCGGTTCGCCGATGTGCTGGCGAATGTAGTAACGGATTACATCGTCACCAACCTTCGAGTCGTTTTCCACTTTGATCGCAGTGATGATCGGCGTGCGCTGGCTCGGCGCCCGGGCGGCGGTCAGTTCGGCGTCCAGTGGTTGTGCAGGTTTGAGCCGCGCCAGACGCGCGTCGAGAATTCTGGTTGCGCGGTAGCCGGCGTCGATCATTTCCTGGGCTTTACCAAAATCGGTAACCCCGAAACTCGCCAGCGGTGGCTGGATCAATACGTCGTCTTTGTGCAGGGTGGCCAGTTGTTCTTCGGAGTTGCGCCGGGTCATCAGGGTGATTGACTGGTTCAACACATCGACCACTGTGGTCAGTTGCTTGCGATTGCGCAGCGGCGTGCCGATGTCGACCACGATGGCGATGTCGACGCCCATCTCCCGCGCCACATCCAGCGGGATGTTGTCGGTCATGCCACCGTCCACCAGCAAGCGGCCGTTGAGCTCGACCGGCGCGAACACCGCCGGGATCGACATGCTGGCGCGAATCACCTGAGGCAGGTGGCCCTTGCGGAACACCACTTTTTCGCCGCTGGCGATGTCGGTTGCCACCGCCCGGAACGGAATCGGCAGTTTGTCGAAATCGCGGGTATCGCTGGCATGAGCCAGCAAGCTTTCCAGCAATAGCGCCAGGTTTTGGCCTTGAATCACGCCAAGTGGCAGGCCGAGGCTGCCGTCGTCACGGAAACTGAGTTTCTGTTTGACGAGGAAATCCCGGTCATCCTGTTTACGTCGAAACGGTACGTCTTCCCGAGGCGGGGCGTCGGACAGCGCCTGTTGCCAGTCGATGCTCAGGGCGAGTTTTTCCAGTTCATCGATCTTGTAGCCCGAGGCATACAGGCCGCCGACCACCGCGCCCATGCTGGTGCCGGCAATCGCATCGATCTTGATGCCTTGTTCTTCCAGTGCCTTGAGCACACCAATGTGGGCCAAGCCACGGGCGGCACCACCGGACAGCACCAGACCGATTTTTGGTCGAGGGGCTTCGACGGCTTGCACGATCAAGGGGAAGAGGCACAGCAACAGGCAGGACAGCAAACGGCGCATCATGGATCTCGGGGCGAGCGATAAAGGCGGCTATTATAGCGAGCCCCTCTGGCACAGGAGTTTTGCCAATCATGACCGCACGTAAACCGGAAATCGTCATCACCTACTGCACGCAATGCCAATGGCTGTTGCGCGCCGCCTGGCTGGCCCAGGAACTGCTCAGCACCTTCGGCGATGACCTGGGCAAAGTGTCCCTGGTGCCCGGCACCGGCGGGGTTTTTCACATTTTCTGTGACGATGTGCAGCTCTGGGAGCGCAAGGCCGATGGCGGTTTTCCCGAGGCCAAGGTGCTCAAGCAGCGGGTCCGCGATCAGATCGATCCGGACCGCGACCTGGGCCACAACGACCGCCCTCAGTGAGACGGGGCTTGTGCCGCTACAGCGTTCTTGCTTGAACTGCCGGACAACCGGCTCGAGACCACGATAGCCACGATGATCAGTGCGCCGCCGATCAGCATGCGCAGGGTCGGGTTTTCATCGAACAGCAGCCAGGCCAGGGTGATGCCGTAAACCGGTTCCAGAGCAAACACCACTGACGCAGTCCGGGCTTTGATCACCGCCAGGCTGGCGACGAACAGGCTATGGGCGACGCCGGTACAGAACACCCCGAGCAGACCGATCCACAGCCAGTCGATGGCGCGCACTTCGCTCAACTGCGGCACCGCCACCGGCAGCAGGCAAATCGCAACCACCACGTTCTGACATAGAGCCGCCTGCACCGGCGGAATTCGTCCGGAGCTGGCGCGGTTGGTCAGGGACAGCAGGGCGAACAACAAGCCGGACGCCACCGCCCACAACAGGCCGATGGTGGCACCGCTGGCCAGATCGAAATCCGGCGTGACCAATACCAGTCCAATACTGACCAGCACCACCAGCAGGATTTCATTGGCGCGGATGCGCTCGCGGAAAATCAGCCCCTCGAGGATCACGGTAAACGCCGGGAAACTGGCAAAACCCAGGGTCGCGATCGCCACCCCGGCGACCTTCACCGCGATGAAGAAACTCACCCAGTGCCCAGTCAGCAGCAAGCCGCTAAGCAGCAGGCGGCGCAGGTCCACTGCATCGAGTTTCTGCCAACGGGTATTACTGGCGAACCGTGCGAAAAACGCCAGGGCGAGGACGGCAAACGCGGCACGGCCGAACACGATGATGGCCGGCGAGGCAGCGGCGAGTTTGCCGAATACGCCAGTGAGGCCGAACATCAATGCACCGATATGCAGAGCGCCAAGGGCGGTACGGGGAGTCATTGCAATCCTTGATAAACGAATCGAGTCCGGCCGACAACATCGTCGGCCCCTGTAGGAGCTGCCGAAGGCTGCGATCTTTTGATCTTGCTTTTGGAGATCAAGATCAAAAGATCGCAGCCTTCGCCAGCTCCTACATTGAATCGCGTTGAGCCGGTTATGTCTGTCGCCAGACTCGCGTCATTTGTCGCCAGCCTCTCGGCGCAATTTACCGGGCGAGGCACCGAACTCGCGTAGCACCGCCGCGGCGAAGGCACTCTGCGAGCTGTAACCAACCCGACAGGCGATCTCGCCAATGGGTAACGCTGAATCGCGCAACAGGCTCACGGCAATGTGCAGCCGACGACTGCGAATGTAGTCCATCGGCGTTTGCCCGCATTCCGCCACAAACCGTGCATGCAACCGAGCGCTGGACAAGCCGGCGATGCGCGCCAGATCGGCGACTTGCAGTGGATAGGCCGCGTATTGATCGATGTGCGCATTCAGTGCTGCATAAGGCAGACGTCGACCGCCCACGCTGTCGGGTTTGGCGTTGTTCAGGCTGGCCAGCAACAGCACCGCGCCTTGCTGGGCAATCAGCGGATCACTGATCTGACTGCCCGCCAGCCAACTCACCAGTTGGCTTTGCCCTGCGTCCAGCGACAGGCGCCCGGCATTGTCGAGCAAGCGGCGACTGGCTTCGGCGTGATCGCCAAGGGACTGCGAAACCCACTGGTCGCTCGGCACATCCAGCACCAGGCAACGACTGCCATGGGCGCTGTCGCAGGCATGATGTGCCCCCGACGGCACCACCACGAAACTCTGCTGCACCACCTGACTACCATGCCCCTCGACCTCGAAATCCAGCGCGCCCGACAGCCCGAACACCAATTGCGCATGGTCGTGGCTATGGACGATCAGGTCGTGGGTGTACTGGCGTAGCGTGAGGATCGGTCTCATCGCAGGTCTCCTGGGCAGGTCGCCAGTCTACACCGGGCGCGGCCCGACTCGCGCTGTCACACGACTGACTTGCCACTGTCATGGGCAATTCACCCGACCGGCGCAAGCTTGCCAAAACTTGTCCTGAGGGTTGCCCATGACCAGCGCCGAGCTCGCCAAACCCAGCCGTAAGCAACGTGTACGGACCTTGTGGATTTCCGATGTGCATTTGGGCACCCGGGATTGCCAGGCCGAACATCTGTCGCAGTTTCTCAAGGGCTACCACACCGACAAGATCTACCTGGTCGGCGACATCATCGACGGCTGGAAACTGCGCAGTGGTATGTATTGGCCCCAGGCGCACACCAATGTGATTCGTCGCCTGCTGACCATGAGCAAGCGCGGTACAGAGGTGATCTACGTCACCGGCAACCATGATGAATTCCTGCGCCGTTATTCGAAGCTGATGCTGGGCAATATCCAACTGGTGGACGAAGCCGTGCACGTGACCGCCGATGGCCGTCATCTGCTGGTGATTCACGGCGACCAGTTCGACGTGATCACCCGTTACCATCGCTGGCTGGCTTTTCTCGGCGATTCGGCCTACGAATTCACCCTGACGCTCAACCGCTGGCTCAACCATTGGCGTGCCCGTTATGGCTACGGCTACTGGTCGCTGTCGGCGTACCTCAAGCACAAGGTCAAGACCGCCGTCAGCTTCATCAGCGATTTTGAAGAAGCCATCGCCCACGAATGCGTCAAACGCGAGTTGCACGGGGTGGTGTGCGGGCACATTCACCATGCCGAGATTCGCAAGGTCGGTGGGGTGGATTACCTCAATTGTGGGGATTGGGTGGAGTCGTGCACGGCGCTGATCGAGCATTGGGATGGGTCGATCGAGCTGTATCGGTTGGCCGATGCCCAAGCGCGGGAGGCCGAGTTGAAGACGGTGAAGGTTGCGGAGCCGGCTTAAAAATCAGGTGTATTGGCCGACCCCATCGCGGGCAAGCCCGCTCCCACGGGGTTGTGGTGGTGCACAACTTTTTTGAACACTGCAAAAACCTGTGGGAGCGGGCTTGCCCGCGATGGACCGCGAAGCGGTCTCCTGAGACCTGTCAGGCTGGCGCGTGCTCTTCCATCGCCGCCTTGTAAATCGAATGCTTCGGCTGCGCAAACAACCGCTCCACCATCGGTTCGAAGAAGCTCAGCGGCAGTGTGTCGTACGCAGGATCAAACGCCGCTGCATCGTACCGGGCACAAAATTCGATGGTCGCCTGATACTGCGGATGACCGCTGAATTGCTCGCGCAAATGCCGGTCCATGCCCAGGTGATGAAAGAAGTAATAACCCTGGAAAATCCCATGCTTCTCCACCATCCACAGGTTCTCGGCGCTGACGAACGGCTTGAGGATCGCTGCGGCGATGTCCGGGTGATTGTAGGAGCCTAGTGTGTCGCCAATGTCATGGAGCAGGGCGCAAACTACGTATTCTTCGTCGCGACCATCACGCCACGCGCGGCTGGCGGTTTGCAGGGAGTGGGTCAGACGATCCACCGGGAAACCACCGAAATCCCCCTCCAGTAACTTCAGGTGCGCCACGATCCGTTTGGGCAATTGCCGGGCATAGGCGCTGAAATCTGCGGCGATGATCGCCCAGTCTTCCTGCGTGCCGTCCTGCATATGGGTAAAACGGGCATGGGCATTCATCGGCTATCCTCTTGTTCTGATCGAAAGGGATGTTTGAGTGTAGGACTTGGATCCAAGGCTGCACTGGCTGCCCAAGACGCTTTTGTGGCCAATGGAGCCTAGAACGCCACACGACCCAGAATCATGTCGCGGTACATGACGAAATCGCCGAGCAGGCTGTAAAGAGGATGCTGAAAGGTGGCAGGACGATTCTTCTCGAAGAAGAAATGCCCGACCCAGGCAAAACTGTAACCAGCCAGCGGCAGGGCCAGCAACATCCACCATGCGCCGTTGCCGATGGTCAGCACCAGAATGAAAATAACCAGCGAGGTGCCGACAAAGTGCAATCGTCGACAAGTGCTGTTGCGATGTTCGCTGAGGTAATACGGGTAAAACTCAGCGAAGTTGTTGAAGCGTTTGATGTTTTCCACGACTGCGGTCTCTGTGGTGGCTGTTCACGCGACAAGTTGTTCTGCGGGTAGCTTATTTAAGTCTAGAGTGATCATTGGTATCAGCCAGTGACAATAGGCGCCACTTTAGTATCCTTGGGTATTGGGTCGTGGCATGCGGCCATCACGTAGTAAACGCCATGAGCGAACGAACGACTTCTGCAAGCTGGGCGATGGGGATTGTCAAAGCACTGGAAATGGACGGCCTGGATTGCCGGGTTCTGTTCAAGCAGCTAGGGCTCGACTATGCGGCACTGGATGATCCGGATGCGCGCTTCCCGCAAGATTCCATGACGCGGCTCTGGCAGCGCGCGGTCGAGCTGTCCGGCAACCCGGCGATCGGCCTGAACATGGGCAAGGTCGTGCGACCGGCGTCCTTCCATGTCGCCGGTTATGCCTTGATGTCCAGCCAGACCCTGGCTGAAGGCTTTCAACGTCTGGTGCGTTATCAGCGAATCATCGCCGAAAGTGCCGACTTGAGTTTTCGATTGCTGGATGAGGGGTATGCGCTGATTCTGACGGTGCATGGCGATCACCTGCCACCGACCCGGCAGAGTGCCGAAGCATCAATGGCCTGCGCCCTGGCACTTTGCGGCTGGCTGACCGGCCGCGCGCTCCAGCCGCGCAAAGTCTTGCTGCAAGGCGATGAGCCCGTTGATTTTGAACCTTATAAACAAGCTTTCCATGCCCCGTTGATGTTCAACGCGCCGTATGACGCCTTGATCTTCGAGCGCGTCGACATGGAGGCACCGCTGCCCACCGCCAACGAGGCGATGGCGCGGTTGCACGACCGGTTTGCCGGCGAATACCTGGCGCGGTTTTCCGAGACCCGCGTGACTCACAAAGCGCGGCAGGTGTTATGCCGTCTGCTGCCCCAGGGCGAACCCAAACGCGATGCGGTGGCCCAGACGCTGCACTTGTCGCAACGCACCTTGCAGCGCCGCTTGCAGGAAGAGGGCACGAGTTTTCAGGCGTTGCTGGATGACACCCGACGTGAACTGGCCGAGCAATACCTGGCGCAACCGAACATGACCCTGCTGGAAATCGCCTACCTGCTGGGGTTTGCCGATCCGAGCAACTTTTTCCGCGCCTTCCGACGCTGGTTCGATTCCACCCCCGGCGAATACCGGACGCGGCTGATGGAAGCGCCCCTGCCGATCAGTGACGCCAGAACGCCGGGATACACAGAACAAACACCGTAATGATCTCCAGTCGGCCCAGCAGCATGCCGAACGAGAGAATCCACTTCGCGGCATCCGGCAGGCTGGCGAAGTTACCCGCCGGGCCAATCGTTTCGCCAAGCCCCGGGCCTACGCCAGACACCGTGGCGGCCGCGCCGGTAAGCGCGGTCATCCAGTCCACGCCCAGTAGCGACAGCAGCAACGCGATGACGCAAATAGTGATGGCGAAGAAGAACGAAAAGGTCAGGATCGAGCGCACGATCTCTTCGTCGAGACGGTGGCCGTTGTACTTCTGCTTGATCACCGCGCGCGGGTGAATCAATTGGTTAAGGTTGGCCTTGAGCAGAATATAGGCAACCTGGAACCGGAAAATCTTGATCCCGCCAGCGGTCGACCCCGAGCAGCCGCCGACAAACCCCAGGTAAAAGAACAGCATCAGTGAGAAGTTACCCCAGAGGCTGTAGTCCCCCAGTGCAAAACCGGTGGTGGTCACCACCGACGTCACGTTCAGCGCCACATGCCGCAAGGCCTCCAGCCAGTGCAGCTGAGTAGTCCACCAGTACCAGGTGCCGAGCACCAGCCAGGTCACCAGCAACATGCCGAGCAAGCCTTGAACCTGTTCATCCTTGATCAAGGCCCGACGGTTACCGCGCAGCGTCGCCACGTACAGGGTGAACGGCAGGGCACCGAGAATCATGATGACGACGGCGACCCAATGCACCGCAGGCTCCGGCCATTTGGCCAAAGACAGGTCGGAGGTCGAGAAACCACCGGTGGAAATCGCTGACATCGCATGATTGATTGCATCGAATGGGCTCATCCCGGCCCACCAGAACGCCAGGCTGCCGAAAATGGTGATGCCGACGTAGGCCGCAACAATCAAACGCGCCACCATGTGCGAACGGGGCATGACTTTTTCGGAACGGTCCGACGACTCGGTCTGAAACAGCCGCATGCCACCGATGCGCAGCAATGGCAAAATCGCTACCGCCATGCCGATAAAACCGATGCCGCCGATCCAGTGCAGCAATGAGCGCCACATCAGGATGCCGGGAGACATGCTGTCCAGGCCAGTGAGCACCGTCGCACCGGTGGCGGTGATGCCGGACATGCTTTCGAAGAACGAGTCGGTGTAGCTGATGTGTTGGGTCAGCAGGAACGGCAGGGCGGCGAAGATACACACCACCAGCCAGCTGCTGACGGTCAGCAGGTACATGTCTCGCGGGCGCAGATGGATGTGCTCGGGGCGTCCGGGTATCACCAGAGCGAGGCCGGCGACAAAGGTGATCATGCTCGCCCAGAGGAACGACGGCAGGTCGCTGGTGCGCTCGAAGATCACCAGCGTGGCCATGGGCACGACCATGGCGATGGCCAGCGTGATCAGGAAGATGCCGATGATGAAACCAATGATCCGTAAGGTCGGCAACGCCATGAAGTCCGCTCGGGCTAATAGTAAGAAGGGCGCCATTCTACCTGCGGGGCAGGGCATGTAAACCGACGCCGTCGCGACAGTTGACGCTAGAATAGCCAGACAATTTCTACAGGAGGTGGCCGATGGAGGCTCTCGACGCTTTGCTCAACCGTGTTTCCGTCCCACGACTGCTCGATCCGGCGCCAACCGCCGAGCAACGGGAAGTGTTGTTTGCCGCCGCGATGCGCGCGCCAGACCATGGCCACTTGCAGCCTTGGCGCTTCCTGACAGTCGAAGGCGCGGCGCGCGAGCAAATGGGTGAGTTGCTGGCCGAAGCGGCGAAGCTGCAAGACAGTGATGTGTCCGAGGCCTTGCTGGACAAGGCGCGCAACGGCCCGTTGCGTGCGCCGCTGGTGGTTGTGGTGATTGCGCGTTTGCAGGAGCACGACAAGTATCCCAAGTCCGAGCAACTCTTGGCGGCCGGTTGTGCAGCTCACGGGATTTTGCTGGCGGCCTATGCGCAAGGCATTGGCGCGGTGTGGCGCACCGGTGAGCTGGCTTATTCAGCGCATGTGGCTAAAGGCTTGGGATTGGCGGAAGGGGAAGAGGTGATTGCGTTTCTTTACCTTGGCACGCCGCAGAAAGAACCGCGTGTGGCGGAGAAAGTTGATTTGACCGAGTTCGTTAGCGCCTGGCCGGGTAGTAACTGAGGAAACGATTCCCCTGTGGGAGCGGGCTTGCCCGCGATAGCGGAGTGTCAGGCACTGAGATGTTGAATGTGCCGCCGCCATCGCGGGCAAGCCCGCTCCCACAGGGTTCAGGGTTGAACCACGGCCCCCGGTACTAGAGGCAACTCCAGGCTGGCAATAAACCCGCCCTCCGGATGATTGGCCAGCACCAGACTGCCGCCATGCCGCTCCGCCGCTCTACGCGCAATGGCCAGCCCGAGGCCATGTCCGGCCGCTGTTTGCCCCGGTGCCCGATAGAACGGTTCAGCCAGCTGATTCAAATGCTCGGCCTCTACGCCGGGGCCGTGGTCGCGCACGCTGACCACAATCCTGTCGCCCTGGCGCAACGCCTGCATTTCGATCGGTTGCCCGATCGGGTTAAAGCGCTGGGCATTACGCAGCAGGTTGTCCACGGCACGCTCGATCATGGTCGGCCAGCCTTTGAGGTTCAGTTGCGGCTCGGCCTCAAGGCGCACGTTCTGCTCGGGCGAGCCCAGCTGCGCATCTTTTTGCAGGGTATTGAGCAGCGCGTTTAGATCGACTTCTTCGGCGCTGGCATTGTCGGCATCGACGCGCGCCAGTACCAGGATTTCGCTGATCAGCGCTTCCAGTCGATCGCATTCACGGGTCAGGCGCGGCCAGAGTTTTTCCCGCTCCTCAGGATTCGCCCGCTCGGCCAGTGCCAAGGCAATGCGCAGTCGGGCCAAGGGTGAACGCAACTCGTGAGACACGTCCCGCAGTAGTTGCCGCTGGCTGCCGATCAGGCTTTGCAGGCGCGCGCCCATGCGGTTGAAGTCGTTGGCCAGCACGCCGAACTCATCGCGACGGTTGGCCAGTTGCGCCAGGCTGTTCTGTTGATACGTCGTCTGCCCGAGGTCATGCACCGCACCGCGCAAACGGCTCAGCGGTCGGGTGATGGAAAAGGTCACCAGCAGGCTGAACAGGGTCAGCACCACCAGCGCGATACCCAGCGCACTCAACGGCCAGAGCAGGCTTTCACGGTGCCAGGCATCCAGTTCCGGGTGCGGAATGCGGTAGATCAGCAGGTAGGTGTCGCCCGTCTTGGCGCTGGTGTATTCATCGGTCAGGCGCCGCCATGGCAGGCGCCGATCATCGTTTTGCTGCCGTGCCTCGAACGCCGCCGCCCGCCGAGGGAAGGTGCCGCGTACCACCGGGTCACCGGTCTCATTGAGCACCTGAACGTCGATGTGATACTGGCGCTTGCGCTGCTCCAGAATGTCCTGGGCGGCTTCTTCGCCCTGGCTTTCGTAGGTTTGCGTCCACTGTTCGGGCAGGTTGTTAAGGCCCGGGTGGCGACTGAGAATCCATGCATCCTGGTTGAGCATGTGCCCGAGCAGAATGGAAAGGCCCGCAACCAGAGCAATGGCCAGCCAGAAGCTGGCCAGGATACGCCAGAACAATGAGCGCACAGAAAATCCTCAACTAGCGCAAATTCATGTGGGAGCGGGCCTGTGTGGTAAGGGAGCTTGCCCCCGTTCGGCTGCGAAGCAGTCGTAAACCCGTTACCTGCGGTTTAACTTTGAAATGCCGGGGCCGCTTCGCGACCCAACGGGGCGATGCGGCGTTCCGACAAGCCCCCTCGCCACAGGCAACCCCCCTCACCACACAGGCCTGCTCCCACATTTTAAATGGCAACAGACCCAACGGGGTTTAGCCGTTGGGTCCAGGGTTAGCGCATTATTGCGCTTTTTGCGCTTGCTGCGCTTTCCAGGCCTTGAACTCGGCCCATTCGGCGCGACGCTCAGCTTTTTTCTGCTGAATCTCGTCGAATTGCTTCTGTTGATCCGGTTTCAGCAGTGCGCGAACATCGGCGTCAGCTTTCTTGTGCTTGGCCTCCATCTCGTCTTTCAGGGCTTTCTGATCGGCTGGCGAGAGTTTTTCCAGGTACTTGTCGACCAATTGCTGACGCTCATGCATCTGCTCGCCCATGATCTTGCGGATCTGCTCGCGCTGTTCGCGGCTCAGGTCCAGCTGGCTGTAAGGGCCTTTACCGTGCATGCCGTGCATCTGACCGCCGTGGCGTGAGCCGTCCATGTGGTCACCCATCGGACCCGCGCCTTCAGGCATGGCCATGGCAACGGTCGGCAGGGCGGCAGCAAACATCAGAGCGATAAGAGTCTTGCGCATGGTGTATCTCCTTGTCTCATTCCCGGTACGTTCCGGATGTGTGCAGATTACGGAGATCTAGGTCAGCGGCGGTCAGCGGAGCGTAAAGCTTGGGTAAAGACGATTTTCTACCTTGCTGACAAAACTCCACAGCTACCAGTCTGTGGTGGGCCGCTTCGCAGCCCGGCGGGAGCAAGCTCCCTCGCCACAGGTGGCGCTTATCCAGTTCTTTCTCGGTTCTTACAGGCTGTAGTAGTAACCGCGACTGCGCAGGGCAACGATGCGTGGACGACCATCGGGGTGCGGGCCGATTTTTTTGCGCAGGTTGCTCACGTGCATATCCAGGCTACGGTCGTACAGGGTCAGTTTGCGACCGAGGGCGATTTGCGCCAGTTCCTGTTTATCCAGCGGTTCACCGGGCTGCTTGAGCAGGGCTTCGAGCAGACGGCTTTCGGAGACGGTGAGGGTGAACTCCTGTTCATCGATGCTGACCACGCCACGCACCGGGCTGAAGCACAAATCGCCAAGTTCGAGCTGGCTGGAAACTGCCGTCGGATGACTGCGGCGCAACACCGCGCGCAGGCGGGCTGTCAGTTCCCGCGGATCGCACGGTTTGGCCAGGTAATCATCGGCACCGAGTTCCAGGCCGAGAATGCGGTCCAGCGGTTCGCCACGGGCCGAAAGCATCAGCACCGGCAAATCCGGATGGTCACTGCGCAGTTGCTTGAGCAGTTCCAGGCCGCTGCCATCCGGCAGCATCACGTCCAGCACCACGGCCGCGGGGGACGTTTCAGCCAGTGCGCGACGAGCACTCTGGCCGTCGTGGCAGGCGCGGACCTGAAAGCCTTCCTGGCTCAGCCAACTGCTCAGAAGCTCACACAGCTCCTGGTCATCATCAATTAATAACAGCTCGCTCATGACTCACTCAATTTAGCCATTGCCGACGTTTTCTGGTTGCACCACTGGCGAAGATACCGCAGAGCAGGGCCGATAGCGCTACTGCGGCACCGATAACAAACCATTGCTGCTGATCTGTCAGCAGGCGCGGCAACGGGCTGCTGGCCTGGGCTTCCTTGAGTTGCAGCTTCAGGCGCTGATTCTCTTGGCGCAACCGGCTCAGCTGGGCGCTTTCGCGTTCGCCATCGGTATTTTGCAGTTGTTTACTCAATTCTTCTCGTTGCTGTTCGCTTGCCTTCAAGCGCTGCTGCAACTCGGTGATCTGGCTGCCGGCGCTCAAGGACAGCGGCGTCGAACTACCGCCATTGGCGCTTTCTTCACCATGGGCGGGCGCCATGATCGACAACGTCACCAGCATCAGACACAACGGACCTTTGCGCATCGCAACTCCTGATTCCAATACGAGTATTGGGCAGGTTGTCGGCCGATAAACGAGAATAATGAGCGATTGAACGCGCGATGAACCGACAAGGCTCATCGCGCGGGAGAGCTTTACGGGAGGACTTGCTTGAACGGCTTGACCAAAACGTTGGCGTAGACGCCTGCGGCAATGTACGGATCGGCGTCGGCCCAGGCCTGTGCGGCGCTCAGCGAATCGAATTCGGCAACGATCAGGCTGCCGGTGAAACCCGCCGCGCCCGGATCATTGCTGTCGACCGCCGGGTGCGGACCGGCCAATACGATACGACCTTCACCTTTAAGCACTTGCAGGCGCTCAAGGTGCGCAGGCCGTGCGGCCAGGCGGGCTTCCAGGGAGTTGGCGACGTCTGTGGCAATGATTGCGTAAAGCATGTCAGTCCTCGGTTTTTGGCGTTGTGGTGTCGGCGTCGTGCAGGTGGCGGGACAGGTAAATGCCTTGGGCGACCAGGAACAGCAACGTCATGCCCAGGCTGCCGAAGACTTTGAAGTCGACCCAGTAGTTCTGGAACGTGAACGCAACGAACAGGTTGGCGGCGCCGCAAAACAGGAAAAACCCGATCCAGGCGATGTTCAGACGGGTCCAGACCGGCTCCGGCAGAGTCAGTGCGTGGCCCATGATGCGTTTGATCAGCAGTTGATCACCGATGAAGTGGCTGCCGATGAACCCGAGAGCGAACAGCCAGTTGACCACCGGGGCTTTCCATTTCAGGAAGGTCTCGCTGTGGAACGCCAGGGTCAGGCTGCCGAAGACCAGGCAAGCGATAAGGGTCAGCCACTGGCTCTTCTCCAGCTTGCGCTGCTTGATGAATAGCGTGCCGTAAACCACCAGCGAACTGATGATCAGCATTGCGGTGGCACTGTAAATACCACCGACAGTCAGTTGATGACCGCCAATGTCGACGACCCGTGGATCGATTTTGAAGACGATGAAAAACAGCAGAAGCGGGATGAAGTCGATGAATTGTTTCACAGTGGCAGCCAGAAGCAGGATGTGGCGGCATAATAACAAACATATTGACGCGCGATAGCGTCAGCTGATTTGAGGTTACACAGTCCTGTGAATGTTGATTTGCACTGCCATAGCACGGCTTCCGATGGCGCCCTGGCGCCTGCGGTACTGGTTGCGCGTGCGTTCGAGAAAGGCGTGCGAGTCCTGGCCTTGACCGATCACGACACCCTTGAAGGCCTCGACGAGGCCCGCAGCGCCGCGACGGCGCTGGGGATGCAACTGGTTAATGGCGTCGAATTGTCCTGCACCTGGGGTGGGGCGACCATTCACGTTTTGGGCTACGGTTTCGACGTCAATGCGCCGCCATTGGTCGAGGCCATCGCAAAATTGCACGATGGCCGCTGGTTACGGTCCGAAGAAATAAGCCGCAAGTTGGCGTTGAAAGGCATGCCGGGGGCGCTTGACGGCGCCCGGTCCATTCAACAGGAGCTGGGCGACAGCGGTAATGCGCCGGCCCGTCCGCACTTCGCCGACTGGATGGTGCGCGAAGGTTTCGTCAAGGATCGCGCCGAAGCGTTCCGCAAATGGCTGGGCGCCGGCAAACTGGGAGACGTCAAACAACACTGGCCGACCCTGGAAGACACCGTCGAAACCCTGCGCGCCGCGGGTGCCTGGGTCAGCCTGGCGCATCCCTGGCACTACGATTTCACTCGCAGCAAGCGTCGTCGCCTGATTGCCGACTATATTCAAGCAGGGGGCCACGCGATAGAAGTGGTCAAT
Organism: Pseudomonas lini; assembly: GCF_964063345.1. Classification (NCBI taxonomy): domain Bacteria; kingdom Pseudomonadati; phylum Pseudomonadota; class Gammaproteobacteria; order Pseudomonadales; family Pseudomonadaceae; genus Pseudomonas; species Pseudomonas lini. The sequence continues at coordinate 4,992,340 of NZ_OZ061318.1, forward strand.
GGCCATCAACCCGCCGAACAGGTGGGCAGCCTGGCGATTCTAGCCCGTGAGTTTGGTCTGCTGGTCAGCGCCGGCAGTGATTTTCATGGCCCTGGAGGCTGGTCCGAGATCGGTGAATACCGCCCGCTCCCGGAGGATCTGCCACCACTGTGGTGTCGATTCAAACATGACCCAATTATTGCCGTCGTCTGAACAGGTAGAAAATGTGAGTCAATTTTTCCAGATTCATCCGGAAAACCCGCAAGCGCGCCTGATCAAACAGGCTGTCGAGATCATCCGCAACGGCGGGGTGGTGATTTATCCCACAGACTCTTCCTACGCCATTGGTTGCCAGATCGGCGACAAAAACGCCGTGGAGCGCGTGCGCCGGCTACGTCAGCTGGATGATAAGCATAACTTCGCGCTGATCTGCAGCGACCTGTCGCAGTTGGGGCTGTTTGCCAAGATCGACACCGGCACCTTCCGGGTGCTCAAGGCTCACTTGCCTGGCCCTTACACCTTCATTCTCAACGCCACCCGCGAAGTCCCGCGGTTGTTGCTGCACCCGAAAAAACGCACCATCGGCCTGCGTGTGCCAAGCCATCCTATTGCCCTGGCATTGCTGGAAGAACTCGGCGAGCCGCTGATGAGCGTGACCCTGATCATGCCTGGCGACACCGATCCGTTGAGCGATCCTTACGAAATGCGCCAGTTGCTCGAGCATCAGGTCGACCTGATCATCGACGGCGGTTTCGGCGGGATCAAGGCCTCCACCGTGATCAGCCTCGCCGACGGCGAACCGGAAGTCATCCGCGTCGGTTGCGGCGACCCTACGCCTTTCATGGCCGAGGCCTAGATGTCTGCAGTAGAACCCGTCGACAGCCAGGCCGGTGCCCAGCAAGAACTGCCTTTCGCCATGGTCTATGGCCAGGCGGTCATGGAAATGCCGCTGGACCTGTACATCCCGCCGGATGCGCTCGAGGTCTTTCTTGAGGCCTTCGAAGGCCCGCTCGACTTGCTGCTGTACCTGATCCGCAAACAGAACATAAACATCCTCGACATCCCGGTGGCGGAAATCACCCGTCAGTACATGGGCTACGTCGAGTTGATGCAGTCGGTGCGCCTGGAGCTGGCCGCCGAGTACCTGGTGATGGCCGCAATGCTGGCCGAGATCAAGTCGCGGATGCTGTTGCCTCGTGCCGAAACGATCGAAGACGAAGAGGACGATCCTCGCGCCGAGTTGATCCGCCGTTTGCAGGAGTACGAGCGCTTCAAGGCTGCTGCCGAAGGCATCGATGGCCTGAGCCGCGTCGGCCGCGACGTAGTGGTGCCCAAGCTCGATGCCCCGGAAGCCCGGGCGCGCAAACTGTTACCGGATGTGCGTCTGGAAGAGTTGCTGATGTCCATGGCCGAGGTCTTGCGCCGTGGCGACATGTTCGAAAGCCACCAGGTCAGCCGTGAAGCGCTGTCCACCCGCGAGCGCATGAGCGATGTGCTGGAACGGCTCAAGGGCGGTGGTTTTGTGCCCTTTGTCGAGTTGTTCACCGCTGAAGAAGGGCGCCTGGGGGTGGTGGTGACCTTTATGGCGATCCTCGAACTGGTCAAGGAATCCTTGGTCGAGCTGGTGCAGAATGAGCCGTTCGCGGCGATCCATGTCCGGGCCCGAGCCGAATAACGAGTTGAATCATGAACCTGACTGAACCCCGCGAGCTGGCGCCACTGCTTGAAGCCTTTCTGTTGGCCTCGGGAAAACCGCAATCGCTTGAACGCCTGTTCGAACTCTTCGAAGAAGGCGAGCGGCCCGAGCCCCCTGTTTTCAAGAAAGCGCTGACGATTCTGGCCAAATCCTGCGACGGCCGTGCTTTCGAATTGAAGGAAGTTGCCTCCGGGTATCGCCTGCAGATCCGCGAAAAGTTCGCGCCGTGGGTCGGACGTTTGTGGGAAGAGCGGCCGCAGCGCTATTCCCGCGCCATGCTCGAAACCATGGCGCTGATTGCCTATCGTCAGCCAATTACCCGGGGCGAGATCGAAGACGTGCGCGGCGTGGCCGTCAACAGCCACATCGTCAAAACCCTGCTGGAACGTGAGTGGATCCGCATCGTCGGTTACCGCGACGTACCCGGCAAACCCGCGATGTTCGCCACCACCAAGGCGTTTCTCGATCACTTCAACCTGAAGAATCTCGACGATTTGCCGCCACTCGCTGAACTGCGTGAGCTGGAACCTGATCCTGTCCTCGATTTCGACGACGCACCGGTTCCGGCCGGGTTGCAAGAACTGGCCGATGCCAGCGCTGAACCGGAGGAGCCCAAGGAAGAAACCAGTTTCCACACACTGTTGCTGGAACTGGACACCATGGAGGAGGGGCTCAAGACTGACTTCGACGATTTGCTGCGGGATGGGGCGGTGACCGAGACCGAAGGGGAGTTGGCAGAGCCTAAGCCTAAGCCTGAAGTCGAAGTTGAACCTCAGGTCGAAGCTGAAGCTGAAGCTGAAGCTGAAGTCGAACCAGAACCAGAACCAGAACCAGAACCAGAACAGGAAGATGACATTCTTGGCGTCGCCGAAGCTCGTGAAAAACTCCTGGCCGCCGTTGCCGCTCTCGAACAATCGAAACCCGAGCCCGAACTGACCGACGAAGAAGCCGAAGCCAAGGCACTGGCAGAAGCAATCGAAGCTGAGCGCCGCCAGTTCGAAGATTGACCCAAATCCGGTGGGCAATGGAAATCCCTGTGGGAGCGGGCTTGCCCGCGAAGAGGGAGTGTCAGTCAACATCATTGCTGCCTGACCCACCGCAATCGCGGGCAAGCCCGCTCCCACAGGGTGTTGTGTTGACTGGAGTATTTGATGAGTCTGCAAATTCATCGACGACGGCGGTCGAAATTAGTGCCACCGGTCGGCGGAAAATCAAGTAAGTCGCCATTGATCAGCTAGTCTCTGATGCGCGAACGTCTCCATGAGCGTATGATTCGCGACCCTTCGGCGATCCCTTCGCCAAAGTACAGATTTATAACTCTTCAGGACCCTCAATCCAGAGCATCCTGAACAGACCACACCGGGAGGTGCCCAGATGAGTATCAACGACCAGAAAGACGACCAGGAAATCGGCCCAGCAGGCGAAAAGCTGCAGAAAGTCCTCGCCCGTATCGGCGTCGGCTCGCGCCGTGACGTAGAAGCCTGGATCAGCCACGGCCGCATCAAGGTCAATGGCAAAGACGCCACCCTCGGCCAGCGCGTCGACCTGCATGACGCCATCACCATCGATGGCCGGGTGATCAAGCGCGAAGAAGCCGCCGAGTCGGTACGCCGCGTGATCATGTACAACAAACCCGACGGCGAAATCTGCACCCGTAACGACCCTGAAGGTCGTCCGACCGTGTTCGACAAGATGCCGCGCCCGAAAGAAGGTCGCTGGATCAACATCGGTCGTCTGGACATCAACACCACCGGTTTGCTGATGTTCACCACCGACGGTGAATTGGCCAACCGCCTGATGCACCCATCCTACGAAATGGACCGTGAATACGCGGTACGTGTACGTGGTGAAGTCGACGACGAGATGATTGAACGCCTGAAGGCAGGCGTGGTGCTCGAAGACGGCCCGGCCAAGTTCACCGACATCAAGCAGGCTCCGGGTGGCGAAGGTTTCAACCACTGGTATCACTGCGTGGTGATGGAAGGTCGTAACCGCGAAGTCCGTCGTCTGTGGGAATCCCAAGGCTTGGTGGTCAGTCGCCTGAAGCGCGTGCGTTTCGGTCCGGTGTTCCTCAACTCCGACCTGCCGATGGGCCGCTGGCGCGAAATGAGCCAGTACGAAGTCGACGTTCTGAGTGCCGAGGTCGGCCTGACGCCGGTGGCGATGCCGCAAATGAACGCCAAGAGCAAAGACAAGCTCGATCGCATGCAGCGTAAATCGTCGCGTCCGATGGGCAAGACCGAGCGCGTGCGTACGTTGCGTCCAGCAGCCGGTGGCCAGACAGCTGTTGCTCCGCGCGAATCCCGCGAGCCACAGATCGAAGGCGAACGTCCGGCCCGCAAGCCAGCGCCACGTCAGGACGGCGAGCGCGGCCCACGCACGCCACGTCCGGCCAACGGTCGCACTGAACGTGGCGAAGGCCGTGGTGCTCCGTCCGGTGGTCGTAGCGATCGCGGCGCGCCTGCCGGTCGTGGTACGCCCGTGGCAGACCGCCCGGCCGATACCAAGCGCCCGGCCAAGCCGGCGCCGAAGAAACGTCCAGGCATCGTGCTGGTCGACCGTGACGCGCCATCGGGCAAGCGCCGCGGTGCGCCAGCCGGCTCCGGCCAGCGTCCGGGCTTTGGTCGTCGCAAGCCTGAGTAATCGGTAAGCGCTGCATGAAAAACGCCATCCCTCGGGATGGCGTTTTTTTTGGGTCTGACAAACCGGTTTTCAGAAAGCAGGTGAACCTGTGGCGAGGGAGCTTGCTCCCGCTGGGTCGCGAAGCGGCCCCAGAATCATTCACCCCGTTGTCTGGTAAACCGCGTCAGCAGGTTTTGCGGCTGCTGCGCAGCCGAGCGGGAGCAAGCTCCCTCGCCACAGGGTCAGGTGTTGCTTAAAACACAAACCGTCCATCAAACAGCGGGTCATCATCCAGCGCCAACACGCCACCGGAGAAGATCAGGTCCAAATGATGGCTGCCCTTGGCGCCACCGCCCAGCCCAAGGTGCAAGCCGCAATGGCGCTCCTCGAACCCGGCATTGCGCGCATACAAATCTTTCACGCCTTCGTTGGTGCCGATCCCCAACTCCTCGATTCGCCGATTGGACGGATTGGCGTCCAGGTACTTGTTGAAGTCATGTTCCAGCCCCGGCACATCGGTGGCGATTTTGCTGATGGTCGAGTTCTCTATCCACAACTCCAGCGGTGACGCCAATACGCCGTACTTGCGGGCAAATGGAATCGTGCTGAGGAAAGTCCCCATAAACTTCACCCGCCCATTAATGGCCTCGCTATGAGTCGCGATCTCGCCGGGCGCCAGGTCGAAGTTGCCGATACCGTTGATGTCGGTCCACTTCTTGATACTGCTCAAGGGTGTTTCGAACCACGACCCATGATCATCTTTGAAACTCAGGGTGGTGGCGTGAGACATGCGCTGGATCAAGTGGCTGTTCAACCCGGCAATTCGCTGCGGGGTGACACTGAAGGTGTCGTAGAAGTAATCGCCGTAATCCTTGAACAGCAATGACTTCTTCCAGTTCTGCGCCATCACGCCTTGCAGCGCACGGACAAAGTCCGGGCCGTCGGGACGCGGGTTGGGCAGGGTGGAAGAATCGTAGAAGAAAATGTACAGATCGCTGTCGGTAATCGCCTGGGTCAGCAATTGCGTGGGTTCGAGGTCCAGGCGCATCGCGCTGAAGCTGAACCGTGGGCTGTTACCGGCCTGTTCGGCGATGGCGCAGGTGTGTGCCTCGTAATCAGCGGTATGGCCGAGCAAAACCTTCGCCGGGTTGATACCGGCAACGGCAGGGTGATGTTCGAGGTAGTAAAGGAAATGCGAGATGGCGCGTTGCTTATCCATGTAGTCCTCCCTGACAAACCGAGAAAGTGGCAGGCACGACCGGCCGGATCGTGCCTGCCGGGATGTCTTACAGAGGCCACATCGCCGTGCCGAACGGAACAACCGCGTCGGCTTGCATCATTTCGACGGCGGCATCATGGGTTGGGGCTTCAAACCAATCGTCCAGTTGCAGTTCAGTGTCCAAGTCTTTGTCCAGTGCTTGCATGGTGAATCTCCTAGATGATTTCTTCGGTAAGAACACTTTTGATAAGAGCAGTGGCGTGCTTTTCACTCGTTGAACAGCGCGTCAACGTGCCGGTCGATGCGGCTCGGCAAGTCGCTGAAAACCTAGTTCACAGGGTTTTAGAATGCAAAAAAATAATTGAACAATTTTCATTTGAACTATTTATTCCATTTTTCGAAAGCCAGTTTTCTTAATAAAAAACAGAAAACTAAGCAGGACATTTCCTTAGGAAGCTTCCTATCGTCAATTTACAGTCAGTGACCTCTTGGATCTGATTTGGAAAACTTGCGTTACGCCTTGTAAATAAAACGTTACGAAAACCCGTCTCAAACCCCATGGAATGCTGCCGAGGAAAGGTCTGTAAGGAAAACCTTCCGCCAACCGCCGGGTTTGTGGTCTTCAAGGGCTCTGGCACGCTTGTTTCAGCAGCGTATGAAGGGTGAGATGCGCCCCATGCCTGTCGTGCAGGTGCATAACAAGAAGGAGGCGCAATGAACGCCGTGACTCATCTCCATCTCTCCCCAAAGGGCGATTTTTCCGCTGCCCTTATCGATGACCTGCAAAGGTCTGACTCAATTTTTGCAGTCGCCCGAGACCCTCGAGGCGGACACAGGCAATCCCGGCAACCGACGCGCTGATCCAGCGGTGTCTGGCAGCAGGGGGTTACAGGTGTACAATGCGCCGCGTTTTAACTGTGACCTTCTGCGCAATCGCGCAAACCTCAAGGCTATCCGCCTTGTTCACTCCGCCGCGTCACGAGCGTGTCGGGTTCGATTTCGTCACAGATAAAAACAAACAGGTGACGCATGACTGTCGTAAAAACGCTGAACTCCTGGTGCCTGCGCTGGGGTTTGATCGGCGCTGCTTGAAATCGCAACTGAGCAGCAACGTCTACTGAACATCATCAAACCTTGCGTGAGACCTTTTTCATGAGTGGACAAAACTCGCATTCAGGCGAGCTGAAACGCGGCCTGAAAAATCGCCATATTCAACTGATCGCCCTCGGTGGCGCGATCGGTACCGGGTTGTTCCTCGGCTCGGCAGGCGTGCTCAAATCCGCCGGCCCGTCGATGATCCTCGGCTACGCCATCTGCGGCTTCATTGCTTTCATGATCATGCGCCAACTCGGCGAAATGATTGTCGAAGAGCCGGTCGCTGGTTCGTTCAGCCACTTCGCCCACAAATACTGGGGCGGTTTTGCCGGTTTCCTGTCGGGCTGGAACTGCTGGATTCTGTACATCCTGGTGGGCATGTCGGAGCTGACCGCGGTCGGCAAATACATTCACTACTGGGCGCCGGATATCCCGACTTGGGTATCGGCAGCCGGGTTCTTCGTATTGATCAACCTGATCAACCTGGCCAACGTCAAAGTCTTCGGTGAGGCCGAGTTCTGGTTCGCGATCATCAAGGTTGTGGCGATTGTCGGCATGATTGCCCTGGGCAGCTATTTGCTGGTCAGCGGCCATGGCGGCCCGCAAGCCTCGGTGACCAACCTGTGGGAACACGGCGGTTTCTTCCCGAACGGCGTCAGCGGTCTGGTGATGGCCATGGCGATCATCATGTTCTCCTTCGGCGGTCTGGAAATGCTTGGTTTCACCGCCGCTGAAGCCGACAAGCCGAAAACCGTGATCCCGAAAGCGATCAATCAGGTGATCTACCGGATCCTGATTTTCTACATCGGTGCGCTGGTAGTCCTGCTGTCGCTGACCCCTTGGGACAGTCTGTTGGCAACCCTGAATGCTTCCGGCGACGCTTATAGCGGCAGCCCGTTCGTGCAAGTGTTCTCGATGCTCGGCAGCAACACCGCCGCGCACATTCTCAACTTCGTGGTCCTGACCGCGGCGCTGTCGGTGTACAACAGCGGCACCTACTGCAACAGCCGCATGCTGCTGGGCATGGCCGAGCAGGGCGATGCGCCGAAGGCCTTGTCGAAGATCGACAAGCGTGGCGTGCCGGTGCGTTCGATCCTGGCGTCGGCCGCTGTGACGTTGATCGCGGTGTTGCTGAACTACCTGATCCCGCAAAACGCGCTGGAACTGTTGATGTCGTTGGTTGTGGCCACCCTGGTAATCAACTGGGCGATGATCAGCTTCTCGCACTTCAAGTTCCGCCAGCACATGAACAAGACCAAACAGACGCCGTTGTTCAAGGCCCTGTGGTACCCGTACGGCAACTATGTTTGCCTGGCGTTCGTGGTGTTCATCCTTGGCGTGATGCTGCTGATCCCGGGGATCCAGATCTCGGTGTATGCGATCCCGGTGTGGGTCGCGTTCATGTGGGTCTGCTACGGCATCAAGAACAAGCGCAGCGCCCAGCAGGCGTTGCAGGCTGCAGGTTCCGCTGCCAAGTAAGTGCAAAGCGCAGAAACAACAAACCCGGCCATGTGCCGGGTTTGTCATTTATAGGGTCCATACAAAATCCTGTGGGAGCGTGGCTTGCCCGCGATTCAGGCGCCGCGGTTCATCAGGCATACCGCGTTATCGTTCATCGCGGGCAAGCCACGCTCCCACAGGGGCCGCATTCATTCTGTCTATTCGCGGTATCCTTCTAGTTCTGAATACGGACTTTTTTCCATGCTGGTGATTTCCAACAATGTGCATCTGCCGGATGCCGAGATCGAGTTGACGGCCATTCGTGCGCAAGGCGCCGGTGGGCAGAACGTCAACAAGGTCTCCAGCGCCGTGCACCTGCGCTTCGACATTCCGGCCTCGTCCTTGCCCGAGTTCTACAAGGAACGGCTGCTGGCGCTGCGTGACAGTCGCATCACCAGCGAAGGTGTGTTGATCATCAAGGCCCAGCAGTACCGCACGCAGGAGCAGAACCGCGCCGATGCGCTGGAGCGGTTGACCGAGTTGATTCTCAGCGCCATCAAAGTGGAAAAGAAACGCCGCCCGACCAAGCCGACCCTCGGTTCGAAGAAGCGTCGACTCGAATCCAAGACCAAGCGTGGCAGCATCAAGGCAGGGCGTGGCAAGGTGGATTTCTAACGCGCTTCTCTTTCTTCGCGATACTTGGGTGCCTGCCGGTACAGATAAACGCTCAGCATCAATCCGCTCAAAGCGGCGAGGGCGGCAAACAGGAAGATCGAGGCAAAACCGAACCCCGCTGCAATCGCACCCGCCAGCGGTCCGGTAATCCCCAGCGACAAATCGATAAACAGTGAATACGCCCCAACCGCCGCGCCACGGCTGGAGGCGGGCACCAGGTTGACCGCTTCCACGCCCAACGCCGGGAACACCAGTGAGAAGCCGAAACCGCTCAGCGCCGCGCCGGCCAGTGCCCAATGGGCATCGGGTGCCAGCCACAGCAGCAGTAACCCGAGGGTTTCAACCGAGAGGCAGGCAATCGCCACGCGAAAGCCGCCGAGGCGGTTGATCAGGTTACCGAACAGCAATCGCGCACCGATGAAACTGGCGCCGAACAGGCTCAGGCACAGCACCGCGTTGGACCAGTGCTGAGTGGCGTAATACAGGGTAATGAATGTGGCGATGGTGCCAAAGCCGATGGAACCCAAGGCCAGACCGCAGCCGTGAGGCAGCACGCGCCCCAGCACATGCATGAACGGCAGGCGTTCGCCGACAACGATCGGTGCAGCGGTTTTTGGCCAGGCCAGCGCCAAGCCCAGAACGGCCAGCAGCACGATGCTCACGCCCATGCTCCACAAACCCAGTTGACTCACCAGCAGCACCCCCAGCGGCGCGCCGACCGCCAGCGCGCCGTAACTGGCGATGCCGTTCCAGGAAATGACTTTGGCGGTATTCGCCGCGCCGACCCGGCCGATGCCCCAGCCGATCGAGCCGGAACCGACCAGGCTTTCCGCGCTGCCGAGCACCAGTCGGCCGATCAACAGGCTGATCAGGCTCAACATGGGCAGGCTTTGCGTCCAGGCCGAAATCAACATGAATACACCGCTCAAACCGCAGCCGGCGAGGCCATACATCACCGCCAGTTTGCTGCCCTTGTTATCGATGATGCGCCCGGCGTAAGGGCGGCTGAGCAGGGTGGCGAGGTATTGCACGCTGATTACCAGCCCGGCGATCACGGCGCCGAAACCGAGGTCGCTGTGGACATAGCCCGGCAATACGGCCAGGGGAATGCCGATATTCAGGTAACCGATGAACGTGAACAGGACAATGGAGACGACTTGCAGCGTGACCGCCATGGGGCGCTGGGTTTCTGACATGGGTAAAAGGTCCACGGGGCAGCTGGATAGATAGGCTGCTTATGATAGCGGCGCGGACGGTCGCGGGGCGTGGAAAAGTAAAACTATTTGCCGGATGGGGATAATCAGGATTTTGCGGGGGCAACCAATTGCGTCGTGACCAAGGCAGCCAAGGCGTTTTCTTCGCTGCCGAAGCGGGCGAGCAGGGCGGCTTGTTTCTCGGGGGAAAGGCGGTTCCAGATCTCGATCATCTTCTCGGCGGTGCCGATCAGGACGCTGGCCTGAGCCTCGTTGAATGTGACGCTGGATTCATCGGTCATGGGAAAGCTCAAGGTTCAGGCGGTGTGGAAAGCGCATATTAGCGCTTTCCACACGGTCTGGTCGTGCAGGTATCAGTCTTCGCTGTCGGCCTGGCGGCGTTCAGGTGCTTCTTTCGTCTCGGGCTGTTGGGCACCGGCTTGTTGCGTGGTTGTCTGCTCAGTTTCGTGCAGGCTTGGGAAGGGGAGATTAGGGATCTCGTGCATGTTCGCGCTCCTCGCTAAGTCTGTTGATAGATCTGGTAGATCCGCGCTTTTAAAAAGCCTGCGCAGGATACAGCAGGAGAAATGACAAAAAGACTTTTATATCCAATTGTTGCGACGGATGGGATTGTCTAGACAGGTCTACAAGGGGGACGAAGACCTACTGTGGCGAGGGAGCTTGCTCCCGCTGGGCTGCGGAGCGGCCCCAATGCAGGCAATGAGTTGTTTGCGTTAGAACTCGGTGCGGTTTTTGCGACCGCTACGCGCTCGAGCGGGAGCAAGCTCCCTCGCCACAGGGAGCTCGCCATTGCATCGGGTTACTTGCAGACCTCAGCGATAGCCTCGGCCAGCAAGTCCAGACGCGTAGCGTCGATCCCGGCAACGTTCGCCCGGCCTGAACTGACCATGTACACGCTGTGATGCTCGCGCAGTTGTTTGACCTGCTCCGGCGACAAACCGGTGTAGGAAAACATCCCGCGTTGCACACCGATGTGCGCAAATCGCTCGCGCAAGCCATGGGGTTCAAGCGCTTCGACCAGACCACTGCGCAACTGGGCGATACGCAAACGCATGGCTTCCACTTCGTCGGCCCAGCGGCTTTTCAGCTCTGGATCGCTGAGGATGGTCGCGACAACGGCGGCGCCATGATCCGGTGGCGTCGACCACAGGTTACGGGCGATGTTGGCCAGTTGGCTGCGGATATCCACCAGTTTGTCGGCGGTTTGTGCGCAGACAATCAGTGCGCCGGTGCGGTCGCAGTACAAGCCGAAGTTCTTCGAGCAGGAACTGGTGATCAGCACTTCCGGCAACTCGGCGGCGAACAGCCGGGTCGACCAGGCATCTTGCTCCAGGCCGTCGCCGAAACCCTGATAAGCGAAGTCGATCAGTGGCAGCAAATCGCGACTGCGCACCACGTCCAGCACCCGACGCCAATCGTCATGGGACAGGTCGAAACCGGTCGGGTTGTGGCAGCAGGCATGCAGCAGAACCACATCGCCCTTGGGGGCTTCATTGAGCACCGCCAGCATCGCTTCCACATCGAGACGGTTATCGCTGCCCACGTACGGGTAATGACTGATCTTGACCCCGGCCGCCGCGAAAATGGTTTCGTGGATCGGCCAGGTCGGGTTGCTCAGCCACACGCCACGGCCCGGCAGGCATTGGGCGATGAAGTCGGCGCTCAAACGCAATGCGCCAGTGCCGCCCGGCGTTTGAGTGGCACCGGCTCGTTGTTCGGCGATCAGCGCCGAGTCAGCGCCAAGCACCAACTCGTTGATGACCTTGCCGAACGCTACATTGCCGTGGCCGCCGATGTAGGTCTTGGTGGATTGACGCTCCACCAAGTGCTGCTCGGCGAGCTTCACCGCTTCGGGGATTGGCGTCAGGCCCTGGGCGTCTTTATAGACACCCACGCCGAGGTCGAATTTGCGCGGGTTAGGGTCCAGCGCATAGGCCTCCATCAGGCCGAGAATCGGGTCGCCGGGTACTCGACCGATGGCGTCGAAATGCATTATTTGCGGCCCTCGGCGTTCTTCGCCACTTCGTCAGTGCGCGCGGCCATGATGAAGTCGTTGCGGTGCAGGCCTTTGATGGAGTGGCTCCACCAAGTCACGGTGACTTTGCCCCACTCGGTCAGCAGGCCCGGGTGGTGACCTTCGGCCTCGGAGATTTCACCGACGGCGTTGGTGAACGCCAGCGCGTGTTTGAAATTCTTGAACAGGAAAACTTTTTCCAGCTGCATCACGCTGTCGCGGACTTCGATGTTCCAGTCAGGGATTTGCTTGATCAGGATCGGCAATTCTTCGTCGCTGACCTGAGGGGCATCGGCGCGGCAGGCTTCGCAATGGGCTTGGTTCAGAGCGTTCATGGTGTATTCCTGAATTCGATTCTTGTTGGAAATTACTATCTTTGCGCGCAAGTCGCGAGCGGGATCTGCTCAGGCCGCTTTGGGCTTTGGCGGAAATTTCGGTGCGCGCAACCCCAACTGCATACCTTGCTTGACCATGCCCATGATGTCTTCGTGGGCCAGATCGAACAGGCGCTTGAGGTTCGGCAGAACAAAGTACAACGGTTGCAAGATGTCGATGCGGTACGGCGTGCGCATGCATTCCAGCGGGTCGAACGCCTGATGCTCAGGCTCGTCCGACAGGCAGTAAACGGTTTCTTTTGGCGAGGACAAAATACCGCCACCGTAGATGCGCAGGCCTTGCGGGGTGTCGACCAGGCCGAACTCGATGGTCATCCAGTACAGGCGCGCCAGGTACACGCGTTCTTCCTTGGAAGCCTGTAGGCCAAGTTTGCCGTAGGTGTGGGTGAATTCGGCGAACCAGGGGTTGGTCAGCAACGGACAGTGGCCAAAGATCTCGTGGAAAATGTCCGGTTCTTGCAGGTAATCCAGCTCTTCGCGGGTACGAATAAACGTCGCCACCGGAAACTGCTTGTTCGCCAGCAATTCGAAAAAGGTCTGGAAGGGAATCAGCGCGGGGACTCGGGCAACCTGCCAACCGGTGGTTTCACCGAGGACCTTGTTGATTTCACCGAGTTGCGGAATGCGGTCGTGGGGCAGACCGAGTTTTTCGATACCGTCCAGGTATTCCTGGCACGCACGGCCCTCGACCACTTTCAGCTGGCGAGTGATCAGCGTGTTCCACACCGCGTGTTCTTCGGCGGGGTAGTCGATAAAACCTTGCGCATCGGGCTCACGAGCCACGTATTGCGTCTGCTTCATGCTGCTCTCCTGCTAGGGGATTCGTTCTTGTTGTGTGTACAGCTATAGACCTAGAAATACCCCAAGGAGTGCGGTGTTGCAGCAGGTGAATACCGTTGCATGTAGGAAAAATCTGCGCTTTTCGTAAAGTATTCGTTACGGATTGATCGCTATGGCGCAAGTATTGAGTTTTCCGGGTTTGAAAAGCGCTCTACCTGTCACATAATCTTGACGACTAACTGAGCCGCTCGGCAAAAAAAACGTTCGGGTGCACTGCGAATACCCCACAGGTTATGCGCTCGGCATCAACCTCACTCACCGCTGTTACGGGCCTTTATATGCGTATCAAAGTTCACTGCCAGAACCGCATCGGTATCCTGCGCGACATTCTCAACCTGCTGGTCGAGTACGGGATCAACGTCGCCCGTGGCGAAGTGGGCGGTGAGCACGGTAATGCGATCTATCTGCATTGCCCGAACCTGATCAATATTCAGTTCCAGGCGTTGCGTCCGAAGTTCGAGGCGATTGGCGGGGTGTTCGGCGTCAAGCGCGTAGGGCTGATGCCCAGCGAGCGTCGGCACATGGAACTCAATGCCTTGCTCGGTGCCTTGGAGTTTCCGGTGCTGTCGATCGACATGGGGGGCTCCATCGTTGCCGCCAACCGTGCGGCGGCGCAGTTGCTCGGGGTGCGGGTGGACGAGGTGCCGGGGATTCCACTGTCGCGGTACGCCGAGGATTTCGATTTGCCGGAGCTGGTGCGCGCCAACAAGTCGCGGATCAACGGCTTGCGGGTCAAGGTCAAGGGCGACGTGTTTCTCGCCGACATCGCGCCGCTGCAATCGGAGCATGACGAAAGCGAGGCCATGGCCGGTGCGGTATTGACGCTGCACCGGGCGGATCGGGTAGGCGAGCGCATTTATAACGTGCGTAAGCAGGAGTTGCGTGGCTTCGACAGCATTTTCCAGAGTTCGAAAGTGATGGCGGCGGTGGTGCGCGAGGCGCGACGCATGGCGCCACTGGATGCGCCGCTATTGATAGAAGGCGAAACCGGCACCGGCAAAGAGTTGTTGGCGCGGGCCTGTCACCTGGCGAGCCCGCGTGGGCAGTCACCGTTGATGGCGCTCAACTGCGCCGGTCTGCCGGAGTCCATGGCCGAGACCGAACTGTTCGGCTACGGTCCCGGTGCCTTCGAAGGGGCGCGGGCCGAAGGCAAGCTTGGGCTGTTGGAACTGACGGCGGGCGGTACGTTGTTCCTCGATGGCGTCGGCGAAATGAGCCCGCGCTTGCAGGTGAAATTGCTGCGCTTTCTGCAGGACGGTTGCTTCCGTCGTGTCGGCAGTGATGAAGAGGTTTATCTGGATGTGCGGGTGATCTGCGCAACGCAAGTGGACTTGTCCGAGCTGTGCGCTCGCGGTGAATTTCGCCAGGATTTGTACCACCGCTTGAACGTGCTCTCGCTGCACATCCCGCCGCTGCGTGAATGCCTCGACGGATTGGCGCCGTTGGTGGAGCACTTCCTCGATCAGGCCAGTCGGCAGATCGGTTGCCCGTTGCCGAAACTGGCGCCGGCGGCGATGGAGCGGCTCAGTCATTACCATTGGCCGGGCAACGTGCGGCAATTGGAAAACGTACTGTTCCAGGCCGTTTCCCTGTGCGACGGCGGCACCGTCAAAGCCGAGCACATTCGTCTGCCGGACTACGGCGTGCGTCAGCCGCTTGGCGATTTTTCCCTTGAGGGCGGCTTGGACGAGATTGTCGGGCGCTTTGAGAAGGCGGTGCTGGAGCGGTTGTATTCCGAGCATCCGAGCAGCCGGCAACTGGGCAAGCGGTTGGGGGTTTCGCATACCACCATTGCCAATAAGTTGCGTGACTATGAAGTTGGCAAAACGTGAGCGTTAACGTTGTTCAATAGTGAATTAATACAATAAGTTGTTGGCTGGTAGTTATTCTCTAGTGCTTCTAAATCGTATTTGAAACGTTTTCTCTTTACCGTTGATCCGATTCGTGGAAGTTGCCAGGCTGGTCATCTAGGCTGAACTCAACGTTTGGCAGGAGCGATAACCATGCCATCAATGGATGACCCTACCCAGCGAGTGCGCAAAGAAACTCGTCTGTTCCTTTTTCTGATTGTTGTTTTTTTTCCATTGCTGTCGGTGGCGATAGTGGGTGGTTACGGTTTCTTTGTCTGGTTTCTGCAAATGCTGCTCGGCCCTCCTGGCCCACCTCATTGATTGTTGTCCATCTTTGCAACAAGACGGGGAGTACTGGTCATGGAAATGACGCTGCATATTGTCAGTCTGGTGGTGCTTGCCCGTCCTGAGTTGTTCGAGGCGGTGAAAGCTAACTTGCGATTGCTCAATGGCGTTGAACTGCATCAGGAAAGTCCTGCCGGCAAACTGGTGGTTGTGCTGGAGATGGAAGAAGAAAGCGAGATTTCTCAGTGCATCGGTCAGATCAACAGCTTGCCCGGTGTGCTCAATGCCTCCCTCGTTTATCACGAAATTCTCGATGTGACGGGAGAAAACACATGCCTATGACTCGGCGAGAGTTTGTCAAAGCCCACGCTGCCGGGATCGCCGCAGCGGCGGCGGGGCTCCCGGTGTTTACGTCTGCCAGCAACCTGATCACCGAAGAAGACCGGGTGGCGCTGGATTGGAATAAAGCACCTTGCCGCTTTTGCGGCACCGGGTGCAGCGTCATGGTGGCGACCAAGGACAATCGGGTGGTCGCCACTCATGGTGATGTGAAAGCCGAGGTCAATCGCGGGTTGAACTGCGTCAAAGGCTACTTCTTATCGAAGATTATGTACGGCGTTGATCGCCTGACTCAGCCGTTGTTGCGCATGACCAACGGACACTATGACAAACAAGGCGAGTTTCAACCGGTGTCCTGGAATCAGGCTTTTGATGTCATGGAGTTGAAGTTTAAGGAGGCGCTGAAAAACAAGGGAGCCGAGTCCGTCGCAATGTTCGGTTCAGGTCAGTGGACCATTTGGGAAGGCTATGCGGCCAACAAGTTGATGAAGGCGGGGTTTCGCACGAATAACATTGACCCCAATGCGCGTCATTGCATGGCCTCTGCGGTCATGGGGTTTATGCGTACGTTTGGTATCGATGAGCCGATGGGGTGTTATGACGATATCGAAGTTACCGATGCGTTCGTTTTGTGGGGTTCAAACATGGCGGAGATGCATCCGATTCTTTGGAGCCGGGTGGCGGATCGCCGATTAAGTCAGCCCAGCGTCAAGGTTGCGGTACTGTCGACATTCGAGCATCGCAGTTTTGAGTTGGCCGACATTCCCATGGTGTTCAAGCCACAGACTGACCTGTTTATTCTCAATTACATTGCCAACCACATCATTGAAAGCGGCTCGGTCAACAAAGATTTTGTCAGCAAACACACCAGGTTCGCCAAAGGTACGGATGACATCGGATACGGCCTGCGTGCCGATAACCCGCTGGAGATGAAGGCCCGCAATGCCGCCAAGGCGAACACCTGGACCGACATCGACTTTGAGCAATTTGCGGCTTTCGTGAAACCTTACACCCTTGAGCGTACCGCCAGGGAAACCGGCGTGCCGGCCGAGCGTCTCAAGGCATTAGCCGAACTGTATGCCGACCCGAAGCGCAAGGTGGTCTCATTCTGGACCATGGGTTTTAACCAGCACACGCGGGGTGTCTGGGCTAATAACCTGATTTACAACATCCACCTGCTGACCGGAAAAATCAGCGAGCCGGGCAACAGCCCGTTCTCCCTGACGGGCCAGCCTTCGGCCTGCGGGACGGCGCGTGAAGTGGGAACGTTCTCCCATCGCCTGCCGGCCGACCTGGTGGTCACCAACCCGGTGCATCGCGCCAAGGCAGAGCAAATCTGGAAAGTGCCGCCGGGCACCATCAACGAAAAGGTCGGTTTTCATGCCGTGCAGCAGAGCCGCATGCTCAAAGATGGCGTGCTCAATGTGTATTGGACGATGGCCAGCAACAACATGCAGGCCGGCCCGAACATCATGCAGGAAGTGCTGCCGGGTTGGCGCAATCCTGAGAACTTTGTGGTGGTCTCGGATGTGTATCCCACCGTCTCCGCCCAGGCGGCCGATCTGATTCTGCCCACCGCGATGTGGGTCGAGAAAGAAGGTGCTTACGGCAATGCCGAACGTCGTACGCAGTTCTGGCATCAATTGGTCTCGGCGCCGGGTGACGCCAAATCTGATCTCTGGCAACTGGTCGAGTTTTCCAAGCGCTTTAAAACGGACGAGGTCTGGTCCGAGGAATTGTTGTCCGCCTCACCGCAGTACAAGGGTAAAACCCTGTATGAGGTGTTGTTCAAGAACGGTCAGGTCGATCAATTCCCGCTTGATCAGATGGAGGCGGGCTATCAAAACGACGAGGCCCGGGAGTTTGGTTTTTACCTGCAAAAAGGGTTGTTCGAAGAGTATGCCCAATTCGGCCGTGGGCACGGTCATGACCTGGCCCCGTTTGATCGCTACCACACCGAGCGCGGGTTGCGATGGCCCGTCGTCGAGGGCAAGGAAACACGTTGGCGTTTCCGGGAAGGGTATGACCCCTATGTGGAGAAGGGGAGTGGTGTGCAGTTTTACGGCTATCCCGACAAGAAGGCGATCATCTTCGCGCTCCCCTACGAGCCACCTGCGGAATCCCCCGACGCGGACTTTCCATTCTGGTTGAGTACCGGCCGGGTACTTGAGCATTGGCACACCGGGACTATGACTCAGCGGGTCGAGGAACTTTATAAGGCGGTTCCCGACGCGTTGGTCTACATGCACCCGGCCGATGCCCAAGCCTTGAATGCCCGTCGAGGCAGTGAAGTGAAGCTGATCAGTCGACGCGGTGAGATGCGTGCGCGCATCGAAACCCGAGGGCGCAACAAACCACCACAGGGCTTGGTCTTTGTACCGTTCTTCGATGCCAACAAGCTGATCAACAAGGTCACGCTTGATGCGACGGACCCCATCTCCAAACAAACTGATTACAAAAAATGTGCGATCAGGATTGAGTTGATCAAGACGGCATAAGGAGAGCTCAGATGAAGAGTCGTTCGCTGTCCTTGCTTGCCGCTCTGTTGGTTTGGATGCCCGCGGCATTTGCGACGGAGCCCGCTTACCCGCTGAATGCTCCTGCACCGGATGGCCGGCGAGCCGGAGGGACCTTGACCCAGGAGTTGCCGGCACCGCCGATTGTTGATGACGAGAACAAGGACCTCAAGCGCGAGCGCAATTATCCCGAACAGCCGCCCACTATCCCGCACAGTATTCGGGGGTATCACATCGACAAGAACAGTAACAAGTGTCTGTCCTGTCACAGCCGCGCCAACAGCGCACGTACTCAGGCGCCGATGATCAGTATCACCCACTACATGGACCGTGATGGTCAGGCGCTGGCAGCCGTTTCGCCACGTCGGTATTTCTGCAATCAGTGTCACGTGCCACAGAAAGACGTTAAGCCACTGGTGGGCAATAGCTTCAAGAACATTGACCAGGTGCTGCAAGACGAAATCAACGGCCAACAGAAACCTTGAGGAGAGGCCATGAAATCCTTGCTTGTCCTGCTCAAAGACTATTGGGGGATTCTGCGTCGACCCAGTGTGCATTACAGCCTGGGTTTTCTGACGCTCGGTGGGTTTGTTGCCGGGGTGATTTTCTGGGGTGGTTTCAACACCGCGCTGGAAGCGACCAATACCGAGAAGTTCTGCATTTCCTGCCATGAAATGCGCGACAACGTTTTTGTCGAACTGCAGGAAACCATTCACTACACCAATCGCTCTGGCGTACGAGCTACCTGTCCGGACTGTCACGTCCCCCATGAGTGGACCCATAAGATTGCCCGCAAGATGCAGGCTTCCAAAGAGGTGTGGGGAAAGGTGTTCGGAACGATTGATAGCCGCGAAAAGTTTGTCGGTATGCGGCGTGAGCTGGCCGAGCACGAGTGGGGACGGCTCAAGGCAAACGACTCCCGAGAGTGCCGCAATTGCCATAACTTCGAATTCATGGATTTCACCCGTCAGGGCAAACGCGCCGCCAATATGCATTCCACGTCACTGGCCTCGGGTCAAGCCACCTGTATCGACTGTCATAAGGGCATTGCTCACAAGTTACCCGACATGAGCGGGGTCAAAGGCTGGTAGCCGATTCGGCCTCGGCGTTCTCTGTGTTGCCGCCAAACGGCATGATCGCGCCGGTTTTTCGTCTTTGACACATTCCCCCAATCCTCTCTGAATCCCTCAAGTCCTTTGTTTGCCGGGCCCTGTGCCGCCAGAAAAAAGTTGGTCTGCAAATTGCTTATGGCTCAGCAGTACAGCGGTGGGCGGCAAACGTCCGGCATGCAGAGGAAAGAGTGTGGACAAGTACCTTTATGTGGCAATGACCGGCGCCAGCCAGAATGCACTGGCGCAGAAGGCTCATGCCAACAACCTGGCGAACATCTCTACCAACGGTTTTCAGAAGGACCTGGAACAGGCCCGTTCGATGCCGGTGTTTGGTGACAGCTTTCCGGCGCGTGCGTTTGCCCTGAGCGAACGTCCGGCCACCGACTTCTCTGCGGGCTCGCTGGTGGAAACCGGTCGCGACCTCGATGTCGCGGTGCAAGGCAATGGCTGGATCGCCGTGCAGAACCCCGATGGCGGTGAAAGCTACGTGCGCACTGGCAGCCTCAACGTTGACGCGCTGGGCGTGCTGCGGGCCGGCAACGGTATGCCGGTGGTAGGCAATGGCGGGCCGATTGCCGTGCCGCCCGAGCAGCAAATCGAAGTCGGCGAAGACGGCACCATCAGCATCCGTGCAATGGGCGAAGGCCCTCGCGTGATGGCGGAAGTCGATCGCATCAAACTGGTCAACCCGGACTTCAAGAACATGACCAAAGGCCTGGACGGTTCGATCCACACCAAGGACGGCAAGCCGGCGCAGGCCGATGCCAACGTCAAGCTGGTGTCCGGGTTTCTTGAGTCGAGCAACGTCAATGCCGTGGAAGAAATGACCTCGGTGCTGGCGCTGGCCAAGCAGTTCGAGCTGCACATCAAGATGATGAACACCGCCAAAGACGATGACCAGGCCATGGCTCGGGTCTTGCAGATCAGCTAATTATCAGAACGTCGCGCCGTAAAACAGGCGCACGAGGAGAATCGAATGCTTCCGGCTCTATGGGTTGCCAAAACAGGTCTGTCCGCCCAGGACACCAACCTCACCACCATTTCCAACAACCTGGCGAACGTATCGACCACGGGTTTCAAACGTGATCGCGCCGAGTTCCAGGACTTGCTGTATCAGATCAAGCGTCAGCCAGGCGCCCAGTCGACCCAGGACAGCGAATTGCCGTCGGGTCTGCAAGTGGGTACCGGTGTGCGCATCGTCGGCACCCAGAAAAACTTCACCGCCGGTAGCCTGCAAACCACCGAGCAGCCGTTGGACATGGCCATCGACGGTCGCGGTTTCTTTCAGATTCTGCAGCCGGACGGCACCACGTCCTACACCCGTGACGGTACGTTCCACCTGGATTCCAACGGCCAGATCGTCAACGCCAGCGGCTTCGCCCTGGAGCCGGCGATTGTCATTCCGAACGATGCCCAGACCTTCACTGTCGGCCGTGACGGCACCGTGTCCATCACCGTTGCCGGCAACCCGGCCTCCCAAGTGATCGGCAACCTGCAAACCGCCGACTTCATCAACCCGGCCGGTCTGCAAGCGGTGGGTAACAACCTGTTCCTGGAAACCGCTGCCAGTGGCGCGCCGCAAGTCGGCACCCCGGGCCTCGCCGGTTTCGGCACCACGCTGCAGAACACCCTGGAAACGTCCAACGTCAGCACCGTTGAAGAGATGGTCAACATGATCACCACTCAGCGCGCCTACGAGATGAACTCCAAGGTGATCTCCACCGCCGACCAGATGCTCTCGTTCGTAACGCAGAATCTGTAATCAAGTCTATGAGGCGGCCATGAGGTCGCCTGCAACACCGTGAGGTAGGGTCATGAATCGCTTTGTATCTGTTCTGGCACTGAGTGGGGTCGTCGTGCTCGCGGGCTGCGTCGCCCCGCCGCCCAAGCCCAATGACCCTTACTACGCCCCGGTGTTGCCGCGCACGCCGCTGCCGGCTGCCGCCAATAACGGCTCGATCTACCAGGCCGGTTTCGAACAGAACCTGTACAGCGACCGCAAGGCGTTCCGGGTCGGTGACATCATCACCATCACCCTGAACGAGCGCACCCAGGCGAGCAAAAACGCCAACTCGCAAATCGACAAGAACAGTGAAACCAGTGTTGGCCTGACCTCGTTGTTCGGCTCCAGCCTGACCACCAATAACCCGATCGGTAGCAACGACCTGAGTCTGAACGCTGGCTATAGCGCCGACCGTGCGACCAAGGGCGACAGCAAGTCCGGCCAGAGCAACAGCCTGACCGGCTCGATCACCGTGACCGTCGCCGACGTGTTGCCCAACGGCATTATCGCCGTGCGTGGCGAGAAGTGGCTGACCCTCAACACCGGTGATGAGCTGGTGCGGATTGCCGGCCTGGTTCGCGCCGATGACATCGCCACCGACAACACCGTGTCGTCGACCCGCGTCGCCGATGCACGCATCACCTATTCGGGCACCGGTGCGTTCGCCGATGCGAGTCAGCCAGGCTGGTTCGACCGTTTCTTCCTCAGCCCGCTGTTCCCTTTCTAGGTGGCTATGTTGAATTTCAAAAGCCTCATAGCGGGCGCTCTGTTGCTGTCCGTGGCCTTCGATGCTCAAGCCGAGCGGCTGAAGGACATCGCCAGTATTTCCGGCGTGCGTTCCAACCAATTGATCGGCTACGGCCTGGTGGTCGGGCTTAACGGTACCGGTGACCAGACGACCCAGACCCCGTTCACCCTGCAGACCTTCAACAACATGCTTTCGCAGTTCGGCATCAAGGTGCCGGCAGGTTCGGGTAACGTGCAGTTGAAGAACGTCGCGGCGGTCTCGATCAGTGCCGACTTGCCAGCGTTCGCCAAGCCGGGTCAGCAGGTGGATATTACCGTTGCCTCCATCGGTAACTCCAAGAGCCTGCGCGGCGGCACCTTGCTGCTGACGCCGCTCAAAGGTATCGATGGCAACGTCTACGCCATCGCTCAGGGCAACCTGGTGGTTGGCGGTTTCGATGCCGAAGGTCGTGACGGTTCGAAGATCACCGTCAACGTTCCGTCGGCCGGTCGCATCCCTGGCGGTGCGTCGGTCGAGCGTGCAGTGCCAAGCGGTTTCAATCAGGGCAACAGCCTGACCCTGAACCTCAACCGTTCGGACTTCACCACCGCCAAGCGCATCGTCGACAAGATCAACAACATGCTCGGCCCTGGTGTTGCCCAGGCCATCGACGGTGGTTCGATTCGCGTGACTGCGCCACTCGATCCGAGCCAGCGGGTCGACTATTTGTCGATCCTCGAAAACCTCGAAGTCGACCCGGGTCAGGCGGTGGCGAAAGTCATCATCAACTCGCGCACCGGTACCATTGTGATTGGCCAGAACGTCAAGGTTTCCCCGGCCGCCGTGACCCACGGCAGCCTGACCGTGACCATCACCGAAGACCCGATCCTCAGCCAGCCCGGCCCTCTGTCCAATGGGCAGACGGCGGTAGTGCCGCGCTCGCGGGTCAACGCCCAGCAAGAAGCCAAGCCGATGTTCAAGTTCGGCCCGGGCACCACCCTCGACGAAATCGTCCGTGCGGTGAACCAGGTCGGCGCGGCACCGGGTGACTTGATGGCGATCCTCGAAGCGCTGAAACAGGCTGGCGCGTTGCAAGCCGACCTGATTGTGATCTGAGGGCGGCGATCATGGATATGCGCAAAAGCGGTCTGGTCAGCAGCAGCGATTCGGGTTCCTACTCGGACCTGAACCGTCTTAACCAGCTCAAGGTCGGCGACAAGAACAGCGATGCGAACATGCGCAAAGTGGCGCAGGAATTCGAATCGCTGTTCCTTGGTGAAATGCTCAAGTCCATGCGCTCGGCCACCGAAGCGCTGGGCGAGGACAATCCGCTCAACACACCGGCAGCCAAGCAATACCAGGAAATGTACGACCAGCAGTTGGCCGTTTCCATGTCTCGCGAAGGCGGCGGTATTGGCCTGGCGGACGTGCTGATGCGCCAGATGTCGAAGAACAAACCGATGGCGCCGGGTGAGGCCGCGGCAGCGTCTGCCGCCAAACAGGCTGCCGCGAAAGCCGCCGTGGAAACACCGATTGCCGCCGGTACGGTCGCCACCAACGGGCCGCTGTCGCGTCTCAATGGTGAGCGCCCGTTGTGGGCTTCGCGTTCGGTGAAGACGCCGACAAGCGCGGGCGAGGGCGCTCATCGCAATGACATGGCGCTGATCAATCAGCGGCGTCTGGCATTGCCACCGAAACTGGCCGACCGCTTGCTCGCCGGGCTGGTGCCATCTGCATCGGTATCGGCATCGACCGCTGCAACAACCGCCACAACGGCGCAGAACAATATCCAGGTGCCGCAGAGCACCAAGGCCGGTTCCGGCTCCCTGTACAACGGCGATTGGCTGACTTCGCAAACGGATACGACATCCACCGGGCGCCTGCAGATTTATGGTCGTGCCATGGCTCAAATACCCTTGGCACCGGCGAAGAAAGCCTTCAGTTCCGCCGACGAATTCGTCAACACCATGCTGCCGCTGGCCAAGGAAGCTGCCGACCGCATCGGCGTCGATCCGCGTTATCTGGTGGCTCAGGCTGCCCTGGAAACCGGTTGGGGCAAATCGGTCATGCGCGCCCAGGATGGTAGCAGCAGCCACAACCTGTTCGGCATCAAGGCCAGCAGTAACTGGAAGGGCGATTCGGCCCGGGCGATCACCAGCGAATTCAGAAATGGCGAGAAGGTCAAGGAGACGGCCGAGTTCCGTTCCTACGGCTCTTACAAGGACAGCTTTCATGACCTTGTGACGCTGCTGCAAAGCAATAATCGCTATCAAGATGTGCTGAAGTCGGCCGATAACCCAGAACAGTTTGTACGCGAGTTGCAAAAAGCCGGGTATGCAACCGACCCGGATTACGCAAGCAAAATTTCGCAGATAGCCAAGCAGATGACGAGTTACCAAAACTACGCTGCGGCGGGCGCTTCCACCACGCCTTTATAGGCACAAGGTATAAGGTTTGAACCATGAGTTTGCTCAATATCGGGATGTCGGGTTTATCTGCTAGCCAAACCGCGCTGATGACTACCGGCAATAACATTGCCAACGCCGACACTTCCGGGTACTCACGCCAGCAAACCGTGCAGGGCACCAAGGCCTCGAATCAATTCGGCAATGTCTACATCGGCACCGGTACGACCCTGGCCGATGTGCGTCGGGTGTACAACAGCTACATTGATGCGCAGCTGCAGACCACCACGTCGCTCAATAGTGACTCGGCGGCCTACGCCGGGCAGATCAGCCCGCTCGATAAGTTGCTGTCGGACAGCGGCACTGGCCTCAATGGCGCTCTGACCAAGTTCTTCGCCTCGGTACAGAACGTCAACGCCAAACCGGGCGACGATGCTTCCCGCCAACTGCTGCTCAGCGATGCGCAAGCCCTGAGCAACCGGTTCAACTCGATCTCCAGCCAGTTGACGCAGCAGAACGCCAACGTCAACGGCAACCTGGCGGACATGGCCGATCAGGTCAATAAACTGGCCGCCACCGTGGCCCAGTTGAACCAGAAAATCTCCGAAATTTCCAACGCTGGCGGCCAGCCCAACGACTTGCTCGATGCGCGCAACGAGACCGTGCGCCAGTTGTCCACCTTCACCGGTGCGCAAGTGATCGAGCGTGACGGTAACCTCGATATATACCTGGGCAGCGGTCAGCCGCTGGTCATGGGCAACACCGCCAGCAAGCTGGAAGTGGTGCCGAGCAAAGACGACCCGTCGCGTTCGGCTATTCAGCTCAATCGCGGTTCGAGCACCATCGACATCACTTCGGTGGTGACCGGTGGCGAGATGGGCGGCTTGCTGCGTTATCGCAGCACCGTGCTGGACCCGGCCATGAACGAGCTGGGTCGCGTGGCGCTGGTCGTTGCCGATCAGATGAACACCGTCCAGGCCCAGGGCATCGACAAGAACGGTGACTTCGGTTCGAACCTGTTCAACAGCATCAACAGTGCCGCGCAAATGGCTCAGCGCAGCGTTGCTGCGGTCGGCAACAGCGCCGGCTCAGGCAACTTCGACGTGAGCATCGAAGACAGCGGCAAGCTGACTATCAACGATTATAAGGTCACCTTCACCAGCGCCACGAACTACACCGTGCAGCGCCTGCCTGAAGGCACCGCCATGGGCGCGTTCAGCACGCTGACCACGCCGCCACCGGTGATCGACGGTTTCTCCATGACACTTTCCGGTGGCGCCGCAGCCGCCGGCGACACGTTCAAGATCACCCCGACCCGCAACGCGGCGACCAACATCAAGACCGAGATGACCGACTCCAAGCGTCTGGCCATCGCGGCACCGTTGGGCGCGGCCATTGCGCCGGGCGGCAGCGGCACGTTGACGATTCCGGCCAGCGGTCAACCGACCCTGACTACGAAATTCGATGTCTACGACACGGCGACCACCACCACGATCCAGAATGGCCTGAAGACTTCGACGCCGGTCAAAATCGTATTTGGTGCGGCCGGTGGTACGACTCAGACTTACCAGATGCTCGATGCCCAGGGTAACCCGCTCAGCAGCGGCACTATCGTGCCCGGCCAGAGCAATACGCTGAGCCTGAGCATTCCGCTGGTCGATGCCAGCGGTGCCGCGATCAATGATCCGGGACCGCCAGTCGTGCAGCGTACTGCAACGTTCGACATGACCATCGCGGGCTCGCCGGCGACCTCGACGGCGATCAACGTGACGCTGAGCCAGCCAGGTTCTCTGGACAACCGTAACGGCACCGTATTGGCCGGCCTTCAGACCAGGCAGACTGTGGACACGGGTTCGGCCAGCAACGGTATTTCCCTGAACGACGCCTACGGCAAACTGGTCGAGGGTGTTGGCGCCAAGGCTGCTCAGGGCAAGCTCGACAGCGCTGCCACCGAAGCGATTCTGGCTAACGCCAAAGGGGCTCGCGATTCGCTGTCGGGTGTCGACCTCGATGAGGAAACCGGCAACCTGGTCAAGTATCAGCAGTACTACACCGCGTCTTCGCAGATCATCAAGGCTGCGCAGGAAATCTTCAGCACACTGATCAACAGTCTTTAAGGAGTCGTAGCCCATGCGCATTTCTACCGCCCAGTTTTACGAGTCCTCTGCTGCCAACTATCAGAAGAACTTTTCCAACGTGGTCAAGAGCAGCGAAGAGGCCAGCAGCCTGGTTCGCGTGAATACCGCGGCGGATGATCCGGTCGGCGCTTCGCGTCTGCTGCAATTGGGTCAACAGGCTTCGATGCTTGATCAGTACTCGGCCAACATGACCACCATCAAAGGCACTCTCGGCCAGACCGAAGCGGTGATGACCAGCATCGGCAACGTACTGCAACGCGCCAAAGAGCTGGCGCTGGGCGCCGGTAACGCTGGTTATACCGATGGCGACCGTCAGGCCAACGCTTCCGAACTGGGGCAGATCGAAGAGCAATTGCTCAGCCTGATGAACACCAAGGATGAAAACGGCAAGTACATCTTCGCCGGATCCAAGGGCGATGTGGTGCCGTTCACCCGTAACACTGATGGCAGCTACACCTACAACGGTGATCAGGTCACGCTGGATCTGCCGATCGGCGATACCCAGTCGATGGCCACCAACAGCACCGGTTGGGATGTGTTCCAGCAAGCGATCAACACCACCCGGACTCAGGCCACGCTCACCGCGCCTGCGGTCGATGACGGTCGTGTGGTGTTGTCCAACGGTCAGGTTGAATCCGATGTCACCTACAATGCCAAGTTCCGCAGCGGCGAGCCTTACACCGTGAATTTCGTCAGTGGCACGCAGCTGCAGATTACTGACTCGTTAGGCAATGATGTCACCGCCGAGGCCAGTCAGAACGGCGTGTTCAGTTCCACCAGTGGTGCGGCCACACAGACGGTCAGTTTTCGTGGCATTGATCTGAAGTTGAACATCAACCTGCAAGCGGGGGATGTCCCGGGGACTGTGATCACCGGGCACAGCTTCACGCTGGCAGCCACGCCGGACAGCTTTAACACTTCGCGCAGCCCGGGCAACCCGTCGGCCGCACTGGTGACGGGAGCCTCTGTGACCAACAACACCGACTACCATGCCAGCTTCCCGGGCGGCGGGGCGATTCTCAAGTTCACCAGTGCCACGAACTTCGAACTCTATGCCGCGCCATTGACCGCCAACAGTAAACCGGTGTCCACCGGCACCATGGCTGGTACGACCGCGACAGCGTCAGGTGTCTCGTTCACCATGGCCGGTACACCAGGTGCAGGCGATCAGTTCTCGGTGGCGGTGAACACGCACCAGACCCAAAACATTCTGGACACCGTCAGCCAGCTGAGATCAGCGCTGTCGACGCCAACCAATAATAATCCGATTGCCATTCAACAAATGAACGCTGCCGTCGCTGCCGGTATTGGCAACCTGTCCAGCGGCATGGATCAACTGGCCTCAGGTATCAGTTCTGTAGGCGGTCGCGGTGCGTCATTGGATACACAGACTGATATCAACCAGAGTCTGGCACTCGCCAACACCCAGACCCAATCGGCCATTCGCGATTCCGATCCGGCCGAAGTGATGACCCGCCTGACTCTGCAGCAGACCATGCTGCAGGCCTCGCAACTGGCGTTCAGCAAGATTGCTCAGTTGGGGCTGTTCAACAAAGTCTGAGTCAGGGCCTTCGCGATGATCTCGCGAAGGCTTGCGACTGCCGAGTGCAAACCGTCTTTATTCAGCGGTTCGGGGAGTTTCACTTCGTTGAAGTAAGCTCCCGCCGCTCGCGAGTTCTCCCGCCGTGAAACCAGCACCTCTTGTCACCATCGCCATCCCCGCGTTCAACCCGCAGTTCTTCCAGACGGCACTGCAAAGCGCGCTGAGTCAGACCTACGCCAATCTTGAAGTGATCGTCTGCGATGACAGCAGCGGCGACGAGATCCGCGAGATCGTCGATGCCTGTGAGGTGCCTGTCTCGATTCGCCTGCGCTATGTGCGCAATCCGCAGCGCCTGGGTTTTCAGGCCAACCTCATGGCCTGTGCGCAAGAGGCCAGCGGTGATTATCTGAAGTTGCTGTGCGACGACGACCAGCTACTCCCTGAATGCATCACTCAGCAGATCGTCGGCTTCATCGACCACGACGACGTCAACCTGGTGATCGGCCAGCGGCAGTTTTACGACGGTGATTACATCCTGCTTTCCGACCGTGTGGAAAATTGCTGTTTTTCCACGGGTGTCACCTTGTTCAAGGGGGAGGATCTGCTGGGCATTCTGGAAAGCAGTCTGGTCAATTTTCTCAGTGGCCTCAGCGGGGCGTTGTTGCGAACCCAGCATGCACTGGAATATTTGCCGGCCCTGACCCAGATAGGCGAAGGTTTTATTGCTCGTCTGGACTTCGCCTTGTTCGCCTGTCTGCTACGGCGTGGCAATCTGGTGGTGGTGAGTCAGGTGTCGAGCCTTGAGCGTTTGCATCCGGCGCGGCTAAGCAATCAGTCGCCAGTCAAGGCTGCGGTCATGACAGAGCTCGACTGGCTCAAGCAGATGCTTGCCTTGCGCAGTGGTGAGCCTGCGCCTGCGCCGGGTTGGGTGCGTTATATGGCGCTGGCCGATGCGGTTGAAGGGCACGCCTATGCCTGGGAAGAAACCGCGCTGGGCCGGCAACTGGGCTTCATTCAAACGATGGTGCATACCCGGGTAGGCGTCGAGTGCGACAGCTTTGCCGACATGTACCGGGAATGGCTGTCGTGCCGTCGTTTGAAACCGGCCCAGCAACGTTTGCTCGACGCCCGTTTGCAGGGTTGGAGCTGGCGTCCGCGCATCGTGCCGATTGTTCTCGACAGCGACGGCGATGTTCCGGCACTGGAAGAGACACTCAAGAGCATTCGTCATCAGACCTACGCCGCCGAGCAAGTGGTAGTGCTGTCCCAATTGCAGCACGAGCCATGCGACGGTGTGCGTTACATGCACCTGGATGATGAGCCGGTTGCCCAGTTCAATCGCCTGCTGGCCCAGTTGGACAATGCAGACTGGATCTATCTGGTTCGCGCGGGCGATCGCTTGAATGAACTGGCTTTACTGTTGCTGGCAGAGCGCATGGTGGAAATGCCTGACGTGCGCTGCCTCTACAGTGATGAGGGCGGATTGCGTGATGACGTCTCGGTCGAGCCGGTGTTCAAGCCGGACTTCAACCTCGATCTGATGCGCAGCTATCCCTATGTCGGCCGCGTGCTGGCCTTGCAGCGGCAACGGATGATCGAACTGGGTGGCGTGCAACACGGTTTTGGCGAGCTGGGTGTGCATGATCTGGTCTGGCGGCTGGTGGAGAGCAACGGGCCGCACGCGATCGGGCACATTGCTGAAATTCTCGTGGAGTCTGCTCTGCGTCTCTCCCAGTGGCTCACGCAGCCGCAGATTATCGAGCAGAACCCTCGCGTGTTGGCGGCGCATTTGCAGCGGCTCGGCGCACCGCACCGGATTCGCTCCGGCAGCCAGCCGATGATCAATCGTGTGGACTACCTGCATGATGAGCCGGCCATGGTCTCGATCGTCATTGCGACCCGCGATGAACTGAGTTCCCTGGAGCGTTGCATCGAAAGTCTGTTGGAGAAAACCGCCTGCCAACGCTATGAAGTTCTCATTGTCGACAATGGCAGCACTGCTGTTGATGCCTGCAACTGGCTGTCGGCCATGGAGCAAATGGGCAGTGACAAACTTCGGGTGTTGCACTGTGATCATGGCGACAATCTGGCGGCAGTGCAGAACTTCGCTACCGGCCACGCCCGTGGTGACTATTTGTTGTTTCTCAGTCCCTACAGCATCGTCGTCAATCCTGACTGGCTCGACGAGTTGCTCAACCACGCTCAGCGTCCGGAAGTCGGCGTGGTCGGCGGTCGGCTGGTGAGTCCGCAAGGGCGTATCGAGGGAACGGCCCAGGTACTGGGGTTGCGGGGTGTCATTGGTGTTCCCAATCGTGGCGAGCCACTCAATACGTCGGGTTACATGCAGCGCCAGCAGGCCGTGCAGAACTTCAGTGCCGTGGGCATCGATTGCCTGCTGGTGCGCAAGAAGGTTTTTGATGATCTGCACGGCCTGGACGAGCAAAATCTGGCGCAAACACTTAATGGCGCTGACTTTTGCCTGCGTGTGAAGCAAAACGGATACCTGGTGGTGTGGACTCCCTACGCCGAATTGATGCGAGTGGTTCCATCCTCTGCCTTCAATCCAGCTCCCAGGGTATTGCAGGCAGAGCAACACAGTTTTTACCAGCGATGGTTGCCGGTGATAGCCAGGGACCCGGCCTACAATCCCAATCTGAGTCTGGGCACCAGCAACTTCAGTCTGGAGCCGGGGTTCAAGGAGGGTTGGGACCCGTTCTCGCGTCAGCTTTTGCCAAAGATTCTGGCGATTCCAATCAATACCACTGCAGTGGGCCATTACCGGGTTGCCCAGCCGTTCCGTGAATTGGAGGCGGCCGGGCGCGTGGTGGGGCACCTGAGTTATCACACGCCGACAGACATTGACCTTGAACGGTGCTCCCCCGACGTGATCGTGTTGCAGGGGCGTTATAGCCAGAATGCGGTCGATGAGGTTGAGCGAGTCAAAAACTGTTCGAACGCTTTGCGCATCTTCGAACTTGACGATTATGTGATTGATGTCCCGAAAAAAAACGCGCACCTGCGCAAGGCCGAGGTCGGGGTCGATAAAATAGTGCGCCGTGGCATAGGGCTGTGTGATCGGGTTGTGGTCTCGACCCAGCCTTTGGCCGATGCATTGCGGGACATGCATCACGATATCCGGGTCGTCCCGAACATGCTTGCGCCGCACCTCTGGACCGGGCTCACCAGTCAGCGCCGCACCTCTCGCAAACCTCGCGTGGGTTGGGGCGGCGGGACGAGTCATGATGGAGACCTGGCGATCATTGCGGACGTGGTACGCCTGCTGGCCAACGAAGTCGAATGGGTGTTCTTCGGCATGTGTCCGCCGGCTTTGCGTCCATTTGTCCATGAGTTCCATCCCAGCATCGGCCTGCAGGCCTATCCGGCCAAATTGGCCAGCCTGAACCTCGATCTGGCACTGGCGCCGCTGGAATTTCACATCTTCAACGACTGCAAGAGCAACCTGCGTCTGCTGGAGTACGGCGCCTGCGGTTATCCGGTGATCTGCACCGACACTGAAGCCTATCGCGGCTATTTGCCCTGCACCAAGGTCGTGAGCAACAGCACCGAGGAATGGCTCGAGGCAATCCGCATGCACCTGTCCGACCCTGATGCGAGCTACCGCATGGGCGATGCGCTGCGCGAAGAAGTGCTGCGCGATTACATGCTCAAGGGCAACAACCTCAACTACTGGGTCGAGGGCTGGTTGCCAAACTGATCCAGCATTGACGTTCACTTTCTATTCAGGCGGCCTTCGGTCGCCTGTTTTGTTTGTGTCGGTGGCGTTAAAGATTTTGCAGTGGTGGTCTCAAGCTTAGTGTCGTTTGTGTCGATAAATCGCCAAGGCTTCGTTTATTGAAAGATTCGTCAGTGACCTGCGTTTGCAGGTCGTTGTGGCGGCAGGTATCTGGTTCAACAACATGGCAAGGAAGATGTCGCAATGACAGTGATAGACGGGACAAACGGCGTGGATACGCTGACAGGTACCAGCGGTGATGACGAGATCAATGCGCTGGGTGGCGATGATGTGATCATGGGGAGTGCCGGTGCGGATGCGCTGGATGGCGGTACCGGTGCCGATACGGTCGATTATTCGACGTCGGCCGCCGGAGTAAACGTTGAGGTCCGTTTTGGTACGGGCGTGGCCGGGTGGGGCGGGGATGCGGAGGGGGATACCCTGGCCAACATCGAGAACGTCATCGGTTCGGCGTTCAACGACACCTTCGCCGTCGGCCCGGATCACACCGCACCGACGATCACACTGGAAGGCGGTGCCGGCGACGATATCTACTACATCAACAACGGCGCTACAGCGTCCATCGTCGAATTGGCCGATGGCGGCAATGATGAAGTGCGCGTGTCGGTGATCAACCCCAGCAACACCTACATGGCGGAGAACATCGAGCGTCTGACCTATGTCGGCAGCGAGGACTTCACCGGCTGGGGCAATGCCAACGACAACGTCATCGTCGGTAATTCGGGCAACGACACGCTGTACGGCGGCGCGGGCGCGGACCAGTTCATCGGCGGTGCCGGTTATGACACCGTCGGTTATACCGACAGCAGCGTGGCGATGAACATCAACCTGAAGACCGGGGTGTACTCCGGAATCGGGGCGGGCGATACCTTTACCGACATCGAAGCGATCAAGGGTTCGAACTACGACGACATCCTTGTCGGCGATGGACTGGGCATGGATTTCGATGGCGGGGCCGGTAACGACACGGTCGATTACTCTACCTCGGCCACCGGCGTCAACGTTGAGGTCCGTTTTGGCACGGGCATCGCTGGCAGCGGCGGGGATGCCGAAGGCAGCACCCTGGCCAACATCGAGAACGTCATCGGTTCGGCGTTCAACGACACCTTCGCCGTCGGCCCGGATCACACCGCCCCCACGATCACACTGGAAGGCGGTGCCGGCGACGACATCTACTACATCAACAACGGCGCTACCGCGTCCATCGTCGAGCAGGCCGATGGCGGCAATGACGAAGTGCGCGTGTCGGTGATCAACCCCAGCAACACCTACATGGCGGAGAACATCGAGCGTCTGACCTATGTCGGCAGTGAAGACTTCACCGGCTGGGGCAATGCCAACGACAACGTCATCGTCGGTAATTCGGGCAACGACACGCTGTACGGCGGCGCGGGCGCGGACCAGTTCATCGGCGGTGCCGGTTATGACACCGTCGGTTATACCGACAGCAGCGTGGCGATGAACATCAACCTGAAGACCGGGGTGTACTCCGGAATCGGGGCGGGCGATACCTTTACCGACATCGAAGCGATCAAGGGTTCGAACTACGACGACACCTTTGTCGGCGATGGTCAGGGCATGGATTTCGATGGCGGGGCCGGTAACGACACGGTCGATTACTCTACCTCGGCCACCGGCGTCAACGTTGAGGTCCGCTTTGGTACGGGCGTGGTGGGTAGCGGCGGGGATGCCGAAGGCAGCACCCTGGCCAACATCGAGAACGTCATCGGTTCGGCGTTCAACGACACCTTCGCCGTCGGCCCGGATCACACCGCACCGACGATCACACTGGAAGGCGGTGCCGGCGACGATATCTACTACATCAACAACGGCGCTACAGCGTCCATCGTCGAATTGGCCGATGGCGGCAATGATGAAGTGCGCGTGTCGGTGATCAACCCCAGCAACACCTACATGGCGGAGAACATCGAGCGTCTGACCTATGTCGGCAGCGAGGACTTCACCGGTTGGGGCAATGCCAATAACAACATCATCGCCGGTGGTTCGGGTAACGACATACTGTACGGTGGTTCGGGCAACGATACGCTGTACGGTGGCGTGGGTGCTGACCAGTTCATCGGCGGCGCCGGTTATGACACGGCGGGTTATACCGACAGCACCGTGGCGATGACCATCAACCTGAAGACCGGGGTGTACTCCGGGATCGGGGCGGGCGATACCTTCACCGACATCGAAGCGATCAAGGGGTCGAGCTACAACGACATTTTCTATGGTGGTACCACCGCCATGGGCCTGGACGGTGCCGTTGGGCAGGATCTGGTCAGTTACGAGCTTTCGGACGCCGCGGTGACCATCGACCTGACCACCAATGCCAACGCCGGTGATGCCGAGGGTGACACCTTCACCAACATCGAGTTCTTTCAGGGCAGCAACTTTGATGACACGTTGTTGGGGTCGCGGTTCGGTGACGTCTTTATCGGTGGTGCAGGTGCGGATGTGATTGACGGCCGCGACGGTCAGGACAGCGCCATGTACATCACCAGTGCCAGCGCCGTGAACATCAACCTGTTGACTGGCGTCAATCAGGGTGGCGATGCGCAAGGTGATGTATTGAGCAACATCGAGCGCGTAGTGGGCAGTCACTTCAATGACACCCTGACCGGTGATGCCAACGTCAACTACCTTGAAGGCGGGTTGGGTAACGACGTCATCTATGGTGGCGACGGCAACGATTACCTCTACGGCGGGCTGGTGTCCCAGATCGGGCCATTCACGCTTGATGGTCTGATCAATGGGCCGCAGGCTGACACCTTGTATGGCGGCAATGGCAACGACACCATTGTCACCGCTGGCAACGACGAGGGCAGCCAGGCCTATGGTGAGGCTGGGGGCGACGTCATCACGGTGGTGCATGGCATGGCCGACGGTGGTGACGGTAACGATCTGCTGACCGGCACGGGCTCGGGCTTTTCGCTGTTTGGTGGTGCTGGCGATGACAATCTGGTTCTGCAAGCCAGTGGCTCGGCCTTTGGTGGCGAGGGTGACGATACCTACAACGTCGACACCTCGGCATTGGTGACGATCCAGGACGATGGTGTCAGCGTCTCCGACAAAATAGTGCTGTCGTACATCAGCAGTGCCGAACTGCTGGTTGATCGAGTCGGTAATGACCTCTACCTGCACCGATCGAGTGTTAGTCCAGGAGAGGTTCCGCAGGAAGGTGTACAGCTCAAGGACTGGTTTGCCGGTTCCGATACCATCGAGCAAATCCAGACCGCGGATGGACAGCTCTTCAGCTTGCCAGCCAACGGCGATGCATTTGCCATGTTTGGATGATCCTGGAATTCAATGCCCTCAATTCTGAATCCAGATTGAAGGCTTGATACTCCGCTGAAGGGGATGACTCCGGTTGCTGTTGACCGGGCTCAGCCCCTTTTTCATGCCTGATTACGCCGACGACGCGGGGCCCACCGAGCTGGCGCGTTTCCTGCAAGTCCCCCTCAAATCGCCATAAAACGAGCGCTTGCGGCCGGTACGCCAGCGCCTGACACGGCAGAGCGTTTTAGCCAGACAGCCCGCAAAAGCCTGAAATAGCTTGGCCGAGCTCTGTGAAGAACAAGAGGGGAGACGATGAAGGCAGTAATTCTGGCGGGTGGCCTGGGCACGCGCATCAGCGAAGAGTCGCACCTCAAGCCCAAGCCGATGATCGAGATCGGCGGCAAGCCAATTCTTTGGCACATCATGAAACAGTACTCCGCCCACGGGATTCATGACTTCGTGATTTGCCTTGGCTACAAGGGCTATGCGATCAAGGACTTCTTCGCCAATTACTTCCTGCACACTTCCGACGTCACCTTCGACATGCGCAACAACCGCATGGACGTGCATCAGAACTACAGCGAGCCGTGGAGCGTCACCCTCATCGACACCGGCGAGGAAACCATGACCGGTGGCCGCTTGCTGCGCGCCGGTCGTTACCTTAAGGATGAAGACGCCTTCTGCTTTACCTACGGCGACGGCGTCTCCGATATCAATATCCGTCAACTGGTCGACTACCACAGCGCCCACGGTCGTCTGGCGACCGTCACTGCCGTACAACCGCCGGGCCGTTACGGTGCCCTGGAGCGTCACGGCGATCAGGTGCTCGGTTTCACCGAGAAGCCTCGTGGCGACGGTGGCTGGATCAATGGCGGTTTCTTTGTGCTTTCGCCGAAAGTGCTGCCGTACATCGGCGGTGATGACACCACCTGGGAAGCCGAGCCCTTGGCCCGTCTGGCCCAGGAAGAACAGTTGAAGGCCTTCGAGCACGAAGGCTTCTGGCATCCGATGGACACCCTGCGTGACAAGAACCACCTCGAAGCGTTGTGGCAGAGCGGGGAGGCCCCATGGAAGCAATGGGCCTGAGTCCGGAATTCTGGCGCGGCAAGCGTGTCCTGCTGACCGGCCACACCGGTTTCAAGGGCAGCTGGCTGACGTTGTGGTTGCAAAGTCTCGGTGCCGAGGTCAGCGGGTTTTCGCTCGATCCATCCACCGAACCGAGCCTGTTCGAACTGGCCCGTGTGCATGAGGGCATTAACGATCAGCGCGGCGACCTGCGTGACCTCGGCGCCTTGCTGGAACTGATCGCCGACGTGCAGCCGGAAATCGTCCTGCACCTGGCGGCCCAACCGCTGGTGCGCGAAGGCTATCGCGATCCGCTCGGCACCTATTCCAGCAATGTCATGGGCACTCTCAACCTGCTCGAAGCGATCCGCCAGGTCGGCGGTGTGCGCGCCTGCGTATTGGTGACCACCGACAAGGTTTATGCGAACAAGGAATGGCTGTGGCCATACCGCGAGGACGAAGCCCTCGGCGGTCACGACCCTTACAGCAGCAGTAAGGCCTGTTGCGAATTGCTCGCCCAGTCCTACGCCGCGTCGTTTTTTCCGGCTGACAAGTACGCCGAACACGGTCTGGCGTTGGCCACCGCGCGCGCCGGTAATGTGCTGGGCGGCGGGGACTTCGCTCCGGAACGCTTGATTCCTGACGTGCTCAAGGCCTGGTCCGCAGACCAGCCCGTGACCCTGCGCTACCCGCAAGCCGTGCGCCCGTGGCAGCACGCGCTGGAACCGCTGGCCGGTTATCTGCAATTGGCCGCTGGCCTCTATGAGCAAGGCCCGGCGTTTGCCGGTGCGTGGAACTTTGGCCCGAGCGAAGCGGACATGTGCAGCGTCGGCGAAGTGGTCGAGTTGCTCGCCAGCCGCTGGCCGCAAGCGCGCGGCTTGCGCATCGAGCCGAGTGATTTGCATGAAGCCGGTTTGTTGCGCCTGGACAGCAGCCGCGCCCGGCAACTGTTGGCCTGGCAACCACGCTGGTCGTTGCAGCAGTGCCTGACCCAGACCCTCGATTGGCACTTGGCCTGGCAGAACGGCGATGACATGCGTGAAGTCACCTTGGGTCAGTTGAACCTGTACCGAGGCGCGCTGTGAGCGAATTTCTGTTGAAAGCCTTGCCGCTGGCCGGTCTGTTCAGCGTGCAGCACAAACGCTTCGAAGATGATCGCGGGCACTTCGCACGGCTGTTTTGCGAAGGCAGCCTGAGCGCTTTCGGCCAGCCGTTTCATAT
Organism: Pseudomonas lini; assembly: GCF_964063345.1. Lineage (NCBI taxonomy): Bacteria > Pseudomonadati > Pseudomonadota > Gammaproteobacteria > Pseudomonadales > Pseudomonadaceae > Pseudomonas > Pseudomonas lini. The sequence goes on from NZ_OZ061318.1 coordinate 5,029,546, forward strand.
CCGCCAGATCAACCATTCCTGCACCCGCGAGCGGGGGAGTGTGCGCGGTCTGCATTATCAAAATGCCAATGCGCCGGAAGCCAAGTTGATTACCTGCCTGCGCGGTGAGGTCTGGGATGTGGCAGTGGATTTGCGGCCCGACTCCGAGACCTTCCTGTCTTGGCACGCCGAGCACCTGAAGGCCGGGGATGGCCGCAGCTTGCTGATTCCGGCCGGGTTCGCCCACGGCTTCCAGACCCTCACCGACGACGCCGAATTGCTCTACCTGCACAGCGCCGATTACACGCCTGCGCACGAGGGCGGTTTGAGCGTGAACGATCCACGGCTGGCCATCGCCTGGCCGCTGCCTGTCAATAATCTGTCGGCCAGGGATTCCAGCCATCCCGCGCTCGATCAACACTTCGCTGGAGTGCGTCTATGAACTGCCGTGGGTGCGCTGCACCGCTGAGCCTGCCGCTGATCGATCTCGGCACTTCGCCGCCATCCAACGCCTACGTGCGCGCCGATCAGCTGGAACAAGCCGAGCAATGGGTGCCATTGAAGGTTGCAGTGTGTCAGCAGTGCTGGTTGGTGCAGACCGAGGATTACACCCGCGCCGACAGCCTGTTCGACGCCGAGTATGCCTATTTCAGCTCGTTCTCCAGCACCTGGCTGGCCCATGCCGAGCGCTATGTGGCAGAGATGGTCGAGCGCTTCGGCCTGACCGCCGACAGCCGTGTGGTGGAAATCGCCGCCAACGACGGTTACCTGTTGCAGTACGTTGCCGGGCGCGGCATCCCTTGCCTGGGCGTCGAACCGACCCGCAGCACCGCGCAAGCGGCGCGGGAAAAAGGCCTGGAGATTCGCGAACTGTTCTTCGGTCGCGACACCGCCGCGCAGCTGAACAGCGAAGGCTGGGCCGCCGACCTGATGGCCGCCAACAACGTGTTGGCCCACGTCCCGGACATCAATGATTTCCTCGGTGGTTTTGCCTCCTTGCTCAAGCCGACCGGTGTGGCGACGTTCGAGTTTCCACAACTGCTGACGCTGATGGCGGGGCAGCAGTTCGACACGCTGTATCACGAGCACTATTCCTACTTGTCCCTGACCGCCGTGCAGGCATTGTGCGAGCGCAATGGGCTGGAAGTTTTCGATGTCAGTCAGCTGTCGACTCATGGCGGTTCGCTGCGGGTGTTCGTCCAGCGCAAGGACGGTGAACGCCGCGCCGTACAACCGACCGTGCAGCAACAGTTGCAGGCCGAGCTGGAGGCCGGGGTGAAGACGCCCGAGTACTACGCGACCCTCGCGCCCGCCGCTGAACGCATCAAGCACGAACTGCTGCGTTTCCTGCTGCAGGCCAAGGCCGATGGCAAGCGTGTGGTCGGTTATGGCGCTGCGGCCAAGGGCAACACGTTGCTCAACTACGCCGGGGTCAAACCGGACCTGCTGGCCTGGGTTGCCGATGCCAATCCACACAAACAGGGAAAGTACCTGCCGGGCAGTCGCATTCCAATCGTTTCGCCGGCGCAGATCGATCTGGAGAAACCGGATTACATCCTGGTGTTGCCGTGGAATCTGTTGCATGAAGTCAGTCAGCAACTGGCGCAGGTACGCCAGTGGGACGGCCGTTTCGTGATCGCCGTGCCTGAGTTGACCGTACTGTGAAAGTGTTGGTGACCGGTGCCACCGGGTTTGTCGGCCGACATCTGGTTGCGGCTTTGCTCGCCCGTGGCTGCGAGGTCCGGGCGGTGGCGCGTAACGCCGAGACCGCTGCGCAACTTCCGTGGATCAATGCCGTGGAGTTCGTGGCAGCGGATATTCATGCCGCCGATGTGGACCTCGCCGCGCTGACCGATGGCGTCGATGCCTTGGCGCATCTCGCCTGGCCAGGATTACCAAACTATCAGGCACTGTTTCACTTCGAACACAACCTGATGGCCGATTACCGGTTCATCAAGGGCGCGGTCGAGGCGGGCGTGTCGCAGGTGTTGGTGACGGGCACCTGTTTCGAATATGGCCTGCAAAGCGGGCCACTCAACGAGCAGACCGAGGCGCGGCCGAGTAACCCTTATGGGCTGGCCAAGAACACCTTGCGTCTGTTCCTTGAAAACCTGCAGCGCCAACAGCCCTTCACCCTGCAATGGGCGCGGCTGTTTTACCTGCACGGTGCCGGGCAAAACCCCAACAGTTTACTGGCGGCACTGGACCGGGCAATCGAGGCCGGGGACGACAGTTTCAACATGTCGGCCGGCGAGCAGTTGCGCGATTACCTGGCGATCGACACGGCCGCCAGTTACCTCGCCGCGATCCTGCAACAGCGCGAATTTGACGGCGTGATCAACTGTTCCAGTGGCCGGCCGATATCGGTCAGAGCGCTGGTCGAACAACGGCTGCGTGAACGTGACGCGTCGATTTGTTTGAACTTGGGCCATTACCCATACCCGACCCATGAGCCGATGGCGTTCTGGGGTGTGGCGGACCGCTTGCAACAGCTACTGGGAGCAGAGCATGAGGCATGAGTTGTATCGGGTCGCCGACCTGCCGGTGTTGCAGAACCGTACCTTTGCCGATGCGCAATCGGCGAAAGCTTCGGCCTGCGCCGACATGGTGTTGGTGCAAGACGAAACGAGCGGGCTGATCTTCAATCAAGCCTTCGATGCCGACAAGCTCAGCTACGACGCCGACTATCAGAATGAGCAGGCGCACTCCGGCCAGTTCCAGAAGCACCTGAGCGATGTCGAAGGGATCATTGCCCGTCACTTCAAGGGCCAGGAGCTGATCGAAGTCGGCTGCGGCAAAGGCTACTTTCTTGAGCTACTCAAAGGCTTGGGCTACGCCATCACCGGTATCGACCCGGCTTACGAAGGCGACAATCGCGATGTGATCAAGGCTCCGTTTACTCGGGGCCTGGGTCTGTCGGCGGATGCCATCGTGCTGCGGCATGTACTGGAACATATCCAGAACCCAGTGAGTTTTCTCGCCGAGATCGCCGAGGCCAATCAGGGCGGGCAGATCTACATCGAAGTGCCATGCCTGGACTGGATCCTTGAGCACCGTGCCTGGTTCGACCTGTTCTACGAACACGTCAACTATTTCCGCCTCGATGACCTGCGCCGGATGTTCGGCACCGTGCACGAGGCCGGTCACCTGTTCGGTGGCCAATACCTGTACATCGTCGCCGACCTGTCGACGTTGCGCCTGACCCCGGAGCAACCGGTGTCGCGCCTGACGCTGCCCGAGGGTTTCACCGCCAGCCTCGACCGCGCCGTGCAGATCATCCAGGCCGCGCCCGAGCAGGGTTCGGCGATCTGGGGCGCGTCGTCCAAAGGCGTGATTTATTCGCTGTTCCTGCAACGAGCGGGCGTGGCGGTGGATCGCGTGGTGGATATCAACCCGGCCAAACAGGGCCGCTATCTGCCCCTGAGCGGCGCGCGGGTGTCCTCCCCGCAAGAGGCCATGGATGCCTTGCCCGAAGGCGCCAACCTGTTTGTGATGAACTCCAATTACCTCGAAGAAATCAAGCGGATGACCGGTGGACGCTACGTCTATCACGCCGTCGATAGCGCTTCGTTCCTGTGACCATTGAGAATTTTGAAATGACCGACAACAGCATCAACAAAGCCTTCGAAGCCGAATGCCGGGAACAGATCGCCCAGCAAGGTGATGACCAGAAACTCACCGGCCTGGCCCAAGAGTTCTTCAACGAATCGGCCAAGCACAAATACAGCTACCACTTCTCGTGGATGGGCCGTCCGATCATCCAGTTGCCGCAAGACATGATGGCGATGCAGGAAATCATCTGGCAGGTCAAACCGGATCTGGTCATCGAGTGCGGCATCGCACACGGCGGTTCGATCATCTACTACGCATCGTTGCTGGAGCTGCAAGGTCACGGTGAAGTTCTGGGCATTGATCTCGACATTCGTCCGCACAACCGCGAAGCCATCGAAAGCCACCCGATGAGCAAACGCATCAAGATGATCGAAGGTTCGAGCATCGACCCGGCCATCGCCGCACAAGTGTGCGCCGCCGCCGAAGGCAAGAAAGTCATTCTGGTGCTGGATTCCAACCACACTCACGATCACGTGCTCGAAGAGCTGCGTCTGTACGCACCGCTGGTGTCGGTGGACAGCTACTGCGTGGTGATGGACACCGTCGTTGAAGACATGCCAGCCGACTTCTTCCCGGATCGTCCATGGGGGCCGGGCGACAACCCGAAAACTGCCGTGTGGAAGTACCTGGAAGAAAACAAGGACTTCGAGATTGACCAGCAGTTGCAGAACAAACTGCTAATCACCGTGGCGCCGGACGGCTATCTGCGTCGCGTTCGTTAATCAAAAGCAGCTTCAGGTACTTGGCGATCGGCCGGTTGTGGGGATAGGAATAATGCAGGTTCAAAGCAGCACTCAAATCAACGTGACACCGCTGAACGAGCTGTTCACGGTAGTGGTCATCACCCACAACCGCAGGGCGTTCCTGCGACGCGCCTTGCAGTACTACAGCCGTTACTCCGCCAAGGTGCTGGTGCTGGATTCGTCCGTGCAGAGTGATGAGCGCATCGCATCTGACTTTCCGTCGGTCGACTATCGCCATTTGCCGCAGTTCACCTATACGGGGTTTCAGCAAAAGCTCGCGTATGGCGTCAGCCAGGTCACCACGCCGTACATGGTGTTGGCTTCCGACGATGATTTCCTGCTGCACGATGCATTGACCGAGTCGGTGAACTTCCTCGAGGCCAACCCCGATTACGGTATGTGCCACGGCTACTGCCTGATGTACCTGACGCACTCCAACTATGTGCAGTACTACCGTCGCGACAAAAAGGTGAAAGAGGATTACAACGCCGAGCGTGCGCAGGATCGTGTACTCGACTACATGGGCCAGTACATTCCGCCGTTCTATGCGGTGCACCGCACTTCGCTGTTGCAGGACTGGTACGCGGCCATGCCGGAGGGCACGATTTTCGAGTGGCAGGAAATCGGCCATGCGTATTACATGCTCGCACGGGCCAAGGCGCGAATTCTCCCGGCACCTTATGTGGTACGTGAAGTCAATTACGGTCGTTCGGATCACAACACCGAAATCATGACGACCTTGAGTTTCAAGGACGCCCGCTCTGTCGCCGATCGCGAGCGCTTTGCCGATTTCCTCGCCACGCTGCCGACCGGCATCAGTGGCCTGAACCAGACGCAAACCGCAGAGTTCGCCCTGCAAAGCTTTCAGGCGCTGGCGGGCAGCCTGGCCACGCGCAATGCATTGACGATCGAGCCGATCTTCGAGTCCTACTGGAAAGATCCCACCGTCGGCCCGAAACGCGCATTCGGGCCTCAGCAGTATGTCGAGATGCCGTTCTACAACCAGGCGTTTTTCGATCAGCTGACCGAGTGCGAATTCCTGCTCCATGCGATGCCTGCCGGACGTTTGCAGCTGGAAGAAATGGAAGGTGCGTTACTGCAGCAGCACACGTTGCAGCGCATCTATTCCAATGACACGTCCGAGACCATCCAGAACCGTTTGCTGCATGCCGTGCAGTTGGGCGCATTCAACCGTCAGGTCGTGCAAAAACTGGCGCAGCAGCTGCTGGACATGGGCGAGAGCGCCGATGCGAAAATATTGACCGACTGGATTGTCCGCCTGGGCAGCCTACCGACCTATGACAGCCGTCAGTTGCTGGACAGCATGCCCTCCGGCCGGTTGTTGAACTGGTTGCAGGCACGCCAGCCGAACGAGACAGCGGTACGGAAAATCAATCAACACCTGGCGGCCAACAAGGGTGGACCTCAGTTCGGTATTCTGTTGCTGGACCTTGAAGCCGACATGGACAAGTTGCAGGTCACCTTCGACAGTCTGATGGAAAGCGCTTTCCGCGCCTTTAAGGTGGTGGTCTTCACCACCGGTGATTTACCCGACGTCACCACCGAACAAAATACCGTGCATTTTGTAAAGGTCAGCGCAAGCAACTACGTCGATAGACTGAACCAGATTGCCCAGCGCTCGACCTCGGACTGGTTGCTGTTGGCCGAGGCCGGTGACGAATTCACGGCTGCGGGCTTGCTGCGCGCAAGCCTTGAATTGCAGAACGCCGAAGGTTGCCGTGCGGTGGCGATGGATGAGATTCATCGCCGTAGTAACGGCACATTGACCGAGGTTTTCCGTCCGGCCTTCAACCTCGACTTGCTGCAAAGTCTGCCGACGTTGACCGCCCGGCATTGGCTGATCCGCCGCGAGGTGCTGGTGGATGTCGGTGGTTATGCCCGCGAGTTCAGCGATGCACTGGAATTCGACCTGCTGCTGCGTCTGATCGAAGCTGGCGGGCTGGCGGGACTGGCGCATTTGGCCGAGCCATTGCTTATCACCCCAGCGGTGGAGTTGGCGCCGAACGAGCACCAACGACAAACGCTGGTACGCCACCTGGCAACCCGTGGTTATCAGGCGCAGGTCAGTGCCGAAGCGTTCGGTGGCTTGCGGGTCGACTACCGCCACGCGCAGCGTCCGAAGGTGTCGATTATCGTGCGCAGCGAAGACTGTCAGGAGCAATTGCAGCGCTGCCTGGTGAGCGTATTGCAGCGCACGCGCTATCAGAACAACGAAATTATCATCACCGACAACCACAGCCAGTCAGCCGAACTGCTGACGTGGCTCGACAGTCTGGAGCAAAACGGCCGCGGGCGGATTCGCCTGATCAAGAACCAGCAGCGCGTGAGCCCGTCGGCACTGCTCAACCAGGCCGCCGCGCAGGCGCAAGGTGAGTACCTGATACTGCTCGCGGCTGACGCCGAGGTGGTTAATGCCAATTGGATCGAAACCTTGCTCAACCAGGCTCAGCGTCCGGAAGTGGGTGTGGTGGGTGCCAAACTGGTTGATCGCGAAGGCAGCGTGACCGGCGCGGGTTTGATTCTGGGGCTGGGAGACGGCGTGGTATCTGCGTTCGTCGGCGAGAAAAAAGACGCACCGGGTCATATGCATCGACTGTTGGTCGAGCAGAATTATTCGGCGGTTTCCGACGCTTGCCTGATGGTGCGCAAAGAGGTGTTCGATGCACTGGGCGGGCTGGATGAAGAGCATTTCGAGCAAGCCTATGCCGATGTCGACTTGTGCCTGAAAGTCGCCGATGCCGGGTTACTGACCGTATGGACGCCGCAAGTGCAAATCGTCCATCCCGGCACTTTGCCGGATCACCCGCAGGCGGCAGCTGCCCTGCGTGACAAGTGGCACGCCCGCTTCGAACAGGATTCAGCCTGCAACCAGAACCTGGCCTTGACCGGCAAGGGCTTTACTCTCGGCGAACCGACCAGCGTGAACTGGGCGCAATTGCTCGCATAAGCCTGGCTGACAGGTAAAAGGACTCAAGGCATGTTCAACGGTAAATCGATTTTCATCTCCGGAGGCACCGGCTCGTTCGGGCGCAATTTCATCCGCCGGCTGCTGGAGCAATACCAGCCCAAGCGCGTGGTGGTGTTTTCCCGCGATGAGCTCAAGCAATACGAGATGCAACAGACATTCAACGCACCGTGCATGCGGTACTTCATCGGCGATGTGCGCGACGCCGAGCGTTTGCGTCAGGCCATGCGCGGCATCGATTACGTGGTGCATGCCGCGGCCCTGAAACAAGTGCCGGCGGCGGAATACAACCCTACCGAATGCATCCGTACCAACGTCAACGGCGCCGAAAACATCATTGCCGCGGCCATCGACAACGGCGTGAAAAAAGTCGTCGCGCTGTCCACCGACAAGGCCGCCAGCCCGATCAATCTGTACGGCGCGACCAAGTTGCTATCGGACAAACTGTTCGTGGCCGCCAACAACATTGCTGGCGAACAGCAGACCCGCTTTTCCGTGGTGCGCTATGGCAACGTTGCAGGCTCACGTGGATCGGTAGTGCCGTTCTTCAGCAAACTGATTGCCGAGGGCGCCAAAGAACTGCCGATCACCGACGAGCGCATGACGCGGTTCTGGATCACCCTCGATCACGGTGTGAAGTTTGTGCTCGACAGCTTCGCCCGCATGCACGGCGGTGAAGTGTTTGTGCCGAAGATCCCGTCGATTCGCATCGTCGATCTGGCGCTGGGCATGGCTGAGCATTTGCCGCACAAACACGTCGGCATTCGTCCGGGGGAAAAACTCCATGAACTGATGGTGCCGCTGGACGACGCGCGCATGACCCTGGAGTTCGATGATCACTACACCATTCAGCCGTCGATTCGTTTCACCAGCGTCGACGTGGATTTTGCCGTCGACAAACTGGGCGAGCAGGGCCGGCCGGTGAGCGAAGATTTCGAGTACCGTTCCGACACCAACCCGCACTTCCTGTCGGTCGGCCAGATCGCTGACCTGCACGCGGAGCTGCCAGCATGATTCCGTATGGTCGGCAAAGTCTCGATCAGGCGGACATCGATGCGGTGGTTGCCGTGTTGCAGTCCGACTGGCTGACGCAAGGGCCGACCATCGAGCGTTTCGAACAGGCCATGGCCGAGCGTTGCCAGGCCGATTTCGCGGTGGCGGTGTGCAATGCCACGGCGGCGTTGCACATTGCCTGCCTCGCCGCCGGACTCGGGCCAGGCGATCGCTTGTGGACCACGCCGAACACCTTTCTGGCCTCGGCCAACTGCGGTCGCTACTGCGGCGCCGAGGTCGATTTTGTCGACATTGATCCGCTGACCTGGAACCTCGACGCCTACACTTTGGCGTCGAAGCTTGAGATCGCCGAGCGCGACGGCAAACTGCCGAAAGTGCTGGTGGCGGTGGCGTTCTCCGGACAGAGCTGCGACATGCGCATGCTCGCCGAACTGGCCGAGCGCTATGGTTTTACGGTGATCGAGGATGCCTCCCACGCGGTCGGTGCGTCTTATGCCGGGCGTGCGGTGGGTTGCGGCGAATTCGCGGCGATGACGGTGTTCAGTTTCCACCCGGTGAAGATCATCACCAGCGCCGAAGGCGGCATGGTGCTGACCAATCGCCCGGAACTGGCCGAGCGTTTGCAGCGCCTGCGCAGCCACGGCATGACCCGTGACCCTGCGCAGATGACCGAACCCAGCCATGGCCCCTGGTACTACCAGCAAGTAGAGCTGGGCTTTAATTACCGGATCACCGACCTGCAAGCGGCCCTCGGTCTGTCGCAGCTGAACAAGCTCGATGGTTTCATCGAGCGTCGGCGTGAACTGGCGGCGCGTTATGAGCGGTTGCTGGCGTCCTTGCCGCTGACCTTGCCCTGCACGCAGCCGGAGGCCGAGTCGGCATGGCATTTGTACGTGGTGCGCTTGCAGCCGGAGCGGATCAACCTCAGCCATCGACAGGTGTTCGAAGGCTTGCGAGCGGCCGGGGTGGGTGTGAACCTGCACTATATTCCGCTGCACTTGCAGCCGTATTATCGCGACCTGGGTTTTGCCGAGGGGGATTTCCCAGAGGCCGAACGTTATTACGCCGAGGCCATCAGCCTGCCGCTGTTTCCTCTGCTGAGCGATGAACAACAGGATTATGTAGTCGAGCAATTGCGACGACTGATCCTTGAGGAGTAGTGACTCTTGAGCTGCGTTGCGATCATTCCGGCCCGTGGTGGCAGCAAGCGAATCCCGCGCAAGAACCTCAAGCCGTTCGACGGCGTGCCGATGATCGTCCGTTCGATTCGCACGGCGCTGGAGTCGAACCTGTTCGACCAAGTAGTCGTCAGCACCGACGATGAAGAGATCGCCGAGGTCGCACGGGCCCATGGGGCTCAAGTGCCGTTCATGCGGCCCGCGACGCTTGCCGACGATTTCACCGGGACCGCAGCGGTGATCGTGCATGCCTTGAAGCAATTGCCAGCGTTCGACTATGCATGCTGCGTCTACGCGACGGCGCCGTTGTTGCAGGCGCGTTATCTGCGTCAGGGGCATGAGTTGCTGGTGCAGCATCCGGACAAGTCTTTCGCGTTTTCAGTCGCCGGTTTTGGCTTCCCGGTACAACGGGCCTTGACCCTCGACGAGCAGGGCGCCTTGACCTCGCTCTACCCGGAATTTCGCGAGACCCGTTCGCAGGATTTGCCCGAGGCCTTTCAAGATGCCGGCCAGTTCTACTGGGGGCGCAGCGAGGCCTGGTTGCGCGGCGATGTGCTGTTCTCGCCGGCAAGTCTGCCGGTAATTCTGCCGCGGCATCTGGTGCAGGATATCGACACGCTTGAGGACTGGACACGTGCCGAATACCTCTATGCCGCCTTGAAGGCTGGGGGTGAATTGCAATGAGGGTACTGATCCGCGCTGATGCATCGCCGACCATTGGCAGTGGCCATATCGCCCGCTGCCTGACCCTGGCCAGGGTATTACGCAAGCAGGGCACGCACGTTGCTTTCGCGTGTCGTGTGTTGCCGGGTCATCGGCTAGACAGTCTGCAGGCCGAGGATTTCGAGACTTTCGCGCTGCCGGAGCGCTATCCCGATGAAGACCCGCAGCAGGCCATCGAGTCGATGCTGCCGTGGCAAGCGGACATCGCTGCGCTGGGGCAAGCATTGGAAAGTCATCCAGCCTTCGACTGGATCATCGTCGACCACTATGGGCTCGATCACCATTGGCAGACCGCAGCCCGCCGTTGGGCTCCACGAATCGCGGCGGTGGACGATTTGGCCACTCGGCAATACAGCGTCGATCTGCTACTCAATCAAAATCTGTCTGGCACGCCAGAGGCTTATGCCTCACTGCTGACGCCCGATTGCCAGACCCTGCTCGGCCCACGATTTGCCCTGTTGCGCGATGAATTCTGCTGCTCGGCAATCGAAATCAAACCTCGAGCCAGGCGAGTGCTGGTGAACTTCGGCGGTTTCGATGCGGCCATGCAGACCCACCACGCGATGTTGGCACTGGCGGACCTCCATGAGCTGGAAGTCGATTTCGTGGCGGGTGCCGACAATCCAGCCTGGGAGCAGATGCAGGCTCTGGCGGCGTATCGTCCGAACTGGCGCTTGCACAGTTTTGTCAGCGACTTCTACCGGCTGATGACTGAGGCTGATCTGTTCATCGGTGCCGGTGGCGGTACCAGCTGGGAGCGGGCGGCCATGGGGCTGCCGACGATCTGCATTGCGGTCTCGAATAATCAGCAGGCCAACGGCGAGGTGATGGCGACCTCGGGGGCTCATGTGTTCCTGGGCAATCGCGAGCGGGTCAGCGTCGAGCAGTTGCATCAGACCATCGGTTTTGTCGTGGGCAATCAGGGGATTCGTCAGAGCCTGGCCGAACGTTCGCGGCAGTTGGTCGATGGCCGTGGGGCGCAGCGGGTGGCGGCAGCGCTGGCGGGGGCGGTGTTGCAGGTTCGCCAGGCCACTCAGGACGATGCGCAACTGTTGTTCGACGGGCGCAATGCCGAGGCGGTACGGCGCTGGTCGCTGGACACCCACGTCATCGACTGGCAACGCCATCAGGCCTGGCTGGCCGTGAGCCTGAGCAACCCGCGGCGGTTGCTGTTGATCGCCGAGGCGGATGACGGCCCGGTCGGTGTGCTGCGTTATGACCTCGACGATGCTCGTGCCGAAGTCTCGATTTATTTGTTCGAAAGCCGAATCGGCCTGGGTTGGGGCAGGGCGTTGCTGGCGCGGGGCGAAGCCTTTGTCACCGCTTACTGGCCGTCACTGCAAGCCATCACCGCTCAGGTGCTGCCGGCCAACCAAGCGTCGCTGAAAGTTTTCCGCGAGGCAGGTTTCACTCAGAGTGCTTGCGCGTTCACACGCGTTTTAAAGGATCACCCATGACCAGTTTCAAGATCGGCAACCGCTCGATCGGTGCCGATGCGCCGCCGTTCATCATTGCCGAGATGAGCGGCAACCATAACCAGTCGCTGGACGTAGCACTGCAAATCGTCGAAGCCGCGGCCAAGGCCGGCGCGCATGCCTTGAAGCTGCAAACCTACACCGCCGAGACCATGACCCTGGACCTGTCCGAAGGCGAGTTCTTCATCAAGGACCCCAACAGCCTGTGGGCCGGTTCTTCGTTGTACGCGTTGTACGAGAAGGCCCATACGCCGTGGGAATGGCACGCGCCGATCTTTGCTCGGGCCAAAGAGCTGGGCATGCTGGCGTTCTCCACACCGTTCGATGACACCGCGGTGGACTTCCTCGAAAGCCTGGATGTGCCGGCCTACAAGATCGCCAGTTTCGAGAACACCGATCTGCCGTTGATCCGGCGGGTCGCTGCCACCGGCAAGCCGCTGATCATCTCCACCGGTATGGCCAGCATCGCCGAGCTCGATGAAACCGTGCGCGCCGCCCGTGAGGCCGGTTGCAAGGATCTGGTGTTGCTCAAATGCACCAGCACCTACCCGGCAACGCCGGCCAACAGCAATGTGCGCACGATTCCTCATCTGCGGGAGTTGTTTGGCTGTGAAGTCGGTTTGTCCGACCATTCGATGGGCGTCGGAGTGTCCGTCGCCGCAGTGGCGTTGGGGGCGACGGTGGTGGAAAAACATTTCACCCTCGACCGTGCCGCCGGTGGCGTGGACGCCAGTTTCTCCCTGGAACCGGCCGAACTCGCCAGCCTGGTGATCGAAACCGAACGTGCCTGGCAAGCCATGGGCCAGGTGCATTACGGCGTGACTGAAGCCGAGCGCAAGTCCCTGGTGTACCGCCGGTCGCTGTATGTCACCCGGGACATGGTCGCTGGAGAGCCTTTCACCGCCGCCAATCTGCGGGCCATCCGGCCAGGCCTGGGGCTCGCCCCCAAACACGCTGAAACCCTTCTGGGCCGCCGTGCCCGCCAGGCCATCAAGCGCGGAACCCCGCTGGACTGGTCGCTGGTCGAATAACTCCTTGTGTGGCTGATTCGGCAAAATAGCGTGACCTGCGAGTCATAACGCGCATCTTCACTGTATTGTATAAAAAGGGGCAGATGGCGCCTGGACTGTTTTTAGCCCAGTGTTGGCCTTTTATTCTTCCCGCTGTCACCCCTTGAGGGCGACGTTATTCGTTGTTTGTCGGCGCCCCTCGATTCCTTGCGAGCGGTGGTATTGGGCTGTTTATTATTGGGAAGCCGTAATGATTGGCATAAAGAGCATTGCGAGCTACGTTCCTGTAGCCGGCGTGGACAATTACGCACAAGGTGCAAAATTCGAAAAGGATGAAGAGTTCATCCTGGGCAAGATCGGTTCCGCCTTCCTGCCGCGCAAAGACGCCGGGCAAGAAACCTCGGACCTGTGTGTCGAAGCAGTCAACGCGCTGTTCGCCAACAATCCCGAATTGAAGCGTGAAGCCATCGACGTGCTGATCGTCGTTACCCAGAACGGCGACGAAGAAGGCCTGCCGCACACCGCCGCCATCGTTCAGGACAAACTGGGCCTGCCGACGACCGTGGCAGCGTTCGACATTTCCCTGGGCTGCTCCGGTTACGTCTACGGCATCTACGCCATCAAGGGTTTCATGGAAGCCGCGGGCCTGAAGAATGGCTTGCTGGTGACCGCCGATCCGTACTCCAAGATCGTCGACCCGGAAGACCGCAATACCACCATGCTCTTTGGCGATGCCGCCACCGCCACCTGGATGGGCGAAGACGCGCCATGGCAGTTGGGCAAGGCCAAGTTCGGCACCGACGGTTCTGGCGCGCCACACCTGAAGGTTTCCGACGGAGTGTTCTTCATGAACGGCCGTCAGGTCTTCAACTTTGCATTGCTCAAAGTGCCGGCGCATTTGCATGAGTTGCTCGCTGACTCGGGGCTGACGGCTGACGATATCGATGCCTTCTGCATTCACCAGGGCAGTGCGGCAATTGTCGATGCCGTGGCACGACGCTTCGAGGGCGAGCCCGAGAAGTTCATCAAGGACATGGTCGAAACCGGTAATACCGTGTCGTCGAGCATTCCGTTGCTGCTGGAAAAACATGTGCTCGATTCCAAGTGGAAGCGTGTGGCGCTCAGCGGTTTCGGTGTTGGTTTGTCTTGGGGTTCGGCGATCATCTATCGCCCTTGAACATCTAAAAGCCAGACACAAAAAAAGCGCTCAAGGTGTAACCTTGAGCGCTATTTTTTTGCCCGAATCACAGCGAGGCGCCATGAGCGAGTTTTTTCAACCCAATGCCGAACTCATCCAGCGTCGCTGGCCGGCCGTGGCTGAGCGTCTTCTGGTTGAAGATCCGGGACCGTTGCAGGCCGATCTGGTGGAAGGGCTTGGTTCGACCCTGAGCATCAACGGCATTCAGCTGACCAGTCGCCATGACCGCACCCGAGAAGCGCAACTTCAAGCCGAAAGCCTGCCGGTCGACAGTCCGGTGCTGCACGTTTACGGCACAGGGCTGGGTGATCTGCAGCTGGAACTGCTGCAACGTTCGGAGCTGATTCAGCTGCATGTACATATCCTCAACGGCGCCGTGTTTGCGCTGGTTTTGCAATTGCTCGATCAACAGCCGTGGCTCAGCGATTCGCGTGTCCAGCTGCACTACGCCGGTGACTTAGCTGAAATTTGTTTGCCGTTCTTTGCCTTGCCGTCCGAGCTGGTGCTGGCCGATGACTTCAATGCCAAGATCCGCGATCGCCTGATCAGCGAAACCCACCTGACGTTCAACAACCGTGAGTTCGATCCGGACAATCCGGAAATAGCGGCGCGCCTGCTGGAAAGTGTCGAGCAGATCCGCATTGATAGCGACGCCGCACAATTGTTCGCAACACAGGCTGGCCAGCCGATGTTTGTCATCGCCACCGGGCCGAGCCTGGAACAACACTTCATGACCTTGCGATCAATTCGCGGCCAGACCCCGCGACCACTGTTCGTTTGTGTCGATACCGCTTACCGGCCGTTGATCGAGCACGGCATCAGGCCGGATGTGGTCGTCACGATTGATCAGCGTATCTCGCAGCGCCACTTGCCACCCGAGGACAGCGCCAATACCACGCTGGTTTACATGCCGCTGGTGGACCCTGTCGTATTGCAGGCCTGGCAGGGCAAACGTTATGTCGCCTACTCGGCAAGCCCGGTTTTTCGGGATCTGCGCGAACAGCTCCCACGGGCCGGGCTGTTTGCAGGCGGTAGCGTGATTCATCCGGCGGTGGACCTGGCGGTGAAAATGGGCGCCAGTCAGATCACGCTGTTCGGGGCTGACTTCGCGTTCCCCAACAACAAGACCCATGCTGGCTGGGGTGATGGCGACCTCGGCCCCCAATTGGGCGCGGCTCGCCATTGGGTGCTGGACGGGAATGGGCAGCGGGTCAAGACACAGCTCAATTTCCGCAGCTACCTGTGTGAGCTGGAGCGCTATATCGCTGCGCAGTCACAAGTCGTCTTCTATAACAGCAGTCGGGCCGGGGCGATGATTGCCGGTACGACATTTCATCCGGAGTTCAGTCGATGACCGAAGTGCCACTCGTTGATCAGGCCCGGCAATGTTCAGCGTTGTTTCGCTTGGGAAGGGATGTCGAGGCTGCGCTGGTCATGGTCGAGGTAGCGGAGTGGGTGCAGTCGCGGGTCGGCGGGGCAGGCAGCCAGATCGCGGCTCGGTGGATGGCATTGCTGGCAGGCATGCTGGATAGCCAGGAGCGACAGGACTGGCTGGCGCTCGCGGACTACCTTGAATACGAACTGGTCGATCTGCTGATGGCTGTCAATTCTGCGTAATACCGTGGCGGATCAGCGGGGGCGTGGCTGTAAGAAAGGGTTGTGGCAGTTCTCTGGCGTCATTTTTTGGTGGTTGGATCGTCGCTAAGCCTCGGTTTTACAGGGGGTGGCAGGGTGATGGCAAAAAATTTCAAAAATCCCCTCAAGCAACCTGCATTGGCGACGATAACTATTACGAAGGTTCTCTAGGCCATACCGGGCGGTTGCCAGGGCCGGAAGCCGCAGTACCCAACCAACGAGGAATTCGTCATGGCTTTAACAGTAAACACTAACACTACTTCCCTGAGTGTTCAGAAGAACCTGAACCGTGCGTCCGACGCACTGTCGACTTCGATGACCCGCCTGTCCTCCGGCCTGAAAATCAACAGCGCCAAAGACGACGCCGCCGGCCTGCAGATTGCTACCCGTATGACTTCGCAGATCCGTGGCCAGACCATGGCTATCAAAAACGCCAACGACGGTGTTTCGATCGCTCAGACTGCTGAAGGCGCTCTGCAAGAATCGACCAACATTCTGCAGCGTATGCGTGAAATCGCAGTGCAATCGCGTAACGACTCCAACGGCACTGCTGACCGTACCGCTCTGGACAAAGAATACCAACAGTCGATCGCTGAACTGACCCGTATCGCTGAGTCGACCAACCTGAACGGTAAGGCGCTGATCGACGGCACTGCTGGTGCGATGGAGTTCCAGGTAGGTTCGAACACCACTTCCGACAACCAGATCACTCTGACCCTGTCGACCAGCTTCGACGCCAGCGCCTTGGGCATGACCGGTACCACCATTTCCGGCGTTTCCAACACAGCTAACCACAGCTCTGTTGATGCTTCTATCTCGGCTATCGACGCTGCTCTGGCAAACATCAACGCCACTCGCGCTGACCTGGGTGCTGCTCAGAACCGTTTCTCGACTACCATTTCCAACCTGCAAAACATCAACGAAAACGCCAGTGCTGCACTGAGCCGCGTACAAGATACCGACTTCGCTGCTGAAACTGCACAGCTGACCAAGCAACAAACTCTGCAACAAGCTTCCACCGCAGTTCTGGCCCAGGCCAACCAACTGCCATCCGCTGTACTGAAACTGCTTCAGTAATAGTTGATGAGTTTTGGCGGGGGAGTGCGCTTGTCGCACTCTCTCGCTTTTTACTTTAAGAGGTGATGGACATGGATATGAGCGTGAAGCTGAACTTGTCTTATCCAGCTGCGAAGCCGGCGACGACTGTTGCTGACAAGCCGGTGGAGAAGCCTCGAACCGATGCCCTTGTGGTGGCGCCGGTCAAGGATGAACAAAAGAAAGACGCGGTATCCGAGCAGGACAAACTCAAGATGGCCGTTCAGGAAATTGAAAAGTTTGTTCAGTCGGTCAAGCGCAATCTGGAGTTCTCGATTGACGAGCCTTCAGGCAAAGTAGTCGTCAAGGTTATTGCCAGTGACTCGGGTGAGGTGGTTCGCCAAATCCCCAATGAAGAAGTCCTGAAACTGGCCAATAGTTTGAATGATGCAAGCAGCCTGTTGTTCAGCGCGAAAGTCTGACAGCTGGCATGAATATTGTTGCTATGTTCTTTTGGACGTTGTAGTGGTCAAAAGACCGGCGACACACTGAAGGGAGATATGCATGGCAAGTCCAATTCTACCGGGCACGGGTTTAGGCTCTGGCCTTGATACCGGTGCTATTGTCAAAGCCTTGGTCAATGCCGACAAAGCAGCCAAGCAGAACCAGATCGACCGTCAGACGACCACCAACACTGCGCAAATTTCCGGTATTGGTACTCTCAAAAGTGTCCTGGCGAACTTCCAGGCTGCAATCAAGAAGCTGCAAGATACGCAGGCTCCGCAATTCCTGGGCTACAACGCCACCTCCGCTGACGCGAAAGTACTGACCGCAGTGGCCAGCAACACGGCCGTGAACGGCACTTACGTGGTCAAGGTCACTAACCTTGCGACCTCGTCCAAAGTAGCCACCGCAGCGTTTGCCGGCGGTACCAGCAGTGCCATTCCAAGCGGCACACTCGATATTACGCAAAACGGCGTTTCCAGTTCTGTCACCATTCCGGCGGGCGCGACGTTGCAGTCGGTTCGGGATGCGATCAACACCCAGCAAGGCGCGAACGGCTTCAGTGCCAACATCGTGACCGACTCGTTTGGCTCGCGTCTGGTGTTGGGTTCCACGGTGACAGGTGCCGGTTCCGATATCACCCTCAGCGGTATCGCGGGTCTGGAGATCAATGCCGGCCAGCAACTGGGCGCAACACCGACAGCTACTTCGGCGGGTGCCATCGGCGAATTCGCGGTAGACGCCAAGTTCACCGTGGACGGGCTCGCGCTGACCAGCAAAAGCAACAAGGTTGACGCGGCCGTTTCCGGCTTGACCCTGAATCTGGTCGCCGGTGGTGATGCAACCACGACGGTGACGGTCGGTCCGAACAGTGATGGTCTGAAAAAGTCCATTCAAGCTTTCGTTGACGCTTATAACCAGGTTGTGACCAGTGTTAATACGTTGACCAAGCCTTCCCTGGATGGCGACGGCAAGCTGACCGGTGCTGCAGCACTGACCGGTGACCCGTTGGCGCGCGGTATCATGGCATCGATTCGTTCGCCGTTGGTCACTACCGGCGCGGGTGACAAGCTTACTGTCCTGTCGCAATTGGGTATCACCACCAATCAGAAAACCGGTGCGCTGGATTTCAATAGCACCAAGTTCACGACCGCGATGGATACCCAGAAGCTCGGTGGTGAGGTTCAGAAGTTGTTCCTGGGTGATCCGACGGCCACTGGCGATGCCGCCAAGGGCCTGTTGACGCGCATGAATGATGCAATCACCCCTTACACGGTCACAGGCAGTGAGGGGATCCTCGACACCCGCTCGACCAACCTGGCCAAGGCCAAGTCGAATCTGGCCAACCAGCAGGCAGCCCTGGATCGCCGTATCGAGACGCTGACTGCTGTGCTGACCAAGAAGTACAACGACATGGATTCTCTGGTTGGCAAACTCAAGGCAACTGCCAGCAACATCACCTCGATGTTCGAGGCGATGAACGCGCAGAAAAACGCCTCGTAACACATAAACGCCAAAAGCCCGGCAGCGGATTCCGCTTGTCGGGCTTTTTTTGGTTTGGTCTAAAGATTTTTGACGCCGTGTCGATAGCCTGATTATACGAATCACAGAGTTTTGGATGAGGTAAAACATGAACCCGATGTTAGCCCTTCGGCAGTACCAGAAGATTGGTGCGCAAGCCCAGACTTCCGAGGCCAGTCCTCATCGTCTGGTGCAAATGCTTATGGAAGGCGCTCTGGATCGCATCGCTCAGGCCAAAGGTGCCATGGAGCGCAAGGATATCGCCAACAAGGGTGTTCTGATCAGCAAGGCCATCGGCATTGTCGGTGGTTTGCGAGAGGGGCTGGATCTGGAAAAGCAGGCGGAGTCGGTCAGTGAGCTGGATAGTCTCTACGCTTACATGATGAAACGCCTGGTGGAAGCCAACCTCAAGACCGATCCGAAAATCCTCGACGAAGTCGCCGACCTGCTCCGTACGGTCAAAGACGGTTGGGACGCCATTGGCGCACCTGCTCCCCAGTTTTAAGGAGATCACTCATGAGTCTTGTCTTGCAGCGAATCGAACAAACCCGCGATGCCCTCGTCGGTGCATTGGCCGAGCGCAACTGGGAAGCCATTGGTGAATTGGACCTGGCTTGCCGTTCCTGCATGGAAGACGTCTTGAGTGAAGCTACGGTGGACGAGGTCGCGTTGCGCGACAACCTTGAGGAGTTGCTGGGAGTGTATAAACAGCTTCTGGAGGCGGCGACGGGAGAGCGGCAGGCGATAGTCGACGAGATGTCGCAGATCCACCAAGCACAGAGCGCGGCAAAGGTTTACCATCTGTTTGGTTAGTTAATCCCCAGTTAATCCAAACATAGTGCGCCATAAATTTGACTGTGCACGGTTTTTTGACTTAACTAGTGGCTGGTTCCAGATTTCAGGCGTCTACAGGCATAACGTGTCTGCAAGCGTCTAGCTTGCCCCTCATTTTGGGCATTGAGTTGACTAGGGAAGTTGCTATTGCATGTGGCGTGAAACCAAAATTCTGCTGATTGATGACGATAGCGTCCGTCGCCGCGATTTGGCGGTGATTTTAAATTTTCTCGGCGAAGAAAATTTACCCTGTGGCAGCCATGACTGGCAGCAGGCGGTCGGCTCTCTGTCATCAAGTCGTGAAGTAATCTGTGTCCTCATCGGGACGGTAAATGCTCCTGGTGCACTTTTGGGCTTGTTAAAGACACTCTCAACCTGGGATGAGTTCCTTCCAGTTTTGTTAATGGGCGATAATTCTTCCATTGACTTGCCGGAAGACCAGCGTCGCCGAGTGCTTTCGACTCTCGAAATGCCACCCAGCTACAGCAAATTGCTCGATTCGTTGCACCGTGCCCAGGTCTATCGCGAGATGTATGACCAGGCCCGTGAGCGCGGTCGTCACCGTGAACCCAATCTTTTCCGCAGCCTTGTCGGCACCAGCCGGGCGATTCAACACGTCCGTCAAATGATGCAGCAAGTCGCCGACACCGACGCCAGCGTGCTGATCCTCGGCGAGTCCGGGACCGGCAAGGAAGTGGTCGCGCGTAACCTGCACTACCACTCCAAGCGTCGTGACGCGCCGTTCGTGCCGGTCAACTGCGGGGCGATCCCGGCCGAGTTGCTGGAAAGCGAATTGTTCGGCCACGAGAAGGGCGCCTTCACTGGAGCGATTACCAGCCGCGCCGGGCGTTTCGAGTTGGCCAACGGCGGTACGCTGTTCCTCGACGAAATCGGCGACATGCCGCTGCCGATGCAGGTCAAACTGCTGCGCGTCTTGCAGGAACGCACCTTCGAGCGCGTGGGCAGCAACAAGACCCAAAGCGTCGATGTGCGGATCATTGCGGCGACCCACAAGAATCTCGAAAGCATGATCGAGATCGGCACTTTCCGCGAAGACCTCTACTATCGCTTGAACGTGTTCCCGATCGAGATGGCGCCATTGCGTGAACGCGTCGAAGACATCCCGCTGCTGATGAACGAGTTGATCTCGCGCATGGAGCACGAGAAGCGCGGTTCGATCCGTTTCAACTCGGCGGCAATCATGTCGCTGTGCCGTCACGGCTGGCCGGGCAACGTTCGTGAGCTCGCCAACCTGGTGGAACGCATGGCGATCATGCACCCGTACGGGGTGATCGGCGTGGTCGAGTTGCCGAAGAAATTCCGCTACGTCGATGACGAAGACGAACAACTGGTCGACAGCCTGCGCAGCGATCTTGAAGAGCGGGTGGCCATCAACGGTCATACCCCGGACTTCACCGCCAGTGCCCTGCTGCCACCGGAAGGCCTGGACCTGAAAGACTACCTCGGCGGTCTGGAACAAGGGCTGATTCAGCAGGCGCTGGATGATGCCAATGGCATCGTGGCGCGGGCGGCCGAACGGCTGCGGATTCGTCGCACCACGCTGGTGGAGAAGATGCGCAAGTACGGCATGAGCCGTCGTGACGGTGATGAACAGGCGGATGATTGACGCCTGTTTTTCAACTCCTTCATTTATAGGCATTTTTTTTTTAGGCACGGGTATTGCTACATCCCTCGCAACGTTCCGTTTAACTGACGGTCAACCACGCGAGAGAGCACAATGCCCCAAGCCGCCCAGATGTCTCCTGTCCCAGATGCTTCGGGGCAACCGTCGTCCGTAGAGCAGGCAAGCCGGCTTGGCCTTGAACAGGCATTTGCGCTGTTCAGCCAGATGTCGAGCCAATTGACCGATTCCTACAGCATGCTCGAAGCGCGGGTCACCGAGCTTAAGGGCGAGCTGGCGGTGGTCAGTGCTCAGCGCATGCAGGAGCTGGCGGAAAAAGAACGCCTGGCTAACCGCCTGCAAAATCTCCTCGATCTATTGCCTGGCGGTGTCATCGTCATCGACGCCCAAGGCATCGTGCGCGAAGCCAATCCCGCTGCGAGTGAACTGCTGGGGTTGCCTCTCGAAGGCGAGCTGTGGCGTCATGTGATTACTCGATGCTTTGCGCCGCGCGAAGACGACGGTCACGAAATTTCTCTCAAGGACGGTCGACGCCTGTCGATCGCTACCCGCTCGCTGGACGCCGAGCCTGGTCAATTGGTGTTGCTCAACGACCTGACTGAAACCCGTCATCTGCAAGGTCAACTGGCTCGTCATGAGCGCCTGTCGTCTCTCGGTCGTATGGTTGCGTCGTTGGCTCATCAGATTCGCACGCCGTTGTCCGCTGCGTTGCTCTATGCCAGTCATTTGACTGAGCAGGCGTTGCCGGTCGAGACCCAGCAACGTTTTGCCGGGCGCCTGAAAGAGCGTCTGCATGAGCTCGAACATCAGGTTCGCGACATGCTGGTGTTCGCTCGCGGCGAGCTGCCGCTGACTGATCGCGTGACCCCCAAGATGCTGATGCAGTCGCTGCAAGCGGCAGCGCTGACCCACGTTCAGGACCTGCCGATTCGCTGGCAGTGCGACAGTCATGCCGGTGAGTTGTTGTGCAATCGCGACACCCTGGTCGGGGCCATTCTGAATCTGATCGAGAACGCTATTCAGGCAAGTGCCGGTGATGTCCGTTTGAAGGTTCACCTGTATACCCGCGGCAACAACCTGTGCTTGTGCGTCAGCGACAGCGGCAGTGGTATCGACACGAAGGTCCTGGCGCGTTTGGGTGAGCCGTTTTTCACCACTAAAACCACTGGCACCGGCCTGGGCCTGACCGTGGTCAAGGCCGTCGCCCGTGCACATCAGGGAGAATTACAGTTGCGCTCGCGGCTGGGTCGCGGCACTTGTGCGCAGGTGATCTTGCCGCTTTTTTCGGGTGAGCAGCGCAGCGCTCAGGGAGCGAAGTGAAAGACATGGCGATCAAGGTTTTACTGGTCGAGGATGATCGCGCACTACGGGAGGCATTGGCCGATACGCTGCTGCTTGCCGGGCACGATTACACGGCGGTCGGTTCGGCGGAAGAGGCGCTGGCTGCGGTCAGTGCCGAGGCGTTCAATCTGGTGCTCAGCGACGTCAACATGCCGGGCATGGATGGCCACCAACTGCTTGGATTGCTGCGCGCTCGTCAGCCGCAACTGCCGGTGCTGCTGATGACCGCCCACGGCGCCGTCGAGCGGGCAGTCGACGCTATGCGTCAGGGCGCGGCGGATTATCTGGTCAAACCATTCGAGCCCAAAGCCTTGCTCGATCTGGTGGCGCGTCACGCACTGGGCAATCTCGGCGCGACCGAGAGTGAGGGACCTGTGGCGTACGAGCCGGCCAGTGCGCAATTGCTGGAATTGGCTGCACGGGTGGCGCGTAGCGATTCCACGGTGTTGATCTCCGGTGAATCCGGAACCGGCAAGGAAGTGCTGGCGCGTTACATCCATCAGCACTCCCATCGCGCCAGTCAGCCGTTCATTGCGATCAACTGTGCAGCGATCCCGGACAACATGCTCGAAGCCACCTTGTTCGGTCACGAAAAGGGTTCATTCACCGGCGCCATCGCGGCGCAGGCCGGCAAGTTCGAGCAGGCCGATGGCGGGACGATCCTGCTCGATGAAATCTCCGAAATGCCCCTTGGCCTTCAAGCCAAATTACTGCGCGTATTGCAGGAGCGTGAAGTCGAACGAGTCGGCGCACGCAAGCCGATTACGCTGGACATCCGAGTGGTCGCCACCACTAACCGTGACCTGGCCGCTGAAGTGGCGGCGGGGCGTTTTCGTGAAGACCTTTACTATCGCCTGTCGGTGTTTCCGTTGGCCTGGCGTCCGCTGCGCGAGCGCACCGCCGACATCCTGCCGTTGGCCGAGCGACTGCTGGCCAAACACGTCAAAAAAATGAAGCATGCCGCGGCGAAGCTCTCGCCCGAGGCGCAGGCGTGCCTGATCGGTTATCCGTGGCCGGGCAACGTGCGTGAACTGGATAACGCAATCCAGCGTGCCTTGATTCTGCAGCAGGGCGGCTTGATCCAGCCGCAGGATTTCTGCCTGGCCGGGCCGGTGGCGTGTGCGCCGCTGCCGACATTGGCACCGCCGCCCGTGCGCGCAGTGGAAGTCGAAGCCGAATCGGCGGGGGCGCTGGGCGATGACCTGCGGCGCCGTGAATTCCAGATGATTATTGACACCCTGCGCTCTGAGCGCGGCCGTCGCAAAGAAGCCGCCGAGCGACTGGGCATCAGCCCACGCACCTTGCGCTACAAGCTGGCGCAAATGCGCGACGCCGGAATGGACGTGGAAGCGTACTTGTTCGCCACCTGAAAGTTGACGCAAGCAACACTGATCCAAATGTGGGAGCCCTGTGGCGAGGGGGCTTGCCCCCGTTGGACTGCGAAGCGGTCCTTCTTTTTGAGGGGGGCAGGTTGGCTGTGTGCTCAGATTTTACGACTGCTGCGCAGCCGAACGGGGGCAAGCCCCCTCGCCACAAAGGCTCGCTCCCACAATGGTTTTGCGGTGGTTCACGGTTGAGCAAAGCCCGGAATTGGCTTTTGTTTAGAGCGACCACGGAGCTGGCACCCTTGTTGCTAACACCTCACTACCCGCCGAGTGAGTGTCAAAAAATTGCGGGTAGCCAAAGACGTAGCTTCGTCAAAGAGAGAAACCATGAGCCAAGGTATTGAATTCAATCGGTTGATGCTGGACATGCGCTCCATGCAAATGGATGCGATGTCTGCGCCGAAATCGACTGCCGCAGTCCCTGAATTGGGTGGCAGCAGCTTTTCCGACATGCTCGGTCAGGCCGTCAATAAAGTGAACGACACCCAGCAGGCGTCCAATCAGTTGGCCAGTGCCTTCGAGATCGGTAAAAGCGGCGTCGACCTGACAGACGTGATGATTTCCTCACAGAAGGCCAGCGTGTCTTTTCAGGCGCTGACCCAAGTGCGTAACAAGCTGGTTCAAGCTTATCAAGACATCATGCAGATGCCGGTTTAAGGACGAGATTGAGTCATGGCAGAAGCAATCGCTGATAATGTTCCGGCCAAGGTCACCCCAATAGACGGCAAACCGCCGCTGTTCGGGTTGTCCTTCCTGGAAAACCTCTCCGAGATGACCATGTTGCGTCAGGTGGGCCTGTTGGTCGGCCTGGCTGCGAGCGTGGCGATTGGTTTTGCCGTGGTGTTGTGGTCCCAGCAGCCAGACTACCGGCCTCTGTACGGCAGCCTTGCCGGCATGGACGCCAAGCAGGTCATGGAAACCCTGGCCGCAGCCGACATTCCCTATACCGTTGAACCGAACTCCGGTGCCTTGCTGGTCAAGGCCGATGACCTGTCTCGTGCGCGGCTCAAGCTCGCGGCCGCTGGTGTCACTCCCAGCGACGGCAACATCGGTTTCGAGATTCTCGACAAGGAACAGGGGTTGGGCACCAGCCAGTTCATGGAAGCGACCCGTTATCGTCGCGGCCTCGAAGGCGAACTGGCCCGGACCATTTCCAGCCTGAACAACGTCAAGGGTGCTCGCGTGCACCTGGCGATTCCGAAAAGCTCGGTGTTCGTGCGTGACGAACGCAAACCCAGCGCTTCGGTGCTGGTTGAACTCTATTCCGGTCGTTCGCTGGAGCCGGGCCAGGTCGTCGCCATCATCAATCTGGTGGCGACCAGCGTTCCCGAGCTGAGCAAATCGCAGATCACCGTGGTCGACCAGAAGGGCAACCTGCTGTCGGATCAGGCAGAAAACTCCGAACTGACCATGGCCGGCAAGCAATTCGATTACAGCCGTCGCATGGAAAGCATGCTGACCCAGCGCGTGCACAACATCCTGCAACCGGTGCTGGGCAATGACCGCTATAAAGCCGAAGTCTCGGCCGACGTGGATTTCAGTGCCGTCGAGTCGACTTCCGAGCAGTTCAACCCGGACCAGCCGGCCTTGCGCAGCGAGCAGTCGGTCAACGAACAGCGCACCGCCAGCAATGGCCCGCAAGGTGTGCCGGGTGCCCTGAGCAACCAGCCGCCGTCGCCAGCCTCGGCGCCGCAAACCACCGGTGGCGCCACCGCGTCGGCCGGCATGGTGCAGCCAGGTCAGCCTTTGCTCGATGCCAACGGTCAGCAAATCATGGACCCGGCCACCGGCCAGCCGATGCTGGCGCCGTATCCGGCAGACAAGCGTCAACAATCCACCAAGAACTTCGAACTCGACCGTTCGATCAGCCACACCAAGCAGCAGC
This sequence comes from Pseudomonas lini, assembly GCF_964063345.1. Taxonomy (NCBI): domain Bacteria; kingdom Pseudomonadati; phylum Pseudomonadota; class Gammaproteobacteria; order Pseudomonadales; family Pseudomonadaceae; genus Pseudomonas; species Pseudomonas lini. Next base: position 5,055,246 of record NZ_OZ061318.1, read on the forward strand.
AGGGCCGATTGAATCGCCTGTCGGTGTCGGTGGTGGTGGACGATCAGGTCAAGGTCAACGCGGCCAATGGCGAAACTACTCGTGCGCCGTGGAGCGCCGATGAATTGGCGCGCTTCACTCGTCTGGTACAGGACGCGGTCGGTTTCGACGCCAGCCGTGGCGACAGCGTCAGCGTAATCAACATGCCGTTCTCTGCCGAGCGCGGTGAAGTGATTGCCGAGATTGCGTTCTATTCCCAGCCGTGGTTCTGGGACATCGTCAAGCAAGTGCTGGGTGTGTTGTTCATCCTGGTGCTGGTATTCGGCGTGCTGCGCCCGGTGCTCAACAACATCACCGGTGGCGGCAAAGACAAGCAACTCGCTGGCCTGGGCAGCGACATGGAGCTCGGTGGCATGGGCGGCCTGGATGGCGAACTGGCCAACGACCGCGTCAGCCTCGGCGGCCCGACCAGCATCCTGCTGCCGAGCCCGAGCGAAGGCTATGACGCACAGTTGAACGCAATCAAGAGTCTGGTGGCAGAAGATCCGGGTCGCGTGGCCCAGGTCGTGAAAGAGTGGATTAACGCAGATGAGTGATAACCGAGCCGCTGTCGCCAAACTGTCCCGGGTTGATAAAGCCGCGATCCTGCTGCTGTCCCTGGGTTCTACCGACGCCGCGCAAGTGCTGCGCCACATGGGACCTAAAGAGGTCCAGCGTGTGGGTGTGGCCATGGCCCAGATGGGTAACGTACACCGCGAGCAGGTCGAACAGGTCATGAGCGAGTTCGTCGACATCGTCGGCGACCAGACCAGCCTGGGCGTCGGCTCCGATGACTACGTGCGCAACATGCTCACCCAGGCGCTGGGTGAAGACAAGGCCAACGGCCTGATCGACCGGATCCTGCTGGGCGGCAACACCAGCGGCCTCGACAGCCTGAAGTGGATGGAGCCGCGCGCCGTCGCCGACGTGATTCGTTACGAGCACCCGCAGATCCAGGCAATCGTGGTGGCGTACCTCGACCCGGATCAGGCCGGTGAAGTGCTGGGCAACTTCGACCACAAGGTCCGGCTGGACATCATCCTGCGTGTGTCTTCGCTGAACACCGTGCAGCCAGCGGCCCTGAAAGAACTCAACCTGATTCTCGAGAAGCAGTTCTCCGGCAACTCGAATGCCGCGCGCACCACCCTGGGTGGCATCAAGCGTGCGGCCGACATCATGAACTTCCTCGACAGCTCGATCGAAGGTCAGTTAATGGACTCGATCCGCGAAGTCGACGAAGACCTGTCCGGTCAGATCGAAGACCTCATGTTCGTGTTCAACAACCTGTCCGATGTCGACGACCGTGGCATTCAGGCGCTGTTGCGCGAAGTGTCCTCGGACGTTCTGGTGCTGGCCCTCAAGGGTTCGGACGAAGGCGTCAAGGAAAAGATCTTCAAGAACATGTCCAAACGGGCGGCCGAACTGTTGCGCGACGACCTCGAGGCCAAAGGCCCGGTGCGTGTCAGCGACGTGGAAACCGCGCAGAAAGAAATTCTCACCATTGCCCGCCGTATGGCCGAAGCCGGAGAAATCGTTCTCGGCGGGAAGGGCGGCGAAGAGATGATCTAAGGTCACTATGTCGTCCAAACATGATGAGTCCAATACCGACCTGATCCGTGCCAAGGATGTCGGTGGTTTCGACATCTGGTCACTGCCCAGTTTCGACCCGTTTGTGCCGGAGCCTGAGCCTACGCCTGAGCCCGAACCGCCGGAAATGGAAGAAGTGCCGCTGGAAGAAGTCCAGCCACTGACCCTTGAAGAGCTCGAAAGCATTCGTCAGGAGGCCTACAACGAAGGCTTCGCGGTTGGCGAAAAAGAAGGTTTCCACAGCACCGCGCTCAAGGTCCGTCAGGAAGCCGAAGTGGCCCTGACGGCCAAGATCGCTGGCCTGGAACAACTGATGGTCAATTTGTTCGAGCCGATTGCCGAGCAGGACACCCAGATCGAAAAGTCGCTGGTCGACCTTGTGCAGCACATCACCAAGCAAGTGATTCAGCGCGAACTGGCCATCGACTCGACGCAGATCGAACACGTCATGCGCGAAGCGCTCAAGCTGTTGCCACTGGGCGTGGGCAATGTGCGGTTGTACGTCAATCCGCAGGATTTCGAACAGGTCAAAGCCCTGCGCGAGCGCCATGAAGAAAGCTGGCGCATCGTCGAGGACGAGGCCTTGTTGCCGGGCGGCTGCCGGGTCGAGACCGAACACAGTCGCATCGACGCCACCATCGAAACCCGTGTGACCCAGGTCATGGCCAAGCTGTTCGATCAATTGCACGATCAAGCGCTGCACCCGGCCGCGCCGGACCTGAGCCTGGAGCTGCCGAACGACGAAAAGCCTGCGGTTGCCCCGGTCGAGCCGGAACTGGACGCCCCCGATGCGCCTTGATCGCACCAGCTTCGCCAAACGCCTCGGTGGCTACGCCGAGGCCACTGCGCTTGCTGCTGCGCCGATCCTTGAAGGTCGCCTGTTGCGCATGGTCGGCCTGACCCTTGAAGCCGAAGGCTTGCGCGCCGCCATGGGCAGTCGCTGCATGGTCATCAACGATGACAGCTATCACCCGGTGCAGGTCGAAGCCGAGGTCATGGGCTTCTCTGGCAGCAAAGTTTTTCTGATGCCGGTCGGCAGCGTCGCCGGCATTGCGCCTGGCGCCCGCGTGGTTCCACTTGCCGATACCGGCCGCTTGCCAATGGGCATGAGCATGCTCGGGCGGGTGCTCGATGGCGCCGGTCGCGCGCTGGATGGCAAGGGCGGGATGAAGGCTGAAGACTGGGTGCCGATGGACGGCCCGACCATCAACCCGCTCAAGCGTGACCCGATCAGCCAACCGCTGGACGTCGGTATTCGTTGCATTAACGGTTTGTTGACGGTCGGTCGCGGTCAGCGGCTCGGGCTGTTCGCCGGTACCGGCGTGGGCAAGAGTGTGCTGCTGGGCATGATGACCCGCTTCACCGAGGCCGACATCATCGTCGTCGGGCTGATCGGTGAGCGGGGTCGAGAAGTTAAAGAGTTCATCGAGCACATCCTCGGTGAAGAAGGGCTCAAGCGTTCGGTGGTGGTGGCGTCGCCAGCGGACGATGCGCCGCTGATGCGTCTGCGCGCGGCGATGTACTGCACACGGATCGCCGAGTATTTTCGCGACAAGGGCAAGAATGTCCTGTTGCTCATGGATTCCCTGACTCGTTTCGCCCAGGCCCAGCGGGAAATCGCCCTGGCCATCGGCGAACCGCCAGCGACCAAGGGCTATCCGCCCTCGGTGTTCGCCAAGTTGCCGAAACTGGTGGAACGGGCCGGTAACGCCGAAAAGGGTGGCGGTTCGATCACTGCGTTCTACACCGTATTGTCCGAAGGCGACGATCAGCAAGACCCGATCGCCGACTCGGCGCGGGGCGTGCTCGACGGGCACATCGTGCTGTCCCGGCGCCTGGCCGAGGAAGGGCATTACCCGGCCATCGATATCGAAGCGTCCATCAGCCGGGTCATGCCGTCGGTGGTCGGCATCAAGCACATGAACCACGCGCAGATGTTCAAGCAATACTGGTCGCGCTATCAGCAGAGCCGCGACCTGATCAGTGTCGGCGCCTATGTGCCCGGCGGTGACCGGGAAACCGACACCGCGATCAATCTGCAACCGGCCATGACGATGTACCTGCGCCAGGGCTTGAACGACAACATCAGCATGGGCGCCAGCGAAGGCCATCTTGCGTCGGTCTTTGCGCCAGCGCCAGGCGGTTAATCGTCTATGGCCCTGAGTCGCGCAGCACGCCTGGCACCGGTGGTGGAAATGGCTGAAAAGGCCGAGAAAACCGCCGTCCAGCGCCTGGGGCACTTCCAGGGTCAGGTTCGTCTGGCGGAAAGCAAACTCGCCGACCTGGAAAACTTCCGCCTCGAATACCAGGAGCAATGGATCGTGCGCGGCAGTAGCGGTGTTTCGGGCCAATGGTTGCTGGGTTATCAGGGCTTTCTCGCGCAATTGGGCACGGCCATCGACCAGCAGCGTCAGAGCCTGAACTGGCACCAAAACAACCTGAACAAGTCCCGGGAAGCCTGGCAGCAGGCGTTTGCCCGGGTCGAAGGCTTGCGCAAACTGGTTCAGCGCTACAGGGATGAGGCGCGGCAATTGGAAGACAAGCGCGAGCAGAGGCTGCTGGATGAACTGTCCCAGCGGTTGCCGCGCCACGATCCGTATTGAATCAGGTAATCCGCGTTATCGTTCTTCGCGGGAGGCGATTTTACAAACCGTACAATTTTTTCAGCCTTGCTCCAGCCCCCATCAGGTGCTAAACCTTCTACACGTACGTTCGTCAATGACAAGGAAGCCGTGAAAATGTCAGTCGTTACAGAAGTATCTCAAGATGGGAAAAAGCTGACGATTTCGATCGAGGGGCGATTCGATTTCGGTCGGCATCAGGAGTTTCGCGAGTCCTACGAGCGACTCAACAGTAAACCCGAGTCCATTGTGGTGGACCTGAAGAAAGCCACTTATCTCGATAGCTCTGCGCTGGGCATGCTGCTTTTGCTGCGCGATCACGCCGGTGGCGACAGTTCCGATATTCGCGTCGTCAACAGCAGCTCCGATGTGAAGAAAATCCTCGCCATCTCCAACTTCGACAAACTGTTCGACATCAGTTGATCACCATGCAGCCGCTCGAGCCGCTGACGATTCTGATCGCTGAAGACAGCGCGGCCGATCGCCTGCTGCTGTCGACTATCGTCCGTCGTCAGGGGCATGAGGTGCTAACGGCTGCCAACGGCGCCGAGGCGGTCGAAGCGTTCCGTTCGCAGCGACCGCACCTGGTGCTGATGGACGCCATGATGCCGGTGATGGACGGTTTCGAGGCCGCGCAGCAGATCAAGGCGCTGGCTGGCGAAACCCTGGTGCCGATCATCTTTTTGACGTCGCTGACCGAAAGTGAAGCCCTGGCCCGTTGTCTGGAGGCCGGGGGCGACGATTTTCTGGCAAAGCCTTACAACCAAGTGATCCTCGCCGCCAAGATCAAGGCGATGGACCGCTTGCGACGTTTGCAAGCCACGGTGCTGGAGCAACGCGATTTGATCGCCAGGCACCACGATTACCTGCTCAACGAACAACGGGTGGCCAAAGCGGTGTTCGACAAGGTCGCCCATTCCGGTTGCCTGAATGCACCGAACATCCGTTACCTGCAATCGCCCTATGCGCTGTTCAACGGCGATCTGTTGCTGGCCGCGTTCACCCCGGCTGGTGACATGCACGTGTTGCTCGGTGATTTCACCGGTCATGGTTTGCCGGCCGCTGTCGGCGCCATGCCCCTGGCTGAAGTCTTCTACGGCATGACCGCAAAGGGCTACGGCTTGTCCGAAACCCTGCGCGAGATGAACGCCAAGCTCAAACGTATTCTGCCGGTGGACATGTTCTGCTGTGCGACCCTGCTGTGCCTGAGTTTTCAACGGGGATCGGTGGAGGTCTGGAACGGCGGGATGCCGGACGGTTACTTGCACAGCACCGCCAGCGGCGAACGTATCGCTCTGACGGCGCGGCACTTGCCGCTGGGCGTGCTGAGCCCGCAAACCTTCGATGACCGCACCGAGGTGTTCCCGATGGGCGTCGGGGATCGGGTCTTTCTGTTGTCCGACGGGGTGATCGATACCTGCGATGCCAATGAACAATTGTTTGGCGTAGAGCGATTGGAGCAGGTGTTTGCAGCCAATCGTCAGCCTGATGCGCTGTTCGAAGAAATCGAACAGGCCCTGCGGGATTTTCGCGGCGAGGCCCGCGATGACGTGAGCATGGTCGAGGTCAGTCTGCTGGAGGCTGCGCAACTGAGTCCGCCAGCGCCGGTGTACTCCGACAGCGGCCAGTCCAGTCCGCTGGACTGGTCGGTGAGTTTCGAATTCCGCGCCGCCACTCTCAAACGCTTCAATCCGCTGCCGTACTTGTTGCAATTGCTGCTTGAGGTGCATGGCCTGCGGACTCAGAGTGGCGCACTCTACAGTGTGCTGGCAGAGCTTTATTCCAATGCCCTGGAACATGGCGTGCTGGGCCTGGATTCGAGTCTGAAACGAGATGCTTCAGGTTTTGCGCGTTATTATCAGCAGCGCAATGCGCGTCTGGACGAATTGCAGGACGGCTACGTACGGGTGCATTTGCAGGTGGCACCAAAAGGCGAGGGCGGTTGCCTGATGGTCCGGGTCGAAGACAGTGGCAAGGGTTTCGATGTGGCGCGGGTGATGGAGCGTCCTGTCGATGATGTCCGTCTGTCGGGACGTGGCGTCAGTTTGATCCGCCAGTTGAGCCATCATGCGCGCTGGACCGATAATGGTCGCAGTGCTCACGTGGAGTTCTTCTGGGAGGCTCTGGCCTGATCCCGGGCATTCTTGATCAAGGAGCGAACAAGTGGCTGACACACATCTGGACCGTGACGTGCTGAGCGCGTTGCAGGAAGTTATGGAAGACGGGTATCCAGAATTGCTTGATACCTTTCTCGCCGATTCCGAGGAGCGTTTGAGTGTGCTACGTAAAGTTGACGATGCCGATCAGCTGGGCGCCGCTGCGCACAGCTTCAAAGGCAGCAGCAGCAATATGGGCGCTACCCGGCTGGCCGAGCTGTGCCATGAGCTGGAGCAGCGAGCCAAGCAAAAAAGCCTCGAAGGTATTGCAGCGCTGGTCGGAGAAATTGACGGTGAATTCGCCATTGTCCGACCTCTCTACGAAGCGGAGCGCCAGCGCTCCCTTGCTGAATAAGGCAGCCGTCCGGCTCTTTTAGCAGTCGGCGAAAAAAGCTGGCTCGACCCTTGCAGTCAACTTGCTCAACTGTACCTACGATCCCAGTGCAGCGGAGACCGTTATGCCCGTTACTCCCAATATTCTGCTTCAGGCCGCCGCTACGGCCAAGACTCAAGCCGCGACCGCCAATGCGCCGGCGCTGGCGGCTGAGCCCGGGGACAAGGCGTCCAGCTTCGCTCAGGTCTATGCTAATCAAGCCCAGAACAAGCCCTCGGCCGTGGCGGATGGATCGGCTAAACCCGCACGCGACAAAGTCTCGGACAGCGTCGGCAAGAAAGACGTGAGCAACGACAAGTCTGCCGCCCCGGAACCGACAGTTGCCGATAGCGGCAATTCCTTGCCCGCCGATAAGCCGGCGCAGGCTGACGACAGTACGGCCAGCGATGACGCGCCGGATACGGCCGAGACATCGACGCCGGTAGTCGATACCGCGCCTGTCGATCCAGCCCTCGATCCGGCGTTGATGCAAGTGGTGCAGCCGGTGCTGCCAGCCCCCGTGTCGGAAACTCCACCGGTTGTTGCCACTGTGCAGTCAGCCGTTGAAGCACCCGTCGCAGCTGCTGTTGCCGCGACAGCGACGCAGACCGTTGCGGCCATCGATCCAGATTTCGATCCCGAAGCCGATCCTCTCGATGCGCTGCCAGCCGTGCGCATGGCCATGGAGCAGGGTGGGCACGTTTCGGCCACCAGCCAGGCCCAGCAAAAAGCGGCGCCGGCCCCGGCTCAAGTCGACGGTGAGCCGACTTCGGCACAAAACTTTGCCACGGGCATGGCGAGCATGCTTGATGTGCAGGCCGATCAGGACAGCACCAGCCAGGGCGGCGAGAAGGCTTTCAGTGGCCTGATCGATGACGGCCTCAAGGATCTCAAGTCCGCCAGCAGCGATACCCGTGTCGATGATTTCGCCAACCGTCTGGCGGCACTGACCCAGGCGGCAACGCCGAAGACAGCCAATGCATTGCCGGTGAACCAGCCAATCGCCATGCATCAGAGCGGTTGGACCGAAGAGGTGGTCAATCGGGTCATGTACCTGTCCAGCGCCAATCTCAAGGCGGCCGACATCCAGTTGCAACCGGCCGAGCTGGGGCGCCTGGATATTCGGGTGAACATGGTTCCGGATCAGCAGACCCAGGTGACTTTCATGAGCGCCCACCCAAGCGTTCGCGAAGCGCTCGACGGGCAAATGCATCGCCTGCGTGACATGTTCGCGCAGCAAGGCATGGGTCAGGTCGACGTCAACGTTTCCGATCAGTCTCGTGGCTGGCAGGGTCAGGGTCAGGGTCAGGAGCAGGCTCAACAGGGGCAGGGTGGACGTACCAACGCTGGTGGCGGTCGTCTCGATTCTGTCGATGAAGAACTGCCTGCGACTGTTGCTGAAGTAGCTGCCAACACCACCAGCGTGATTGGCACCAGCGCCGTCGACTACTACGCCTGATCGAACTCACATAAATCCTGTGGGAGCGGGCTTGCCCGCGATGGCGGCATAACAGTCGATGAATATATTGACTGTCATGCCCTCATCGCGGGCAAGCCCGCTCCCACAGTGTTTTTATGGTGTTCGGCAGATTGCTGTAGCTCCCTTACCCCTCTCCCTACCGACACTTCTGGCATAACACTTGCTCTTGCCTTGCCGTGCGACTGTGAAAACCCGAATAGTGACGGATTATTGGCATGGCTAAGAGCGACGCAGCACCAGTGAAAGACCCCGCAACCAAAGGCAAAATCAAGCTGATCATTGTGATCGTCGTGGCCCTGATGCTGGCGATCGGCTTGTCCGTGGGGGCGACCTGGTTCTTCATGCACAGCGCCCAGAGCAAGCCTGCCCCCGCCGCTGAAACCGCTGTGGTCGGCAAGCAGCCGGCGATCTTCGAACCCATGGCTCCGGCCTTCGTGGCCAACTACACCCAGAACGGCCGCCAACGCTACATGCAGGTGAGCATCACCATGCTGGGCCGCAATCAGGCCGATCTGGAAGCGCTCAAAGTCCACATGCCGGTGATCCGCAATAACCTGGTCATGCTGTTTTCCGGTCAGGATTTCGCCACGCTGGCGACCCCGGTTGGCCAGGAGATGTTGCGTCAGAAGGCCACGGCCAGCGTCCAGGAAGTGGCGCAGAAAGAGCTTGGCAAAGTGGTGATCGAACAGTTGCTTTTCACTAATTTCGTACTGCAGTAGGAACACGACATGGCCGTGCAGGACCTGCTGTCCCAGGATGAGATCGATGCGCTGTTGCATGGCGTCGACGATGGTCTGGTGCAGACCGATAACGCTGCCGAAGCCGGCAGTGTCAAAAGCTACGACCTGACCAGCCAGGATCGCATCGTCCGTGGACGCATGCCGACCCTGGAAATGATCAACGAGCGTTTCGCCCGCTACACCCGCATCAGCATGTTCAACATGCTGCGCCGCTCGGCGGACGTTGCCGTCGGTGGCGTGCAGGTGATGAAGTTTGGCGAATACGTGCACTCGCTGTACGTTCCGACCAGTCTCAACCTGGTCAAGCTCAAACCGCTGCGCGGCACTGCGCTGTTCATCCTCGACGCCAAACTGGTGTTCAAACTGGTGGACAACTTCTTCGGCGGCGATGGCCGTCACGCGAAGATCGAAGGGCGTGAATTCACCCCCACCGAACTGCGTGTGGTGCGCATGGTGCTGGAACAGGCCTTCGTCGATTTGAAGGAAGCCTGGCAGGCGATCATGGAAGTGAACTTCGAGTACATCAACTCGGAAGTGAACCCGGCCATGGCCAACATCGTCGGCCCGAGCGAAGCCGTTGTGGTGTCGACGTTCCACATCGAACTCGATGGCGGTGGCGGCGACCTGCACGTGACCATGCCGTACTCGATGATCGAGCCGGTGCGTGAAATGCTCGACGCCGGCTTCCAGTCGGACCTCGACGATCAGGACGAGCGCTGGATCAACGCCTTGCGCCAGGACGTGCTGGACGTCGACGTACCGATCGGTGCCACCGTTGCCCGCCGCCAGCTACGCCTTCGCGACATTCTGCACATGCAGCCCGGGGACATTATTCCGGTCGAGATGCCGGAAGAAATGATCATGCGCGCCAACGGCGTACCGGCCTTCAAGGTCAAGATGGGCTCGCACAAAGGCAACCTTGCGTTGCAGGTGATCGAGCCGATCGAGCGCCGCTGACCGGCGCTCCAACCCCCTTTTAATTGACTGCTCTTGATTGAGCAGGTGCCCGCCGAGGACAAATGATGAACGACGATATGAACGCCCAGGACGACCAGGCACTGGCTGATGAATGGGCTGCGGCCCTGGAAGAAACCGGTGACGCCGGGCAGGACGATATCGATGCCTTGCTGGCCGCCGACGCCGCCGGTTCGCCGTCCAGCCGTCTGGCAATGGAAGAATTCGGCAGCGTGCCGAAGAACAACGATCCAGTGACGCTGGACGGTCCGAACCTGGACGTGATCCTCGATATCCCGGTGTCGATTTCCATGGAAGTCGGCAGCACCGATATCAACATCCGCAACCTGCTGCAACTCAACCAGGGTTCGGTGATCGAGCTCGATCGTCTGGCCGGCGAGCCGCTGGACGTGCTGGTCAACGGCACGCTCATCGCCCACGGTGAAGTGGTGGTGGTCAACGAAAAGTTCGGCATCCGCCTGACCGACGTGATCAGCCCAAGCGAACGCATCAAGAAGCTGCGCTGAGTGAAAAAGGTTCTGGGTTTTGTGCTGGGGTTAGCGCTGGCCTTGCCGTTCAGCGTGTTGGCGGCCGAGCCGGTAACGACGGCCGCTGCGCCGGCCGTCAGCAGCGGTGTGGCCGGGCAATTGACGCAATTGGTGTTCGGCTTGCTGCTGGTGCTGGGGTTGATCTTCTTTCTCGCCTGGCTGCTACGCCGGGTTCAGCAGGCCGGGCCGGCCGGCAAGGGGCAGGTGATCGAGCTGATCGGTTCCCGCGCGCTAGGTCCTCGTGACCGTTTGATGCTGGTGCAGGTCGGCAACGAACAGATTCTGCTCGGCCTGAGCCCCGGCACCATCACCGCATTGCATGTGCTCAAGGAGCCGGTGCAAGTGCCGAGCGGGACTGAAAAAGCGACCCCGGAATTTGCCCTGCATCTGTTGAAGATGCTCGGCAAGGATCAGAAGGATAAGAAGTAATGGGTGCGCTACGCATCGTCTTGACGCTGGCCCTGATGCTGGTCGCGCCGCTGGCGTTCGCCGCCGATCCGTTGTCGATCCCGGCGATCACCTTGGGCACTAACGCCGAAGGCGCTCAGGAATACTCGGTCAGCCTGCAAATCCTGCTGATCATGACCGCGCTGAGTTTCATCCCGGCGTTCGTCATGCTGATGACCAGTTTCACCCGGATCATCATAGTGTTCTCGATCCTGCGTCAGGCCTTGGGCTTGCAGCAGACACCGTCGAACCAGATCCTCACCGGCATGGCGCTGTTCCTCACCATGTTCATCATGGCGCCGGTGTTCGATCGCGTGAATCAGGATGCCTTGCAGCCGTATCTGGCGGAGAAACTCACCGCTCAGGATGCCGTGACCAAGGCGCAAGTACCGATCAAGGACTTCATGCTCGCCCAGACTCGCAGCAGCGATCTGGAGTTGTTCATGCGCCTGTCAAAGCGCACCGACATCGCTACGCCGGATCAGGCACCACTGACGATTTTGGTGCCGGCGTTCGTGACCTCGGAGCTGAAAACCGCGTTCCAGATCGGCTTCATGATCTTCATCCCGTTCCTGATCATCGACCTGGTCGTGGCCAGTGTGCTGATGGCCATGGGTATGATGATGCTCTCGCCGCTAATCATTTCCCTGCCGTTCAAGATCATGCTGTTCGTGCTGGTGGATGGCTGGGCGTTGATCATCGGAACCCTGGCCAGCAGCTTCGGCGGTGTTTCACCATGACGCCGGAAGTTGCCGTAGACATCTTTCGCGAAGCGCTGTGGCTGACCACCATGATGGTCGCCGTGCTGGTGATCCCGAGCTTGCTGGTGGGGCTGTTGGTGGCGATGTTCCAGGCGGCGACCCAGATCAACGAACAGACCCTGAGCTTCCTGCCGCGTCTGTTGGTGATGCTGGTGACGCTGATCGTTGGCGGGCCGTGGATGGTGCAGACTTTCATGGAATACATCCTGCAGCTGTACCACAGCATCCCGATGGTCATCGGTTAAGCCATGTCGTCGCTGCTTCAGCTGACCGACACCCAGATCAGCACCTGGGTGGCGACGTTCATGTTGCCGTTGTTTCGCATCGGTTCGTTGCTGATGGTCATGCCTATTTTCGGCACGACGCTGGTGCCCCAGCGCGTGCGTCTGTACTTCGCCCTGGCGATCACCTTGGTGATTGCCCCTGGCCTGCCGCCAATGCCGCCGGTCAATGCGCTGGACCTGAGCGCGTTGCTGTTGATTGCCGAGCAGATCATCATCGGTGCGGTCCTCGGCTTCTCCTTGCAGCTATTCTTTCAGGCGTTCGTGGTGGCGGGACAGATCGTCGCGATCCAGATGGGTATGGGCTTCGCCTCGATGGTCGACCCTACGAACGGTGTGTCGGTGGCGGTGATCGGACAGTTCTTCACCATGCTGGTGACGCTGCTGTTCCTGTCCATGAATGGTCACTTGGTGGTGTTCGAAGTCCTCACCGAAAGCTTCACTACACTGCCGGTCGGTGGCGGGTTGATGGTCAATCATTTCTGGGAGCTGGCCGGCAAACTCGGCTGGGTGCTCGGTGCAGCGCTGTTGCTGGTGCTGCCGGCGATCACCGCGTTGCTGGTGGTCAACATCGCATTTGGCGTGATGACCCGGGCGGCGCCACAGCTGAACATCTTCTCGATCGGCTTCCCGCTGACTCTGGTGCTTGGGATGTTCATCATCTGGGTCGGTCTGGCGGACATTCTCAATCAGTATCAGCCGCTGGCCGCCGAGGCTTTGCAGTTGTTACGCGAACTGGCACGGGCGCGCTGAGTCATGGCTGAGAGCGAAAGCGGTCAGGACAAAACAGAAGACCCCACGGAGAAACGCAAAAAGGACTCCCGTGAGAAGGGCGAGATTGCGCGCTCCAAGGAACTCAACACCCTGGCGGTCATGCTCGCTGGCGCCGGTGCGTTGCTGATTTTTGGCGGCGCCCTGGCCCAGGATTTGATGGAGCTGATGCGCATGAACTTCTCGCTCTCGCGAGAGGTGATTCTGGATCAGCGTTCCATGGGCACTTATCTGCTGCATTCGGGGCAGATTGCCCTCGTTGCTATTCAGCCAGTGATGATCACCTTACTGTTGGCTGCGTTGATTGGCCCGATCTCCCTCGGCGGCTGGCTGTTCGCGGCCGGCTCCATGGCGCCGAAATTCAGTCGCATGAACCCCGGCGCGGGGCTGAAACGAATGTTCTCGGCCAAGGCGTTGGTGGAGTTGCTCAAGGCCCTGGCGAAGTTTTTCATTGTGTTATTCGTGGCGTTGGCGGTGTTGTCATCGGACATTGACGATCTGCTGCGTATTGCCCACGAGCCATTGGACATGGCGATCATTCACAGCCTGCAAGTGGTCGGCTGGAGTACTTTGTGGATGGCTTGCGGATTGATCATCATCGCCGCGGTCGACGTGCCGGTGCAGTTGTGGGAAAGCCACAAGAAGCTGCTGATGACCAAGCAGGAAGTTCGCGATGAGCACAAGGATCAAGAAGGTAAGCCGGAGGTCAAGCAGCGCATTCGCCAGTTGCAACGCGAGATGTCGCAGCGGCGGATGATGGCGGCCATTCCCGAGGCCGACGTGGTCATCACCAACCCGACTCACTACGCCGTGGCGCTCAAGTACGATCCGGAAAAGGGCGGGGCGCCGATGCTGATCGCCAAGGGCAGTGACTTCCTGGCCCTGAAGATCCGTGAAATCGCCGTGGCCAATAATGTGCTGCTGCTCGAATCGCCGGCGCTGGCGCGCTCGATCTACTACTCCACGGAGCTGGAACAGGAAATTCCCGGCGGGCTTTATCTGGCAGTCGCCCAGGTATTGGCCTACGTCTACCAGATCCGTCAGCACCGCGCCGGCAAGGGCAAGCGCCCGGATCCGCTCCAGGATGATTTGCCGATTCCGCCGGATCTGCGCCGCGATTCCTGATAGATCTAAAAGTCGCAACCTTTGGCGGCGGCCACAGGCGTGTGGGGAGCTGCCGAAGGCTGCGATCTTTTCTGCTTTACCTGCTTTTGTGGTAGGGCAAGCCCCTCACTCCAAGTCTGCGCTAGCCTTGTGGGTCGAAGTTATCCAGCACCCGGTTCACCGCCAGCTCGCCGAGCATGACCACCGATTGAATCCCCAGCATCATGTTGCGATGTGGCATGTCCATCAATCCGGCGAACTCACTGAGCATCATGCTCGCTGAGGCCAAGGATTCGCAGACGTTGACCAGCAGGGTTTCGTTATCGACCTCGGCACCGACATGGTAAATGGTGCTGGGTTTGCGCTTGGTGTCTTTGGGGATGGGCGGTTTGAGGTAGTAATCGAGGGCGCGGTCGGCGGCTTCGTTGAGCTTTTTGGAATCGAGGGATTCGTAGGGGGATGCCGGATCGGTTTCCGGTGGGTTGGGCGTTGGTTTGAACATAGATGGAACTCCATATGTGATTAGAGGAGCCATCACCCTCGCTACCAAACGAAGAGGTGGTGGCCATACGAAGGTTGGTAGACCGGCCCACATGGAAAAACCGGCGCGCCCGAGGACGCCCTACGCATGGCCACCATAAAAACAAATGCCGAAAAAGCACCTGCATAAGGTGACGCTATGCGTCATGTGGACGGCGGGCTACCAAACCCGATCGCTGTTTTTCAGCGACAGGGAAACGATAGAGCCCGGCCCTTAGGCGCACAAGCCGGCGGATTCTGGCGTAGTCGTAGGCAACGACGCAAGGATGTGTAGCCTGGGTGAGTGTCTGGAGATGTCGATTAAACATGTCTGTTTAAAATCAAAAGATCGTCCGAACGCGGCCCGAGCCTTTGGACGATCTTTTGATCTTCCGTGACTCGCGCAACCCTCTATTTCCCACCCCGGCAAAAGTTGGAAGGCTTCTTGCAATAGCCGCCCTGCGCCTGCTTCAGGCGTCAAAAGTTTGCTTTAAAGAAACGGGGAAAACCGGTGGATCGCTCTCAGTTAATCAACACTGCACGCACAAACGTTGCCGACCTCAGTCGGGGCAATCTGGGTGTGCCGCTGTTGCTGCTGGTCATGCTGGCCATGATGATGTTGCCGGTGCCGCCGTTCCTGCTGGACGTGTTTTTCACCTTCAACATTGCCTTGTCCATCGTCGTGTTGCTGGTCTGCGTGTACGCCTTGCGGCCGCTGGATTTTGCGGTGTTCCCGACCATTCTGCTGGTGGCAACGTTGCTGCGACTGGCGCTGAACGTGGCCTCGACGCGGGTGGTGATGCTTCACGGTCAGGACGGTCATGCCGCCGCCGGTAAGGTGATCCAGGCCTTCGGTGAGGTGGTGATCGGCGGTAACTACGTGGTCGGTATCGTGGTCTTTGCGATCTTGATGATCATCAACTTCGTCGTGGTGACCAAGGGCGCCGGGCGGATTTCCGAGGTGAGCGCGCGTTTCACCCTCGATGCGATGCCCGGCAAACAGATGGCGATCGACGCCGACTTGAACGCCGGCCTGATCGATCAGAACCAGGCGAAATTGCGCCGGATGGAAGTGGCCCAGGAAGCCGAGTTCTACGGTTCGATGGACGGTGCCAGCAAGTTCGTGCGTGGTGACGCCATCGCCGGTCTGCTGATTCTGTTCATCAACCTGATCGGCGGTATGGCGGTCGGTATCTTCCAGCACGGCATGAGCTTTGCTGATGCCGGCAAGGTTTATGCGCTGTTGACCATCGGTGACGGTTTGGTGGCGCAGTTGCCATCACTGCTGTTGTCGACTGCCGCTGCGATCATGGTGACCCGTGCTTCCGGCTCGGAAGACATGGGCAAGCAGATCAATCGTCAGATGTTCGCTTCGCCGAAAGCCCTGGCAGTGGCCGCTGGCTTGATGGCGGTGATGGGCCTGGTGCCCGGCATGCCGCACTTCTCCTTTCTGAGCATGGCAGCCCTGGCGGCCGGCGGCGCTTACCTGTTCTGGAAGAAGCAGAACGCGGTCAAGGTTCAGGCCCTGCAGGAGGTCAAGCGTCAGCAGGAACTGCTGCCATCGCCGGCCCGCGCTCAGGAAACCAAAGAGCTTGGCTGGGATGACGTGACCCCGATCGACATGATCGGCCTGGAAGTCGGCTACCGCCTGATCCCGCTGGTGGATCGCAACCAGGGTGGTCAGTTGCTGGCACGGATCAAGGGTGTGCGTAAAAAGCTCTCCCAGGACCTGGGCTTCCTGATGCCGACTGTGCATATCCGTGACAACCTCGACCTGGCGCCAAGCGCCTATCGCCTGACCCTGATGGGCGTGATCCTGGCCGAGGCCGAGATTTATCCGGACCGCGAGTTGGCGATCAACCCGGGGCAGGTCTACGGCACGCTCAACGGCATCACCGCCAAAGATCCGGCTTTTGGTCTGGAGGCGGTCTGGATCGAAATCAGCCAGCGTGCCCAGGCGCAATCCCTTGGTTATACCGTGGTCGATGCCAGTACGGTAGTGGCAACGCATTTGAACCAGATTCTGTACAAGCACTCCAGCGAGCTGATCGGCCACGAAGAAGTCCAGCAACTCATGCAATTGTTGGCCAAAAGCTCACCGAAACTGGCAGAAGAGTTGGTGCCGGGGGTGGTTTCGCTGTCGCAACTGCTCAAAGTCTTGCAGGCATTGCTGGCCGAACAAGTACCGGTACGAGACATTCGCAGCATCGCCGAAGCCATCGCCAACAACGCCGCCAAGAGTCAAGATACTGCCGCTTTGGTGGCCGCGGTGCGCGTCGGCGTATCCCGCGCAATCGTGCAAAGCATTGTAGGCACTGAGTCGCAGCTGCCTGTGATCACCTTGGAACCAAGGTTGGAACAAATATTGCTCAATAGTCTTCAGAAGGCAGGACAAGGCTCGGAAGAGGGTGTTCTGCTGGAGCCAAGCATGGCAGAGAAACTGCAACGCTCGTTGATCGAAGCGGCGCAGCGTCAGGAAATGCAAGGTCAACCGGTGATTCTGCTGGTGGCCGGTCCGGTTCGCGCGATGCTCTCGCGATTCGGCCGACTGGCAGTCCCGGGTTTGCATGTGTTGGCTTACCAGGAAATCCCTGACAACAAGCAAGTGACCATCGTTGCGACAGTAGGGCCCAACGGCTGAGGTAGTGGTTTATGCAAGTTAAGCGTTTTTTCGCCGCCGATATGCGTCAGGCCATGAAACTGGTTCGTGATGAGCTGGGCGCCGATGCCGCCATCATTGGCAATCGCCGGATCGCCGGCGGTGTCGAGCTGACGGCTGCCCTGGATTACAAATTGTCGGCGCTGGCCCCGCGTGTTCCGAACATGGAACTCGAGGACGAGTTGCGCAAGACCCAGTCGCGGATCGTCACCGCCCAGGCCGAACTGAGCCTGCGTGGCGATGGCGAGAGCGACAAAGCCACCAATCGCCAGTTGTTCGCCGGCCTGCCGTTGACCGCCGCCGAGCCACTGATCGAGCCAACGCTGGCCGAGCCTCGGCGTCCGGCACCCGCGCCTGCCGCAGCGACCGGCGTCGATCCGCGTGCGTTCGACTCGATGCGTTTCGAGCTCAACAGCCTGCGTGAACTGATGGAAGTGCAACTCGGCTCGCTGGCCTGGAATCAGCTGCAAGGCAGCCGTCCGGCCCAGGCCAACCTCTGGCGTCGCCTGCAACGCATCGGTCTGTCCGGCCCGTTGTCGCGCGATCTGCTGGCACTGATTACCGACATTGAAGAACCCCGTCAGGCCTGGCGCATGTTGCTCGCGCACCTGGCGCGGATGATTGCCACCCCGCAAGTTGAGCCACTGGAAGAGGGCGGCGTGATTGCGATGGTCGGCCCGGCCGGTATGGGCAAGACCACCACGCTGGCCAAACTCGCCGCCCGTTACGTGCTCAAGTACGGCGCGCAGAACATCGCGCTGGTGAGCATGGACAGCTACCGCATCGGCGCTCAGGAACAGCTCAAGACCCTGGGCCGCATCCTCAATGTGTCAGTCACCCACGTCGACCCGGGCCAATCGCTGGTGCAGGCGCTGGAACCTTTGCTGCGCAAACGCGTGGTTCTGATCGATACCGCCGGCCTGCAGGCCAGCGATCCGGCACTGCGCATGCAGCTCGAAAGCCTGGCCGGACGAGGGATCAAATCAAAAAATTATCTGGTCTTGGCAACCACTAGCCAAAAACAGGTTCTAACCGCCGCTTATCATAGTTACAAGCGTTGCGGGCTAGCTGGCTGCATCCTGACTAAACTGGATGAAACGGCAAGCCTGGGTGAGGTGTTGAGCCTGGCCATCAGTCATGAATTGCCGGTGGCTTACCTGACCGATGGCCCGCGGATCCCGGATGATTTGCATCTGCCGCGTCGTCATCAGTTGGTCAGCCGCGCCGTTAGCGTGCAAATGCAGGAAGAACCCAGCGAAGAAGCCATGGCTGATATGTTCGCTGACCTCTACCACAGTCCGACCAAGCGGGTTGGCTGAGGTATTAATGAACAGTTTTTGTACCTACATCGATGGTCTGCCAATGCATTGTTCAGTTGGTGAACGCGCAGCCAGTAATGTGGCCTCCGTCTAAGTAAGACAAGGTAAAGAAATAACATGGGCAGCATGCATCCCGTACAGGTGATCGCGGTGACCGGCGGCAAAAGTGGCGTCGGGAAGACTAACGTGTCAGTGAACTTGTCCCTGGCTCTAGCTGAGCTCGGCCGGCGCGTCATGCTGCTGGATGCCGATCTGGGGCTGGCGAACGTCGACGTCCTGTTGGGGCTGACACCCAAACGTACTTTGGCCGATGTGATCGAAGGCCGGTGTGAGCTGCGCGACGTGCTGCTGCAAGGGCCCGGCGGTATCCGCATCGTCCCGGCCGCGTCCGGCACCCAGAGCATGGTTCATCTGAGCCCGGCCCAGCATGCCGGCCTGATCCAGGCCTTCAGCGACATCGGCGACAACCTCGACGTATTGGTGATCGACACCGCTGCGGGCATTGGTGACTCGGTAGTCAGTTTCGTTCGCGCAGCCCAGGAAGTCTTGCTGGTGGTGTGCGACGAGCCGACCTCGATCACTGACGCCTACGCGCTGATCAAACTGCTGAACCGCGACTACGGCATGAATCGTTTCCGCGTCCTGGCCAACATGGCGCAGAGCCCGCAGGAGGGCCGCAACCTGTTCGCCAAGTTGACCAAGGTCACCGATCGCTTCCTCGACGTCGCCTTGCAATACGTTGGCGCGGTGCCTTACGACGAAAGCGTGCGCAAGGCCGTGCAGAAGCAGCGTGCCGTCTACGAAGCCTTTCCCCGTTCCAAGTGCGCTCTGGCATTCAAGGCCATTGCGCAGAAGGTCGATACCTGGCCGCTGCCGGCCAACCCGCGTGGGCATCTGGAATTTTTCGTCGAGCGCCTCGTGCAACAAACGGCAGGACCCGTCCTATGACAGCCAGTGGTTACAACCTCTACAAGAACTCGGCACGTGACGCGCAGTACGAACTAATCGAGCGTTACGCGCCCTTGGTAAAACGCATTGCCTACCATTTGCTGGCGCGTTTGCCGGCCAGTGTCCAGGTCGAAGACCTGATCCAGGCCGGCATGATCGGCCTGCTTGAAGTATCAACCAAATACGACGCCAGCAAAGGCGCGAGTTTCGAGACGTACGCGGGCATTCGAATCCGCGGCGCGATGCTCGATGAAGTGCGCAAGGGGGACTGGGCGCCACGTTCGGTTCACCGCAATACCCGCATGGTCAGCGACGCGATTCGCTCGATTGAAGCTAAAACCGGCCGTGACGCTAAAGATCACGAAGTTGCGGCCGAACTCCAATTGAGTCTCGACGATTATTACGGGATTTTGAACGACACCCTGGGTAGCCGGTTATTCAGTTTCGACGATCTGTTGCAGGACGGCGAACACGAAGGGCTGCATGAGGATGGCGCCAGTGCTCATCTCGAGCCGTCACGCGATCTGGAAGATGAACGCTTCCAGGCGGCGCTGGCGGACGCGATTGCCAATTTGCCGGAGCGTGAGCGACTGGTGTTGGCGCTGTACTACGACGAAGAGTTGAATCTCAAGGAAATCGGTGAGGTCCTGGGGGTCAGCGAATCGCGGGTCAGCCAGTTACACAGCCAGTGCGCGGCCCGTTTGCGGGGGCGTTTGGGGGAGTGGCGAGCGCGCTGAAGGCAGTGTGGGGACACTGCGAATGGAGCAGGTGTGGTGTTGAACCGCGCCGGTTTCGATCTGTTGTGCTCCAGACAGTCATTGAGTGCTTTGCCGGATTGATTGAAATGGCGCGTCCAGGTGCTGGACGCGTTTAAGACTGCTTGGAGGTCGAATTGAACAAGAACATGAAAATCCTCATCGTTGATGACTTCTCAACGATGCGGCGGATCATAAAAAACCTGTTGCGTGACCTTGGGTTCACCAACACGGTCGAGGCTGACGATGGCATCACTGCCATTCCGGTTCTCAACAGCGGGGGCATCGACTTTCTGGTAACGGACTGGAACATGCCTGGCATGACCGGCATCGATCTGCTGCGTCACGTGCGCGCCGATGAAAAGCTCAAGCACCTGCCGGTGCTGATGGTGACCGCTGAAGCCAAGCGCGAGCAAATCATCGAAGCCGCTCAGGCGGGTGTGAACGGCTATGTGGTCAAGCCATTCACGGCTCAAGCGTTGAAAGACAAGATTGAAAAGATCTTCGAACGCATCGGTTGATGTGCAAAGCCAGTCCGTCACGGGGGAGCTATGGAGCAAAACGAATCTTCACAGGGCGATTTCGAATCGACCCTGAAAAAACACGCGGTCGAACTGGTCGAAAGCCTTGAAAAAGGCAGGTTCGGCGACGCTGTGCAACTGATCCATGAGCTCAACCAGACCCGTGACCGCGGCCTGTACCAGGAAGTGGGCAAGCTCACCCGCGAGCTGCATAGCGCGATCGTCAATTTTCAGATTGACCCGCACATGCCGCAAGCCGAGGAAGTGTCTCAGATCACCGATGCCACTGAGCGCCTGGGTTATGTGGTCAAGCTGACCGAGGCCGCGGCCAACCGCACCATGGACCTGGTGGAAAACGCCACGCCGCTGATCAATGGCCTGAGCGATGAAGCTCAGGCGCTGAGCACGGATTGGGGACGGTTCATGCGTCGCGAAGTCGGGGCTGAAGAGTTCCGAGAACTGGCCAGGCGGGTTGACGGTTTCCTGACACGCAGCAGCGAAGACAACCGCGTCGTGTCGAGCAACCTCAACGACATTCTGCTGGCCCAGGATTACCAGGACCTCACCGGTCAGGTGATCAAGCGCGTGACCCAGTTGGTCACCGACGTTGAAAGCAATCTGCTCAAGCTCGTGCTCATGGCCAGTCAGGTCGACCGCTTTGCGGGTATCGAACATGACCATGAAGCGATGCTCGCTGAAAAAGATCCACAAAAACATCTCTCTCAGGGTGAAGGTCCGCAGATTCATGCCGATAAAAGAGAAGACGTTGTGTCCGGTCAGGACGATGTGGACGATTTGTTATCCAGCCTAGGATTTTAGAGTTTTAGCATTTTAGGTTTTTTAGGTTTTTAGACCTCAGGAGCACCCCCTTAATGAGCTTCGGCGCCGATGAAGAGATCCTTCAGGATTTCCTGGTTGAGGCCGGCGAGATTCTAGAGCAACTGTCCGAACAGCTGGTCGAGCTTGAAAGCCGACCGGATGATGCGGATTTGCTCAATGCAATTTTTCGCGGTTTTCACACTGTAAAAGGGGGCGCCGGCTTCCTCCAGCTCAATGAGCTGGTGGAGTGCTGTCACATCGCCGAGAACGTGTTCGACATCCTGCGCAAGGGTGAACGACGCGTCGACTCGGAACTGATGGACGTGGTTCTCGAGGCACTGGACGCGGTGAACGGAATGTTCAGCGAGGTCCGCGAACGCAGCCCGATCACAGCTGCCACGCCTGAATTGCTGGCTGCTCTGGCCCGCCTGGCCGAGCCGCAAACCGGCGATGAAGCAGCACCTGTCGCTGAAGTGGTGCAAGAGCCGGCCGCTGAAAGTGAATCCGGTGACATTACCGATAACGAATTCGAACAACTGCTGGACTCGCTGAATGCCGTCAAGGCTCAGGCCGAGGCGCCTGTGGTTGCTCCGCCTGCCGCCGATACGGCGACCAGCGACGAAATCACCGATGCCGAGTTCGAGTCGTTGCTCGATCAATTGCACGGCAAAGGCCAGTTCGCCGCCGATGCAGTGGTCGCGGCGCCCGCCGCACCGGCTGCCCCGAAAGCGGCAGGCGACAGCTCCGACATCACCGATGACGAGTTCGAAACACTGCTCGATCAGTTGCACGGCAAAGGCAACTTTGCGGTCGATGCGCTGGAATCGGCGATTGCTTCGGCCCCGGCCCCGGCTGCGCCAACCGCTAAAGCGGCCGGCGGTGATCTGATCTCCGATCATGAGTTCGAATCGCTGCTCGACGAATTGCACGGTAAAGGCAAGTTCACTGAAGTGGGCACCGGTTCTGCTGCTTCGGCGGTAGCAACCCCAGTCGTCAAGGCAGCGGCGCCGGCACCTGTCGCCAAAGCGCCTGAGCCAAAAGCCCAGGCGCCCAAGCCTGCTGCCGCTGCTGCACCGGCTCCTGCTCGTGCCCCGGCTGCGCCGCCACCGGAAAAACCGGCCAGCGAAGCCGAGACCACCGTGCGGGTCGATACCGCGCGTCTCGACGAAATCATGAACATGGTCGGCGAGTTGGTTCTGGTGCGTAACCGCTTGGTCCGTCTGGGCCTCAACAGCGGCGACGAAGCCATGTCCAAGGCCGTGTCGAACCTCGACGTGGTCACGGCCGACCTGCAAACCGCGGTCATGAAGACCCGGATGCAGCCGATCAAGAAAGTTTTCGGGCGCTTCCCGCGTCTGGTTCGCGACCTGGCTCGCCAGCTCAAGAAAGAGATCAACCTGGAGCTGGTCGGCGAAGAAACCGACCTCGACAAGAACCTCGTCGAGGCCCTGGCCGACCCGCTGGTCCACTTGGTGCGCAACTCGGTCGACCACGGTATTGAAGAGCCGACTGAGCGCGAAGCGATGGGCAAACCTCGCAGCGGCAAGGTGATCCTGTCCGCTGAACAGGAAGGCGACCACATCCTGCTGTCCATCTCCGATGATGGCAAAGGCATGGACGCTGATGTTCTACGCGGCATCGCCGTGAAGAAAGGCCTGATGGACAAGGATGCGGCGGACCGTCTCAGCGAGACTGATTGCTTCAACCTGATCTTCGCTCCGGGGTTCTCGACCAAGACCGAGATTTCCGACGTGTCCGGGCGCGGCGTGGGCATGGACGTGGTGAAAACCAAGATCGCCCAGCTCAACGGCACCATCAATATCTACTCGACCAAGGGCAAGGGCTCGAAGATCGTCATCAAGGTCCCGTTGACCCTGGCGATCATGCCGACGCTGATGGTCATGCTCGGCAACCAGGCGTTCGCGTTCCCGCTGGTGAACGTCAACGAGATCTTCCACCTCGACCTGTCGCGCACCAACGTGGTGGACGGTCAGGAAGTGGTGATCGTGCGGGACAAGGCGCTGCCTCTGTTCTACCTCAAGCGCTGGCTGGTCAGCTCCGCCGCTCACGAAGAGCAGCGCGAAGGCCATGTGGTGATCCTTTCAGTGGGCACTCAGCGGATCGGCTTCGTCGTCGACCAGTTGGTGGGCCAGGAAGAAGTGGTCATCAAGCCATTGGGCAAAATGCTCCAGGGAACCCCGGGCATGTCCGGCGCCACCATCACTGGTGACGGCCGCATTGCACTGATTCTCGATGTGCCGAGCATGCTCAAGCGTTACGCCGCACGGCGTATTTGATTCTGGGGGAGCGGGGCGACTGAGCCTCGCCCCGTCTAATGGAGTGTTTATGGCAGTCAAAGTCCTGGTGGTGGACGATTCGGGGTTTTTCCGCCGCCGCGTCTCGGAAATTCTTTCAGCGGATTCGAATATCCAGGTCGTCGGTACGGCGACCAATGGCAAAGAGGCGATCGATCAGGCGCTGGCCCTCAAGCCAGACGTGATCACCATGGACTACGAGATGCCGATGATGGATGGCATCACGGCAGTGCGGCACATCATGCAGCGCTGCCCGACCCCGGTGTTGATGTTCTCCTCGCTGACTCACGAAGGCGCGCGGGTTACCCTCGATGCGCTGGACGCCGGCGCGGTGGACTTCCTGCCGAAGAATTTCGAAGACATTTCCCGTAACCCGGAGAAGGTCAAGCAACTGCTGTGCGAGAAGATTCTCAGCATCTCGCGCAGTAACCGTCGTGTCAGCGCCTACAGCGCTCCGGCTCCGGCTCCGGTGGCCGCACCAGCCCCGACGCCTGCGCCTTCGAGCGTCAGCAGCTATGGCAGCGGCGCGCCTGCGCGTCCGGCCCCGGCACCGATTCCGGCTCGCAGCCATGCAGCGTCGCCGTCGTCTCCAGCGCCCAAACGCAAAGCCTACAAACTGGTCGCCATCGGTACCTCCACCGGCGGTCCGGTTGCCCTGCAGCGGGTGCTGACACAGTTGCCGGCCAACTTCCCGGCACCGATCGTGTTGATCCAGCACATGCCGGCAGCCTTCACCAAGGCCTTTGCCGAGCGTCTGGACAAACTGTGCCGCATCAGCGTCAAGGAAGCCGAGGATGGCGACATCCTGCGTCCGGGCCTGGCGCTACTGGCACCGGGTGGCAAGCAGATGATGATCGACGGCCGCGGCGCGGTGAAAATCCTGCCGGGCGACGAGCGTCTGAACTACAAGCCGTGCGTGGACATCACCTTCGGTTCGGCGGCCAAATCCTACGGCGACAAAGTTCTGGCGGTGGTACTGACCGGCATGGGCGCCGACGGTCGTGAAGGCGCGCGTCTGCTCAAGCAGGGCGGCAGTGCGATCTGGGCTCAGGATGAAGCCAGCTGCGTGATCTACGGCATGCCGATGGCGATCGTCAAAGCCGAACTCGCGGACGCGATATACAGCCTGGACGATATCGGCCGACACCTGGTCGAGGCGTGTCTCTGATGGATGTACTCAGCCTTATCGGGATCATCATGGCGTTCGTCGCCATCATTGGCGGCAACTACCTTGAAGGCGGTCACCTCGGCGCGCTGGCCAACGGCCCGGCGGCGTTGATCGTACTCGGCGGGACCGTCGGTGCGGCGCTGCTGCAATCGCCGATGAGCGCCTTCAAGCGCGCCATGCAGATTCTCGCCTGGATCCTGTTTCCACCTCGCGTGGACCTGGCTGGCGGCATCGATCGCGTCGTGAACTGGAGCCTGACCGCCCGCAAGGAAGGTTTGCTCGGTCTGGAAGGGGTGGCCGACGCCGAACCCGACAGCTACTCGCGCAAAGGCCTGCAATTGTTGGTGGACGGCGCCGAGCCGGAAGCGATTCGCAGCATTCTGGAAGTGGATTTCTACACCCAGGAAAGCCGTGACATCGAAGCCGCCAAAGTCTTTGAAAGCATGGGCGGCTACGCACCGACCATCGGCATCATCGGTGCGGTGATGGGCCTGATCCATGTCATGGGTAACCTGGGCGATCCGTCGCAACTGGGCAGCGGCATTGCCGTCGCTTTTGTCGCCACCATTTATGGCGTGGCCAGTGCCAACCTGATGTTGCTGCCGATTGCCGCCAAGCTCAAGTCCATCGCGTTGCGGCAGTCGCGTTATCGCGAGATGTTGCTGGAAGGGATTCTGTCGATCGCCGAAGGTGAAAATCCTCGCTCCATTGAGTTGAAGCTTCAGGGCTTCATGGATTAAGGGAATAACCTCATGGCTCGTCGTCGGCAACCTGAAGAACACGTCAATCACGAACGCTGGCTGGTTTCCTACGCCGACTTCATTACGTTGCTGTTCGCTTTCTTCGTGGTGATGTACTCGATCTCTTCGATCAACGAAGGCAAGTACAAGATCATTTCCGAGGCGTTGATCGGGGTGTTTACCGATTCCGATCGCGCCCTCAAGCCGATTCCTATCGGCGAAGAGCGACCGAAGACCGTGACTCCGGCCAAGCCGCTGGTCAAGGACAGCGAACAGATCGACGCCGGCATCGCCCAAGCCGCCAAAGATCCGCTCAAAAGCATCGCCGATGACATCAGCGCAGCGTTCGGCGACCTGATCAGCTCCAACCAGATGACTGTGCGCGGCAATGAGTTGTGGGTCGAGATCGAACTCAATTCCAGCCTGTTGTTCGGCAGCGGCGACGCCATGCCCAGCGACATTGCGTTCAACATCGTCGACAAGATTTCCGCGATCCTCAGGCCGTTCGACAACCCGATCCATGTCGAGGGCTTTACCGATGATCAGCCGATTCGCACCGCGCAATACCCGACCAACTGGGAGCTGTCCTCGGCCCGTTCGGCGAGCATCGTGCGCATGCTGGCGATGCAGGGTGTGAATCCCGGTCGTCTGGCGTCGGTGGGTTACGGCGAGTTCCAGCCAGTGGCCAATAACGCCACCGCCGAAGGCCGGGCGCGTAACCGTCGAGTGGTGTTGGTGGTGTCGCGAAATCTCGATGTACGCCGCAGTCTCACCGGCACCGGAACCGCCAATGCGAAACCGGATGCCGCGTTGAAGCGGGCTGGCACACAAACTGCACCGACCCCGGTCAAGTCGCCGGGACGAGAGAGCGCCGTCAATTCTCCGTCACCCGCATTAATACGTTGAGCTATTTCTCGGTCGACCTTTTCGACCGGGAGGAACAATCCGAATGAGAGTCTGGGCAGTCGCCAATCAAAAGGGTGGTGTCGGTAAAACCACTTCCTCCATCGCTTTAGCCGGTTTGCTGGCTGAGGCGGGCAAGCGCGTGGTTGTGGTCGATCTCGACCCCCACGGCTCCATGACCAGCTATTTCGGTTACGACCCCGACAGCCTGGAACACAGCAGCTACGACCTGTTTCTGCACAAGGGCAGCGTGCCGCAAGGCTTGCCCGGTCAGTTGCTGATGCCCACCAGTGACGAACGCATTTCCCTGTTGCCATCGAGCACCGCGCTGGCAACCCTTGAGCGCCAGTCGCCGGGCCAGAGTGGTTTGGGCCTGGTGATCGCCAAGAGCCTGGCGCAGTTGTGGCAGGACTTCGATTATGCGGTGATCGACAGTCCGCCGTTGCTCGGTGTGCTGATGGTCAATGCCTTGGCGGCGAGCCAGCAGTTGGTGATCCCGGTGCAGACCGAGCATCTGGCGGTCAAAGGCCTGGAACGCATGGTCAACACCCTGGCGATGATCAACCGCTCGCGCAAACAGGCGCTGCCGTTCAGCATTGTGCCGACCCTGTTCGACCGTCGCACCCAGGCTTCCCTTGGCACACTTCGCGTGCTGCGCGACAAGTACCCGGAAGAAATCTGGCAAGGCTACATCCCGATCGACACCCGCTTGCGTGACGCGAGCCGGGCAGGGCTGACGCCTTCGCAATTCGACGGCAAAAGCCGTGGTGTTCTCGCTTACCGTGCACTGCTCAAGCATCTGCTGGCAGCACAACTTGTTCCGCAGGTGGCCTGACATGAACCTCATTCGTGTAGGAGCGAGGCTTGCCCGCGAAGAACGATTACGCGATTTAACTGTGAGCACAGCGGCGTCTGCTTCGCGGGCAAGCCTCGCTCTTACAGGGGTGTGCCCGTGAATCGGCCGGTGAAGATCACATCGCGCCCGCAGCTGGCTCTCCAGTCCTATCTGGACGCCTTGCTGCAGGACGCGACCGAAGAGTTGCCGCCAGAAGTCGAGGCGCTGCCCGAGGTTGTCGAGGTTGAAGCCGCGCTGGACGAGTTCCAGGCGGCCGTGCTTGAAGAACAGGCCCGTGATGCACAGAAACCGGCGGTGGCCGCTGCACCCATCGTTGCGCCAGTGGTGAAAGCACCCGTGGCCGTGATCGAAGCGCCGGCACCAATTCTGGCGCCCGTGTCGACGATTGCGCCGCTGCTGCAAGCGTTGGTGCCGCCGGTGGTTGAAGTTCATCTGCCGCCGAGCAATACGCCGCCACCGGTGGAAACCGATGGTCGTCCGGCATGGGCTGCCGAGCCTTTCGAATGCCTGTTGTTCGACGTCGCCGGGTTGACCCTGGCGGTGCCGCTGGTGTGCCTGGGTTCGATTTATTCCCTGGCCGGCCACGAGCTGACACCGTTGTTCGGTCAGCCGGAATGGTTTCTCGGGATCCTGCCGAGCCAGGCCGGCAACCTGAAAGTGCTGGATACCGCACGCTGGGTCATGCCGGATCGTTATCGCGATGATTTCCGCCAAGGCCTGCAATACGTTATTTCGGTGCAGGGCTACGAGTGGGGGCTGGCGGTGCATCAGGTCAGCCGCTCATTGCGCCTGGACCCGAACGAAATCAAATGGCGCAGCCACCGGGGTCAACGGCCATGGCTGGCGGGCACGGTGATTGAGCACATGTGTGCCTTGCTCGACATTTCCGCTCTGGCCGAGCTGATTGCCAGCGGTGGGGCAAAGCACATGGGCGGCAGCAAGCAGCTACACAAACCGACATAGCTGCCGACATAACAAGTATGCGACGGCATTGTTGAATGCCGCCAACAGAACACACACCGCTAGAAGCGGTTTTTCGAGGGGTCAGGGGTATGAGTAATCAAGCGACGAATGCAAAAGGTTCTGAAGATCCGATCCTGCAATGGGTAACCTTCAAGCTGGACAATGAAACCTACGGCATCAACGTGATGCGCGTTCAGGAAGTCCTGCGCTACACCGAAATCGCCCCGGTCCCGGGTGCTCCGAGCTACGTGCTGGGCATCATCAACCTGCGCGGTAACGTGGTCACCGTGATCGACACCCGTCAGCGCTTCGGCCTGATGAATGCCGAGATCAGCGACAACACCCGTATCGTCATCATCGAAGCCGACAAGCAAGTGGTCGGGATCATGGTCGACAGCGTGGCTGAAGTGGTTTACCTGCGTCAGTCGGAAATCGAGACCGCGCCGAACGTCGGTAACGAAGAGTCCGCCAAGTTCATTCAGGGCGTATGCAACAAGAACAACGAACTGCTGATCCTGGTCGAGCTGGACAAGATGATGAGCGAAGAAGAATGGTCGGAACTGGAGAGTATCTGATTGATTCTTGAGGTAGCTGTCATTGTCCTGTTCCTCTTCTGGGCAGGCACGCTGGCGATGTTCCTGGCATACATCCGCGCTCAACGGCAGATCGCCGCGCAACAGGCCCAGGGCGATGCGTTGCGCGATCAGCGCATCAAGGACCTGGCCAAACGCGTCGACGACTACCAGAACGGCAACGTGCGCATGGGTGAAGACCTGCACGAACTGCGTGCCGTCGTCGGCCCGTTGCCGGACAAACTGGCTCAGCTGGAACAGCGTGATCCGTCGAGCCTTTCATTCGCTCAGGCAGCCCGCCTGGTGGGGATGGGGGCCAGCGTCGACGAACTGACTCAGTCTTGCGGGTTGACCCAGGCTGAGGCGGAGTTGATGAGTAAGTTGCACAAGAACTGATTTTTGCGATCTGGTTCAGATCGCTATCGCGGGCAAGCCCGCTCCCACAGGATTAGCGGCGCTCACACATTTTGTGTCCACCCCAATCCTTGTGGGAGCGGGCTTGCCCGCGATGGCGTCCTCAAAACCTCAGTAGTCATCCCCTCGATCGGTGACATCCTTCTCCACCATCACCGTTTCCGAATCATGCCCCGCCGGAAACTTGCCCTTCAAATTCCACGCAAACGCAATGATCTCGGCAATCGTGCGATACAACTCCTCCGGAATACTCTCTCCCAATTCCATCCGCGCCAGCAGTTTCACCAGTTCGGCGTTTTCGTAGATCGGCACTTCGTAATCGCGGGCAATCCTCAGAATTTCTTCAGCCAGTTCTTCGTCGCCCTTGGCGGTGAGGGTAGGGGCGTGGCTGCCGTCGTATTTGAGGGCGATAGCCTGGCGCGGTGCGATGGATTCGTTCATGCGGTTTCGTCGACCCAGCGTTGTTCGAGACGGGTTTGAGGGCCTTGTGGCGGTGTGCCGAGGTGGCAATCCAGATCACCGACGTTCAGGCCTGACGTCAGCAAGCGTTCGCGCAGCCCAGCCAGATTGCTTTCGATCAGGCTTGCGGTGTACGGCCGTTCGGCCCACAGCTGACTGGAGAGGCTGCCTTTGATCAGTTGGGCCTGAATCTGCAACGGCCCTAACGGTTCCATATCGAACGCCAGATCGACTCGCCACAACTGTTGCTTGGGTTCGCGTTCGTCGCGGCGCTCGTGAGGTTGTTCTTTCTCGGGCGCTTCTTCGCGCTGGAATTTGACCTGCAACGGCACGATGTCCTGCAGGTTGCGCATGGGGATTTCCAGTTGCCAGGTGCTGAGCAGGCGACCATCGTCGGTGACGCCGGTCTGTTCCAGGCTCGACAGTTGATGGCTTTGCAGGCGCGAGACGGCCGCCGCTGCCAGGCGCAGCAAATGTTCCAGGTCGCCTTCACCGTCCTGACTTTGCAGCAGACGCTCGGGGAGCGGGAAACTGGTCGGCAATGGTTTGGCGCTGACCTGGCCGAGCATACCGAGGGCGCTACGCACGAAACTCGGCAGCGCATGGGCCAAGCTGTTGGCGGCAATGATCGCGTTGAGATTGGTGTTGGCCGGCAGGTTCGGCGTCAGTTGTGCGATCAGCTTGAGCAGGTCGCCTTTCATGTCAGGCATCAGCGTCGGGTTTTGGCCGGTCAGCAGTTTCGCTTCAAGGAACAGGCCGCTATTGGCCAACGCCTGGGCCAGGCCTCTGGGCGTGCTCAGTTGCTGGACGTCTGGAAGGCCGGCGAGCAATTTGTCCACGGTGGCGCGCAGGTCGCTGGAGGTCTGATCCGACGGCGGCAGGTTTTGCAGGACTTTGATCAAGCCATCCAGAGAGCCCTGGCGACTTTGCTGGCTGACCAGTTGTTGGGTCACCGCCAACTGTTCCTGACGGCTGCTCAATGGCACGAATTTCAGGGTCTGGGTGTCCTGTACCAAGGCGCTCAGCAAGGTGCCGATGCGCAGTGGCGTCGGGCTGTCGATGCTCAGCGTGCTGCCGCTCAGCGCGGTGTTGAGCAGGCTCACCATCGAGCGAAACACCGTCGGCTGGCCCGGCACCTGCGGCATTACCTGAGAGGTCAGTACTTTGCCTTGCAGCAAGGTGCCGACCGGCAGTTGCGCCGTGTCGATGCGGGTGAGGGTCGCGACGCTGGAGGCGATGGCCTGTTGCACCGTGACCGCCAGGTTGCCCGCCGATGGCTGGGTGATTGCCAGGCTGGTGCCTTGGGGCAACGGTTGAGTGCTGGTGGCCTGAACCGTGGTCTGGCGGCCGCTGTCGAGGGTGACCTTGAGCAACAGTTGAAAGGTCTGATCCGTCTGCTTGAGCGACAGCACTTCAGCCTTGGCGGTTTGCCCGACGGAGATCAGGCCTTCCATCGGCGTCAGCAGCTTGAGTAGCTCACCACTCACCACCAGCGGCCGCGAAGTCGCGGGCGTGGTCTGCGGCAGCGCAAGGATGTTCATTTCGCCTGTCATACGCGGTCACAACCTGTGGAAATTGCGCTCTTTAGAGTCGGGCATGGCATGTATAATGCCGCCCCGTTGCACCTGGGCGCTAAAAACATTGCAATTGATTGACGCAGCTCTCTAAAACGGGCCGCCAATGCATCTATCCTGCATCTCTTTAGCGGCCGCTCCACTGCCGACTTGAACCGCAAAAGGCCCGTGATCTCTTGACCAGTCCTGTCCTGCAAACCGTTGCCCTTGCCTGTGAGCGAGACCTTCGGCTGCTCTTCGAAAATCTCGAGTTGAGACTGGCCAGTGGCGAAATGTTGCAAATCAGCGGCCCCAACGGCAGTGGCAAGACCAGTCTTTTACGTTTGCTATGCGGTTTGATGCAACCGACCGCCGGTCAAGTATTACTAAACGGCCAGCCACTGCACGAGCAACGCAGCGAACTGGCGCGCAACCTGCTGTGGATCGGCCATGCTGCCGGGATCAAGGATCTACTGACGCCGGAAGAGAATCTGAGTTGGCTCTGCGCCCTGCATCAACCGGCCTCTCATGAAGCGATCTGGCAGGCGCTGACGGCTGTGGGGCTGCGCGGTTTTGAGGATGTTCCCTGTCACACGCTCTCCGCCGGGCAACAACGCCGAGTCGCGTTGGCGCGCTTGTATCTGGACAGCCCGCCGCTTTGGATCCTCGATGAGCCGTTCACCGCGCTCGACAAACAAGGCGTGGCGCAACTCGAAGAACACTTGGCTGCGCATTGCGAGCGAGGCGGCATGGTGGTGCTGACCACTCACCACACGCTGACCCGGATGCCGGCAGGCTATCGCGACATTGATTTGGGGAACTGGGCCGTATGAGTGTTTTCGGCCTGTTGGTCGCCCGCGAGGCACGTTTGCTGTTCCGTCGTCCTGCCGAATTGGCGAATCCGCTGGTGTTCTTCGCCATCGTCGTCTCTTTGTTCCCATTGGCGGTCGGCGCCGGGCCTCAATTGTTGCAAACCTTGTCCCCGGGGCTGGTCTGGGTGGCAGCGCTTTTATCGGTCTTGCTCTCGCTGGATGGGCTTTTCCGCAGTGATTTCGAAGACGGGTCGCTTGAGCAGTGGGTCCTTTCGCCGCACCCCCTGCCTATTCTGGTTTTGGCCAAGGTGCTGGCACACTGGGCCTTTTCCGGCCTTGCGCTGGTTTTGCTCGCACCCTTGCTGGCGTTGATGCTTGGTTTGCCTGCCGCCTGTCTGCCGGTGTTGCTGCTTTCTTTATTGCTGGGTACACCGGTGCTGAGCCTGCTCGGTGCGGTGGGCGCGGCGTTGACGGTAGGATTGAAGCGCGGTGGCCTGTTACTGGCGCTGTTGATTCTGCCGCTGTACATCCCGGTGTTGATTCTCGGCAGTGGCGCCTTGCAGGCGGCATTGCAGGGCATGCCGGCGACCGGTTATCTCTTGTGGCTTGGTAGCCTGACCGCCCTGGCGATAACCCTGACACCTTTTGCAATAGCTGCTGGCCTGAAGATCAGCGTCGGCGAATAATGAGGTCTGATCAAAATTTGATCAGTAAAGACCCTGGCTGTTCGTGATGGCGAACGGCAACCGTGATGGAAACAGTATGAACTGGACGTGGTTTCACAAGCTCGGCTCGCCCAAATGGTTCTACGGCATCAGCGGCAAACTGCTGCCGTGGCTGAGCGTCGCGGCGTTGCTGCTGATCAGCATCGGTGTGGTTTGGGGGTTGGCCTTCGCGCCGCCGGACTACCAGCAAGGCAACAGCTTTCGGATCATCTATATCCACGTCCCGGCCGCCATGCTGGCGCAGTCCATCTACGTGATGCTGGCCGTGTGCGGCATCGTCGGGCTGGTCTGGAAGATGAAACTGGCCGACGTCGCCCTGCAATGCGCCGCACCGATCGGTGCCTGGATGACCGCCGTGGCGCTGGTCACCGGCGCGATCTGGGGCAAACCGACCTGGGGCTCGTGGTGGGTCTGGGATGCGCGACTTACGTCCATGCTTATTCTGCTGTTTCTGTACTTCGGTCTTATTGCGCTGGGCAACGCCATCAGCAATCGTGACAGCGCCGCCAAGGCCTGTGCGGTACTGGCGATCGTCGGCGTGATCAACATCCCGATCATCAAATACTCGGTGGAGTGGTGGAACACCCTGCACCAGGGCGCGACCTTCACCCTCACCGAAAAACCGGCGATGCCTGCCGAGATGTGGCTGCCACTGCTGCTGACGGCGCTGGGTTTCTACTGTTTCTTCGGCGCGGTGCTGTTGCTGCGCATGCGTCTTGAAGTGCTCAAGCGCGAAGCCCGGGCGAGCTGGGTGAAAACCGAAGTGCAGAACAGTCTGGAGGTCGCTCGATGAGTTTCGCTTCATTCGGCGACTTTCTCGCCATGGGCCATCACGGTCTGTATGTCTGGTCAGCCTATGGCATTAGCCTGGCGGTGCTGGCCCTCAACGTGGCGGTGCCGATCCTGGCCCGCAAGCGGTATCTGCAACAAGAGGCGCGTCGTCTGCGCCGGGAGAACGGCAAGTGAATCCGCTGCGTAAAAAGCGTCTTATGATCATTCTCGCAATCCTGGTCGGTGTCGGTGCTGCCGTCGGCCTGGCCCTGAGTGCCCTGCAGCAGAACATCAATCTGTTTTACACCCCGACCCAGATCGCCAACGGCGAAGCGCCGCAAGACACGCGTATCCGCGCGGGTGGCATGGTCGAGAAAGGTTCGCTGCAACGTTCCGGCGATTCCCTGGACGTGAAATTCATCGTTACCGACTTCAATAAATCCGTGACCATCAGTTATCGCGGGATCCTGCCGGATCTGTTCCGCGAAGGGCAGGGCATCGTCGCCCTGGGCAAGCTCAACGCTGAAGGCGTGGTGGTGGCCGACGAAGTGCTGGCCAAGCACGATGAAAAGTACATGCCGCCGGAAGTGACCAAGGCCCTGAAAGACAGCGGTCAGTCGGCACCCACTCCCGCGAAAGAGGGCTAACTGATGACTTCCTCACTTTATAGTTCAGGGCTGTTCATCCCTGAATTGGGCCACTTGGCGATGATCCTCGCGCTGTGTTTCGCGCTGGTTCAGGCCGTAGTGCCGTTGCTCGGTGCCTGGCGCGGCGACCGTTTGTGGATGAGCCTGGCCCAGCCGGCCGCTTGGGGGCAGTTCGCGTTTCTGCTGTTCGCTTTCGGTTGCCTGACGTATGCCTTTATGGCTGACGACTTCTCCGTCGCTTACGTGGCCAGCAACTCCAACAGCGCCTTGCCGTGGTACTACAAATTCAGCGCCGTCTGGGGCGCTCACGAAGGTTCGTTGCTGCTGTGGGCACTGATCCTCGGCGGCTGGACCTTCGCGGTATCGGTGTTCTCCCGGCAATTGCCGCAAGTGATGCTGGCTCGCGTATTGGCTGTGATGGGCATGATCAGCACGGGTTTCCTGCTGTTCCTGATCCTGACGTCTAACCCTTTCGCCCGAATCCTGCCGCAGATGCCGACGGATGGTCGCGACCTCAATCCACTCCTGCAAGACATCGGCCTGATCGTTCACCCGCCGATGCTGTACATGGGCTATGTCGGTTTCTCTGTAGCGTTTGCCTTCGCCATTGCCGCGCTGCTGGGCGGTCGTCTTGATGCGGCGTGGGCACGTTGGTCGCGTCCGTGGACAATCGTGGCTTGGGCCTTCCTCGGTATCGGTATTACGTTGGGCTCCTGGTGGGCCTACTACGAACTCGGCTGGGGCGGCTGGTGGTTCTGGGATCCGGTCGAAAACGCATCCTTCATGCCTTGGCTGGTGGGCACGGCACTGATTCACTCGTTGGCGGTCACGGAAAAGCGTGGCGTGTTCAAGAGCTGGACGGTGTTGCTGGCCATCGCTGCGTTCTCGTTGAGTTTGCTCGGGACCTTCCTTGTGCGATCCGGCGTGCTGACCTCGGTTCACGCCTTTGCGTCGGACCCTGAACGCGGTGTGTTCATCCTGATCTTCCTGCTGTTTGTGGTCGGTGGTTCGCTGACGCTGTTCGCCCTGCGCGCTCCGGTGGTCAAGAGCCACGTCGGCTTCAACCTCTGGTCCCGGGAAACCCTGCTGCTGGGCAATAACCTGGTGCTGGTGGTGGCCGCTTCGATGATCCTGCTCGGCACCTTGTATCCATTGATCCTCGACGCGATGACCGGCGCCAAGCTGTCGGTCGGCCCGCCGTACTTCAACGCGCTGTTCATTCCATTGATGGCGATACTGATGGTAGTGATGGCCGTCGGCATGCTGGTGCGCTGGAAAGACACCCCGGTCAAATGGCTGATGAGCATGTTGACGCCGGTGTTGCTCGGCAGCGCTGCGCTGGCCGTCGTGGCGGGTGTCGCTTACGGCGATTTCAATTGGGCAGTGCTGGCGACATTCATGCTGGCTGCCTGGGTGTTGCTGGCCGGTGTGCGGGATATCTTCGACAAGACACGTCACAAGGGCTTGATCAAAGGTCTGCCGACCCTGACCCGCAGCTATTGGGGCATGCAAATCGCGCATTTGGGCATTGCCGTGTGCGCGCTGGGTGTCGTGTTGTCGAGCCAGAACAGTGCCGAGCGTGATCTGCGCCTGGCACCGGGTGAGTCCATGAGCCTGGCCGGTTATCAATTTGTGTTCGAAGGCGCCAAGCACTTCGAAGGGCCGAACTTCACCTCCGACAAGGGCACCGTACGGGTGATCCGCGATGGCAAGGAAATCAGCGTGCTGCACCCGGAAAAACGCCTGTACACCGTGCAGAACTCGGTGATGACCGAAGCCGGGATCGACGCCGGTTTCACCCGTGATCTTTACGTCGCTCTGGGCGAGCCGCTGGGCGAGGGCGCCTGGGCGGTCCGCGTGCACGTCAAACCGTTCGTGCGCTGGATCTGGTTCGGCGGTCTGCTCACCGGTTTGGGTGGGTTGCTGGCGGCGCTGGATCGCCGTTATCGGGTCAAGGTGAAAAGCCGTGTGCGTGAAGCGCTCGGCATGACGGGAGCCACTGCATGAGACGTTGGTTGATGCTGTTGCCACTGGCGATTTTTCTGGTGGTCGCTGTTTTTCTGTATCGGGGTCTGTACCTGGACCCGGCTGAACTGCCTTCGGCAATGATCAACAAACCGTTCCCGGAGTTTTCGCTGCCCTCGGTGCAGGGCGACAAAACCCTGACCAAAGCGGACATTCTGGGTAAACCGGCATTGGTCAACGTCTGGGGCACCTGGTGCATTTCCTGCCGGGTCGAGCACCCGGTGCTGAACAAGCTGGCCGAGAAGGGCGTGGTGATTTATGGCATCAACTACAAGGACGTCAACGCCGATGCCTTGAAGTGGCTGGCCGAGTTCCACAACCCGTATAAACTGGACATCCGTGACGATGCCGGCACCCTGGGCCTGAACCTCGGCGTGTACGGTGCACCGGAAACCTTCTTCATTGACGCCAAGGGCATCATCCGCGACAAATTCGTCGGCGTGATCGACGAACAAGTCTGGCGTGAAAAACTGGCGGCCAAGTATCAGGCGCTGGTCGATGAGGCCAAACCATGAAGCGCTGGATCGCCGCCGCCGTGTTGGGCTTGAGCATGGCCGGTGTGGCCCATGCGGCCATCGACACCTATGAGTTCGCCAAAGAAGGCGACCGCGAGCGTTTCCGCGAACTGACCAAAGAGCTGCGTTGCCCCAAGTGCCAGAATCAGGACATCGCCGATTCCAATGCACCGATCGCCGCCGACCTGCGCAAAGAGATTTTTCGCATGCTCGGCGAGGGCAAGGACAACCAGCAGATCATCGATTTCATGGTCGACCGCTACGGTGATTTCGTCCGCTACAAACCTGCCCTCAATGCCAAAACCGCACTGCTCTGGTTCGGCCCCGCCGGCCTGTTGCTGGGCGGTTTTGTGATCATCGCCGTGATCGTCCGCCGTCGTCGCGTGCAACGCACTGACAGCCCGGACACGCTTTCTGCCGAGGAGCGCGAGCGCCTCGACCACCTGTTGGATAAAACCAAGAATGATTGATTTCTGGCTCGCTGCAGGCCTGCTGCTCCTGGTTGCCCTGAGTTTTCTGCTGATCCCCGTTCTGCGTGGGCGCCGCGCTCAGCTTGAAGAGGACCGCACGGCACTGAACGTCGCGCTTTATCAGGAGCGCGTGGCTGAGTTGCAGACTCAGCAGGAAGAGGGCGTGCTCAACACCGAGCAAATGGACTCCGGCCGTGCCGAAGCCGCCCGTGAACTGCTCGCCGACACCGAAGGCGTCGAGGCACCGCGCGTGTCGCGTCTGGGCAAGCCGTTGCCATTGCTGGCGGCGATTCTGGTGCCGGTGCTGGGCCTTGGGCTGTACCTGCATTTCGGCGCCAGCGACAAAGTCGAGTTGACCCGCGAGTTCGCTCAGGCGCCGCAGTCGATGGAAGAGATGACCCGTCGCCTGGAACGTGCGGTTGCCGCCCAACCGGATTCGGCCGAAGGCCTGTACTTCCTCGGCCGCACCTACATGGCTCAGGACCGTCCGGCTGATGCAGCGAAGATCTTCGAACGGACTGTTACCCTGGCCGGTCGTCAGCCGGAACTGCTCGGGCAATGGGCCCAGGCGCAATATTTCGCCGATGGCAAGAAGTGGTCGGACAAGGTTCAGGCGCTGACCGACGAAGCGTTGAAAGCTGATCCGAAAGAAGTCACCAGCCTCGGTCTGCTGGGCATCGCGGCGTTTGAAAGTGAGCGTTACCAGGACGCCATCGACTACTGGAATCGCCTGCTGGCGCAACTGCCGCCGGATGATAAATCCCGCGTCGCGCTGCAAGGCGGCATTACTCGGGCCGCCGAGAAACTCGAAGCCAGCGGTGGCAAGGTTGCCCAAGCGCCTGCGGCCAAAGCTGCAGCACTGCTCAAAGTGCAAGTCGATCTGGCGCCAGAGCTGAAAGCCAAGGTCCAGCCGGGTGACAGCGTGTTCATCTTCGCCCGCGCCATCTCCGGTCCACCCGCGCCGCTGGCCGCCAAGCGTCTGACAGTCGCCGACTTGCCGGCGACTGTGGAACTGGGTGATGCCGACGCCATGATGCCGCAGTTGAAACTGTCGAACTTCCCTGAAGTCCAACTGGTTGCGCGCATCTCCCGCGCTGGCCAACCGACTGCCGGCGAATGGATCGGTCGCAGCCAACCCTTGGCCAGCAGCACCACCGCGCAACAAAAACTGATCATCGACAGCCCGGATAAATAACAGGAAGCACCACCATGACCGCCATCGCTCGTATCACTCTGCTCAGTATGGTTTTGGGGTTAAGCGCCTGTGCGGTCCAGCAGCCCGAGCCCACACGGCTGCCGCCAATCCCGCCTTCGCAGCCGAGCACCAAACCGGCTCCAACGACACCGAGCAAACCGAGTACGCCGGTCAAACCGTCCAAGCCGATTCCACGCACCTCCGCCAGCTTCGCCCCGCCACCGGGTGGCAATAGTCATTGGGATGCGAAACTCGGCGTTTACGTTCTCGATGATCAAACCAACACCTTCTACCGCCAGCGCACCTACTACCGCTGGAACAACGGCTGGAGTCGCTCGATCAGCCCCAACGGGCCGTGGGAAGAGACAGATATCCATGGCGTGCCGGGTGGGTTGGGCAGGCAATTCGGGCAGTGAATGGAAACGGCGATCTGAGGATCGCCGTTTTGCTTTTTGGGGTTTGTGATAGGCGATTAAAGAATCGCTCGATAGTGGGTCAACGCCTTGCTCGACTGAATCAGGCCTTGACGAAAGAGCAGATCAAGATAGGTGCCGACATCCATTGGCGGCATCTTTAGCTGTTTGCGTTGCCGTTGTGCTGCCGCAACAACCGCTGCCGGGTCCAGGTCAAAGAGGTTATCGACGAATTCGTCAGGATGCTGCGCCTCGATGCCAAAAGAACCGAGTGCTTCATCGGGAAAGTCTTTCTGATTAAAGGTCACGATGACACTGGCGTTGCAGCGTATGGCGGCAGCCAGAACATGGCGGTCGTCGATGTCGGGCAGTGTGAGCCCTTCGATCAGCTTTTCGTAACCGGATACGCAAGCATCGGGTATGGCCTGATCCATCAAGTCGGACGTGCGATCCAATTGCTCTGTTGTCAGGTCCGGGCGGTTTTTCAGCAGATTGCGCTTCCATTCGTTGTGTATCTCCAGTGACCATCGCGCCCTGAAACGTCCGGAGAGCGCGAGCCACATCAGAAAGTCCCTCAAGGGGGCGGGGTACAAAACACATGCGTCATATACAGCGGTAAAAGGGGAGTGCCTCACTCGTATCCTGTCCTTAACGCTTGTGCTTGCTCGGCGAGAAGCGTCATTGCTTGCTCGCTGGCGGTGTCGCGCCGGTTCTTATAGTCCATCAAATCGGCAAAGCGCACACGTCGGTGCTTGCCGGTTTTGTGGTAGGACAACTCGCCGGACTCCAGCAGTTTGATCAGGTGCGGGCGTGAGACATTGAGCAAGTCCGCCGCTTCCTGGGTGGTCAGTTCCGCGTGAACCGGGACGACCTTTACCGCATTGCCTTCTGCCAATGCTGCCAGGATGTCGAGCAGCAATCGCAGGGCTGAAGTGGGCAGTTCGACGCTGTGAGCTTCATTCTGCTCGTCGAAAATCTGGATGCGTTGAGTTTCGAATTGAGTCGCGAGATAGGCCGCGAGGGCACGCTGGCCTTCAATAGCGGCCTGAACTTCGCGCGCCATGGGCAGGTTGATCGGTGGGTGGATGACTAGGGACATGATGAAATTCCTACATTCTGAGTAGCGATGCTGAAAGGCTATTCGAATCAAACGAAAATCGCAATAAACGAAACCAAGGCTTGTTTATGACTCTTTTGCCAGCAACGGTAATCGGCAAAATCAACACCCTGTAAAACAACCGAGCGTCGTGATCCGGATTTTTGTGCTTGAGTAAATATAACTCTAGAGTTATTTTTGTTGGGCCGGAGCAAGGAGGCTGGTGGTGCAGAGCAGGTTATTGATCAAGGAACTGATAGAGGCGGGCTGGACACTGGACCGGGTCACCGGCAGTCATCACATCTTCACTCACCGTTATAGCCCTTACACGATACCCGTCCCTCATCCGAAGAAGGATTTGCCGGTCGGGACGGTTAAAAGCATCAGGAGGCGAGCCGGGCTCTATTGCCCGGGAGCCAGTTTGGCAGGAGATCCATAATGCAATACCCAATCTGTATCGAATGGGGCGACGAGAACACCGCCATCGGTATTCAGATCCCCGATATTCCCGGTGCCGTAACGGCCGGGGATACGTTTGAAGATGCTTACAACGCGGCGGTCGAAATTGCCCACATCATGCTGCAAGAGATCATGGCAGGCGGGGAGTCAATTCCGATGCCGACCTCAGCGGCTGTGCACCGCGAGAATCCGGAATTTGCCAACATGGGTTGGGGGATGCTGGAACTCGACATCTCGCCGTATCTGGGCAAGACCGAGAAGGTCAACGTGACGCTGCCTGGCTACGTGATCCAGCGCATTGACCGCTATGTGCGAGAGCACAATGTCAAAAGCCGCTCCTCCTTTCTCGCGGATGCGGCGATGGAGAAGCTGGTTCGGCATTGAGTGGTATCAGTGGAATCGCCTTCGCGGGCAAGCCTCACACCTATAGGGATAATGCAAGACGTGTAGGAGCGAGGCTATTGCCCGCGAAGCTTTTAGCGCCCTAAGCCGTCGCCAGTGCAGGCCTCTGCGAAACACTCAAAAACCGCAACAACGCCAACAACGGAAACGCACTACCCACAATCACGATCCACAACCAGCCACCATGCTCATACACCGCGCTGGCCACCGAAGATCCAAACGCGCCGCCGATGAAGATGCTGGTCATGTACAGCGCATTCAGACGGCCGCGGCTTTTAGCGTCGAGGGTGTAGACCGCTCGTTGGCCGAGGACCATGTTCATTTGCACGCAGAAATCCAGCACCACCCCCGTCACCGCCAGGCCGATAACGCTGTAGGCCGGGTGGATGAAGGCGGGCAGGAAGCTCAGGCTGGCGAATAGCAGGGACAGCAGCGAGGCGATGCGGGTATGGCCGGCATCCGCCAGTCGACCGGCGATGGGGGCGGCAATTGCTCCGATGGCGCCAACCAGGGCGAAGATCGCGATCTGGGTTTGCGACAAGCCATGATTACGCGACAGTTCCAGCGGCACTGCAGTCCAGAACAGGCTGAAGGTGGCGAACATGCAGGCTTGATAAAACGCCCGTTGACGCAATACCGGCTGCTGACGCAAGAGCGTCCAGAGCGAACCCAACAACTGGCCATAAGAAGCACTGTGATCAGGCTGGCGCTTGGGAATGGTCAGGGCCAGCACGATGCTGATGGCCGTCATCAACACCGCTGCAATGACGAACATCGCACGCCAGCCGAAGTGGTCGGCTATTACGCTGGATACTGGTCGAGCCAGCAGAATCCCCAGCAGCAAACCACCCATGATGCCGCCGACCACGCGGCCCCGGGATTCTTCCGGCGCCAGGTGGGCGGCCAGTGGGATCAGGATCTGCACCGACACCGAGCTGAATCCCACCAGCAACGAGATCAGCAGAAACACGTTCGGCTGGTCGGTGAACGCCGCGCCCAGCAGACTGGCAATCGCCACCACGGTGGTGATGATCATCAAGCGGCGATTTTCCAGCAGATCACCCAACGGCACCAGGAAGAACAGACCCAGCGCATAACCAATCTGCGTCAGCGAAACGATCAGGCTGGCCATGGTGTCGGTCAGGCCGATGTCCGGTGCGATCAGGCCGATGATCGGCTGGGCGTAGTAGATGTTGGCCACGATGGCGCCGCAGCAGAAGGCGAAGAGCAGCACCATGCCTCGGGTCATTATCGCGGTACCGAGGGGCACCTGAGTCGTTGGGTTCATAACGTGGCTCGCTGAAGAAGAAGGAGTGCGGGGAGGCTAATCGGCGGGCTAGAGCGGCGGAAGAGGGAATAGGGTGATAGTAATCATGCCTCTGAGGAATGATTGAG
The DNA here is from genome assembly GCF_964063345.1 of Pseudomonas lini. Taxonomy (NCBI): domain Bacteria; kingdom Pseudomonadati; phylum Pseudomonadota; class Gammaproteobacteria; order Pseudomonadales; family Pseudomonadaceae; genus Pseudomonas; species Pseudomonas lini. The sequence goes on from NZ_OZ061318.1 coordinate 5,097,495, forward strand.
AGAGGCCGTTCATTTTGACCTTTGAATCGTCGGTCGCGATCGCCGCTTGCTGAAGGTGGGCGTGAAGATCGTGATGTTCGTCATTCAAGGTGCTGACGGAGCGCTCACCGCTCAATCCATCCCGGCGGGCAAGGATGGTGTCACACCGCCGATGTAGGGACTACAGGAATCAAGAACTGCGCTCAGTTGGTTTCAGGATTTCATAAAGCCAGTAGAAAAACGAAAGAATCATTAACACTGTGAGGTAAATGAACACCAAATAATAGTCGGCTACGCGAGATGCCCAGCCAGTGAATTCTTTCGGATGTTCAATATCTGCAGTTTGTTGATCGTTTCCGATACGAACTGCGTATTCATCGATTTTTTCGAGCTCTGAAGGGAACCAGACCCATAGCTTGTAAGTTCCGCCTTGCCTGATTGAAGGGATTTTGTAGCGACGGGTTTGCTCGGCAACACTTACCAGTTCTTTTTTGTCATCTTCTATCATCATCAACCCGTGTTGAGGAAGATCTACGTAGACGTCCTTCGCTACCGCTGAACCTTCATTCTTGATCAGTATGAAAACCATCGTCTGAAACGCATTGACTCCGTTATCGAATGGGGCTGTCCATGGCGTCAGCATATTCGTCCGGATATTTTCGAACAGCTCGCTTTTTTGCTCGAATCCAGCTTCAGGTATAGCTTTGTTTATCAGTGCTGACAGCGTTTCTGAATTTGCCAGGTTTCTAGAATTGCGCATCAATTCTTTGTATTGCGGGGGTACGTATGAAATGTACTTGCTTACTTCGGCGCTCAAGTGCGGGCTTGGGTTCGAAAGAGTGATAAGCAGGCCGGCTACGGCTGTCACGGATGCGATTATTCCAAAAATTATTGCGCTGGTTTTTTCAGCCTTCAACGAGCGTAGTCCTTTTAATATGTTCGTGTTTTTATGTTTCGAGTTGTTGGTGTTTGTAACGGCTGGAAAATTGTAATAGAAAAGGCGACCTCCGAGGTCGCCTTTTTTGTAGGGCTAACAGCTTCTACTGAGCATAAACCTGATCAAAAACCCCACCATCATTGAAGTGAGTCTTCTGCACCGTGCGCCAGTCACCAAAGGTCTTCTCCACCGAAAGGAAATCCACTTTCGGGAAGCGATCGGTGTACTTGGCCAATACCGCCGGATCACGCGGACGCAGGTAGTTGGCCGCCGCAATCTCTTGACCTTCCGGCGACCACAGGTATTTCAAATATTCCTCTGCAGCAGCGCGAGTGCCTTTTTTCTCGACCACTTTGTCGACCACAGACACCGGCGGCTCGGCCTCAGCGGAAACACTCGGGTAAATCACTTCAAACTGATCACGACCAAATTCGCGCGCAATCATTTCCGCTTCGTTTTCGAAGGTCACCAGCACGTCGCCGATCTGGTTGGTCATGAACGTGGTGGTCGCTGCACGGCCGCCGGTATCCAGCACTGGCGCTTGTTTGAACAGTTTGCCGACGAAGGTTTTGGCCTTGTTCTCGTCGCCGCCGTTTTTCAGCACATAACCCCACGCCGAGAGGTAGGTGTAGCGGCCGTTGCCCGAGGTTTTCGGGTTGGGGACGATCACTTGCACGCCGTCCTTGAGCAGGTCTGGCCAGTCTTTCAGGGCTTTCGGGTTGCCTTTGCGCACAATGAACACCGTGGCCGAGGTGAATGGCGCGCTGTTGTTTGGCAGGCGCGTGACCCAGTTGTCCGGGACCAGTTTGCCGTTGTCCGCCAAGGCGTTGATGTCGGTGGCCATGTTCATGGTGATGACGTCAGCCGGCAGGCCATCGATCACTGAGCGCGCCTGCTTGCTGGAGCCGCCGAAGGACATTTGCAGTGTGATGTTTTCGTTGTGCTCGGCTTGCCAGTGTTTCTGGAAGGCAGCGTTGTAGTCCTTGTAGAAGTCTCGCATCACGTCGTAGGAAACGTTAAGCAGGGTCGGTGCAGCCTGAGCCATGCTGCCCAAGGCCAGGCCAGCGGCCAGAAGTGAGGCGCCAAAGAGTTTTTTCACTGCGCATTCCTTGTTTTATCAAACATGTTCGATGGAAAGTGTTGGCAATTTGCCAGCGACTATAGCCGGGCTCGCATAGTCCTTTAAAGATTAAAAAGCACTTTGCTTATTCCAGTTTCTTGAACAGCGCATTGCCACAGCGGGAGCAAAATGCTGCGCCGTGTTCGTGACTGTTTTTCTGACAGGTCGGGCAATCGTGTTGCAATTGTTCGCCGCGCATGGCGTTGGCCAGTTCCGCGGTAAAGATCCCTGTTGGCACGGCGATGATCGAGTAACCAGTGATCATCACCAGCGACGAAACCACCTGACCCAATGGCGTCCTGGGTACGATATCGCCAAAACCCACGGTGGTCAGCGTGACGATAGCCCAATAGATGCCTTTGGGAATGCTGGTGAAACCGTGTTCCGGGCCTTCGATCACGTACATCAGCGTGCCGAACACCGTCACCAGGGTGCTGACGCTGAGCAGAAACACCACGATCTTCTGCTTGCTGCCGCGCAACGCCGTCATCAAATAGTTGGCTTGCTTCAGATACGGGCTGAGCTTGAGCACGCGGAAAATCCGCAGCATCCGAATGATTCGAATGATTAGCAGGTACTGCGCATCGCTGTAATACAGCGCGAGAATGCCAGGCACGATCGCCAGCAAATCCACCAGCCCATAGAAGCTGAACGCGTAGCGCAACGGTTTGGGCGAGCAGTACAGGCGCAGAGCGTATTCGATGGCGAAAACGACGGTGAAGCCCCATTCGATGTACGCCAGTATGTCGGCGTAGTTCTGGTGAACGCTGTCGATACTGTCCAGAATCACGATCACCAGGCTGGCGAGGATGATCAACAGCAGAATGCTGTCGAAGCGGCGGCCGGCCGGGGTATCGGATTGGAAGATGATGACGTAAAGCTCTTCACGCCAGTTTTTACTGCTGTCCATGGAAAACGCCTGAATCGAGAATCAGCGAAGCCTAGGTCGATTCTCCCCGGTAGCGCAAGGCGCGCTGTCTATGGCGGCCTGGCGCAGCATTCGAATGCCTGCGCGAATCAGCCAGCAGGCGAGGATGAAAGGCGCGGTCAATGTGGCCAGGCCGAGTGCGGCGAACCCCGGTGTGAGCAACACTGCCAGCAGGATTGCCAACAATGGCAACCAAGGCTGGCGACGATTTTGGCTGAAGGCGAGGGCGGCGAGCACGCCGTTGTAACCGCTCAAACCCAGCAGCGCGGTTGATGTTTCGTGATGCAGAAGAGCGAAGCCGAGGCCGGCAACGGAGCCGAGCAGCGCCCACAGGAAGGCACGACGGTCAGCGATCAGCAAACCCGTGGCAATCAGAGCGCCGGCCAGCGGATGACCGAGAAACAGCACCTGACCGAGCCCTTTCAATGACGCGGCGAGCAAGTTGAGTGTGGTCATTTCGATCAGCGGTGCGGGTTGCTGGGGAGCGGCAAACGACAGTAGTAGCCAGCTCATCCCGACGAAGGGCGCGGTGTAGGCGGGAAGGCAATGATGATCGCGCGAACGCTTGAGCCATTGCTGGGTGAGCATCGCGCTCAGGCCCCCAGCGGCAATGATCAGCGGTGGCAACAGCGCTGACCATGGGAAATAAAGGCTCAGCAGCAGACCGAGCAGAATACCGTTGTAGCTGAACAGCCCGGCCTGACGATCAGCCTTGGTGTACCCGCGACGTTGCGCGGTGAGCAACCCGGCGACACCTCCCAGCAACGCACCGCCGAGCAGGGCCGGCGCGCTGAATAGAATCGCCAACAGACACAGCAGGCCGCACAGCGGATGGCGCTGGAGAAAGATTTGGCTGAAACCGTTGAGCAGGGCAGTGGCCCAGTCGGGACAGTGGGTGTTGAAGTGGTTGGCGGGCATGATGGGGGCAGTCAGTACAGATCGTTTCCACGCTCTGCGTGGGAATGCCTCAACGGACGCTCTGCGTCTGCTCTTGGGACGCGGAGCGTCCCGGGCTGCATTCCCACGCAGAGCGTGGGAACGATCATTGTGAGGGGGTTAGATTAATGTCTCAATGCGCAACGAATTGGTCGACCCCGGCTGCCCGAACGGCACGCCCGCTGTGATCAACAACGTATCGCCGCGTTGAGCCATGCCCTGTGCCTGCGCAATCTCCAGCGCCGTCGAGCACACTTCATCCACCTGACGCAGCCGATCATTGACCACCGAGTGCACGCCCCACGCCACCGTCAAACGCCGCGCGGTTTGCAAGTTCGGCGTCAGGTTGAGGATCGGCACCGTCGGCCGTTCCCGCGCCGCACGCAGACTCGACGTACCAGACTCGCTGTAGTTCACCAGCACCGCCACCGGCAGCACGTTGCTGATGCGGCGGATCGCGCAGCTGATCGCGTCCGACACCGTGGCCTCGGCTTTCGGGCGGCTCACGTCCAGTTGGGCCTGATAGTCCGGGCCGTTTTCCACCTGACGGATGATCTTGCTCATCATCTGCACGGCTTCCAGCGGGTACTCGCCGGATGCGGTTTCCGCCGACAGCATCACCGCGTCCGCACCTTCGGCCACTGCGTTGGCGACGTCAGTGACTTCGGCGCGGGTCGGGGCGGGGGAGAAACGCATCGACTCCAGCATCTGCGTCGCCACTACTACCGGTTTGCCGAGCTCACGGCAGGTACTGATGATGTTTTTCTGAATCTGCGGCACGCTTTCGGCCGGGACTTCCACGCCCAAGTCGCCGCGAGCGACCATGATCGCATCGCTCATTTCGGCGATTTCCCGCAGTTGCGTCACGGCCGATGGCTTCTCGATCTTCGCCATCAAATACGCCTTGTCGCCGATCAGTGCGCGAGCTTCGCGAATGTCTTCCGGGCGCTGCACGAACGACAGCGCAACCCAATCCACCCCCAGCTCCAGACCGAAGCTCAAATCGCGACGATCCTTGGCGGTCAACGGGCTCAGATCCAGCACCGCTTGCGGCACGTTGACGCCTTTGCGATCCGACAGCTCGCCGCCATTGAGCACCGTGGTGTCGATGGCGTCGGCATACTTGGTCACCACCCGCAGGCGCAGCTTGCCGTCGTCCAGCAGCAGGTCCATGCCTGGCTCCAGCGCTGCGATGATTTCCGGGTGAGGCAGGTTGACCCGGCGCTCGTCGCCCGGCGTCGGGTCCAGGTCCAGACGCAAGGCCTGACCGCGATGCAGCTGCACTTTGCCTTGGGCGAATTTGCCGACCCGCAATTTGGGGCCTTGCAGGTCCATCAGAATCCCCAGCGGGTAATTCAGCTGGCGCTCGACTTCACGAATCCACTGATAGCGCTGGGCGTGGTCGGCATGATCGCCGTGGCTGAAGTTCAGGCGAAAGATATTGACCCCGGCCTGCACCAGCTCACGGATGTCGTCGATTCCGTTGGTGGCCGGGCCAAGGGTGGCGAGGATTTTGACCTTCTTATCAGGCGTCATGTTTAGTGCTCTCGAGAATCAGGATGGCGCGGAAGTCGTTGACGTTGGTGCGGGTCGGCTCGGTGACGATCAGCGCATCCAGCGCGGCGAAATAGCCGTAGCCATTGTTGTTGTCCAGTTCATCGCTGGCGCTCAGGCCGAGGGCGGCGGCGTGTGCGTAACTGCCCGGGCTCATGATGGCGCCGGCGTTATCTTCGGAGCCGTCGATGCCGTCGGTGTCACCCGCCAAGGCGTAGACGCCGGGCAGGCCTTTGAGGCTGTCGGTCAGGCTCAGCAGGAATTCGGCGTTGCGTCCGCCACGGCCATTGCCGCGTACGGTGACGGTGGTTTCGCCGCCGGACAGAATCACGCACGGCGCTGCCAGCGGCTGGCCGTGCTGGACGATCTGCCGCGCAATGCCGGCGTGGACTTTCGCCACGTCCCGGGATTCGCCTTCCAGGTCGCCGAGAATCAATGGGCTGAAACCAGCCTGACGGGCTTTCACCGCTGCCGCTTCCAGCGATTGCTGTGGGCGGGCGATCAACTGGAAATGACTGCGGGCCAGGCTCGGATCGCCAGGTTTGACCGTTTCCGATTCCGGATTTTGCAGCCAGGTGCGCACCGAAGCCGGGACTTCAATGCCATAACGCTTGAGGATCGCCAGCGCTTCGGCCGAGGTGCTCGGGTCGGCCACAGTGGGGCCGGAGGCGATGACCGTGGCAAGGTCGCCCGGTACATCGGAAATCGCATAGGTATAAACCGTGGCCGGCCAGCAGGCTTTGCCCAGACGACCGCCCTTGATTGCCGAGAGGTGCTTGCGCACGCAATTCATCTCGCCGATGGTCGCGCCGGATTTGAGCAGGGCTTTGTTGATCGACTGTTTGTCGGCGAGGGTGATGCCGGCGGCGGGTAATGCCAACAATGCCGATCCACCGCCCGAGAGCAGGAAGATCACGCGGTCGTCTTCGCTCAAGTCGCTGACCAGTTCCAGCACCCGTTTCGCCACGGCCAGACCAGCCGCATCCGGCACCGGGTGCGCGGCTTCGACCACTTCGATTTTTTCGCACGGGGCGCCGTGGCCGTAGCGAGTCACCACCAGGCCGGACACTTCACCCTGCCAGCAGCGCTCGACCACCTGGGCCATGGCCGCTGCGGCTTTACCGGCGCCGATGACGATCACCCGACCGCTGCGATCTTTGGGCAAATGGGCTTCGAGGACGTGCTGCGGATGGGCCGCGTCGATGGCTGTGGCAAACAGCTCGCGCAGCAGTTGTTGCGGATCGACCGACATGGCGGGCTCCCGGGATTCTTGTTATTGGGATAAAGCGAAAGCAGGTGTTGCAACGCGGTCCTGTGGGAGCTGGCTTGCCTGCGATTCAGGCGACGCGGTCTTTCAGGTAGACCGAGTTGATGCCATCGCAGGCAAGCCAGCTCCCACAGGAACCGAGCCAGCTTCAGATCGGTGTTACTTATCGCGAATCGAGAAATTCGCCATGTGTTCCAGGCCTTTGATCAGCGCCGAGTGGTCCCAGTTGCTGCCGCCGATGGCCGCGCAGGTGCTGAACACTTGCTGGGTATTGGCGGTGTTCGGCAGGTTGATGCCCAGTTCGCGAGCGCCGGCCAGGGCCAGGTTCAGGTCCTTCTGGTGCAGGCTGATACGGAAGCCCGGGTCGAAGGTGCCCTTAATCATGCGTTCGCCGTGAACTTCAAGGATCTTCGATGACGCGAAACCGCCCATCAGTGCTTCACGCACCTTGGCCGGATCGGCACCGTTTTTCGAGGCGAACAACAGCGCTTCGGCCACGGCCTGGATGTTCAGGGCGACGATGATCTGGTTCGCCACTTTCGCGGTTTGACCGTCGCCGTTGCCACCGACCAGGGTGATGTTCTTGCCCATGGCCTGGAACAGCGGCAGGGCGCGTTCGAACGCATCGGCATCGCCACCGACCATGATGCTCAAGGTCGCAGCCTTGGCGCCGACTTCACCGCCGGACACTGGTGCGTCGAGGTATTGAGCGCCTTTTTCATTGATCTTGGCAGCGAAGGTTTTAGTGGCGGTCGGCGAGATCGAGCTCATGTCGATCACGACTTTGCCCTTGCTCACGCCCGCCGCAACGCCGTCGGCGCGGAACAGTACGTCATCGACCTGCGGGGTATCCGGAACCATGACGATGATGAATTCGGCTTCCTGGGCCACTTCTTTCGGGTTCGCCAGCGCGACGGCGCCAGCGGCGACCAGATCGGCAGGGGCAGGGTCGTGGTGCGCCGACAGGAACAGGCTGTGACCGGCTTTCTGCAGGTTCAACGCCATTGGGTGGCCCATGATGCCGGTGCCGATAAATCCGATTTTAGCCATGAGAAAATCCTCTTGTTTTTGTGTAGCCAAATAATGTGCGCGTGCCTGAGGGAGACACATCCTGTGGCGAGGGAGCTTGTTCCCGCTGGGTTGCGAAGCGACCCCAAAACAGCCACTGCGGTGTGTCAGGTAGAACTTGCTTGCAGGTTTTACGACTGCTTCGCAGCCGAGCGGGAGCAAGCTCCCTCGCCACAAGGGTTCTGTTTCAACTTCAAATCGCGTTATGGGTTTTCAACCAGCCCAGACCCGCTTCGGTGGTGGTCAGCGGCTTGTATTCGCAGCCAACCCAACCCTGATAACCGATGCGGTCCAGGTGTTCGAACAGGAAGCGGTAATTGATTTCACCGGTGCCCGGTTCGTTGCGCCCTGGGTTGTCGGCCAACTGGATGTGGTTGATCTCGGCCAGGTGCGCAGCCATGGTCCGGGCCAGGTCGCCCTCCATGATTTGCATGTGATAAATGTCATATTGCAGGAACAGGTTGGCGCTGCCGACCTGCTCGCGAATCGACAGGGCTTGCGCCGTGTTGTTCAGGTAGAAGCCCGGGATGTCACGAGTGTTGATCGCTTCCATCACCAGTTTGATGCCCGCCGCTTGCAGCTTGTCGGCCGCGTACTTGAGGTTGGCGACAAAGGTCTTTTCCACGGTGGCATCGTCGACGCCTTGTGGACGAATACCGGCCAGGCAGTTGATCTGGGTATTGCCCAGCACGTTGGCGTAAGCGATGGCCAGATCGACACCGGCGCGGAATTCTTCGACCCGATCCGGCAAGCACGCAATACCACGCTCGCCCTTGGCCCAGTCACCGGCCGGCAGGTTGAACAGCACCTGAGTCAATCCATTGGCATCGAGCCTGGCTTTGATTTCGGCGGAGCTGAAATCGTAGGGGAACAGGTATTCGACACCACTGAAGCCAGCCTTGGCGGCAGCATCGAAACGGGCAAGAAAATCCTGCTCGGTGAACAGCATGGACAGGTTGGCTGCGAAACGCGGCATGGTGGTCTCCCGTATATGTGTGAGGTCCCTTGTGGGAGCGAGCCTGTGTGGCGAGGGAGCTTGCTCCCGCTCGGCTGCGAAGCAGTCGCAAAGCTTTTGGGGCCGCTTCGCGACCCGGCGGGAGCAAGCTCCCTCGCCACACCTCGCTTCCACAGTGGGAGCGATCGGCAGTTAATCGAGCAACGAAATCGCCGTTGGCGCATCGTTGCCGACCAACGCCAGGTCTTCGAATTCGTTGACGGCGTTGATCTCGGTGCCCATGGAAATGTTGGTCACGCGTTCCAGAATGATTTCGACGATCACCGGCACCTTGAACTCTTCGATCAGTTCCTGAGCCTTGCGCAGGGCTGGCTGGATCTGATCCGGTTCGAACACCCGCAGCGCCTTGCAACCCAGGCCTTCGGCGACAGCGACGTGGTCGACACCGTAACCGTTGAGTTCCGGAGCGTTGAGGTTGTCGAAGGACAACTGCACGCAGTAGTCCATGTCGAAACCGCGCTGAGCCTGACGGATCAGCCCCAGGTACGAGTTGTTCACGACAACGTGGATGTACGGCAGCTTGAACTGCGCGCCCACCGCCAGCTCTTCGATCATGAACTGGAAGTCGTAGTCGCCCGAGAGCGCCACAACCTTGCGGGTCGGATCAGCCTTGACCACGCCGAGTGCTGCCGGAATGGTCCAGCCCAACGGGCCGGCCTGACCGCAGTTGATCCAGTGACGCGGCTTGTAGACGTGCAGGAACTGCGCGCCGGCAATCTGCGACAGACCGATGGTGCTGACGTAGCAGGTGTCTTTGCCGAACACCTGGTTCATCTCTTCGTAAACGCGTTGCGGCTTGACCGGCACGTTGTCGAAGTGAGTCTTGCGCTGCAGGCTGGCTTTGCGTTGCTGGCAGTCTTGCAGCCAGGCGCTGCGGTTTTTCAGCTTGCCGGCGGCTTGCCACTCGCGAGCGACTTCGATGAAGACGGTCAACGCGGCAGCGGCGTCGGACACGATGCCCAAGTCCGGGGTGAACACGCGGCCGATCTGGGTCGGTTCGATGTCGACATGAATGAACTTGCGACCTTCGGTGTAAACGTCGACCGAACCGGTGTGACGGTTAGCCCAACGGTTGCCGACGCCCAGTACCACGTCCGACTTCAACATCGTCGCGTTGCCGTAACGGTGCGAGGTTTGCAGACCGACCATGCCAACCATCAGCGGGTGATCGTCCGGGATGGTGCCCCAGCCCATCAGGGTCGGGATCACTGGAATACCGGTCAGCTCGGCGAACTCCACCAGCAACTCGCTGGCGTCGGCATTGATGATGCCGCCGCCGGCCACCAACAGTGGGCGCTCAGCTTGATCGAGCATGGCCAGGGCCTTCTCGATTTGCACGCGGTTAGCGGTCGGCTTGGCCAGCGGCAGCGGTTCATAGGCGTCGATATCGAATTCGATTTCAGCCATCTGCACATCGAACGGCAGGTCGATCAGCACTGGGCCTGGGCGGCCGGAGCGCATTTCATAGAAGGCTTTCTGGAACGCGTAAGGCACCTGGCCCGGTTCCATAACGGTGGTCGACCACTTGGTGACCGGCTTGACTATGCTGGTGATATCGACGGCCTGGAAGTCTTCTTTGTGCATCCGGGCCCGCGGTGCCTGGCCGGTGATGCACAGGATCGGGATCGAGTCGGCCGAGGCGCTGTAGAGCCCGGTGACCATGTCGGTGCCGGCCGGGCCGGAGGTGCCGATGCACACGCCGATGTTGCCGGCCTTGGTGCGGGTGTAGCCCTCGGCCATGTGCGAGGCGCCTTCAACGTGGCGAGCGAGGACGTGATCGATGCCACCGACCTTCTGCAAGGCGGAGTACAGCGGGTTGATCGCGGCGCCCGGGATGCCAAAAGCGGTATCAACCCCTTCACGGCGCATCACCAGAACGGCGGCTTCGATTGCTCTCATTTTGCTCATGGTTTTGTGCCTCTTACGTTTTGTAATTGTATACAAGTGGCTTTGCGCAGAGTGTATTCACGGCGGACGGCGCAGGTCAATCCATTTTCTCAAGCAGCTGTTTCATTCGTCGGAAGCCCGAAGGACTGTGGCTTTTCGTCGCATGTGGCGCTTTTCGAGAATTATTGTATACAAAAAAATAATTCATTGTGTTCTATTTGTTGCATCGGATTGCGCGACAGAAAGCAATCCAACGGCTTTCCCAATAACAAAATGAGGACGGCACCATGAGCGCTTTAACCTTGAACGTCGCAGTCAACCTGGCCAATCAGGCCATCTCCGCAGGTCGTGCAATCTCTGCCGCGCCCTTGACCGTTGCCGTACTGGACGCCGGCGGGCACTTGATAACGCTGCAACGCGAAGACGGCGCCAGCCTGCTGCGCCCGCAGATCGCCATCGGCAAAGCCTGGGGCGCGATCGCCCTGGGCAAAGGCTCACGCCTGCTGGCCCAGGACGCCCAACAACGCCCGGCCTTCTTCGCCGCGCTGAATAGCCTGGGGCAGGGCAGCGTCGTCCCGGTACCGGGCGGCGTGTTGATTCGGGATCAGGATGGAAGTGTGTTGGGGGCGGTGGGCATCAGCGGTGATTTGTCTGATGTCGATGAGCAGTGCGCGATCAGGGCGGTTGAGGCGCAGGGGTTGAGGGCGGATGCGGGGGTCGTTGGTTGATCTTCAGCGTCTGATCGAATGTCATCGCGGGCAAGCCCGCTCCCACAGGTTCGGTGGTGGACACAAAATGCGTGAAACAACCCCGATCCTTGTAGGTGGACACAAAATCTGTGAACACCCTTGATCCTTGTGGGAGCGGGCTTGCCCGCGATGGCGGCCTCATGGACACATCCAGATAACGGATTGTCAAGGTCTATGGGCTGCTCAGGTCTAGTCTTCTGATGAATCCATCATGAAGGGGCAACGGATTGCCTGATCTTCCTGCTTCACATCGCCTGCGAACGGGGCGCTATGCCGAACCCAATCGAATCTACTTACTGACTACCAATACACTTGATCGCGAGCCGGTTTTTGCGGATTTCGCATTGGGCAGATTGGTTGTTCATCAATTTCGCCAAGCGCAAGACACAGGATTAGTGAACTCACTGGCGTGGGTCGTCATGCCTGATCACTTTCATTGGCTTGTCGAGTTGGAGAACTGTTCGCTCAGTAATCTGATGCGTCAAACCAAGTCACTGATTACGCGGAAGGTGAATCTTTCCAGTAACAGGAATGGACCACTTTGGCAGCAGGGCTATCACGACCGGGCATTGAGGCGAGAAGAAGACTTGGTGAAGATGGCACGGTATGTAGTGGCCAATCCATTGCGGGCAGGTCTTGTAGAGCGGCTTGGCGACTATCCGTTGTGGGATGCTATCTGGTTTTAAGACTTCATATCGAGTCGCCTTCATCGCGGGCAAGCCCGCTCCCACAAGGATTGAGGGTGTTCACATCTTTTGTGTACACCACCGAACCTGTGGGAGCGCGCTTGCCCGCGATTGGGGTTCACTCGGTCTATCAGTCCAGCTCACACCCCTTAAGCACCAACCGGATAATCGTCTGCGCCGCCGCCTCATAGTCGGCCTCATCCAGCTTGGCTTTGCCGGTAACCGCAGAGATTTGCCAGTCGAAGTCGGCGTAGGTCTGGGTCGCGGCCCAGATGCTGAACATCAGGTGGTTGGGGTCGATCGGGGCGATCTGGCCACGGTCGATCCAGGTCTGGATGCAGTCGATGTTGTGCCTGGCCTGGCCATTGAGCTGCTCGACCAGGTCGGGGCTCAGGTGCGGGGCGCCGTGCATGATTTCGCTGGCGAACACTTTGGAAGCGAAGGGCAGGTCACGGGAGATGCGGATTTTCGAGCGAATGTAGCCGCTCAGCACTTCGCTGGGCACGCCGTCGGCGTTGAACGGCGTCGAGGCCTGCAGAATCGGCTCGATAATGCTTTCCAGGACCTCGCGGTAGAGGTTTTCCTTGGATTTGAAGTAGTAGTAGACGTTAGGCTTGGGTAGTCCGGCCTTGGCCGCGATGTCACTGGTTTTGGTCGCAGCGAAGCCCTTGTCGGCAAATTCTTCGCTGGCGGCACGCAGGATCAGTTCTTTGTTGCGCTCGCGGATGGTGCTCATAAACCAAGGAGTTCCTTGCCTGTTCTGGCGGTTGCGCATGGTAGCACCGGCCTCGCGCGGCGCTCAAGAATGCCCCGTGTAGCCTCGGGTCGCGCTATGCTGCGCACCATTCATTCAAGAAGGAAACCTGATTCATGGCAGGAAGCAGTTTGCTGGTGCTGATCGACGACATCGCCACCGTACTGGACGATGTGGCGTTGATGACCAAAATGGCCGCGAAGAAGACCGCCGGCGTGCTTGGCGACGATCTGGCGCTCAACGCCCAGCAGGTTTCCGGCGTGCGTGCCGAGCGGGAAATTCCGGTGGTGTGGGCGGTGGCCAAAGGCTCGTTCCTCAACAAACTGATCCTGGTGCCGTCGGCCTTGGCCATCAGCGCGTTCATTCCGTGGCTGGTCACGCCGTTGTTGATGGTCGGTGGCGCTTACCTGTGCTTCGAAGGTTTCGAGAAACTCGCGCACAAATTCCTGCACAGCAAAGCTGAAGATCAGGCCGAACACGCAGAGCTGGTCGAGGCTGTGGCCAACCCGGCGGTCGATCTGGTGGCGTTCGAGAAGGACAAGATCAAAGGGGCGATCCGTACCGACTTCATTCTCTCGGCGGAAATCATCGCCATCACCCTGGGCACCGTGGCTGCCGCTTCGCTGACCCAGCAAGTGATCGTGCTCTCGGGCATCGCTATCGTCATGACCATTGGTGTCTACGGCCTGGTGGCCGGCATCGTCAAACTCGATGACCTCGGTCTGTGGCTGACCCAGAAGCCTGGGCAAATGGCCAAAAGCATCGGCGGCGGGATTTTGCGTGCAGCGCCGTACATGATGAAAAGCCTGTCGGTGATCGGCACGGCGGCGATGTTTTTGGTCGGCGGCGGGATTCTGACCCATGGCGTGCCGGTGATTCATCACTGGATCGAGAGTGTCAGCGCGAGTGCTGGTGGGGCCGGGTTTATCGTGCCGACGTTACTGAATGCGGTGGCCGGGATTGTGGCGGGTGCGGCGGTGTTGGTTGGGGTGATGGCTGTCAGCAAGGTTTGGAAAACGGTAAGGGGCTGAACCTGTGGGAGCGGGCTTGCTCGCGAAGGCGGTGTCTCAGTCAACATTGATATTGGATGTGATGGCCTCTTCGCGAGCAAGCTCGCTCCCACAGTAGGTTGGCGGTGTTTGGAAACCGCGCATAAAAAAGGCCATTCGACGCAAATCGAATGGCCTTTTTTGTCGCCGTCGGAATTACTCGGCGACCTGCAGCTTGCGCGACTCGGTGTACACGTAACGCACTTTTTCGTACTCGAACGGCGTGTTCAGCTGGCCGTAGCGGAAGCTGTTCTGATAACGCTTGTCGATGATGCGCAGCGCCAGGACTTCCGGATGGTTGGAGCTGACTTCGGCAACGTTCAGGAAGTTGATCGCCGATTCGCCGGTGTAATCCACGACCAGGCCTGCGGTGTCACGCAGGTTTGAAGGGCCGAGGATCGGCAGCACGAAGTAGGCACCGCCCGGTACGCCGTAGAAGCCCAGGGTCTGGCCGAAGTCTTCGCTCTGGCGCGGCAGTCCCATGGCGGTGGCCGGGTCCCACAGGCCGGCGACACCGATGGTGGTGTTGAGCAGCAGGCGCGCGGTGGTTTCCATCGAACGCTGCCCCTTGAATTGCAGCAGGCTGTTCACCAGGTTCGGTACATCGCCGACGTTGTTGAAGAAGTTACTGACGCCGGTGCGCAGGAAGCTTGGGGTGATATAGCGATAGCCGTTGACCACGGGCAGGAACACCCATTGGTCGAAACGGTAGTTGAAGTGGTAGACGCGGCGGTTCCACTCTTCCAGCGGGTCGTAGACGTTCAACGCGTTGAGCGTCGAGCGTTCGAACTCGCGCTGATCCAGCCCCGGGTTGAATTTGAGTTTGCTCAGCGGTTCCTTGAAGCCGTCACTATCGACCACCACAGGTGCATTGGCTTTGCTGTTGTCGGCGTTGGCGACGCCTGCACAGAGTAACGCTGCGATCAGCAGGGGGTATTTAGCCACGGAAAAACTCCAGCATGGCGTCGCTGTTGACGCGATAGTTGAGGTTGCCGCAATGGCCGCCCAATGGATAAACAGTTAAACGGTCGCCAAAGGTCCGGCGCAGGAACCCCAGGTCGCCAGGGCCGAGGATCACGTCGTCGGCGTTGTGCATGACGGCGATTTTCGGGCTGTCGTGCAGGTAGTCCTTGAGCGCATACAGGCTGACCTGATCGATCAATTGCAGCAGGCTGCCGCCGTCGGTGCGGGCGCGCCACATCGGAATGACCTGTTCGGTCAGGTAGCAGTCGAAGTCGCATTGCAGCGCACGTTTGAGGAACGGCGTGAGGGTGGTGCCTTCGGTGATCGGGTATTTCGGTGGCGTGATCAGGCCGCGGCGGTTGATCAGGTCCGAGGTGAAGGCGATGTCGGCCGCCGAGAAGCGAAACGAGGTGCCGATCAGCATCGCCATCTGCTCGTTGCTCAAGTGCTGCTTGGACTGCTGGAAGTCGTAGAGCAGGGCATCGTTGAGGTCGATGTAGCCCTTCTGCTGGAAGTAACGGGTCAGTTTGTCCAGCACCAACTCATAGAAAGTGGTGGAGTTGTTGATGCCTTTCACCTCTGTCTGTACCAGCTTATCCAGGTTGGTGACTGAGGTATAGAGATTGACGGGCGGGTTGAGCAACAAGACTTTCTTGAAATTGAAGCTGCGACGGGTTTCATCCAGGTGCGCCACAAAGGCCGCATCCAGAGCGCCGAGGCTGTAGCCGCTCAGGTAATAATCGGTGACCGGCAGTTTCGGGTTTTGCGCCCGCACGGCCTGCATTACCCGGTACATGTCTTCGGCATCTTCCTTGGTTATGCCAGGGGTGGCGAAACGCGAGGCGGCGGTCATGAAGTCGAAGCTGGTCGGCGACGACAGCTGCACCACGTGATAGCCGGCCTTGTAATAGAGCTTTTTCAGGTACTCGTTGAGGGTGCTGTCATAGCGTGCACCCGTGCCGGAGATCAGGAAGATCAATGGTGCCGCCTGATCTTGCGTGGCGATGCGGTAGGTGAGTTTCTTTACCGGCCAGAAGTTGTCCGGCAGGCTGAATTCACGCTCCGGGCGCAATGTGACGCTGCGATCCTCCTGATTGATATCGTCGTCCAGCGGCAACTCCGGGCGTAACTCCGGCGGCGTCGTGGCGATGGTCGCCTCGAACGGGTTGGTCAGGGGGTAGCCGTAACTGGCGGCATCAATGTCGGCCGCCAGTGCGGACGCACTTAAAATCAAGCCGCCAAACAGGGCGGCGAAGCGCAAGGAACGGAGCATGACTAGATCCCTTAGAGGAAGGTGCCGAATGAAGTTCGCAGGCTATGACCACAGCATTTGCGCCAAAGTGCCATGATTGGCACCAAACAGGCCTGATTTCGGAGCAACGGTAGCTGGACGATACACTTTGCAGTGATTGGCTGGCCAGTTAACTGTTGTTAGCGCTTGCGTAAGGCTGTTGGGAGATTAAGCTGGCCGCCGATTTCGTTTATTGGAGTGTTTCATGTCCCGCCGTCTGCCCGTGATCCTGTTGCTCGTTCTTCTGCCATTGTGGCTGGCCGCCAGTTATGGCGCGCGTTATGGCTTCATGGAGGATGCTCAGTGGGTCGGCATTTGCGTTGACGAGGCCAGTCGCTGGGAATGCCAGATTCGGTCGAACCTGGGCTTGATGATTCATTTCAAGGTGTTGGGCTGGTCGGCAATGGCCGCCGCTGTGCTCGGTTTCGTGTTGCCGGGGCGAGCAGGGTGGTGGCTGGCGGTGCTGGCGCTGGTGTTCGGGTTTCCGGCGCTGGCGTTGTACACCACCACGTTGGCGGTGTTTGCGGTGGTGATTGCTGCATTGCGGCTAGTCCGTGCGTCTCGCGTTGCCTGATAGATTGTCATCGCGGGCAAGCCCGCTCCCACAGGGATCTTAGTCGTACTCAGATTCTGTATTCGCTGAAGAACCCTGTGGGAGCGGGCTTGCCCGCGATGAGGCCAGCAGCGGCGCTGAAGATTATCCCTTGCGAACCCGCAAGCTGCGCCACAACGCCGCTACCATCAACACACTCACCAGCGCCCAACCCCAGGCCTGCTGGTTCTGCAAACCTTCTTGATACAGCTGCGGCGCAATGCCGGCGCCGATGATGAAGGTCAGCAGGGCGATTTCCCGACGCGGCACACTGACCGGGCGGCACAGGTACACCAGCGCCGGCAGGATGAACGCGACACTCGGGAAGCTGCGATAACGCGGGTCGAACACCAGTTCCAGCATCATCACCGCCGCGGCAAAACCTGCCGCTGCCAGCCACCAGCCGGCGCGACGTTCCAATGCATTGAAGGCACGTTCACGCCAGCCGGTGCGAGCGCTCAAAGTCAGCGCGGCATGCGCCAGCACCAACAGATTCAACCCCGTCAGCAAGGCGACCCATAGCCATTCACTGGCAAACCGGGTGGTGACACGGGCCAGATCGCCCCAGGCGCCGATCGAACAGGCTGCCAATGCGCCGAGCAGTGGCAGCACCAGCGCCGCGCGGGTGCTGCGAACGCGACCGCCGAGGATCAGCGTGCCGATGAAGATCAAGCCACCCACTATCAGCCATTGCGACCAGTACGGTACGTTCGAAACAGGACCTGCCAGGACGCCCTTGTCCTGACGATCAGCGTCGAACAGTCCCCAGTAACCCCCGACCGCACCTTCGCTGGCGCGTTTCCAGGGCTGGTCGAACGCTTCGATCAGGTTGTAATGCCAGCCTTGCTGCTCGGCCATGATTACAAAGCTGCGAATGAACTTGGCTTCATTGACCCGGCTCGGCAGGGCGGTTTCGCGCTGACGGCCTTCGCTCGGCCATCCGGTTTCGCCAATCATCACGTCTTTGGGCGCAAATTTGTTACCGAACACCTGACGCACTTCGGCCACATGCTGCAGTGCGGCGTCGATATTCGACGGATCGTCTTCCCAGTACGGCAGCAAATGGATGGTCAGGAAGTCTACTGCCGGGGCGATTTCCGGGTGCTTGAGCCAGAATTCCCAGACGTCGGCGTAAGTCACCGGTTGTTTGACCTGGCTTTTGACTTTGTTAATCAACGTCGCCAACTGTGCGCCGGTGACTTCCTTGCGCAGCAGGGTTTCGTTACCTACGATCACTGAGGTCACGACATCGGCGTTGGCATTGGCCGAGGCGATCAGCAGGTCGACCTCCTTGGCAGTGTCCACCGGGTTGCTGTTGACCCAGGCGCCGATCATCAGCTTCAAGCCGTGCTTGCGCGCCAGATCGGGGAGGGCCTCAAGGCCGGTCATGGAATAGGTGCGGATGCATTCGAAACGGGTGGTCAGCAGTGCGAGGTCGGCGTCCATGCGCTCGGGGCGCAGTTTGAATGGCACATCGAACGGCGATTGGTCTTTGTCGAACGGAGTGTAGGAGGCGCATTGCAGCTTGTGTGTTGCGCTGGCCACGTCCGGCAGGATCACCGGTTTGCCGAGGCCGTACCAGAAGCCGCCGAGGGCAAAAAGCCCCAGCAGGCAGGCAAATAAATAAGCAAAAAAAGGAAAGCGGGATGTCGCGGGCATGGTCAGGCCGTCTGGGAACAAAGCCGCGCATGTTACCTGCATTTGTCTCGCGCTTGGTGGCCTGCATAATTTTGTCATGCAAAGTTCGGGCGGGGTGGCGGATGGATTTGCGGCGGTTGCAATTAATGGCCTTCTGATGTCGTTTCTCGGTGCCTTGAGGTCGCTGGCAGAGCAGGTCGTCATGGGCGTCAGGTTGATCATCCAAACGTCAGTACTCCGCTGATGTTTGAACGAGTTTGCAGTGAGGCGTGATGGGGGCGCTGTGCACCATAACAATACGTTGAGCGGCTCGGCATCCGTCGGGCGCAGCACTTTCGGGGAAGTAACGATGAAGATGCGACGACTCTTGGGCGCAGGTGCCGCTTTGGTGCTGGCGATCAGTTCTACGATGGCCAGCGCTGAAGGCAAGGCAGTGACGATCGGTTATGTAGACGGCTGGTCGGACAGCGTCGCCACGACCAACGTGGCCGCAGAAGTGATCCGGCAGAAGCTCGGTTATGACGTGAAACTGCAAGCGGTTGCCACCGGCATCATGTGGCAGGGTGTGGCCACAGGCAAACTCGACGCCATGCTGTCGGCGTGGCTGCCCGTGACCCACGGTGAATACTGGACGAAGAACAAGGATCAGGTCGTCGATTACGGCCCGAACTTCAAGGATGCAAAAATCGGCCTGATCGTGCCGGAATACGTCAAGGCCAAGTCTATTGCCGATCTGAAAACAGACGACAGTTTCAAGGGTCGTATCGTCGGTATCGACGCCGGTTCAGGCGTGATGCTCAAGACCGATCAGGCCATCAAGGATTACGGTCTGGACAACTACACCCTCAAGGCCAGTTCTGGCGCCGGCATGATTGCCGAGCTGACCCGTGCCGAGAAGAAAAACGAATCCATTGCCGTCACCGGTTGGGTGCCGCACTGGATGTTCGCCAAGTGGAAACTGCGCTTCCTGGACGACCCGAAAGGCGTTTATGGCGCGGCTGAAACCGTGAACAGCATCGGTAGCAAAGAGTTGGCGACCAAAGCGCCGGAAGTTGCGAAGTTCCTGAAGAACTTCCAGTGGGCGTCGAAAGACGAAATCGGCGAAGTCATGTTGGCGATCCAGGATGGCGCCAAGCCTGAAGCCGCAGCGAAGGATTGGGTGGCTAAACATCCGGATCGCGTTGCAGACTGGACCAAAATGATTTGACCTGAAGCGTCTAGTCAGCATCTCTCGAGGCCCCTTGGCATAAATGCCAAGGGGCCTTTTGCTTTTCTGTAGGAGCACGGCTTGCCGGCGAAGGCGCCCTCAAGATCGCTATCGTCGGCAAGCCGTGCTCCTGCAGAGAGGGGAACCGTCATGTCGTTCTAATACTAAGGTCGTCTGGAACCTGTCCGGCAGCCGCATAGAGTGGATACCGTTCCAACTAAATCTGTGCTGCGAGGATAAAAACAATGAACGACAGCATTTACCTCTCGATTCAAAACAGCTCACGCTTCAAAGAGCTGGTCAGCAAGAGAGAACGATTCGCCTGGATTCTTTCAGCGATCATGCTTGGGCTGTACTCCGGATTCATCCTTTTGATTGCTTACGGGCCGCATATTCTGGGCGCGAAAATCAGCCCCGAGTCCTCAATTACCTGGGGCATTCCGATCGGTGTCGGGCTGATCGTTTCGGCCTTTGTCCTGACGGGCATCTACGTGCGACGCGCCAATGGCGAATTCGACGACTTGAACAATGCGATTCTCAAGGAGGCTCAGCAATGATCCGGCGTCTTATGGCTCTATTGAGCATCGCAGCTTTTGCACCTGGCGCCTGGGCGGCTGAAGCCCTGACGGGTGCAGTGCAGAAACAACCGCTCAACGTTTCCGCGATCCTGATGTTCGTGGCATTCGTGGGTGCGACCCTGTGCATCACTTACTGGGCTTCCAAGAAAAACAACTCGGCCGCCGACTACTATGCGGCGGGCGGCAAGATCACTGGTTTCCAGAACGGCTTGGCGATTGCCGGTGACTACATGTCCGCGGCGTCCTTCCTGGGTATTTCCGCCCTGGTGTTCACCTCTGGCTACGATGGCCTGATCTACTCGATCGGCTTCCTGGTGGGCTGGCCGATCATTTTGTTCCTGATCGCCGAGCGCCTGCGTAACCTGGGCAAGTACACCTTTGCCGACGTGGCGTCCTACCGCCTCGGGCAAACCCAGATTCGCTCGCTGTCCGCTTGCGGTTCGCTGGTGGTGGTGGCGTTCTACCTGATCGCGCAAATGGTGGGTGCCGGCAAGCTGATTCAGCTGCTGTTCGGTCTCGACTATCATGTTGCGGTGATTCTGGTCGGTATCCTGATGTGCATGTACGTGCTGTTCGGCGGCATGCTGGCGACCACTTGGGTGCAGATCATCAAGGCGGTACTGTTGCTGTCCGGTGCCTCGTTCATGGCGCTGATGGTGATGAAGCACGTCAACTTCGACTTCAATGCGCTGTTCTCCGAGGCGATCAAGGTTCACCCTAAAGGTGAAGCGATCATGAGCCCTGGTGGCCTGGTGAAAGATCCGGTCTCCGCGTTTTCCCTTGGCCTGGCATTGATGTTCGGTACCGCTGGCCTGCCGCACATTCTGATGCGCTTCTTCACCGTGAGTGACGCTAAAGAAGCTCGCAAGAGCGTGCTGTATGCAACCGGCTTCATTGGCTACTTCTACATCCTGACCTTCATCATCGGCTTTGGCGCGATCTTGCTGGTGAGCACCAACCCGGCCTTCAAAGATGCGGCTGGCGCGCTGTTGGGCGGCAACAACATGGCGGCGGTGCATTTGGCCAACGCGGTGGGTGGCAGTATTTTCCTGGGCTTCATCTCGGCGGTGGCGTTCGCAACCATCCTGGCGGTGGTGGCTGGTCTGACCCTGGCCGGTGCTTCGGCGGTGTCTCATGACCTGTATGCCAGCGTGATCAAGAAGGGCAAGGCCAACGAGAAGGACGAGATCCGTGTCTCGAAAATCACCACCATCGCTCTGGCGGTGCTGGCGATCGGCCTGGGCATTCTGTTCGAGAAGCAGAACATCGCATTCATGGTGGGCCTGGCGTTCTCCATCGCGGCGAGCTGCAACTTCCCGGTGCTGCTGCTTTCGATGTACTGGAAGAAGCTGACGACTCGCGGTGCGATGATCGGCGGCTGGTTGGGTCTGGTCAGTGCTGTTGGCTTGATGGTGTTGGGGCCAACCATTTGGGTGCAGATCCTGGGTCACGAGAAGGCGATCTTCCCGTATGAATATCCGGCGCTGTTCTCCATGGCCATTGCGTTTGTCGGGATCTGGTTCTTCTCGATCACCGATAAGTCGGCTGAGGGTGTGAACGAGCGGGCGCTGTTCTTCCCGCAGTTTGTTCGTTCGCAGACCGGGTTGGGGGCGAGCGGGGCGGTTTCGCACTAAGGCTTTGAGTTTCTATATATAAGCTGAGCTACACAAAATGCCCCGATTGAGAGATCGGGGCATTTTTTATTGGGCAGTTATCGCACTTTGTATGGCTTTTCCGCAGAGGTGGCCTGCTCTTTGATCGGGTACATATCCGTTTCTGCGGTTATAGCGGCTGGCGGTTTCGCTCTTACAGCGAGTCCCTTTTCCAAGCGCCGAAAAGGAACCAAAAGGCTTTGCCCCTCCATTCGGTGCCTCGCCTAGGCTCGGCATGCCATAACGAAGGCATTGCTTCGGGGGCCCGCCGCCATCGGCCATCCATGGCCGGGGGCGGCTACCGCGGCATCCTTGCCGCGGTGCCCTCTGCGCAACGCCTGCGTTCGGCCTCTGGGAAAGGGGCAACAGATCAAGATCAAAAGCCAAAGAAACCAAAGCAACGGCAACGGCAAGATCAACAGCTTCGCGAGCAAGCCCGCTCCAACAGGGGGTGATGTGCATCTGCAAGAGACTGGGCGGCTGACAGGCCGCCATCGCAGCGATGCGGCGACCCGACAAGCCAGCTCCCACAGCACATCCGCTCTGCTTTTCACCACTCAACAGGCCGAGCGTTAGCTCGCCTGCAGCTGTTGATGTTGATGCACCGCCCCCTCGAGAGGCCGAGTGGAGGTTCTGCGGCCATGGATGGCCGATGGCGGCGGGCCCACGGAGCAGGACCGGAGCGAGGGCATGCCGAGCCAGAGCGAGGCACCGAACGACAGGGGCAGAAGCGCTTTGGTTGCTTTCGCGCTTTTCGAAAGTGACTCGCTGTAAAAGCGAAACCAATAGAAGCCGTTACCGCAGAAACGGATATGTACACAACCAAAAAGCCGGGAGGGCACACAAGACCCACAAACAAAAACGGCCCCTATCTAAATAGAGGCCGTTCCCGGTACAGCTCAAGACATTATCGCAAGACAGGTCTTATTCGCGGTCTTCCAGCTTGGTGATGTCACGCGACTCGTAGCCGGTGTACAGCTGGCGCGGGCGGCCGATCTTGTACGGGCTGGAGAGCATTTCTTTCCAGTGGGAGATCCAGCCGACAGTCCGCGCCAGAGCGAAGATCACAGTGAACATGCTGGTCGGAATGCCGATCGCCTTGAGGATGATCCCCGAGTAGAAGTCGACGTTCGGGTACAGCGAGCGTTCGATGAAGTACGGATCGGTCAGGGCGATCTCTTCCAGGCGCATGGCCAGTTCGAGTTGCGGATCGTTGGTGATGCCCAGCTCTTTCAGTACTTCGTCGCAGGTTTGCTTCATGACGGTGGCGCGTGGGTCGCGGTTTTTGTAAACCCGGTGACCGAAGCCCATCAATTTGAACGGATCGTTCTTGTCCTTGGCCTTGGCGATGTACTTGTCGATGTTCGAAACATCGCCAATCTCGTCAAGCATGGTCAGAACGGCTTCGTTCGCACCGCCGTGGGCAGGGCCCCACAGTGCAGCGATACCGGCGGCGATACAGGCGAACGGGTTGGCACCCGACGAACCGGCCAGACGTACGGTAGAAGTCGATGCGTTTTGCTCGTGGTCGGCATGGAGGATGAAGATCCGGTCCATGGCCTTGGCGAGCACCGGGCTGATCGGTTTGATCTCGCACGGGGTGTTGAACATCATGTGCAGGAAGTTTTCCGCATACGACAGATCGTTGCGCGGGTACATCATGGGTTGGCCCATGGAGTACTTGTAAACCATTGCGGCCAGGGTCGGCATCTTGGCAACCAGACGGATCGCGGAGATTTCGCGATGCTGCGGGTTATTGATGTCGAGGGAGTCGTGGTAGAAGGCCGAGAGGGCGCCCACTACGCCGCACATGACGGCCATCGGGTGGGCGTCGCGACGGAAGCCGTTGAAGAAGGTCTTCAATTGCTCGTGAACCATGGTGTGGTTCTTCACGGTGCCTACGAACTGGGCCTTCTGTTCTGCGGTCGGCAATTCACCGTTGAGCAGCAGATAGCAGGTTTCCAGATAGTCCGACTTTTCAGCCAGCTGTTCGATTGGGTAGCCGCGGTGCAGCAGAATGCCGTTGTCGCCGTCGATATAGGTGATCTTCGACTCGCAGGAGGCAGTCGACATGAAGCCAGGGTCAAAGGTGAAACGGCCCGTGGCCGTCAGGCCCCGAACGTCGATAACATCGGGACCAACGGTGCCGGTTAAAATGGGCAGCTCGACGGGGGCTGCGCCCTCGATGATCAACTGCGCTTTTTTGTCAGCCATGTGGCCTCCTATTTATGCTTGAAATCATCAGACAGACCCCCCACGCAGGGCCCGCACCACTATAGTGAGATAAATTCGAATGTCAATTTGCCTAAAGTCTTGCTCCAGAAGGCTTTAACCGGACTTTTTCCTCGAAATTGACTGCCATTTACGCCTTTTATCTCACTTGTGCAATCAGCTATTAGGGGAAGGTGAACGCGTTGTCATTAGTAGCCTAACTGTCTATACTCGGCCACCGACCGCCAGGGGCTTTTGGGCCTGCTTTATTGGGGGTCGCATCCCTGGGTGGTGCTTACCTGACCAGTGCACTCCCCAACAACTTTGCCCTGATTGTTAGGGGCTCTTCAGTGTGAAAAAAAAGCCGTGAAAAGCCAACGACCTGTAAACCTAGACCTAAGGACCATCAAACTCCCCATCACCGGCGTTACGTCGTTTCTTCACCGTGTTTCCGGCATCATCCTCTTCCTGGGCCTTGGCTTCATGCTTTATGCATTGGGCAAGTCTTTGGGTTCCGAGGAAGGTTTTGCCGAGGTGAAGGCATGCTTGACCAGTCCGCTGGCCAAGTTCGTAGCATGGGGCCTCCTGTCCGCTCTGCTGTATCACCTGGTAGCCGGTGTGCGCCATTTGATCATGGACATGGGCATCGGTGAGACGCTGGAAGGCGGCCGCCTGGGCTCGAAAATTATCATCGCCGTTTCGGTGGTGTTGATCGTTCTGGCAGGAGTTTGGATATGGTAACCAGCGTTACGAACCTTTCGCGTTCGGGCCTCTATGACTGGATGGCACAGCGTGTGTCTGCGGTTGTTCTCGCGGCTTATTTCATCTTCCTGATCGGATACCTCGCAGCGAATCCGGGCATTGGCTACGAGCAGTGGCATGGCCTGTTCGCCCACAACGGGATGCGTATCTTCAGTCTGCTGGCCCTTGTGGCCCTGGGCGCTCACGCCTGGGTCGGCATGTGGACCATCGCGACTGACTACCTGACGCCGATGGCGCTGGGCAAGTCCGCGACTGCAGTACGTTTCCTTTTCCAGGCAGTATGCGGCGTTGCGATGTTCGCTTACTTCGTCTGGGGTGTGCAGATTCTCTGGGGTATCTGAGTCATGGCTAACATTCCAACGATTTCTTTCGACGCCATCATTATTGGTGGTGGCGGTGCCGGCATGCGCGCAGCGCTGCAACTGGCACAAGGTGGTCACAAGACTGCCGTGATCACCAAGGTTTTCCCGACCCGTTCGCACACTGTATCCGCCCAGGGCGGCATCACCTGCGCAATCGCGTCTGCTGACCCGAACGATGACTGGCGCTGGCACATGTACGATACCGTCAAGGGTTCCGACTACATCGGTGACCAGGACGCTATCGAATACATGTGTCAGGAAGGTCCGGCTGCCGTTTACGAACTGGACCACATGGGTATGCCGTTCTCGCGTACCGAGCAAGGTCGTATCTACCAGCGTCCATTCGGCGGTCAGTCGAAGGATTACGGTAAAGGTGGCCAGGCTGCGCGTACTTGCGCTGCGTCCGACCGTACCGGTCACGCGCTGCTGCACACCCTTTATCAGGGCAACCTGAAAGCCGGTACCGTGTTCCTGAACGAGTACTACGCTGTCGATCTGGTGAAGAACGGCGAAGGCGAGTTCGTCGGCGTGATCGCCATCTGCATCGAAACCGGTGAAACCACCTATATCCGTGCCAAGGCCACCGTACTGGCCACCGGCGGTGCAGGTCGTATCTACGCTTCGACCACCAACGCCCTGATCAACACCGGTGACGGCGTTGGTATGGCGCTACGTGCCGGCGTACCGGTACAAGACATCGAAATGTGGCAGTTCCACCCGACCGGCATCGCCGGCGCCGGTGTACTGGTTACAGAAGGTTGCCGTGGTGAAGGTGGTTACCTGATCAACAAGCACGGCGAGCGTTTCATGGAGCGTTATGCTCCGAACGCCAAAGACCTTGCCGGTCGTGACGTTGTTGCCCGTTCGATGGTTAAAGAAATCATTGCCGGTAACGGTTGCGGTCCGAATGGCGACCACGTAATGCTCAAACTCGACCACTTGGGCGAGGAAGTGCTGCACAGCCGTCTGCCAGGCATCTGCGAACTGTCCAAGACTTTCGCACACGTTGACCCGGTTGTTGCTCCGGTTCCGGTTGTTCCGACCTGCCACTATATGATGGGCGGCGTTCCGACCAACATTCACGGTCAGGCAATCACCCAGAACGACGAAGGCGTCGACGAAATCATCCCAGGCTTGTTCGCAGTGGGTGAAGTGGCGTGCGTATCGGTTCACGGCGCCAACCGTCTGGGCGGCAACTCGCTGCTCGACTTGGTGGTATTCGGCCGCGCTGCCGGCCTGCACCTGGAAAAAGCGCTGACCGACGGTATCGAATACGATGACGCCACCGACGCCGACATCAATGCGGCCCTGGCACGTCTGTCCGCTCTGAACGAGCGTACCGAAGGTGAAGACGTGGCAACCCTGCGTCGCGAACTGCAAAACTGCATGCAGAACTACTTCGGTGTGTTCCGTACCGGCGAATACATGCAGAAGGGTATTGCTCAGTTGGCTGATCTGCGTGGCCGTATCGCCAACGTCAAGATCAACGACAAGAGCCAGGCGTTCAACACTGCGCGTATCGAAGCGCTGGAACTGCAGAACCTGCTGGAAGTGGCCGAAGCCACTGCCATCGCTGCAGAAGTGCGCAAAGAGTCCCGCGGTGCTCACGCCCGTGAAGACTTCGAAGACCGTGACGACGAAAACTGGCTGTGCCACACCCTGTACTTCCCGGGTGACAAGCGCGTTACCAAGCGTGCTGTGAACTTCTCGCCGAAGACTGTTCCGACTTTTGAACCTAAGATTCGGACTTATTAAGGGTGGCCTCCATGTTGCAAGTCAGTGTTTATCGTTACAACCCTGATCAGGACGCTGCGCCGTTCATGCAGGAATTCCAGGTTGATACCGGTGGTAAAGACCTGATGGTGCTGGATGTGCTGGCGCTGATCAAAGAGCAGGACGAAGGTTTCTCCTATCGTCGCTCTTGCCGTGAAGGTGTTTGCGGTTCCGACGGCATGAACATCAACGGCAAAAACGGTCTGGCATGCATCACGCCGCTGTCTGCCGTCGTAAAACGTAACAAGCTGATCGTTCGTCCGTTGCCAGGTTTGCCGGTTATCCGTGACCTGGTCGTCGATATGAGCATCTTCTACAAGCAATACGAAAAGGTTAAGCCATACCTGCAGAACGACACGCCGGCTCCGGCCATCGAGCGTCTGCAGTCTCCTGAAGAGCGTGAAAAGCTCGACGGTCTGTACGAGTGCATCCTGTGCGCTTGCTGCTCGACTTCGTGCCCGTCCTTCTGGTGGAACCCGGACAAGTTCCTGGGTCCGGCTGCTCTGCTGCAAGCCTATCGCTTCCTGGCAGACAGCCGCGACAACAAGACATCCGAGCGTCTGGCTTCGCTGGATGACCCGTTCAGCGTATTCCGCTGCCGGGGCATCATGAACTGCGTCAACGTTTGTCCGAAAGGCCTGAACCCGACTAAGGCCATCGGTCACATTCGTAACATGCTGCTGCAAAGCGGCGTGTGATTCAGCTGCTGTACCCGTAGGACCGCAATACCCGTAGATGCTACGGCGCAGGCTTCAACCGGCGCCGTAGTTTTAACCTGAGCAGCAGCTTATAAGGCTGCGGCTCTTATTTTGAAGAAATGAGACAAGCAGGGGCATCCGGGCTGGTACCCGGACTATCAGCGTGATCCTAAGTGGCTTGTTTTAGTCGCTGCATTCGGACTTCTGCAAGTTTTCTCGGTGTCGACGCCGGTGGTGTTCCCCTAACCGAGGGTGACCAAGCATGCAAGAAAGCGTGATGCAGCGCATGTGGAACAGCGCCTACCTATCCGGTAGTAACGCTGCCTATGTGGAAGAGCTCTACGAGCTCTACCTGCACGACCCTAACGCTGTGCCAGAAGAGTGGCGCACCTACTTCCAGAAGTTGCCTGCTGATGGCGACACTGTCACCGATGTTTCGCACTCCACAATTCGCGATCATTTCGTCTTGCTGGCAAAGAACCAGCGCCGCGCCCAACCGGTTTCCGCCGGAAGCGTGAGCAGTGAGCACGAGAAGAAGCAAGTTGAAGTGCTGCGATTGATCCAGGCCTACCGTATGCGTGGCCACCAGGCAGCCCAGCTTGACCCGCTGGGGCTGTGGCAGCGTCCTGCACCTGCAGACCTGTCAATCAATCATTACGGCTTGACCAATGCCGATCTTGATACGACCTTCCGTGCCGGCGACCTGTTCATCGGCAAAGAGGAGGCGAGCCTACGCGAAATTCACGAAGCGTTGCAGCAGACATATTGCCGCACCATCGGCGCTGAATTTACGCACATCACCGATTCCGAGCAGCGCCAGTGGTTCCAGCAGCGTCTGGAAAGCGTGCGCGGCCGTCCGACGTACTCCGCCGACATCAAGAGCCACCTGCTTGAGCGCGTCACCGCCGGCGAAGGTCTGGAAAAATACCTTGGGACCAAATACCCGGGTACCAAGCGTTTCGGTCTGGAAGGCGGCGAGAGCCTGATTCCGATGCTCGACGAGCTGATCCAGCGTTCCGGCTCCTACGGCACCAAGGAAATCGTGATCGGCATGGCCCACCGTGGTCGTCTCAACGTGCTGGTCAACACCTTCGGCAAGAACCCGCGCGAGCTGTTCGACGAGTTCGAGGGCAAGAAGAAGGTCGAGCTGGGGTCCGGTGACGTTAAATATCACCAGGGCTTCTCGTCCAACGTGATGACCACCGGCGGTGAAGTTCACCTGGCCATGGCGTTCAACCCGTCCCACCTGGAAATCGTTTCCCCGGTGGTCGAGGGTTCGGTTCGCGCCCGTCAGGATCGTCGTAACGACCCTACCGGCGAGAAGGTTCTGCCTATCTCCATCCACGGCGACGCGGCATTCGCCGGTCAGGGTGTGGTGATGGAAACCTTCCAGATGTCGCAGACCCGCGGTTTCAAGACCGGCGGCACCGTGCACATCGTGATCAACAACCAGGTCGGTTTCACCATCAGCAACCCGCTGGACTCGCGCTCCACCGAGTACGCGACCGACGTTGCGAAGATGATCCAGGCGCCGATCCTCCATGTAAATGGTGATGATCCGGAAGCCGTGTTGTTCGTGACCCAGTTGGCCATCGACTACCGCATGCAGTTCAAGCGTGACGTGGTGATCGACCTGGTCTGCTACCGTCGTCGCGGCCACAACGAGGCCGACGAGCCTAGCGGCACCCAGCCAATCATGTATCAGCAGATCACCAAACAGCGCACTACCCGTGAGCTGTATGCCGATCGTCTGACCCAGGGCGGTGTGCTGGATGCAGAGCGTGTTCAGGCGAAAGTCGACGAATACCGCAATGCGCTGGACAACGGTCTGCATGTTGTAAAAAGCCTGGTCAAAGAGCCGAACAAAGAGTTGTTCGTGGACTGGCGTCCGTATCTGGGCCACGCCTGGACCGCGCGTCACGACACTCGCTTCGATCTGAAAACCTTGCAGGAACTGTCCGCCAAGCTGCTGGAAATTCCGGAAGGCTTCGTGGTTCAGCGCCAGGTCTCGAAAATCTACGAAGACCGTCAGAAAATGCAAGCCGGCGGCCTGCCGATCAACTGGGGTTACGCCGAAACCATGGCGTACGCGACCCTGGCGTTCGAAGGTCACCCGATTCGCATGACGGGTCAGGACATCGGTCGCGGTACGTTCTCGCACCGTCACGCTGTCTTGCACAACCAGAAAGACGCGGGTACCTACGTCCCGCTGCAAAACCTGTACAAGGGCCAGCCACGTTTCGACCTGTACGATTCGTTCCTGTCCGAAGAAGCCGTGCTGGCGTTCGAATACGGTTACTCGACCACCACGCCTGAGGCGCTGGTGATCTGGGAAGCCCAGTTCGGCGACTTCGCCAACGGTGCCCAAGTGGTTATCGACCAGTTCATCACCAGTGGCGAGCACAAGTGGGGCCGTCTCTGCGGTCTGACCATGCTGCTGCCGCACGGTTATGAAGGTCAGGGTCCGGAGCACTCTTCGGCTCGTCTGGAGCGTTACCTGCAACTGTGCGCCGAGCACAATATTCAGGTAGCCGTGCCGACTACACCGGCTCAGATCTACCACTTGCTGCGTCGTCAGGTGATTCGCCCGCTGCGCAAGCCGTTGATCGTTCTGACTCCGAAGTCGCTGCTGCGTCATAAACTGGCCATCTCGACCCTGGAAGATCTGGCTGAAGGTTCGTTCCAGACCGTTATCCCGGAAATCGATGCCCTGGACCCGAAAAAGGTCGAGCGCGTTGTTCTGTGTAGCGGCAAGGTCTACTACGACCTGCTGGAAAAACGCCGTGCCGAAGGTCGTGATGACATCGCCATCGTGCGTATCGAGCAGCTGTACCCATTCCCTGAGGACGACTTGAACGAAGTCCTGGCTCCGTACACCAACCTCAAACATATCGTTTGGTGTCAGGAAGAGCCGATGAACCAGGGTGCCTGGTACTGCAGCCAACACCACATGCGCCGCATCGTTGGCAATCACGACAAGTCTCTCGTACTTGAGTACGCGGGCCGTGATGCTTCTGCTGCACCTGCTTGTGGTTATGCATCGATGCACGCTGAGCAGCAGGAACAACTGCTGCAAGACGCCTTTACTGTTTAACGCCTTCGCGCACCTGAAACCGAATTTAAGGACCCACAGATAATGGCTATCGAAATCAAAGCCCCCACTTTCCCGGAATCGGTTGCCGATGGCACCGTTGCCACCTGGCACAAAAAACCGGGCGACGCCGTCAAGCGTGACGAACTGATCGTCGACATCGAAACTGACAAAGTCGTACTGGAAGTGTTGGCCACCGCTGATGGCGTGCTGGGCGCTATCGTCAAGAACGAAGGCGACACCGTTCTGTCCGACGAAGTTCTGGGCTCCATCGGTGAGGGCGGTGCTGCTGCCGCTCCAGCCGCCGCTGCTGCACCTGCTGCCGCTGCCGCTGCTCCTGCCGAAGCGGGCGAAGATGATCCTGTTGCTGCACCGGCTGCTCGCAAGCTGGCTGAAGAAAACGGTATCAACATCGCTTCCGTTGCCGGCACTGGCAAAGGCGGTCGTGTGACCAAGGAAGACGTTGTTGCCGCTGTAGCTGCCAAGAAAGCCGCTCCGGCTGCCGCGCCTGCCAAGGCTGCTGCTCCTGCCGCTGCTGCTCCAGTGTTCGCTGCCGGCGATCGCATCGAGAAGCGCGTACCGATGACCCGCGTGCGGGCCACCGTTGCCAAGCGTCTGGTTGAAGCTCAATCGAACATGGCAATGCTGACCACTTTCAACGAAGTCGACATGACCGAAGTCATGGCCCTGCGTTCGAAGTACAAGGACCTGTTCGAGAAGTCCCACAACGGCGTGCGCCTGGGCTTCATGTCGTTCTTCGTCAAGGCTGCCACCGAAGCGCTGAAACGCTTCCCGGCTGTCAACGCGTCGATCGACGGTGCCGACATCGTTTACCACGGCTACGCTGACGTCGGTGTTGCTGTTTCCAGCGACCGCGGCCTGGTTGTACCGGTTCTGCGTAACGCCGAACTGATGAGCCTGGCTGAAATCGAAGGCGGCATCGCCACCTTCGGCAAGAAGGCTCGTGACGGCAAGCTGTCGATGGACGAAATGACCGGTGGTACGTTCACCATCACCAACGGTGGTACTTTCGGTTCGATGATGTCGACTCCGATCGTCAACCCGCCACAAGCGGCCATCCTGGGCATGCACAACATTCTGCAGCGTCCTATGGCGATCAACGGTCAAGTCGTTATCCGTCCGATGATGTACCTCGCTCTGTCCTACGATCACCGTTTGATCGACGGCAAAGAAGCTGTGACCTTCCTGGTTACCATCAAGAACCTGCTGGAAGACCCGGCTCGTTTGCTGCTGGATATCTGATTTCGTTGCACGGGCCGCTCAGCGATGGGCGGCCCTTCTGTAATGACCAGCTTCGTCCCACGACGGTCCCCAAAAGGGGCCGTCCGGTTTGATTCGAGAAGGAATGACACATGACTCAGAAATTCGACGTGGTAGTGATTGGCGCGGGCCCTGGCGGCTACGTGGCTGCCATTAAAGCAGCGCAACTGGGCCTCTCCACTGCCTGCATCGAGAAATACACCGACAAGGAAGGCAAACTGGCCCTCGGCGGTACTTGCCTGAACGTCGGCTGCATTCCATCCAAGGCGCTGCTGGACAGCTCCTGGAAGTTCCACGAAGCCCAAGACGGCTTCGCGATCCACGGTATCAACCACGCTGGCGTGACCATGGACGTGCCAGCAATGGTCGGCCGTAAAGCCAACATCGTCAAAGGCCTGACCTCCGGCGTTGCCACCCTGTTCAAGGCTAACGGCGTTACTTCGATCCAGGGCCACGGCAAACTGCTGGCTGGCAAGAAAGTCGAAGTCACCAAGCCTGACGGTTCGGTAGAAATCATTGAAGCCGAGAACGTGATTCTGGCTCCAGGTTCGCGTCCGATCGACATTCCACCGGCTCCGGTCGACCAGAATGTGATCGTTGATTCGACTGGCGCGCTGGAATTCCAATCGGTTCCAAAACGTCTGGGCGTGATTGGCGCTGGCGTGATCGGTCTGGAACTGGGTTCGGTCTGGTCCCGTCTGGGCGCAGAAGTTACCGTTCTCGAAGCGCTGGACACCTTCCTGATGGCCGCTGACGCTGCCGTTTCCAAGGAAGCGCTGAAAACCCTGACCAAACAAGGTCTGGACATCAAGCTGGGTGCTCGCGTTACCGGTTCCAAAGTGAACGGCGACGAAGTCGTTGTGAACTACACCGATGCCAACGGCGAACAGAACATCACTTTCGACAAGCTGATCGTAGCCGTTGGTCGCCGTCCGGTGACCACTGATCTGCTGGCTGCCGATTGCGGCGTGACCCTGGACGAGCGCGGTTTCGTGCACGTTGACGATCACTGCGCTACCACCGTACCGGGCGTTTACGCCATTGGTGACGTGGTTCGCGGCATGATGCTGGCACACAAAGCCTCGGAAGAGGGCATCATGGTCGTTGAGCGCATCAAGGGCCACAAAGCCCAGATGAACTATGACTTGATCCCGTCAGTTATTTATACTCACCCGGAAATCGCATGGGTCGGCAAAACCGAGCAGACCTTGAAGGCTGAAGGCGTTGAAGTTAACGTTGGCACCTTCCCGTTCGCAGCCAGTGGCCGTGCCATGGCAGCCAACGACACCGGCGGTTTCGTGAAAGTCATTGCTGATGCCAAGACTGACCGCGTATTGGGCGTCCATGTGATTGGCCCGAGCGCTGCAGAACTGGTTCAGCAGGGCGCGATCGGTATGGAATTCGGCACCAGCGCTGAAGACCTGGGCATGATGGTTTTCTCCCATCCGACCCTGTCTGAAGCCTTGCACGAAGCAGCTTTGGCTGTGAATGGCGGCGCCATCCACATCGCCAACCGCAAGAAGCGTTAAGACAATAAGAAACCACGGCGGTACGGCCCGTCGTGAGCCTTGCATGCAAGACTCACCGCGGAATGTCCGCTGGACGCAGTCTTGCGTAGATCAGCTACGCAAGCAGCAGTCACAGGTGGTGCGGCACTTCAACTAGTGCAGCACCGAATGCGCAGTACCTAACGAAGACGGTAATAAGCATGAATCTTCACGAGTATCAGGGTAAGCAGCTGTTCGCTGAGTACGGCCTGCCAGTTTCCACCGGCTACGCAGTAGACACCCCGGAAGCAGCAGCAGAAGCTTGCGACAAAATCGGCGGCACCGAGTGGGTTGTCAAAGCCCAGGTCCACGCTGGTGGTCGCGGTAAAGCGGGCGGCGTAAAGCTGGTTCGCAGCAAAGAAGACGCCAAAGCATTCGCTCAACAGTGGTTGGGCAAGCGTCTGGTGACTTACCAGACTGATGCCAATGGTCAGCCAGTCACCAAGATCCTGGTTGAATCGTGCACTGATATCGCTAAAGAGCTGTACCTGGGCGCTGTCGTTGACCGTTCGAGCCGTCGCATCGTGTTCATGGCTTCCACCGAAGGTGGCGTGGACATCGAGAAAATCGCTCACGACACCCCTGAGAAAATCCTCAAGGCCACTATCGATCCACTGGTTGGCGCTCAGCCATTCCAGGGTCGCGAGCTGGCATTCCAGCTGGGTCTGGAAGGCAAGCAAGTTGCTCAGTTCGCCAAGATCTTCGTAGGTCTGGCCAAGCTGTTCAAGGATCACGACCTGGCTCTGCTGGAAGTGAACCCGCTGGTGATCAAGGCTGACGGCGATCTGCATTGCCTCGACGCCAAGATCAACATCGACGCCAACGCCATGTACCGTCAGCCTAAGCTGAAGACTTTCCACGATCCGTCGCAAGACGATCCGCGCGAAGCGCATGCTGCCAAGTTCGAACTGAACTACGTAGCACTGGAAGGCAACATCGGTTGCATGGTCAACGGTGCTGGCCTGGCCATGGGTACCATGGACATCGTCAACCTGCATGGCGGCAAACCAGCCAACTTCCTCGACGTGGGCGGCGGTGCTACCAAAGAACGCGTTACCGAAGCGTTCAAGATCATCCTGTCCGACACTAACGTCGCTGCAGTATTGGTCAACATCTTCGGCGGCATCGTTCGTTGCGACATGATTGCCGAAGGTATCATCGGCGCTGTGAAAGAAGTCGGCGTGAAAATCCCGGTTGTTGTTCGCCTTGAAGGCAACAATGCTGAGCTGGGCGCTAAAGTACTGGCAGAAAGCGGTTTGAACATCATCGCTGCTACCAGCCTGACCGACGCTGCTCAACAAGTTGTTAAAGCTGCGGAGGGCAAATAATGAGCGTCCTGATCAATAAAGACACCAAAGTTATCTGCCAGGGTATTACCGGTTCGCAAGGTAGTTTCCACACCCAGCAAGCCATCGAGTACGGCACCAAGATGGTTGGTGGTGTAACTCCAGGCAAAGGCGGCACCGAGCACCTGGGTCTGCCAGTGTTCAACACCGTGAAAGACGCTGTAGCTGCCACTGGCGCCACCGCCAGCGTGATCTACGTTCCAGCTCCTTTCTGCAAAGACTCCATCCTGGAAGCAGCATTCGGCGGCATCAAGCTGATCGTTTGCATCACTGAAGGCATTCCTACCCTGGACATGCTGGATGCCAAGGTCAAGTGCGACGAGCTGGGCGTAGTCCTGATCGGTCCTAACTGCCCAGGCGTGATCACTCCAGGCGAATGCAAGATCGGCATCATGCCAGGTCACATTCACTTGCCAGGCAAGGTCGGTATCGTTTCCCGTTCCGGCACCCTGACCTACGAAGCTGTGAAGCAGACTACTGACGCCGGTTTCGGTCAGTCGACTTGCGTCGGCATCGGTGGTGACCCGATCCCGGGTTCGAACTTCATCGACATCCTGAAGCTGTTCCAGGAAGACCCGAAGACCGAAGCGATCGTAATGATCGGTGAGATCGGCGGTTCGGCTGAAGAAGAAGCGGCTGCCTACATCAAGGCAAACGTGACCAAGCCGGTTGTTTCCTACATCGCTGGTGTGACTGCCCCTGCGGGCAAGCGCATGGGCCATGCTGGCGCAATCATCTCTGGCGGCAAAGGCACTGCAGACGAGAAGTTTGCTGCCCTGGAAGACGCAGGCGTTAAAACCGTGCGTTCGCTGGCAGACATCGGCAAGGCTTTGTCCGAGCTGACCGGTTGGGCGATCAAGTAAGCCTCGCGCTTAGCTGACGCTTCACCAAACAAAGGCCACCTTCGGGTGGCCTTTGTCGTTTCCGGGTGATCGTTCCCACGCTCTGCGTGGGAACGCCGCCAGGGACGCTCCGCGTTCCGCCTTTGAATGTGACGCAGAGCGTCACGGGATGCATTCCCACGCAGAGCGTGGGAACGATCTGTGCCGAGGTAGGAAAATTAGATATGTAAACACGACATTATAATGTCGTGTATCGGATAGTTCGCCCCGTAACAGTGCGTTTGTCGTGCAAATTCGTTAGGCTAGCAGCCATTTTTGCGTCCGCGGCCCACAAGGCAGCGACGCGCTAAACGGGTCAGTCCTATACGGGCCGACAGCATTTCCCTCACCCATAAGGGAAATCCCTCTCTAAATTCCGATTCAGTAGTGTGGTATTTCCTTAATGAAAGTCTTGAAAGGCCAGGACATCCTGGCACTGGGTTTTATGACATTTGCCCTGTTCGTCGGGGCTGGCAACATCATCTTCCCACCTATCGTCGGTTTGCAGTCCGGGCCCAATGTCTGGATGGCGGCGCTGGGTTTTCTGATCACCGCGGTCGGTCTGCCGGTGATCACCGTTGTTGCCCTGGCCAAGGTCGGTGGTGCAATGGATGCCTTGAGCAGCCCGATCGGTAAAGTCGCCGGAGGCCTGCTGGCAGCCGCGTGCTACCTCGCTGTCGGCCCGTTGTTCGCGACGCCGCGCACTGCGACCGTGTCGTTTGAAGTGGGCCTGGCGCCGCTGACCGGCGAGAGCCCGCTGGCGCTGTTTCTCTATAGCTCGGTGTACTTCCTGCTGGTGTTTTTCATCTCGCTTTATCCGGGCCGTCTGCTGGACACCGTAGGACGTTTCCTTGCACCGCTGAAGATCATCGCTCTGGCCGTTCTCGGCATTGCCGCGTTCGCGTTGCCGGCCGGTGATATCGGCGTGGCCACTCCTGAATATGTCGCGGCACCGTTCTCCCAAGGCTTTATCAATGGTTACCTGACCATGGATACCCTGGGCGCGTTGGTATTCGGCATTGTCATCGTCAATGCGATCCGCTCCCGCGGCGTGGAATCGCCAGCGTTGATCACCCGTTACGCGATCATCGCCGGTCTGATTGCCGGTGTGGGCCTGGCGCTGGTTTACGTCAGTCTGTTCCGTCTTGGTTCGGGCAGCCATGAAGTGGCCGCC
The DNA here is from genome assembly GCF_964063345.1 of Pseudomonas lini. Lineage (NCBI taxonomy): Bacteria > Pseudomonadati > Pseudomonadota > Gammaproteobacteria > Pseudomonadales > Pseudomonadaceae > Pseudomonas > Pseudomonas lini. The sequence continues at coordinate 5,134,471 of NZ_OZ061318.1, forward strand.
GGTGCTGCCAACGGCGCGGCGGTATTGCATGCGTACGTTCAGCACACGTTTGGTTCGTTGGGCAGCGGTTTCCTTGCGGTGCTGATCTCCCTGGCCTGCCTGGTGACAGCGGTCGGTCTGACGTGTGCCTGTGCCGAATACTTCAGCCGTGTACTGCCACTGTCCTACAAGACACTGGTGATCATTCTGGCTGCGTTCTCCCTGTTGGTGTCCAACCTGGGCCTCACCAAGCTGATTGCTTTCTCGATCCCGGTGCTGACTGCCATCTACCCGCCGTGCATCGCCTTGGTAGCCCTGAGCTTCTGCAAGGACTTCTGGCATGAGCAGGGGCGCATTGTCGGTCCGGTGATGCTGGTGTCGTTCATCTTCGGCCTGATCGACGCCCTCAAGGGCGCCGGTCTGGCCGACTGGATGCCGACTCAACTGACTCACCTGCCGCTGAGCGAGCAGGGTCTGGCGTGGCTGGTGCCGTCGTTCATGACCCTGGTGGTTGCCGTGGTTTGCGACCGTCTGCTGGGCAAGCGCGAAGAAGCGCTGGCTTAAGCTGCTTCATGGCCCGCCACAAGCGGGCCTTGAGTTGCTTCCTGCCAAAAAATAGAAATGCCCCGTATCAATCGATACGGGGCATTTTTTTATGGGCGAGATGCGGTGTCTTTTTCCTTGCGCTAACGTCGAAGCACTGCCAAATCTAATGTGCGGGCTTGCTCGCGAAGACGGCTTATCATTCAACATTGATGTCGACTGACCCATTGCCTTCTCGAGCAAGCCCGCTCCCACAGGGTTTCCGTTCCCCGCAAACACATCACAAGGACCTGCATGTCGTTCATCCACGCCAATCTGATCCACATCCTCGCCGCGCTCTGGTTTGTCGTCTGCTGGGGCGGTTATACCCGTTACGCCTCATGGAAGGGCCGCGACACCGCGTGCCTGGCCAGCGTGCTGCACCTGTATCGCGAAGACTGGATGCGCCGCATGCTGTTGCGCGACAACCGCATTGCCGATGCCAGCGTGATCGGTAACCTGGAGCGCAATGCCTCGTTCTTCGCCTCCAGTACGCTGATTATCCTGGCCGGTATTCTCACGGTGTTGGGGGCGTCCGACAGAGCCGTGTCGTTGCTGGCGGATATCCCGATGGTGCAACAGGCCTCCCAAGGCATGTCGGAGATCAAGTTGTTGTGCCTGGCGCTGGTGTTTGTCTATGCGTTCTTTACCTTCAGTTGGTGCATGCGTCAGTACAACTTTGCGGCGATTCTCGTGGGCTCGGCGCCGATGATCGGCGAGCGCCATGTGTCCGAGCAAGAGCGTAAAGCCTTTGCTTCCCGAGCCGCCCGTGTCATCTCCATGGCGGCCAACCAGTTCAACTTCGGTCTGCGTTCCTATTACTTCGGCATGACCATGCTGGCGTGGTTCGTCAGTCCCTGGTTGTTCATGTTGATGAGTGCCGGCGTCGTGTTTGTGTTGTATCGCCGAGAGTTTCACTCCGACGTTCTGGATGTGATGGTCTATACACCTACAGAGGCGCCATTGCCTGAAGCAAACAAGGAGGCTGCTTGATGAGTATTCCGTTCTGGTGTGTGTTTATCAGCGCATTGTTGATTTACGTGGCAAAGATTCCAGTGGCCAAGGCCATGAACGAGCAGGGGGGTTACAACAATCACCTGCCGCGTCAGCAACAGGCGCAACTGACGGGCTTCGGCGCCCGTGCATTGGCGGCTCACCAGAACAGTTTCGAGGCGTTCTTATTGTTTGCGATAGGAGTGTTGATGGCGCACACCACGCAGACGGCGGGATGGCTGATCGATACGCTGGCGCTCATCTTCGTGATCACGCGCATTATTTACTTGCTGTGCTATTGGGGAGATCTGGCCTGGCAGCGCAGTCTGGTGTGGTTTGTGGGTTTAGTGTGTTCGCTGTTGCTGATGATTAGTCCGACTTTTAGATCAATTTTGCTCTAATACTTATCGCCAATAAAAAGAAAACCCGCACTGGGCGGGTTTTCTTTTATCACACTAAAAACGTTTTTAGTTTTTAGGTGCTTCTGGCGCTGGCGCTGGCGCTGTAGCTGGAGCGGCTTCTTTTGCCGCTGCTGCGTTCGATTCGGCCTGAGCTTTGGCAGCTTCGGCGTTTTCTTTTGCAGCGTCGTTCACTTTATCCTGAGCTTCGCCCATTTTTTCCTGAGCTTGCTCGGCATGTTTGGTGGCATCTTGAGCTTTGTCCTCGGATTTTTTATCGCAGGCAGCGAGACCGAGGGAAGCGGTCAACATCAAGGCAATAGCTAAAGTCTTACGCATGGGGTGTTTCTCCTTATGGAAAATATCTACTGGCCTTTCGAGCACAGCGAATAGGGTTAAGTTCCTCAATTCATACAGATATATAAGTTTGTTTTGCTGCGGAACTTTTGCCTTCTAGCCCGCTACTTTGACCAGACACTAAGAAGAGTTTTATCAAATGGCCGAAAATCCCGTTTTTGAGCGTGCGACGCGATTCCTGTCGGCATTGCGGCATTGTCAGGTACTCGGAATGCGTGTTCACAGCGCCAGCAGCGAAGGATTGACGGTGATTTTGCCGTACAGCCCGCAGATCGTCGGTAATCCGCAAACCGGGGTGATTCATGGCGGTGCGCTGACCTCTCTGATGGACACCGCCTGCGGTATGGCCACCCTTTGCGTGCTGCCCGAGTTCGAAGTCTGTCCGACGCTCGACTTGCGCATCGACTACATGCACGCCGCCGAGCCGAACAAGGACGTGTACGGCTTCGCCCAATGCTACCGAGTGACCACCGACGTAATCTTCGCGCGCGGTTTTGCCTATCAGGACGACCCTGAACAACCCATCGCCCATGTGGTGGGCACCTTCATGCGCATGGGCAAGGGAATTAAAGGCACTAAAGGTTTTGGCGGCGCCATTGCTGGAGGTGCGAAATGACCGACACGTTCAAGGAGCAACTTCAACAGGCCCATGCGCAGGGGGACTACGCCTCGCTGCTGGACCTGATTCCCTACGCCGCACTGATCGGTGTCGAATGTTCGCGGGTAGGGGATGAACTGCTGTTTCGTCTGCCGGCCAACAAAGACAACATTGGTAATCCTTTATTGCCGGCGATTCATGGCGGGGTGATTGCCGGGTTCATGGAACTTTCGGCGGCACTGCACCTGCTTATCTTCACCGGCTCGCCCGGTGTGCCGAAGATTATCGACTTTTCCCTCGACTACCTGCGTGCGGGGCAGTTTCGCGATACCTGGGCCAGATGCCTGGTGTGCCGTCAGGGGCGCCGGGTGGCAAACGTGGCGATTACCGCCTGGCAAAGCACCGAAGCCGAGCCCATTGCCACGGCCCGCGCTCATTTCAAAATCGAAGAGCCCTTGAAATCCTGATCTCAGCCCCCAACTCTGAGGACAACCCGCCGCCGACCCTCAAGGTCGCGGCCACTGCCATCTGATTGGAGTTTGATGACCATGAGTGTGGAAACTCAAAAGGAAACCCTGGGCTTCCAGACCGAGGTGAAGCAACTGCTGCACCTCATGATCCATTCGCTGTATTCCAACAAGGAAATTTTCCTTCGCGAATTGATCTCGAACGCCTCTGACGCTGTCGATAAATTACGTTTTGAAGCGCTGGCCAAGCCTGAATTGCTGGAAGGCGGCGCTGAACTGAAAATCCGTGTGAGCTTCGACAAAGACGCTAAAACCGTCACCCTCGAAGACAACGGCATCGGCATGAGCCGTGAAGACGCGGTCACCCATCTGGGTACCATCGCCAAGTCCGGCACTGCCGATTTCATGAAACACCTGTCTGGCGATCAGAAAAAAGACTCGCACCTGATCGGTCAGTTCGGTGTCGGTTTTTACTCGGCTTTCATCGTCGCCGATAAAGTTGATGTGTTCAGCCGCCGTGCTGGCCTCGCTGCTAGCGAAGGTGTGCACTGGTCGTCCAAGGGCGAAGGCGAATTCGAAATTTCCACTGTCGAGAAAGCCGACCGTGGTACCCGCATCGTTCTGCACCTGAAGTCCGCTGAAGACGAATTCGCCGATGGCTGGCGTCTGCGCAACATCATCAAGAAGTACTCCGATCACATCGCCTTGCCGATCGAGTTGCCGAAAGAAGTGGCAGCCGTTGAAGGCGAAGACAAGCCTGCCGTTGAGTGGGAAACCGTCAACCGCGCCAGCGCCCTGTGGACTCGCCCTCGTGCTGAAGTAAAAGACGAGGAATACCAGGAGTTCTACAAGCACGTCGCTCACGATTTCGAAAACCCGCTGAGCTGGAGCCACAACAAGGTCGAAGGCAAGCTCGAGTACACCTCGCTGCTTTATGTGCCGACCCGTGCTCCGTTCGACCTGTACCAGCGTGAAGCGCCAAAAGGCCTGAAGCTGTACGTGCAGCGTGTGTTCGTCATGGATCAGGCCGAGTCGTTCCTGCCGCTGTACCTGCGCTTCATCAAAGGCGTGGTCGACTCCAACGACCTGTCGCTGAACGTGTCGCGGGAAATCCTGCAGAAAGACCCGATCATCGATTCCATGAAGTCGGCGCTGACCAAGCGCGTTCTGGACATGCTGGAAAAACTGGCGAAGAACGAGCCTGAGCAATACAAAGGCTTCTGGAAGAACTTCGGTCAGGTCATGAAAGAAGGCCCGGCAGAAGACTTCGCCAACAAAGAGAAAATTGCCGGCCTGCTGCGTTTCGCGTCCACTCAGGGCGATGACGGCGAGCAGGTTGTAGGTCTGGCCGACTACCTGGCTCGCGCCAAGGAAGGTCAGGACAAGATCTACTACCTGACTGGCGAAACCTACGCGCAAGTCAAAAACAGCCCGCACCTGGAAGTCTTCCGCAAGAAAGGCATCGAAGTGCTGCTGTTGACCGACCGCATCGACGAGTGGCTGATGAGCTACCTCAACGACTTCGACGGCAAGAGCTTTGTCGACGTGGCACGCGGTGACCTGGACCTCGGCAATCTGGATTCGGAAGAAGACAAGAAAGCCGCGGAAGAAGTCGCCAAGTCCAAAGAAGGCTTGGTTGAGCGTCTCAAGACCGCTTTGGGCGACTCCGTTGCTGAGGTGCGGGTCTCTCACCGTCTGACCGATTCCCCGGCGATTCTGGCCATCGGCGAGCAGGACCTGGGCCTGCAAATGCGTCAGATCCTGGAAGCCAGCGGTCAGAAGGTTCCGGATTCGAAGCCGATCTTCGAATTCAACCCGGCTCACCCGCTGATCGAGAAACTCGACAACGAGCAGAGCGACGAGCGCTTCGGCGACCTGTCGCACATTCTGTTCGATCAGGCGGCCCTGGCGGCCGGCGACAGCTTGAAAGACCCGGCGGCTTATGTGCGCCGTCTGAATAAGCTGTTGGTTGAACTGTCGGTTTAACCGCGTTGTAAAAAAACCCGCTTCGGCGGGTTTTTTTATGTTCAGGCGCTGGCTGGGGTCGGGTGCCTGACAGGGCCTCTTCGCGGGCAAGCCCGCTCCCACAGGGAATTGTGCCGTGCGCGAATTTTGCGAACGACCTCGCAATTGTGGGAGCGGGCTTGCCCGCGATGGCGGTGTTACTAACGCCCCGAAGGCAACTCAATCCGCTCACTTTCCCCCGGTACTGTCGGCCAATCCCCGGCCGCCCAGCGCCGACGCGCTTCATCGATCAATGCCGGATCGCTGGCCACGAAATTCCAGTTGATCCGTCGCGGTTCATCCAGCGGCGCGCCGCCAAACAACATGGCATGACAGTCGCTCTCGGCGAACAGTGTCATCTCTGCCCCGGCCGGCAATACCACCAGCGAATGCGGCTCCAGCGGCTCGCCATCAAGCTGCACCTCACCGCTCAGCACATACAGTGCCCGTTCTTCATGCTCGATGGGAATCAGCAATGTGGTCGCCGCTTGCAGGTTCAATTCGGCGTACAGCGTAGGAGAAAGCACTGGGACCGGCGATTCGAGGCAAAAGCCTGACCCGGCGATCATCCGTATCTTCACGCCAAGGTTATCGCTGACGGGTAGCGTGGCCGCCGGATGGTGACTGTAATGCCCCGGGCCGTGTTCACGATCCTTGGGCGAAGCCAGCCAGATCTGTAAGCCGTGCATCGTAAAGCCGCTGTCTTTCAATGGTTCGGGCGTGCGTTCGACGTGGGCAATTGCGCTACCCGCCGTCATCCAGCTGACATCGCCAGCATTCACCACCTGATCGGAACCGAGGCTGTCCTTGTGCTGGATTTGTCCTTCGAACAAGTAGGTGAGGGTGGACAGGCCGATGTGCGGATGCTGACGGATGTTCATGCCTTTGCCCGCCGGGTAACGGGTTTCGAGCATGTGGTCGAAAAACACGAAAGGCCCGACGTTGCGGCATTTGGCTGACGGCAGCGGGCGAAGAATCGGCTGGCCTTCGACATCTTCGGCGCGAGGGCGGATCACGAGCGGAGTGTTCATGGTGCATTCCAGGCTGAGCGGGTGACGCAGGGAGCATAACCCGCTTGCGCAGCCCTTGCCGCTATTGGCTGAAGGCGCCTTCGGACAGATGGGTTTCGATGCTGATGTCGGAAGTGGTCATCAGCTTGTGTACCGGGCAGCGGTCGGCCACGCGGTGCAGCTCGTCACGCTGGGCGTCGGTGAGCACACCCTTGAGCGTGAGTTCGACGTGCAGGGCGTACTTGCCTTTCTGTTCTTCACTGTTGTCGCGCGTGACTTCAACCTCGACGCCCGTCAGCGGGATGTCCTTTTTCTTGGCATACATTTTCAGCGTCAGGGCCTTACAGGCACCCAGGGCTGCGTCGAAGTAGTCGTGTGGTTCAGGCGCGGTGCCTTCGCCGCCAGAGGCTTTCGATACATCGGCAAAGAGTTCGTGGTCATCGATCTGGACGCTGTGACGAAAACCTTCGGCGCAGATGGTATTGACGGTAACAGTCATGGGAAACCTCGCAGGGATCAGGGAAAAGTCATTCGGTCAAAAAAGACCCTGAAGTTATAGAGCATTCCTTCAAGTTCGCGTTCCACTTTCTTGGTGGGGGATTTGACCAGACGCAGAACCTGTAGGAGCGAGGCTTGCCCGCGAAGAATGCACCGCGGCTTTTCAGGTATTACGCGTCATCGTTCTTCGCGGGCAAGCCTCGCTCCTACAGGATTGCATTGAACTCAAGGTTGTCATCGTCCTGTCACCCCCGCGTCATACCCTCGCGCTCATCTCAATCAAGGAGCGCGCCATGTACCTCACCCGCTTAGCCACCCTGGCCACTATAATGTTCGTCAGTGCTCTGGCCAGTGCCGAAGTCCGCGTCGAAGGCTCGGTGGAATATGGCGTCTTCGCTGGCCCGAAAGCCGAACTGCAATCGGGCGAGCGGGTTTTACGGCGCAGCAATGAACAGATCCAGCAGACCGAAATCGTCCCCGCCAAACTGGGCACCAAATTCGGTATGCGTTACCAGTTGGCCGGCAAGGTCGCCGAAGACCAGCCGCTGACGTTGCTCTATTTCACGCCGGGCATTCGTACTCCGGATGGCGTGCGTCACGACAAGCTGGAAGTCACTCAGAAACTGGTACCCGGCGCTCCGCAGGACCTGATGGCCTACGAGTTCACCGAAAGCCACGAAGTCGTTCCCGGAGAATGGCGTTTCATGGTGTTCCAGGGCGATCGCCTGCTGGCTCAGCAACGCTTTACCGTGCGCTGATCGCTCTCTCGCCCAGCCAAATGCCAGACGAAAAAAAGCCCCGCGTTTTGCGGGGCTTTCATTTTGTTGCGGATCAGCCGCCTTTGACCGGCTTGCCGTTGACCGTGCCGTCGAGGAGCATGATGTTGTACTCCTTGCCGTCGGTTTCGACCTGTTGCAGACGGACCAGCAGGTAATCCCAGTCCTTGGCGAACCACAGGACGGTGATGCGCTTGCTTTGTGTCGGGTCGCGCACGCGCTCGACCTTGATCGCATCGATCTGGCCAGCCTTGGTGTCGACTTTCTCCGAACCCAGCACGCGGAAGTCATAGGTATCGACTTCGCCGTCATCGACGACTTGATAGCTCATGCTTTTCTTGCCGGCGGCCACGTCATGCTGCAGCGCCAGTTGATAGGTGGACTTGTCGACCATGCCGCGGTTGAGCGGGAGCTTGACGGCGTCACCGCGATCGGTGCCGGTGACCATCTTGTTGGTCCAGTCGAAGTCCAGATCAGCTTTCTTGGCTTTGCCCAGACCGCCGCGTTCGAAGTGGTAGGACTGTGGCAGCAGCGTGTCCTTGTCCAGGGTCAGGGTGCTTTCTTCGGTCAGGCTGGCGATCATCATCGACGCCTTGAAGCTGAGCTTCCAGACGCCGTTGGTTCCCTTGGTCAGGCTGCGTTCGGCGGTGCCGCTCATGGGCAACTGCTTCCAGTCGGCGGTGTAGCTGGCGGAGAAGGGTTGAAGGTCTGCGGCCTGCGCAAACGGCAGGGCGAGCAGAGCGCAAGCGAAGAGCAGGGCACGACGCATAAAATCTCCTAGGTACGAATCAAGTGGCCGCTGGCCGCGAGTAACTGTCCGTCCAGTAAAGCACCTTGTTCGCCGAGTGATACACGACCTTCGGCAAACCAGCGTACGGCCATCGGGTAGATCAGGTGTTCCTGGGTATGGACTCGCTGCGCCAGACTCTGCGGCGAATCGTGCAACTCTACCGGTATTACTGCCTGTACGACCAGTGGTCCGCCATCGAGTTCCTCGGTGACGAAGTGCACAGAACAGCCGTGTTCAGTGTCGCCGGCCTCCAGCGCGCGCTGATGGGTGTGTAACCCTTTGTATTTGGGCAGCAGCGAGGGATGGATATTGAGCAGGCGACCCTGATAGTGGCGCACGAAGTCAGCGCTGAGAATGCGCATGAAACCGGCCAATACCACGAGTTTGGGGTTGAAGGCGTCGATCAGTTCGATCAGCGCGGCATCGAAGGCCTCGCGACCTTCGAAAGCCTTGTGATCCAGGGTGCGGGTATCGATACCCGCGTCCCTGGCGCGTTGCAGGCCGTAGGCGTCGGCGCGGTTGGAAATCACCGCAGCGATGCGGGCCGGGCTGTCGCCGGTCCGCGTGCTGTCGATCAAGGCCTGCAAGTTACTGCCGGTGCCGGACAACAGCACCACCACATCACAGGTCTGGGACATCAATGAGCCTTGAGGTTCTTCAGTTCAACCTGGGCCGCGCCTTCGGCAGCGGTGGCGATCTGACCGATGACCCAAGGCTGTTCGCCGGCTTCACGCAACACGTTCAGCGCGGTTTCAACGTGCTCTTGGGCCACGCAGATAACCATGCCGACGCCGCAGTTCAGCACGCGGTGCATTTCGTTTTCGTCAACGTTGCCTTTCTCTTGCAGCCAGTCGAACACGGCAGGGCGAGTCCAGCTTGCAACGTCAACCACCGCTTGTGCGCCTTTTGGCAGAACACGCGGGATGTTGTCCAGCAGACCACCACCGGTGATGTGGGCCATGGCTTTGACGGCGCCGGTGTCTTTGATCAGCTTGAGCAGCGGCTTCACGTAGATGCGGGTCGGGGCCATCAGCAGGTCGGTCAGCGGTTTGCCGTCAAGCTGGATGTTTTCGATGTCTGCACCGGACACTTCGATGATCTTGCGGATCAGCGAGTAGCCGTTGGAGTGCGGGCCGGAAGACGGCAGGGCGAGCAAGGCATCGCCGGCAGCGACTTTGGAACCGTCGATGATTTCGGACTTTTCCACGACGCCGACGCAGAAGCCGGCCAGGTCGTAGTCTTCGCCTTCGTACATGCCAGGCATTTCAGCGGTTTCGCCGCCGACCAAGGAGCAGCCGGACAGTTCACAGCCAGCGCCGATGCCGGTCACGACCTGGGTCGCGGTTTCGACATTGAGTTTGCCGGTGGCGTAGTAGTCGAGGAAGAACAGCGGCTCTGCGCCGCAGACCACCAGGTCGTTCACGCACATGGCAACCAGATCGATGCCGATGCTGTCGTGCTTGTTCAGGTTCAGCGCCAGGCGCAGCTTGGTGCCGACGCCGTCAGTGCCCGATACCAGCACCGGTTGTTTGTAACCGGCCGGGATTTCGCAGAGGGCGCCGAAACCGCCCAGGCCGCCCATGACTTCCGGGCGCGCAGTGCGCTTGGCGACGCTCTTGATGCGTTCGACCAATGCTTCACCGGCGTCGATGTCTACACCGGCGTCCTTGTAGCTCAGGGAGGGTTGCTTGCTCATGATCCAGGCCTTTAGGGGGGATTCAGGGGTAACGACCGAGTCCAGTGGGGCCACTGAAACAGGCGAAGGGCAATTGCCATCCGCGAATTTCAGGGCGCCCGGCTGTTGCCGGTCTGCGAAGGCGCGCGATTTTATCAGGCTTGAGGGGCAGCGACCATCCTCGTGCCGACGGGTAGAGGCATATCGCGTTAAAAAAACCGATATTGCGCGTATTGGTGGCGTCCCACATGGCTGTATAAGGTATTGACGCTAACCGTCTATCGTTATGACAGTGCGAAAACTTAATGTGATCGTGTGAATGTTTTGCTTGAGTGTGTGGTCACAGCCTAGCTCAATCATCTTCGTGTTCATGCGGTTTGTTCCAGCCGCTCTTGTCGTCAGGAATCTTTCATGCGTTTTCTTAAATTCTTGTTCGTGGGCTGTTTATCCGTGGTCAGCCTGACCAGCCATGCCGAAACAGTCAAAAGCCTCTATCAAGTGCGCGAGCCTGTCAGCAGCCAGACGCCGGAGGAGCGCGATCAGGCGACTCAGCGGGCGCTGGATACGTTGGTGTTGCGCCTGACCGGCGACCCCAAGGCGGCGCAGAGCCCTGGTCTGGCGGCTGTGCGCAAAGACCCTCAGCAGATTATCAGCCAGTTCGGTTATGACGCCGGACCGCCGGAGGTGCTGAAAGTCGATTTCGATCCAGCCACCACCGAACAGGCCTTGCGGCGTGCCGGGTTGGCTGTGTGGGGTGCCAATCGGCCGTCGATCCTTGGCTGGTGGTTGAACGATTCCACTGAAGGTTCGAGCCTGGTCGGCGATGGCCAGGCCAGTGCCACGCCACTGCTTCGAGCGGCGCAACATCGTGGGCTGCCGCTGCGTTTGCCGCTGGCGGACCTGAACGAGCAGATTGTCGCCACTGCGCCGAATCTGGAAAGTGCAGAGCCGGCACCGCTGCGGGGCGCATCCGACCGTTACAATGCCGACGCGTTGCTGGCGGTGCATGCCCGTGAAGAGGGGGGTCAATGGCAAGCCAAGTGGCGTTTGTGGTTGGGCGATCAGAAAGAAGCCGGTAGCGCGCAGGGCGCCGATACCGCCGCGCTGGCCGATGCGGTGATGCTGGCGGTCAGCCAACGCCTGGCACCGCGTTTTGCCGCCAAGCCGGGCGCATCGAGCGAGCAATTGCTGGAAGTGCAGGGCATGAATCTGGAGCACTATGCAGCGCTCGGGCGTTTGCTGGAGCCTTTTGGCGCACGTCTGCAAAGCGTTGATGGTGACCGCGTGCTTTATCGGGTCAACGGCAGCGCCGATCAACTGCGGGCGCAGTTGTCCTTGGCCAGGTTGCAGGAAATTCCGGCCGGTGAGGCGCCGGCCCCCGTGACGCCTGTTCAGCCCGTGGCGGCTGGCTCGACACCGGCCGTAGCGCCAGCCCCGGCACCGATGCCGCAGTTACGTTTTCGCTGGTAGTTTTTCTTTATATAGAAGCAGGAGTGGTACATGGCCGATACACGGCGTTGGTTCTGGCTCGGTGGGGTGGTCCTGCTTTGCGCGTTTGTTTACCTGTTGCACCCGATCCTGACGCCGTTCCTGGTGGCGCTGTTGCTGGCCTATCTGTTCGACCCGCTGGTGGATCGACTGGAGAAGTACGGTCTGTCACGGACCTGGGGTGTGGTGGCGGTGTTCGCCTTGTTCACGTTGATCGTCACCGCGTTGCTGTTGGTGTTGGTGCCGATGCTCGCCAGGCAGCTGTTTCGCTTGTATGAACTGGCACCGCAAATGCTCGACTGGTTGCAGCACACCGCCGTGCCGTGGGCGCAATCGAAGATCGGGTTGTCGGACGGCTTCTGGAAGTTCGACAAGCTCAAGGCGGCGTTCAGCGAGCACATGGGCCAGACCACCGATGTGGTGGGGGTGGTGCTGAGTCAGGCGACGGCTTCAGGTCTTGCGCTGATTGGCTGGCTGGCCAATCTGGTGCTGATTCCGGTGGTGAGTTTTTATCTGCTGCGCGACTGGGACCTGATGATGGCCAAGATCCGCAGCCTGCTGCCGCGTGATCGTGAAGAGCGCGTCATGTCCCTGGCGGGTGAATGCCATGAAGTGCTCGGCGCGTTCGTGCGTGGGCAGTTGCTGGTGATGCTGGCGCTGGGCGTGATCTACGCCGCAGGCTTGATGATCGTCGGGTTGGAGCTGGGGCTGTTGATCGGCCTGATTGCCGGTCTGGCGGCGATCGTGCCGTACATGGGGTTCGTCATCGGGATTGGGGCGGCATTGATTGCTGGTCTGTTCCAGTTCGGTGGCGATTTGTATCCCATGATCGGTATTGTCGCGGTGTTCATGGTCGGCCAGGCGCTGGAAGGCATGGTCCTGACGCCGTTGCTGGTGGGCGACCGGATCGGTCTGCACCCGGTGGCGGTGATTTTCGCGATCCTGGCCGGCGGCGAGTTGTTCGGTTTTACCGGAGTGCTGCTGGCATTGCCGGTGGCGGCGGTGATCATGGTCCTGGTGCGCCACGTGCATGATTTGTACAAGGATTCGGATATCTATGGCGGTGTCGACGAATCCGGGCTGTAAGTTTTTTTGATCGCTATAGCGGGCAGTCTGGTTTCGTGCCAGGTTTGCCCGTATCGCTCGCGTGGCTGTCACATGCGCTGTCAAAGAAACGGTCATAAAACCAGTGCGTTAACGCAAACCTTTGATTTTGCTTGTGGTCTGTCGCATTGTGCGGTCAGCCTCACGGGTATAAACTTCGCAAACTTTACACAGAGGCCACTAACGGTTCCTTTGGAACTGTTCAGTCAGCATGAAACCGATTCAGCTGCCCCTAGGTGTGCGTCTGCGTGATGACGCTACCTTTATCAATTACTACCCAGGCGCCAATGCCGCTGCACTCGGCTATGTCGAGCGGCTCTGCGAAGCCGACGCCGGCTGGACGGAAAGCCTGATTTACCTCTGGGGCAAGGACGGAGTAGGGCGCACGCATTTGTTGCAGGCAGCGTGTCTGCGCTTCGAACAACTGGGGGAGCCGGCGGTGTACCTGCCATTGGCCGAGTTGTTGGACCGCGGCATCGAAATCCTCGACAACCTCGAACAATACGAACTGGTCTGCCTGGACGATCTGCAGGCGGTCGCCGGAAAGGCGGATTGGGAAGAGGCGCTGTTCCATCTGTTCAATCGTCTGCGTGACAGTGGCCGGCGTCTGCTGATCGCCGCCTCGACATCTCCGCGCGAACTGCCGGTGAAGCTGGCAGACCTCAAGTCGCGGCTGACACTGGCACTCATCTTCCAGATGCGCCCGCTCTCTGATGAAGACAAATTGCGTGCCTTGCAGTTGCGCGCATCGCGTCGCGGCCTGCACCTGACCGACGAGGTCGGGCATTTTATTTTGACTCGCGGTACCCGCAGCATGAGTGCGCTTTTCGAGCTGCTTGAACGCCTCGATCAGGCCTCCCTCCAAGCTCAGCGCAAGCTGACAATCCCGTTCCTGAAAGAAACCCTTGGTTGGTAAAAACCTGGATCAGGCTCAGGTTTTACAGGGGGGTCGGCATATTCCAGGCGTCAACAAATCCGCTTTCCTGCAAGAAGGCAGGCTGCGCAAAAGTTCAAAATGGGCTTAAGCGCTTAGATGTAAACGAGAAACCGATAAGTCACATAAAGATCGATTGAATTTGCAAATGAGGTTGATAGCGGGCATAGTCTCGGCTTCTTTAGAAACTATCAGCCACGGTCGTGCCCATGCTAAATCGCTTCGCACCCCTCGTGCCTCTCGCACTCGTCACCCTGTTGTTCGGTTGCGCTGCTCACTCTCCAGTGTCCCAGCAAGCGCCACAACAGCAGGTTTCAAATTCAGTTACCGCGCAGTCTTCCGTTCTTTTCCAGGAAACTCTTTACCAAGACGGCGTGGCCACCGATAAAGAACTGGCAGACTTCGCCGGCGGCAAGTCGTACCAGCTTCCGGTTCTGGCCGACAGCATCCTCGAACGTGGCATGTCCCTGATCGGTACCCGTTACCGTTTCGGCGGCACCTCCGAGGCTGGCTTCGACTGCAGCGGCTTCATCGGTTATCTGTTTCGTGAAGAGGCCGGCATGAACCTGCCGCGCTCCACTCGCGAAATGATCAACGTTGACGCTCCTCTGGTTGCTCGCAGCGCTCTCAAGCCAGGTGACTTGCTGTTCTTCGCCACCAATGGCCGTCGCGGTCGTGTCAGTCACGCCGGGATCTACCTGGGTGACAACCAGTTCATCCACTCCAGCAGCCGCAAAAGCGGTGGTGTCCGGATCGATAGCCTGGGCGACAGCTACTGGAGCAAGACCTTCATCGAAGCCAAGCGCGCACTCGCGATGGCGCCGAATACGGCACCGGCTATCGTCACTGCACGCAAGTAAGCGGACAGTTTGTAAGGCGAACTTAAAGTCTTACTTGAAGTTTGCCGCGTAGCCGCTAGAATCCTGATCTATTATTGATGGCAAACCGCCTGCGTTCTGCGCAGGCGGTTTTCTTTTCTGTCTCTGTGGCAGAAAAAGCCGCAGCCAGATCAGGATGTTCTGCTTATGACGATGTCGGCCCGCCTCGCACTCATGTTCTTCGCAGCGCTGCTCAGCGCCTGCGCCAGCCGCACACCGCCACCTGCGCCGGTGGTCCGCGCTCCAATTGTTTTCGGTCCTTCCCAAGCCTTTTCCCCTGCGGCAGAAGACGTGCTGTTTCGCGCGCTGGGTCTGGTGGGAACGCCTTATCGTTGGGGTGGCAACACGCCGGATTCCGGGTTCGATTGCAGCGGTCTGATCGGTTACGTGTATCGCGATGTCGCAGGCATTTCCTTGCCGCGCTCCACCCGCGAGATGATCGGCATGCAGGCCCCCAATATCGGCAAGGAAGGCCTGCAAACCGGTGACCTGATTTTCTTCGCCACCAATGGAGGCTCCCAGGTCAGCCATGCCGGGATCTACGTCGGCGAAGGCCGCTTCGTCCACGCGCCAGCCACTGGCGGCACGGTCAAGCTGGACAGCTTGTCCAAAGCTTACTGGCAGAGAGCCTATCTGAGCGCCAAGCGTGTCTTGCAACCCGAGCACTTGGCACATAATCCGTAGTGCAGGTTGTCATGACCAGGTCTCACCCTCTGTTGTAAACGCTGATCCCCTGTGGGAGCGGGCTTGCCCGCGAAGACGGCGGCACATTCAACATCGATGTAGTCTGGGCTGCCGCTATCGCGGGCAAGCCCGCTCCCACAGGGTTTTCGTCTTGCAGTAATAACATTATTTAGCCGCGCTAACGCGCCACACCTTGTTCCCCACATCATCCGCCACCAGCAAGCCTCCTTGCTGATCAATCACCACGCCCACCGGCCGGCCCATGGCTTTTTCCTCGTCATTGAGGAAACCAGTGAGCACATCCACTGGTTGCCCGGTCGGTTTGCCGGCGCTGAACGGCACGAAAATCACTTTGTAGCCACTGTGCGGTTTGCGGTTCCACGAGCCGTGCTGGCCGATGAAGGCACCTTGAGTGAACGGCGCGGGCAACTTGCTGCCTTCGGCGAAGGTCAGGCCCAGTGATGCGGTGTGTGGCCCCACCGCGTAATCTGGCGCAATGGCCTTGGCCACCAGCTCAGGGTTTTGCGGCTCGACGCGAATGTCGACGTGCTGGCCGTAATAGCTATAAGGCCAACCGTAGAACCCGCCGTCCTTCACGGATGTGATGTAGTCCGGCACCAGGTCGCTGCCGATTTCGTCACGCTCGTTGACGGCGGTCCACAGTGCGCCGCTCTGAGGCTCCCAGGCCAGACCGTTTGGATTACGAATCCCCGAGGCGAAGATCCGATGGTTGCCGGTGGCGCGATCCACTTCCCAGATCGCCGCGCGTCCTTCCTCCTGATCCATGCCGTTTTCACCGACGTTGCTGTTTGAGCCCACGGTGACGTACAGCTTGCTGCCATCCTTGCTGGCGATGACGTTTTTGGTCCAGTGGTGATTCAGCGTGCCGCCCGGCAGATCGACCACCTTGATCGGCTGCGACTTGATCGCCGTCTCGCCATCTTCGTAGTGGAAACGCAGCAGGCGATCAGTGTCGGCGACGTACAGGTCATTGCCGACCAGGGTCATGCCGAACGGCGAGTTAAGGTTTTCCAGAAACACCGTGCGGGTTTCGGCGACGCCGTCGTGGTCCTTGTCCCGCAGCAGGGTGATGCGGTTCGGGCTGGGGACGCCGGCGCCGGCGCGACCCATGACTTTGCCCATGACCCAGCCGCGAATGCCTGTGCCGTCATCGGGTTTGGGCGGTGCGTTGGTTTCGGCCACCAGCACATCGCCGTTGGGCAGCACATAGAGCCAGCGCGGATGATCGAGGCCTTCGGCAAACGCCGCCACTTGAGTCCCGGCCGCGGTGACGGGTTTCTTGCCTTCAGGCCAGCCGATCGCCGGGGCGATGTTCACCGTCGGGATCAGGGTTTTATTCGGCTCTGGCAGCTTGGGCGACGGTCCGGTTCCGTCCGAGACTTGCAGGCTGGAGGTTTCACCACAGGCGGCGAGCCCTCCGGCGAGCGCGATGATGAAAACGAGCTGGGGTTTGTGCATTACTGATCTTCCCTATGAATGCATTGACGTAATCATAGAGAAGCGTAGACGTTCGATGGTTCAACCCGTCAGCCGCGAGCTTCCTTGAACAATACGGCGATCCCTGGATGATAGTTGCCGGCTTCATTACGCAACTTGCGGTAGGCGTAAGGGAAATACCAGGCCACGGCGCAGGTGTGTTCCTTTTGCAGGTCATCGACCATGTCCTGGAGTTCTTCCGGGGTGGCGCTGTGTTGGGCTTTTTGTGGCGCGACAAACAGACAACCGAGTTTCAGATCGCTGGCGTAGCTGATTCGCTTCGCGTCACTGGTGATGTCCGCCAGTGCCTGGGTCAGGTTCAGGCTATTGACTCGCGGCCAGCGCTGGGTGGCCTGGAGATATGCGCGTTCTTCGCTGCTGGCGATAAACAGATCGGCGCGGGCGTTGCGTTCGCCTTCTTCGGTCTGTTTGCGCGTCGACGTTTGTTGCAGCGTGACCATTTCTGCCATCCAGGCCGCAGCGGAGAGCAGGCCCAGGTTGGCGTTTTCGTCGTACCAGTAAGGTGTATCGTTATCGCCGCGCACGGCGTTGTAGCGGTCGATACAGTCAAACCAGCGTTCCAGCACCGGCCGCAGGAATTGCAGCTTCGGATTGCTGATGATCATGCCTTGCATGTGGCTCACCCTTATTATTGTGTTGTCAGGTTGTGGCTCTTTGATATCACTGCTGGCAGTGTGGCACAAGATTGGCGTCAGTTAATTGATCGACGGCAGTTATTCGCTCAGCGGCGACCCGGCTTTAATTGACGCTCCATCCCCAACCCTCTAACCTTCGCGGCTTGTTTCAGGTGCTCTGTGACCTTGGTCGACAGAGTGAAACAGGGAAACCGGTGAGTGAATTTCTTCCAGCGAAGAATGATCACGATCCCGGCGCTGCCCCCGCAACGGTAAATGAGTGAAGACTGCGCCTTGAGCCACTGTGTCTAGTGCTGACATGGGAAGGCGCGCAATCAGGCGCAAGCCGCTCATGAGCCCGGAGACCGGCCTGATTCATCCAACGGCATCACGGTGGGCGATGCCAGGCTTCTTGCCGTCTATTCTTGTGCCTGCCCGCCGTTATCCAGCCTCAACGGAGAGCTCCCCCATGACTGATACCCCCGATCGTGACGAACGCCACCTGGCGCGCATGCTGCGCAAAAAAGCGGTGATCGACGAACGCATCGCCAACTCGCCGAATGAATGCGGTTTGCTGCTGGTGCTCTCCGGCAACGGCAAAGGCAAAAGCAGCTCGGCGTTCGGCATGCTTGCGCGGTCCATGGGCCACGGTATGCAGTGCGGCGTGGTGCAGTTCATCAAGGGGCGCACCAGCACCGGCGAGGAGTTGTTCTTCCGGCGCTTCCCGGAGCAGGTGCGTTTTCATGTGATGGGCGAGGGCTTCACCTGGGAAACCCAGGATCGCCAGCGCGACATTGCCGCCGCCGAAGCCGCTTGGGCGGTGTCCCGCGAATTGCTGCGTGATCCGGCCATTGGCCTGGTGGTGCTTGATGAATTGAACATCGCCCTCAAGCACGGCTACCTCGATCTCGATCAGGTGCTCAGCGACTTGCAGGCCCGTCCGCCGATGCAGCACGTGGTGGTCACCGGTCGTGGCGCCAAACCGGAGATGATCGAACTGGCCGACACCGTCACTGAAATGGGCATGATCAAGCACGCCTTCCAGGCCGGAATCAAAGCGCAAAAAGGCGTCGAGTTGTGAACAGCACTTTATGAATAGCCATCGTCAATGCCCGGCGGTACTGATCGCCGCGCCGGCCTCCGGTCAGGGCAAGACCACCGTCACCGCCGCGCTCGCCCGTTTGCATCGCAATCAGGGGCGCAAGGTTCGCGTGTTCAAATGCGGCCCGGACTTTCTCGACCCGATGATTCTCGAGCGCGCCAGCGGTGCACCGGTTTATCAACTCGACATGTGGATGGTCGGCGAGCAGGAAAGTCGGCGTCTATTGTGGGAGGCCGCTGGCGATGCCGACCTGATCCTCATCGAAGGCGTCATGGGGCTGTTCGACGGTACGCCGTCCAGCGCCGATCTGGCGCGGCACTTCGGTGTGCCGGTGCTCGGCGTGATCGACGGCACCGCCATGGCGCAGACGTTTGGCGCGCTAGCATTGGGCCTTGCGCGTTATCAGCCGGACTTGCCGTTTGCCGGTGTGCTGGCCAACCGGGTCGGCACCGTGCGGCATGCGCAGTTACTCGAAGGCAGCCTGACTGAAGGCTTGCGTTGGTACGGAGCGTTGTCCCGGGAGACCGGGATCGAATTGCCGAGTCGGCATCTCGGCCTGGTTCAGGCCAGTGAATTGAATGATCTCGACCTGCGTCTCGATGCGGCGGCCGACTCCTTGGCCAGCAGTTGCGATGTGGCTCTACCGCCGGCCGTGGAATTCGCCGCGCCTGAAATGATTGCAGCCGAACCGTTGCTGGCCGGTGTGCGAATTGCCGTGGCCCGGGACGAAGCTTTCGCATTTACCTACGGCGCGAGTCTGGATCTGCTGCGGGCCATGGGCGCCGAATTGTCTTTCTTTTCGCCGATCCGCGACACCGAATTGCCGCAGGCAGACAGCCTTTATCTGCCCGGCGGTTACCCCGAACTGCACCATGTGGCGTTGTCACAAAACACGCCGATGCTGACCGCGATCCGCGCTCATCACGCGGCGGGCAAACCGTTGTTGGCCGAGTGTGGCGGCATGCTGTATCTGCTGGATTCCTTGACCGATGTCGAGGGCACTCGCGCTGAACTGGTTGGCCTGCTGGCCGGTGATGCGGTGATGCAGAAGCGTCTTGCCGCGTTGGCCTTGCAGGCGGTCGAATTGCCGGAAGGTTTGCTGCGTGGGCACACCTATCACCACTCGTTGACCAGCACTGAACTTGAGCCAATTGCTCGAGGTTTGAGCCCGAATGGCGGGCGAGGGGCGGAGGCGGTTTATCGTGAGGGGCGGATGACGGCCTCTTATGTGCATTTTTATTTTCCGTCCAATCCATCGGCGATTGCAGCGCTGTTTGTGCCTGATCGTGAGGCCGCCATCGCGAGCAGGCTCGCTCCCACATTGGATCACCTAAACCCTGTGGGAGCGGGCTTGCCCGCGAAGAGGCCATGACGGACAACGCATTCAGCCAGGCCGAACGCGACGCAGTTTACCGAGCCATCGCCGAACGCCGCGACATGCGGCATTTCAGCGGCGGCACCGTCGAACCCGAGCTACTACGTCGTCTGCTCGAAGCCGCGCACCAAGCGCCGAGTGTCGGCCTGATGCAGCCCTGGCGTTTCATCCGTATCAGCGACCGGGCACTGCGCGGCAAGATCCAGCAGCTGGTGGAAGAAGAACGCATCCGCACTGCCGAAGCCCTCGGCGAGCGTTCCGACGAATTCATGAAGCTCAAGGTCGAAGGCATCAACGACTGCGCCGAGGTGCTGGTCGCCGCGCTGATGGACGATCGCGAACGGCATATCTTCGGCCGTCGTACGCTGCCGGAAATGGACATGGCCTCATTGTCTTGCGCCATCCAGAACCTTTGGCTCGCGTCCCGCGCCGAAGGCCTGGGCATGGGCTGGGTGTCATTGTTCGAGCCGCAAGCGCTGGCGGACTTGCTAGGTTTACCGAGCGGGGCCAAGCCTTTGGCCATTCTTTGTCTGGGGCCGGTCGAGGCATTCTATCCGGCGCCGATGTTGGTACTCGAAGGCTGGGCGCAAGCGCGCCCACTCAGCGAGTTGCTGTATGAAAATTATTGGGGAGTGAGTCAATGAGTGTGGCGTTGTTGAGTGTCGCCGCGGTCGCGCTGGATGCGCTGCTGGGTGAACCCAAGCGCTGGCATCCGCTGGTGGCGTTCGGTCGTTTTGCCGATCGCATCGAGCAACGTTTCAACTCCGGTGGCCGCGGCTGGCGCAGTCATGGCGTTACGGCCTGGGTGATGGCGGTCGTGCCGCTGACTTTGCTGGCCACCGCACTTTCCTGGGCGCCTTACGTGGGCTGGATCGTCGAGATTCTCGTGCTCTATTGTGCCCTCGGCATGCGCAGTCTCGGCGAGCATGTCGAGCCGGTGGCCAAGGCCCTGCGCAGTGATGATCTGATCGAGGCGCGCAACCGCGTCGGCTATCTGGTCAGCCGTCAGACCAGCGAGCTGGATGAAACCGAAGTCGCCCGCGCCGCCACCGAATCGGTGCTGGAGAACGGCAGCGATGCGGTATTCGCCGCGCTGTTCTGGTTTGCCGTGGCGGGTGCGCCCGGCGTGGTGCTCTATCGTCTGAGCAACACGCTCGATGCGATGTGGGGTTATCGCAACGAACGCTTTGAGCGTTTCGGTTGGGCGGCGGCGAAGATCGATGATGTTTTGAACTACATTCCCGCACGCCTGGTGGCGTTGACCTACGCGCTGCTGGGCAAAACCCGACTGGCGCTGAAGTGCTGGCGTACCCAGGGCCCGACCTGGGACAGCCCGAATGCCGGGCCGGTGATGGCGGCCGGTGCCGGTGCGCTGGGCGTCGAGTTAGGCGGTGCGGCGATCTATCACGGTGAACTGCATCAGCGTCCGAAGTTGGGCGAAGGCGTGCCGGCGGATGCCGATTCTATCGACCGTGGCTGGCAATTGGTCCAGCGCGGGGTATGGTTATGGCTGCTGATTCTTTGCGTGGGGGCTGAGTTCTATGCTTGAGCACGGTGGTCGCTTGCGCAAGGCGGCGCTTGAATACGGCATTGCCGAAGCCGATTGGCTCGACCTGTCCAGTGGCCTGGCGCCTTGGCCATTCGCGGTCCCGGACATCCCGCTGCGGGCCTGGGCGCGGTTGCCGGAAACCGATGATGGCCTGGAGCAGGCCGCCTGCGACTATTACGGTGCGGCCCAAGTGTTGCCGGTGGCCGGGTCGCAAATGGCGATCCAGTTGCTGCCGCGTTTGCGCCGGGCCGGCAAGGTCGGCGTGCTGTCGCCGTGTTACGCCGAACACGCCGAAGCCTGGCGTCGCAACGGTTACATCGTGCGTGAAGTGTTGGAGTCGGAAGTCGATTTCTTTCTCGACAGCCTCGACGTGCTGGTGGTGGTCAACCCGAACAATCCCACGGGGTTGAGCCTGACCCCGGCTCGCCTGCTGGATTGGCATTCGCGGCTGGCTCAGCGCGGTGGCTGGCTGGTGGTGGATGAGGCATTCATGGACAACACCCCGCATTTGAGCCTGGCGCCGTTCACCCATCAGATCGGCTTGATCGTGCTGCGCTCCTTTGGCAAATTTTTCGGCCTGGCCGGGGTGCGGCTGGGGTTTGTATTGGCCGAACGCAAGTTGCTCAAGCTGCTGGCAGAACAGGTCGGACCTTGGGCGGTGAGCGGACCGACCCGCGTGCTCGGCCAGGCGTGCTTGACGGATACCGAGGGGCACACGCGACAGCGCGTTCGCACTGACGAAGCCGGCGAACGTCTGGCGTTGCTGCTTGAGCAGTATGGTTTCAAGCCTCAGGGCGGCTGCGCATTGTTCCAATGGCTGATCACCGAGCGCGCCGAAGCGCTGCATGAATTCATGGCCCGGCGCGGCATTCTGCTGCGGTTGTTCACCCACACCAGCAGCGTGCGGTTTGGCTTGCCCGCCGATGAAGCGGATTGGCTGCGTCTCGAGCAAGCGCTTGAAGCCTGTGTCAAGGAAGTGCAATGACTACATTGAAGGTGCAGGGCGCCACTTTAATGGTGCAGGGCACCACGTCCGACGCCGGTAAAAGCACGCTGGTGACGGCGCTGTGTCGCTGGGTCACGCGTCAGGGTGTGAGTGTCGTGCCGTTCAAGCCGCAGAACATGGCCCTCAACAGCGCGGTGACTGCTGACGGTGGCGAGATTGGCCGTGCTCAAGCGGTGCAGGCCCAGGCCGCCAACCTCGAACCGCACACCGACATGAACCCGGTGCTGCTCAAGCCCAATAGCGATACCGGCGCTCAAGTGATCATTCATGGGCGAGCGGTCACCACCATGAATGCCGTCGCCTATCACGACTACAAGGCCATCGCGATGCAAGCGGTGCTGGCTTCTCATGAACGCTTGAGCGCGGCGTATCCAGTGGTGATGGTCGAAGGGGCGGGCTCGCCAGCCGAGATCAATCTGCGCGCCGGCGACATCGCCAACATGGGGTTTGCCGAGGCGGTGGACTGCCCGGTCGTGCTGATTGCCGACATCAATCGCGGTGGCGTTTTCGCGCATTTGGTCGGTACGCTGGAGCTGCTGTCGCCCAGCGAACAGGCGCGGGTCAAAGGCTTCATCATCAACCGTTTTCGCGGCGACATCGCCTTGCTGCAACCGGGGCTGGACTGGCTTGAAGCACGCACCGGCAAACCGGTGATAGGCGTCTTGCCGTATGTAATGGACCTGCATCTTGAGGCCGAGGACGGTCTCGATCAGCGTCAGACCGACAAGGCCGATCAAGTACTCAACGTGGTGGTGCCAGTACTTCCGCGCATCAGCAACCACACCGATTTCGATCCGCTGCGCCTGCATCCGCAAGTGGATCTGCAATTCATCGGCCCCGGTCAGGCGATTCCGCCGGCCGACCTGATCATTCTTCCCGGCTCGAAAAGCGTGCGCAGCGACCTCACGTACCTGCGGGCCAACGGCTGGGACACGGCTATTTCGCGGCACTTGCGCTACGGTGGAAAAGTGCTGGGAATCTGCGGCGGTCTGCAAATGCTCGGCGAGCAGGTGCACGACCCGCTGGGCCTCGAAGGAGCACCGGGCTCCAGTGCCGGTTTGGGCTTGTTGGCGTTCGAAACGCAGCTCGAAGAAGAGAAGCAGTTGCGCAATGTACGTGGGCGTCTGGTGCTGGAAGATGCAGAGGTCAGTGGCTATGAAATTCATGCCGGGGTGACCACCGGGCCAGCCCTGGAAAATGCCGCGGTGCAGCTCGACGATGGTCGCTGCGATGGCGCGCAAAGTGTCGATGGGCAGATTTTCGGCACGTATCTGCATGGCTTGTTCGAGTCACCGGCAGCGTGCAGTGCGCTGTTGCGCTGGGCTGGTTTGCAGGATGTGCAGGCGGTGGATTACCACGCCTTGCGTGAGCGCGATATCGAGCGGTTGGCGGATCTGGTGGAGAAGCATTTGGATACTTCGTTGCTGCGTGAGCTCTGTGGGATTTGAGGTGGCTGCACAGGCCTCATCGCGGGCAAGCCCGCTCCCACAGGTTCCGCGGGTGGACAGAAATCTGTGAACAGCCTCGATCCTTGTGGGAGCGGGCTTGCCCGCGATGAGGCCCGTCCCGACACCGAAGATTTTAAGGAATAAACCATGCTGCAACTGATCCTCGGCGGCGCCCGCTCTGGCAAAAGTCGCCTGGCTGAAAAACTGGCGACAGACAGTCAACTCCAAGTCACTTACATCGCCACCAGCCAACCCCTGGACGGTGAAATGAACGAACGGGTGGCCCATCATCGCGCCCGTCGTCCAGCCGAATGGGCGTTGATCGAAGAGCCGCTGGAACTGGCCCGCGTGCTGCGCGAAAACGCCAGTGCCGATCGTTGCTTGCTGGTGGACTGCCTGACGCTGTGGCTGACCAATCTACTGATGCTCGACAACGCCGAGCGTCTGTCGGCCGAACGCGAAGCCCTGCTGGACTGCCTGGCATCGTTGCCGGGTGAAATCATTTTTGTCAGCAACGAGACCGGGATGGGTGTCGTACCGCTGGGCGAGTTGACTCGCCGTTATGTCGATGAAGCCGGTTGGCTGCATCAAGCCTTGGCCGAGCGCTGTCTGCGAGTTGTCCTGACCGTCGCCGGCCTGCCCCTGACTTTGAAAGGAACTGCGTTATGACTCACTCCTGGTGGCTGAACCCGTGCAAGCCAATCGACGCGCAAGCAGTCGAGCAGGCGCAGGCGCGTCAACAGCAACTGACCAAGCCTGCCGGCTCGCTCGGCCAGCTCGAATCGGTAGCGGTGCAATTGGCCGGGTTGCAGGGGCAGGTCAAGCCGACGCTCGATCAGCTGTGGATCACGATTTTTGCCGGTGACCATGGTGTGGTCGCCGAAGGCGTGTCGGCGTTTCCGCAGGAAGTCACCGGGCAGATGCTGCACAACTTTGTCAGCGGCGGCGCGGCGATCAGCGTGTTGGCGCGGCAGTTGGGCGCTTCCCTGGAAGTTGTCGACCTCGGCACCGTCACGCCGTCGTTGAATCTGCCGGGTGTGCGTCACCTGAATATCGGTCCGGGTACGGCGAATTTCGTCCAGGGGCCGGCGATGACCCAGGCCCAGGGCGAACTCGCCCTGCAGGCCGGCCGCGACAGTGCGCTGCGCGCTATCGCAGCCGGCGCACAGTTGTTCATCGGTGGCGAAATGGGCATCGGCAACACCACCGCGGCCAGTGCGTTGGCCTGTGCGTTGCTCGATTGCCCGGTGGTGCATCTGGCCGGGCCAGGCACCGGTTTGAACGCGGCGGGTGTCATCCATAAAGCCCAAGTCATCGAGCGCGCCTTGGCGTTGCATGGCGTTCAGCGTAGCGATGCGCTGCAGACCTTGTTCAACCTCGGCGGATTCGAAATCGCTGCGCTGGTCGGCGCCTACCTGGCCTGTGCTCAGGAAGGTATCGCGGTGTTGGTCGACGGGTTTATTTGTAGCGTCGCTGCGTTAGTGGCGGTGCGTTTGAATCCGGCCTGCCGTGAGTGGTTGCTGTTCGGTCATCGCGGCGCCGAGCCGGGTCATCGCCATGTGCTAGAAACCCTGAACGCCGAACCGTTGCTGGACCTCGGTCTGCGACTGGGCGAGGGCAGTGGCGCGGCATTGGCCGTGCCATTGCTGCGTCTGGCCTGCGACCTGCACGGGCAGATGGCGACATTCGCCGAAGCCGCGGTGGCGGATCGCCCGGCATGACCTTGCGCCTGGACCTGTTGCGGCACGGCGAAACTGAACTCGGCGGCGGTTTGCGCGGCAGCCTCGACGATGCGCTGACCGATAAAGGCTGGGAGCAAATGCGCACCGCGGTGATCGAGCAGGGACCCTGGGATCGACTGGTCAGTTCGCCGTTGCAGCGTTGTGCGCGTTTTGCTGAAGAGCTTGGGGCGCAACTGGGTTTGCCGGTGCAGCTGGATAAGGATCTGCAAGAGCTGCACTTTGGCGCCTGGGAAGGGCAGAGCGCGGCGGCGTTGATGGAAACCAGTGCCGAGGCGTTGGGCTTGTTCTGGGCCGATCCCTATTCATTCACGCCGCCTGACGGTGAGCCGGTGGCGGATTTTTCTGCGCGAGTGTTGGCGGCCATCGAGCGGCTGCACACGGCCTATGCGGGGGAGCGAATCCTGCTGATCAGCCATGGTGGCGTCATGCGTTTGTTGCTGGCTCAAGCGCGCGGATTGCCGCGTGAGCAGTTGCTCAACGTTGAAGTCGGCCATGGCGCGCTGTTCTCGTTGTCGCTCCAATCCGGCGTCTTGTTGAGGGAAGCGATCTGACCATGTTGCCATTCTGGATCGCCCTGCAATTTTTGAGCAGCCTGCCGATTCGTCTGCCGGGCATGCCGACACCCGAGGAGCTGGGCCGGTCGCTGCTGTTTTATCCGCTGGTCGGTTTGTTGTTCGGCGCGATTCTGTGGGGGCTGAACTGGCTATTGCTGGGCACGCCATTATTGCTTCACGCCGCATTGCTGCTGAGTGTTTGGGTTGTGCTCAGCGGCGCGTTGCATCTGGATGGCCTGGCCGATAGCGCCGATGCGTGGCTCGGTGGCTACGGCGACCGTGAACGCACCCTGACCATCATGAAAGACCCGCGTAGCGGGCCGATCGCCGTGGTGACGCTGGTCCTGGTATTGCTGCTCAAGTTTGCCGCGTTGCTGGCGTTGATCGAACAGCAGCACAGCGTGGCCCTGATCATCGTTCCATTGATTAGCCGCAGCGCGTTACTGGGTTTATTCCTCACCACGTCTTACGTGCGTCCCGGTGGATTGGGGCAGGCACTGGCCGATCATCTGCCGCGTTTGGCCGGCAAACAGGTGTTGGTGATCAGTGCGGTGGCCTGTGTGCTGATGGCTGGCCTCAGCGGTGTAGGAGCACTTGCGTTGGCGACGGTGCTGTTTGTCTGGTTGCGGCAAGTGATGGTGCGGCGATTGGGCGGGACAACGGGCGATACGGCGGGGGCGTTGCTGGAATTGCTGGAGGTGGCGGTGCTGGTGGGATTGGCGTTGGTCTCATGAATAATGTGGTGGATGTGCTGACGCCTTCGCGGGCAAGCCCGCTCCCACAGGGTTATCGGGTTAATCACAAAATAGCGCCACACCACTCATCCTGTGTGGGAGCGGGCTTGCCCGCGAAGGCGATCTATTCTACAAAGCAATTTTTGAAACTTGCTTTCATTTAACCGCGGGTATATACACGCACTATGCTTCCTTCTCAATGTTTGTGTACCAACCTGCGTCGCGCCGCTCGTGGCGTCAGCAGGCATTACGACGGTGCCCTCGACGGCTTCGGGATTAACGTTGCCCAGTATTCTCTGCTGTGCAATCTGCAGCGTCTGGATCAGCCGAGTATCTCGTCTCTGGCCGAAGCCATGGGCCTGGATCGCAGCACCCTCGGGCGCAATCTGCGGGTGTTGGAGGGCGAAGGCCTGGTGACGTTGGTCGAAGGCGAGGACATGCGCAATCGCATCGTCCTGCTCACCGAAACGGGTCGTGAACGTCTGGCAGCGGCCTTGCCGGCCTGGGAAGCGGCGCAGCAGCGGTTGATTGATCGTTTGGGTGCCGAGAAGCGTGAAACCTTGCTGAAATTGCTGGACGAACTGGCTTGAGGCCAGTTTGTTCGATTTTAAGCGGGTATATACCCGCTACCGGAGAACAAGAATGACATCAATGTGGCGTACATGCGGTTGGGTTCTGTTGGGGAGTGCGCTGATTCTGGCGTTGTCCCTGGGTGTGCGACATGGCTTCGGGCTGTTTCTGGCGCCCATGAGCGCCGAGTTTGGCTGGGGCCGCGAAGTGTTTGCCTTCGCCATTGCTTTGCAGAACCTGATCTGGGGCCTGGCGCAGCCGTTCACCGGTGCGCTGGCCGACCGCTTTGGCGCCGCGAAGGTGGTGTTGATCGGGGGTGTCTTGTACGCCTTGGGCCTGGTGTTCATGGGGCTGTCCGATTCGGCGGTGACCTTGTCCTTGAGCGCCGGCCTGTTGATCGGTATCGGTCTGTCCGGCACCTCGTTCTCGGTGATCCTCGGCGTGGTCGGTCGTGCCGTGCCGCCGGAAAAACGCAGCATGGGCATGGGGATCGCCAGCGCTGCCGGTTCTTTCGGTCAATTCGCCATGTTACCCGGCACGCTGGGGTTGATCGGCTGGCTTGGCTGGTCTGCGGCATTGCTGGTGTTGGGCCTGGTGGTGGCGCTGATCGTGCCGCTGGTGAGCATGCTCAAAGACAAGCCGCTGCCGGTCCTCGGGCACGAGCAAACCCTCTCTGAAGCGCTACGCGAAGCCTGTTCTCATTCAGGATTCTGGTTGTTGGCGTTCGGCTTTTTTGTCTGCGGTTTTCAAGTGGTGTTCATCGGCGTGCACCTGCCGGCCTATCTGGTGGACCAACACTTGCCAGCCACTGTCGGCACCACAGTGCTGGCGCTGATCGGGCTGTTCAATATATTCGGTACCTACACAGCAGGCTGGCTCGGCGGGCGGATGTCCAAACCGCGCCTGCTCACCGGTCTGTATCTGTTGCGGGCGGTGGTGATTGTGCTGTTCCTCTGGGCGCCGGTCACGCAGGTCACGGCTTATTTGTTCGGTATGGCCATGGGGTTTCTCTGGTTGTCGACGGTGCCCTTGACCAACGGCACGGTGGCGACCTTGTTCGGTGTACGAAATTTGTCCATGCTCGGAGGGATCGTTTTCCTCTTCCACCAGCTCGGCTCGTTCCTCGGCGGCTGGTTGGGTGGGGTGGTGTATGACCGAACCGGGAGTTACGACTTGATCTGGCAGGTAGCGATTCTCTTGAGTCTGGTGGCCGCAGCCCTGAACTGGCCGGTGCGCGAGCAGCCGGTGGCGCGTCTGCAAACCCGGATGAGTGCAGCATGAACAGTCTCTGGCCGCGGATGGCTGTAATCGCCATCGGTGTACTGCTGCTGGCCCTGGCATGGTGGGGCTGGCATCAGGGTGGCCTGGCATTGATGCAGTTGGGCATGGGAGCTTGCTAGCGAGCGGCGAAGGCGAGTAATTTCGTTTTCTGACGATTGTTCAAGGATGCACCGACATGCTGATGCGCTGGCTTGCAGTCCCCGCGTTGCTGACGGCTTTTACCGGGTTGGTCCAGGCGGCAGAATGCCCGGAGTTGTTACTAGGCTCATTGCCCAAGCTGCGTGCCAAGGAATCCATCGATCTGTGCCAGCGCTTCGCCGGCAAGCCACTGGTGGTGGTCAATACCGCGAGCTTCTGTGGCTTTGCCCCGCAGTTCAGAGGCCTTGAGGCGCTGTATCAGCGTTACAAGGATCAAGGGCTTGAGGTGATTGGTGTTCCATCCAATGATTTCAAACAAGAATCCAAAGATGGCGCAGAGACTGCCAAAGTCTGTTACGTGAACTACGGCGTCACTTTCACCATGACCGAACCGCAGAAAGTCCGCGGTGATGACGCAACGCATTTGTTCAAGGTCCTTGCTGAACAAAGCAGTTCGCCGAAGTGGAATTTCTACAAGTACGTGGTCGATCGCCAAGGCAAAGTGGTTGCCAATTTTTCCAGCCTGACCAAACCGGATAATCCCGAGTTCATCGAGGCGGTGGAGAAAGCCCTCGCCTCGAAACCTTGATCGCCAGCCACTAAAAAGCCCCGCCTCTGTACAAGAGTGCGGGGCTTTTTCAATTCAGGCGGCGAGCGAGTCAAGCTCGCCGTGAATCATCAGAAACGGTAGGTCGCGCCTACACCGAAACCGTTCGCCGAGTTTTCATACGTGGCGTTGTAGGTCTGGCCACGATTGTTGCTGTTGTTGACCTTGACCGACTCTTCGCGCAGGTACGAGTACGCCACGTCGATGGTCAGGTCGTCGGTCGGGCTCCAGCCGGCGCCCAGGCTGAAAATCTTGCGATCGCCAGTCGGAATGCGTGGGGAGCGGTTTTCGTTGTTGGTCGGTGCCTGGTCGACGGACAGACCGGTACGCAGTACCCATTGCTTGTTCAACTGGTAGGACGCGCCGATGGCGTGAGCCCAGGTGTCGTGCCAGTTCTGTTCTTCGGTGATGGTGCCGAACTGGCCATTCAGGATGCCCGGAACGCCTTTGTTTTCGACGGTGATTTCTTTCAGGCGGCTCCAGCGAGTCCAGGTGCTACCTGCATAGAGGGTCCACTTGTCATCCAGTTGATGGGTGAGCGAGAAGTCGACCGACTCAGGCGTCGTCAGGTCCAGCGAAGCATCGTATTTCTGGCTTGGGTTCTGACCCACGGCCGCGAGGACGTTGTAGTTGACCTTGGTATCACCTTCGAGCTTGTACTTCACTTTCGAGTGGTAGGTCAGGCCGACGCGCGTGCTGTCGGTGGCTTGAACCAGTACGCCGATGTTGTAGCCCAGCGCGGTGTCGTCGCCCTTGATCTTGACCTTGCCGTCCGGCGCGGCTTGGGTGATCGACAGGTTCGATTCCAGGGTGCCCTCGATGCGGTTGATGGTCGGACCGAAACCGATCGACACCTTGTCGTTGAAGGCGTAGCTGACGGTCGGTTGCAAGGTCATGACTTTCACGTCGCTCTTGCTGCCGAAGTAACGGCCGGCAAAGCCGTTTTCGTAGTCGGTCACCAGACCGAACGGGGCGTACATGCCAATGCCGAATGCCCAGTGGTCATCGATTGGCTTGACGTAGTAGCCCATTGGTACGGCAACGAGGGGAACCATGTCGCCATCGTTGCTGCCGCTGTTGGGGCTGGAGCTGGCGTGGCTGATGTCAGTGTGTGCGTCGAGCAGTGCAGCGCCGCCGGTCACTTGTTCGCGCTTGAGGCGAGACATGCCGGCAGGGTTGCCAAAAATGGTGCTTGCGTCGTCGGCAGCAGAAGATCGCCCGGCAAAACCTGTACCCATCCCGCTGATGCTTTGTTCGTTGATGGCAAAGCCAGCTGCAAAGATCTGGGTGGATGCCAAGGCAACGGCGAGGCTAAGGGTGGTTTTGAGCATTACTTTTTTCATTATTAGAACTCCTGGTGATCACCGGGGCGAAAATTACCAACATTTTCGTCCGGGCGCTATAGCCTGTTTCGCTTGAGTTAGAGCGGTTTTGTAGGACAATCCGACCAGAATCGCGACAAGTTGTGCGATTTTCGGAAATGGTGGGTCAGCAGGCGACCTGATTCAGCGATGAAACACAGGTGTGCCAGGCGTAGGTGAAATCGCGCAGACGACCTTGGGGCTGGAAAGTCTGGCGCCAGATTCGGGCCATTCCCAGGAGATCATCGGAAGCGGGGAGGGGAGTGTTCTGTTCTTCTACCAGCAGCCAGGCGATGGCGGTGGCGTAACGCAGGTTGACGGTCAATTCCAGATGCGGCCCGCTAAGAAAGGCATGCTGGCTGGCGAGGCCGCGAACCAGGCTCGCCCGATCCGGGTCCAGGGCCAGGTAGTGATCCCAAAGGGCCTGGTGGCGGGGCTCGGCGATTCGATACAAGCCGTGTCCACGGCGGTCATGCAGGGCTGAACCAAGGGCTGACTGACTGGCGGCGATGCCCAGCAGCAGGGATTCGGCAGTTGCGCTATGGCGTCCGAGGTAGATCAGCGTCGGACGGATCACATAACGACACAGTTCGCTGGCAGCGATACCCATAAAGCCCTCGAAACCTGAAGTGGTCGGCGAGACCTGAAGGGGGCCTTGGCAGCAATGGATCGATTCAGTCTCGCCGGAAGCGGATCAAGCCGCTTGAGTTGAAGTGTAGTGTCATTATTTCGCTGTAAAGGACTGTTTTTAAAATATTTCCGGCTTCGAGTTATAACCGTTATATCGGTTGGTGCTTAGCCGTAGGCCGCGAAATGAGAAATATCGGGCATTAAAAAGCCCCGCTTTTTAGCAGGGCTTTTGAGGTTTTCAGCCTTTCTGGCGTCTCAGGCAACCAGTGCCTGGCGAGTACGTTCGATCACAGCCTGCAGCGGTTCTGCGCTGGAGTATTGATCGGGGTACAGGCGTTCGCTGTGACGAGCGATGCCGTGTTCGTTGACCAGAGTGAAGCTGAAACAGCCTTTGCGAGCGGCCATGATCAGGCAGTTCATTGGAGCAAAAGCGTTGGTTAGGGTGCGAATGGCATCCTGAGTGTGGATTTGAGTGGACATAATTGGTGTTCCTACAAGCGACACGGATAAGAACCGTGCAAAGTTAAAACGTTCCAGTGACGACGACCACCATTGGTCGAACGAAGAACCCGACTGGAACAAAGCAGCCAGTTTGAAGCGCTGATAAATTGGCGCGCTTGGGCTGGCAGGTAGGTACTTAGGAGGGCAGGCAACACATCAAGGGCAAAGGTTCTGGGCCCGGGGTGAAGATCCTGATCAATTTGCAGGCTGGTTCGGTCAGAGTAAGTGAGCTTGGCAACACCCTTTGCTTTCGATTCAAAGGCTGTGTTGGTGCAAGATTTACCTGGAAACCATCGAGGTGGTCGATCCCGCTTTGTCGGTAGAGGCTTCTCTTGGAGAAGGCGGACCGGGGGGATTTGTTCGACCAGAATTGACTTTCAGCTTGGTACTAACGCCGCGGATACTAACGGATTGAAATGCCAAAGGGAAGTCTGTTCGCAAAAAAGATCGCTGGAGTGCCTGCCGACAAATCCCGGCTGAGCGATGGGAAGAGCCACCGGCATACCCTGCGCCCCGTAATAGCCCAGAACCCGACCGTTGATCCGAGAGGACGATCGAGCCAGGATCAATCGTTGCGCGGGTTGCCCAGGTTTATCCCCAGACTTTACGGAAAAACGCGCCGAAAAAGCGCATCGATATAACCGGCTCTAAGGTACTTGTGCACATTAGTTGCGCGCACTGTCATCCCACTGTCATCCTTCCTTCAACGGGAGTGGGTGCCTGTAACGAAAATTTAAGTCAATGAAAAACATCGCTTTTTTTTACTGGTGAAAAAATCGTCAGTTTGACTGCGAGCCCCATTCCACAGGGCTTTGCGCGAGTTCAAAGGCGGTTGTCCACTGAGTTATCCACAGCTTCTGTGGATTGTCCCAAGCGCTTGCTCTAGGACGGGCGTGCAGGCTTTTTTCGACTTTACCTGTACGAAAAAAAGAGTAGAGTGGCGCGCCTTCCGATCTGCCCCACAGTGCTTTATGAAGTTTCGCTCAGTATCAATCTCTGCTGCCTCAACACCCCCCAGTGTTACCCCACCCAAGCGCTTTTCGATGCGCGTGGCCGAGTGGCTGCTGGACAGTCCGCGCCTGGGCGAAAACCCCAACGTCAAACACTTCGCCGGACGCTTGCTCAAGCAACCTGCCCGTGAAGGCGTGGTGGCCGCGCAAAGCCGTCTCGGCCAGCTGATGTGCCGCGAATGCGGTAATGCCCGTGATCGTCGCATTGGCCAGGAGCTGTTGCGTCTGGCCGCGCGTGCGGGCGACCGACGCGCACAACAGGAACTGGGCCTGACCGAAGACTGAGCTGTCCAAGACCTGACGCCTTGGTTAACCTTCACGCTTTAACTAATCGGCAGGAGTGGCTATGGCGATGGACTTGACCAGCGCATTGCTGGG
Organism: Pseudomonas lini; assembly: GCF_964063345.1. Lineage (NCBI taxonomy): Bacteria > Pseudomonadati > Pseudomonadota > Gammaproteobacteria > Pseudomonadales > Pseudomonadaceae > Pseudomonas > Pseudomonas lini. The sequence continues at coordinate 5,167,804 of NZ_OZ061318.1, forward strand.
TCTGGCGGGCGCTGCACTGCCGTTACTGGTACTGGCCTGGCAACTTCAGCGTCGGGCAAGTTCGGGACAGGCCGAGCTGGCGCTGCTGGAAGAGCGCCTTGCCATCGCCCAACTGACGCAGGACGGCTTGAATGCGCAGCTTGACACCAGCCGTGATGAAATCGCTGACCTGAGCCAGGCCAACTCCGCCAAACAGGCTGATCTGGCCGCCGTGCGGCGTGAAGTCGAACTGCTGCAGATCGAACGCGACGACGCCCGCGACGCGGCCCACGCCTGGAACATCGAACGCGCCGGTAAAGAGGCTGAGTTGCGTCGTCTCGACGCTCAGGCCGCTTCCCTTAACGCCGAGCTGCGTGAGCAGCAGGAAAGCCACCAGCAGCGCCTCAACGATCTGCAAGGCTCGCGAGACGAGCTGCGCGCACAATTCGCCGAGCTGGCGGGCAAGATCTTCGACGAGCGTGAGCAGCGGTTTGCCGAAACCAGCCAGCAACGTTTGGGGCAGTTGCTCGATCCGTTGAAAGAGCGCATCCAGTCGTTCGAAAAACGCGTCGAGGAAAGCTATCAGGCTGAAGCTCGTGAGCGTTTTTCCCTGGCCAAGGAGCTGGAACGGCTGCAACAACTGAACCTGCGCCTGAGCGACGAAGCCACTAATCTGACGCGGGCCTTGAAAGGGCAGAAAACCCAGGGCAACTGGGGCGAGCTGATTCTCGAGCGAGTGCTCGAGCATGCGGGCCTGGAGAAGGGGCGTGAGTACCAGACCCAGGTCAATCTCAAGGGGCCGGACGGTGAGCGTTTCCAGCCAGATGTGATTATTTATCTGCCCGGCGACAAGCAGGTCGTGGTCGATTCCAAGGTCAGCCTCACGGCTTATCAGCAATATGTGGCGGCCGAGGACGATGCCATCGGCCAGATTGCTATCAAGCAGCATGTGCTGTCCCTGCGCAGTCACGTCAAAGGCTTGGCCGGCAAGGACTACAAGCGGCTCGACGGCTTGCACAGCCTGGATTTCGTTCTGCTTTTCGTCCCGATCGAAGCGGCGTTTTCTGCGGCGTTGCAGGCTGAGCCGACGCTGTTTCAGGAGGCATTCGACCGCAACATCGTGATCGTCAGCCCGACCACGTTGCTGGCCACTTTGCGGGTCATTGATAGCTTGTGGAAGCAGGAGCGCCAGAGCCAGAACGCCCGGGAAATCGCCGAGCGCGCCGGTTGGCTGTACGACAAGTTCGTGTTGTTCATTCAGGATCTGGACGAGGTCGGCAATCGCCTGCAGCAACTGGACAAGGCCTACAGCTCTGCACGCAATAAGCTGACAGAAGGCCGCGGCAACCTGGTCAGTCGCAGCGAGCAGCTCAAGTTGCTCGGGGCGCGGGCCAGCAAAAGCTTGCCGGCGGACCTGCTGGAGCGGGCGATGACGGATGTCGATGGCTTGGCCGAACTGCCGGAGTAGCCGAAAAGCTTCGCGAGCAAGCCCGCTCCCACAGTGGATTGGTGTTTTTGCACAAATAGAGTGAACACCACAAACCCCTGTGGGAGCGGGCTTGCCCGCGAAGGCGTCAATCGCCCCACTGCAGGGTTCAGACCTGCCGCACTACAACGGCAAATGCCGACTCAACAACGCCCGCAACGCCGCCGGTTTCACCGGTTTGGCCAGGTAATCCAGGCCCGCGGCATGCACTTGGGCAACCGTCTCCGGCCGTCCATCGGCACTGATCACTACCCCCGGCACCGGTTCGCCCAGTTGCGTGCGCAACCACGCCATCAACTCGGTTCCGGTCTCGCCATCGTCCAGGTGGTAATCCACCAGTGCCAATTGCGGACGCATTCCATCACCGAGCAGCGTCGCGCACTCAGCACGGTTGCGCGCGGTCCAGACCTGGCAACCCCAGCGTGTCAGCAAACTGTTCATGCCAATCAAAATGCTGTCTTCGTTATCGATACACAGCACCTGCGCGCCGCTGAGCAAATGGCCATTGAGTTCGGCAGCCTTGGCCGGCGCCGCGGTTTGTGCCCGAGCCAGCGGTACGCTGACACTGAACACGCTGCCGCGACCCGGCCAGGAGCGCACGCGCAAGGTATGACCCAGCACACGACACAGCCCATCGGCAATCGCCAGGCCCAGGCCCAAACCTTTCTCGGCCCGGGTCTGGTGGCTGTCGAGGCGTTTGAACTCTTCGAAAATCACCTGCAGTTTGTCTTCCGGAATGCCCGGTCCACGGTCCCAGACCTCCAGGCACAACTCGCCGTTGCGCCGCCGAACGCCGAGCAGCACCGGGCCTTTTGCATAGCGGAAGGCATTGGTCAGGAAGTTCTGCAAAATCCGTCGCAGCAGTTTGATGTCGCTGTCGATCCGTAACGCGCTGCCCCGGACACGGAATTTCAGCCCCTGTTCCTGCGCCAGGGCCTTGAACTCGGCGCCCAGTGTATGGAACAACTCATTGAGCACGAACGGCTTGCGATCAGGGTTGATCTTGCCGTTTTCCAGGCGGGAAATGTCCAGCAGGTCGCTGATCAGGTCTTCGGCCGAGCGCAGTGAACTGTCCAGGTGATGAACCAGTTTCCGGGCTTCACTGGATAAGTTTTCTTCCTGGTGGGAGAGGGCGGCAGAGAACAATCGCGCAGCATTCAGTGGTTGCATCAAGTCATGGCTGACGGCGGCGAGGAAGCGGGTTTTCGACTGGTTGGCCGATTCGGCGGTGCCCTTGGCTTCGGTCAGGGCAACGTTGAGCTGCGACAGCTCGTGGGTGCGTTCGATGACCCGTTGTTCGAGGCCTTCATTGGCTTCGGTCAGCGCTTGCTCGGCCTCGCGGAACGCGGTGATGTCGGTGAAACTCATGACGAAACCGCCGCCGGGCATCGGGTTGCCGATCAGTTCGATCACTCGACCATTGGGGAACAGCCGCTCGGAGGTATGGGCCCGGCCCTGACGCATCCAGTGCAAGCGACGGGCGACGTGCACTTCCGCTTCGCCGGGGCCGCACAGGCCGCGCTCGGCGTTGTAGCGAATGATGTCGGCAATCGGCCGGCCAACGCTGATCAAGCCGTCGGGGTAGTTGAATAACTCAAGGTAGCGCCGGTTCCAGGCCACCAGTTTCAACGACTGGTCGACCACGCTGATGCCCTGGGTAATGTTCTCGATGGCGCCTTGCAGCAGGGCGCGATTGAACTGCAGCACTTCCGAGGTTTCGTCGGCGATCCGCACGACATCCTCAAGTTGCATTTCCCGACCTTCGATGGCGGCTTTTACCACCGCCCGGGTCGAGGATGCGCCGAGTACACCGGCCAGCAAGCGTTCGGTATGGGCGATCCATTCACCGTCGGCGTTCTGGTTCGGATTGAAGCCTTTGCCCTGACGGTAGGCGAAACGGATGAAACTCTGACGAGCCCGCTCTTCGCCGACAAAACGGGCGGCCAGTTGCAGCAAGTCGTTGATCTGTACCGCCAGCATCGAACGGGCGCTCGGGCGGGCGCTGATTTCCTGGCCGATGAAGCGGCCGGCCTGCCAATGCTCCGAAACCCGCGTGCGTGACAGTAGCGAGACCCAGGCGAACAAGGTGAAGTTGCCCGCCAGGGACAGCACCACGCCTTGAGTCAACGGCGTGATCGGCAGGTTCAACGGGTTGCCTTGCAGCCAGGCCAGGCCCGGAAAACTGCTCAGGGGCAAGCCGAGACTGTTGGCGGCGATCGGCAGCACCAGGGTGTAGAGCCAGAGGAACGTCCCGGCGGCCAGCCCCGCGAACACCCCGCGGCGGTTAGCCTGTTTCCAGTACAGCGCGCCGAGCATGGCCGGGGCCAGTTGGGTCACGGCGGCGAAGGCGATCTGGCCGATGGTTGCCAGGCTTGCGGTCGAACCCAGTAGTCGATAACTGACATAGGCCAACAGCAGAATGACCACAATGCTCACCCGGCGCACCGAAAGCATCCACTGGCGGAACACTTCGAACGGCCGCTCGGCGTTGTTACGCCGCAGCAACCACGGCAGCAGCAGGTCGTTGGAAAGCATCGTCGACAGCGCCACGCTGGCCACGATCACCATACCGGTCGCCGCCGAAGCGCCGCCGATAAACGCCAGCATCGCCAGGGCAGGGTGAGATTGGGCCAGAGGCAGGCTGATGACGAATGAGTCCGGCAGCACCGAGCTGGGCAGCATCATCTGACCGGCCAGTGCGATTGGCACGACAAACAATGCCGCCAGCGCCAGATAGGCCGGGAACACCCACTTGGCCAAGCGCAGATCCTGGGGATCGATGTTTTCCACCACGGTCACATGGAACTGCCGGGGCAGGCAGATGATCGCCATCATCGCCACGCCGGTTTGCACCACCATGGACGGCCAGTTGATGGTTTCTTTCCAGTACGCCTCGAGGCGCGGGGCGAGCATGGCCTGGTCGAACAGGTCGTCGAAACCGTCGTACAGGCCGTAGGTCACGAACCCGCCGACCGCGAGAAAAGCGAACAGCTTGACTAGCGACTCAAAGGCAATCGCCAGCACCATGCCGCGGTGGTGTTCCGTGGCGTCGAGGTTGCGGGTACCGAAAACGATGGTGAACAGTGCCAGCACCAACGACACGATCAGCGCCGTGTCCTGCGCGCGCGTGCCCATGGCGTCGGCACCGGCGCCGATCAGCAGGTTCACGCCCAGCACGATACCCTTGAGCTGCAAGGCGATGTACGGCAGCACGCCGACCAGACAAATCAGCGCCACCACCACCGCCAGCGACTGGGATTTGCCGTAGCGGGCGGCGATGAAGTCGGCGATGGAGGTGATGTTCTCCTGTTTGCTGATCATCACCATTTTTTGCAGGACCCACGGCGCGCACACCAGCAGCAGGATCGGCCCGAGGTAGATCGGCAGGAATGACCAGAGCTGTTCGGCCGCCTGGCCCACGGCGCCAAAGAATGTCCAACTGGTGCAGTAAACGGCCAGCGACAGGCTGTACACCCAGGCACGCACCCGTGGCGGCAGCGGTGTGCTGCGACGGTCGCCGTAAAAGGCGATAGCGAACAGGATGGCCATATAGGCCAGGGCGACGGTGGCAATCAGCCCGATGGACAGCGACATGGGAACTCCAGACAAAAGACCTCCGGGACGCCCGCCCGGTCAGGACAGTCTCGCATGACCGCTTGAGTTAGTCAGTGTCGACCAAGGTCGGGTGTCGCAGGTTGGGATACCGTCAGATCTTTGGTGTCTGTACGGGCTTCATCGCGAGCGGGCTCGCTCCCACAGGGGATTTGTCCTGGCAACAAATCTTCAGCTCACTGAAAGATCAAATGTGGGAGCGAGCCTGCTCGCGATAGCGGCCTCACTGACTCAACGCAATATCGATCAACCGATGCAACTCTCCAACCTCCAGCGCCTGAGCTGCAAACAGGATGCGAAACACCGTCGGCGCCACCACCATATTGATCAGCCGGTCGACACTCGGCTTCGGCTGCTCGGGATAGCGATCCAGAATCGTCTGCAACTGCCCGCCAATGATCGTCACGCAATAGCCCGGCGTGGCGCTGGATTGCACGTCGCGCATCATGTTGCGCCCGGGTTCGGAACTCATCTCGTCCAGATACTGCTCCGCCCAGGCACGCACGTCACCGCGCAGGCTGCCGGTGTTGGCCGGTTCGCTGTCGGGGCGCATGCGGGCGAGGGCGACGTCGGCCAGTAGCGCCGACAGATCCCCCCAGCGCCGGTAAATGGTCGACGGCGTCACCCCGGCCCGGGCAGCGATTTGCGGCACGGTCACGCTCGCACGATCCTGTTCTTCGAGGAGCGCGCGGACTGCCGAATGAATCGACTCTTGCACCCTGGCGCTGCGGCCACCAGGACGTAAACCTTCTTTAATAGCCATACGGCGGACCTTAACACAAAGAATTTGCTTTAAGCGTTTGCCAGTAGCACACTCCGCAAAAGCAAAAAGTTAGCTTTTGCGGAGTGTGCTTATGTCCCGTTCAACGTCAAACCGTTCCAGCCTGTGGTTTCTGGCGATCACCTTACTCAGTTTTCTCGCCGCTTCCACCGCGCCAACGCCGTTGTATCACTTGTATCAAGAACACCTGCAGTTCTCGGCAGTGACCCTGACCCTGATTTTCGGCGTCTACGCCCTCAGCTTGCTGGCGGCGTTGCTCACGGTCGGTTCGCTTTCGGATTATCTGGGGCGCAAACCGGTGATTTTCACCGCCGTGTTGCTGAACATGCTGGCGATGTTGCTGTTCATCAACGCCGACAGCGTCGCCTGGCTGATCAGTGCACGGGTCCTGCAGGGTTTTGCCACGGGCATGGCCACCGCCGTTTTAAGTGCGGCGCTGCTGGATACCGACCGTCAGCAAGGGCCGATGGTCAACAGCGTCGCGCCGTTGCTGGGCATGGCGCTGGGTGCCATGGGCTGTGGCGTGTTGGCCGAGTTTGCGCCGCTGCCGCTGCAACTGACCTATTGGGTGCTGTTCGCGCTGTTTGTGATGCAAGCCCTGTACGTCTGGCGCCTGCCGGAAAGCGTCACCCGACAACCGGGCGCCTGGGTCTCGTTGCGCCCGACCTTGCATGTGCCGATTCAGGCGCGGCGTATGCTGTGGCGGGTGCTGCCGATAGATCTGGCGGTGTGGGCGCTCGGTGGTTTTTTCGCCTCCCTGGCGCCGTCTCTGGTGCGGACCGCCACCGGGTCCACCTCCAACCTGATTGGCGGGGCGACGGTGGCCGTATTGACGGTGACCGGCGCCTTGATGATCTACTCCTTGCGTAATCGCCCGGCCGACAAAGTCTTGCTGTTGGGCGCGAGCCTGCTGCCTGCGGGCGTTGCGCTGATTCTGCTGGCGGTACACAGCGCCAGCCTGCCGTTGTTTTTCTTCGGCACCCTGGTGGCGGGCGGTGGATTCGGCGCGGGCTTCCTGGGTGCGCTGCGAAGCATCGTGCCGCTGGCCTTGCCTCATGAGCGGGCAGGGCTGATGTCGGCGTTTTATGTGCTCAGCTATCTGGCGTTCTGTTTGCCGTCGTTGTTGGCGGGCAGTCTGACGCGGACCTTTGGCCTGGTGGCAACCACCGATGGTTATGGCGCGGTGCTGATCATCCTGTCGCTGGGTGCGCTGGTCGGGTTGATGCGTGAGCAGACTGTCAAAGCCTGTGGCGTCAATGTTCGATGACCGTTAGCCTTGGCACTGCCATTCATTTCGACGGACCGACCCATGAAGATCATCCACAGCAAATCCTTCACCGGTGACCGCGCCTGGGCGGCGCTGGATATCGCCAACATGAACGGCATCACCACCCGTTTACACTGGACCGATCAGCCCTATAAATGGCACATCAATGATGGTCAGGAAGTGTTCGTGGTGCTCGATGGGCAGGTGCAGATGCGTTATCGCGAAGAAGGCCTGGAAAAGGAAACGCTACTTGAAGTCGGCGATATTTTTTATGCATCGGTGGGCACCGAGCATGTGGCTCATCCACTCGGTGTAGCTCGGATATTGGTGATCGAGGCTGAAGGCAGCGTTTGATGTAATATCGGTAAAACAGATAACAGTTAGAGATATTACCCGTTATATAGATATTCGATTCGGATCTACCATGAGCTCCACCTCACGAGAGGACAGGAGTTCACCATGACCTGCACCCATAGCGTTAAACCCGGTATCAAACCGCTCAGTCATCTGCAGCACCCACGAGAGGCCATCCGCCAATTCACCCCCAACTGGTTCGCGGCGACCATGGGCACGGGTGTATTGGCGCTGGCGATTGCGCAATTGCCGGTGTCGAATCCCGGTCTGCATGCGTTTGCCGAAGGTCTTTGGCTATTCAACATCGCTTTGTTTGTGGTGTTCACGGCCATGTATGCCGCCCGTTGGGTCATGTTTTTCGACGAGGCGCGACGGATTTTCGGCCATTCCACGGTTTCGATGTTTTTCGGCACCATTCCCATGGGCCTTGCGACCATCATCAATGGCTTTCTGTTGTTCGGTTTGCCGCGCTGGGGTGACGGTGTGATTCATCTCGCCGAAGTGCTCTGGTGGCTGGACGTGGCGATGTCGCTGGCTTGCGGCGTATTGATTCCCTACATGATGTTCACCCGTCAGGAGCACAGCATCGACCAGATGACTGCCGTCTGGCTGTTGCCGGTGGTGGCGGCGGAAGTGGCGGCTGCCAGCGGTGGCTTGCTGGCGCCGCACCTGGCCGATGCTCATTCACAACTGGTGGTGTTGGTGACCAGCTACGTGCTCTGGGCCTTTTCCCTACCGGTTGCGTTCAGCATTCTGACCATCCTGTTGCTGCGCATGGCGTTGCATAAATTGCCCCATGAAAACATGGCTGCCTCGAGCTGGCTGGCCCTCGGTCCCATCGGTACCGGCGCATTGGGCATGTTGCTGTTGGGCGCCGACGCGCCAGCGATCTTTGCTGCCAACGGTCTGCCGGGTATTGGTGAGATTGCCGCGGGGCTTGGCTTGGTGGCCGGCATCACGCTGTGGGGCTTCGGGCTCTGGTGGATGCTGATAGCGCTGTTGATCACCGTGCGTTACTTGCGCGCCGGTATCCCGTTCAACCTCGGCTGGTGGGGCTTCACTTTTCCGCTGGGTGTTTATTCCCTGGCTACGCTGAAACTGGCCAGCACCTTGAACCTGACGTTTTTCAGTGTCTTTGGTTGCGTGTTGGTGGCAATGCTGGCGGTGATGTGGCTGCTTGTCGCCAAACGGACAGTGCAGGGTGCGTGGCGAGGTGAGCTATTTGTCTCGCCGTGCATTGCAGGATTACAGAAATAACCTGCAAAGATTAGGTAATCTGTGGCCTGGATCGACGTTCGACTTCCAATAACAGTATCCAAGCCACTCTCTACCTAAATCAGGGACACATGGAAGATGAGTCACCCCTCACAGTTCACCTTGCTTCGCACTCGGCGCTTCCTGCCGTTTTTTGTTACGCAGTCCCTCGGGGCCTTCAACGACAACATCTTCAAGCAGTCGCTGATCCTCGCCATTTTGTACAGGCTGACTATCGAGGGTGACCGTTCGATCTGGGTCAACTTGTGTGCGTTGCTGTTTATCTTGCCGTTCTTCCTGTTCTCGGCGCTGGCCGGGCAATTCGGGGAAAAGTTCGCCAAGGACGCACTGATCCGTCTGATCAAGCTCGGGGAAATCGTCATCATGACGGTGGGCGCGGTCGGTTTCATGTTCGATCACCTGTCGCTGATGCTGCTGGCGCTGTTTGCCATGGGCACCCACTCGGCGCTGTTCGGGCCGGTGAAGTACTCGATCCTGCCGCAGGCCTTGCGCGAAGAAGAGCTGGTGGGCGGTAACGGTCTGGTGGAAATGGGCACCTTCCTGGCGATTCTTGCCGGGACGATTGGTGCCGGGATCATGATGTCCACCAGCAACTACGCGCCGGTCGTTTCCACGGCAATCATCGGGATCGCGGTACTCGGTTACCTCGCCAGCCGCAGCATTCCCCGGGCCGCGGCGGCATCGCCGGAAATGCGTTTGAACTGGAACATTTTCAGCCAGTCCTGGGCCACCTTGAAACTGGGCCTCGGGCAAACCCCCGCGGTATCGCGTTCGATCGTCGGCAACTCATGGTTCTGGTTTGTCGGGGCGATTTATCTGACGCAAATCCCGGCGTATGCCAAGGAATGGATGCACGGCGATGAGACCGTGGTGACGCTGATTCTTACGGTGTTCTCGGTCGGGATCGCACTGGGTTCGATGCTCTGCGAGAAACTCTCCGGGCGCAAAGTCGAGATCGGTCTGGTGCCGTTCGGCTCATTCGGTTTGACGGTGTTTGGCTTGCTGTTGTGGTGGCATTCCGGCGCAATTCCCGACAGTGTTGCCGGCCACGGCTGGATCGAAGTCCTTGGGTTCGGTCACACCTGGTTGGTGTTGATCGACATTCTTGGGCTTGGGATCTTCGGCGGTTTCTACATCGTGCCGCTGTATGCGCTGATCCAGTCGCGTACCGTCGAGAACGAACGGGCGCGGGTGATCGCCGCCAACAACATTCTGAATGCCCTGTTCATGGTGGTGTCGGCGATTGTATCGATCGTCTTGCTGAGCCTCGCCAAGCTGTCGATCCCGCAGCTGTTTTTGGTGGTGTCGCTGCTGAACATCGGCGTCAACGCCTACATCTTCAAAATCGTCCCCGAGTTCAGCATGCGCTTCATGATCTGGCTGCTCGGCCATTCCATGTACCGCGTCGAGCATCGCAATCTGGAGCTGATTCCTGATGAAGGCGCAGCACTGCTGGTTTGCAACCATGTGTCGTTCGTCGATGCGTTGCTGATTGGCGGCGCAGTGCGTCGGCCGATTCGCTTTGTGATGTATTACAAAATCTACAACTTGCCGGTGCTGAACTTCATCTTCCGCACGGCGGGGACGATTCCTATCGCCGGGCGTCAGGAAGACATTCAGATTTACGAAAAAGCCTTCACCCGCATCGCCCAATACCTGAAGGACGGTGAGTTGGTGTGCATTTTCCCTGAAGGCAAGTTGACCGCCGATGGCGAGATCAACGAGTTCAAGGGTGGGCTGACGCGGATTCTCGAAGAAACACCGGTGCCGGTGATTCCGCTGGCGCTGCAGGGGTTGTGGGGGAGTTTCTTCAGCCGCGATCCAGACAAGGGCGTGTTTCGCAGGCTGTGGTCGCGGGTGACCCTGGTGGCGGGGCCGGCGGTGGCCGTTGAAGTGGCTGAGCCGGCGACATTGCAAGGGTTGGTGGGGGAATTGCGTGGGGCCGTTAGATAGTCGGTGATCGGGCGGGCCTCATCGCGGGCAAGCCCGGCTCCCACAGGTTCTGTGTTGTGCCACATAGTGTGGACACTCCATCAATCCCTGTGGGAGCCGGGCTTGCCCGCGATGGCTTCAGAGGCCTAAGCGCTAACCTTGAGCCCAACCAACCCGGCAATGATCAACGCCACACTGACCAGCCGAAACAGCGCCATGGATTCACCAAACAAAATGATCCCGGCGATCACCGTGCCCACTGCACCCACGCCAGTCCAGATCGCATAGGCTGTGCCCAGCGGCAATTCCTTCATGGCAAGGCCCAGCAGGCCAAGGCTGATCGCCATGGCGGCAATGGTCAGTGCGGTAGGGAGAGGGCGGCTGAAACCGTCGGTGTATTTCAGGCCGACGGCCCAGCCGACTTCGAACAGGCCAGCGAAAAACAGAATGATCCAGGACATCAAAGACCTCCATCAATGGATGGGGTCGTCCCCGGATTAATCACTCGATCGAGCCGCGAGGTCGTCCCCGCATTGCGCCATAGAGTGCCCATCATTAATCCGAGGATCAAGTTTGCGGCTTAATCCGCCGCCTGCTGAGCAGCGATTTGCCGGTCTTCTTTCTCGCTCATGCGACGGAAATACGTCGAGAGCAGCGCCCCGGAAATGTTGTGCCAGACGCTGAACAACGCGCTTGGCACCGCCGCCAGCGGCGAGAAGTGCGCACTGGCCAGCGCCGCGCCCAAACCGGAGTTCTGCATGCCGACTTCCAGTGCCAGGGATTTGCGCTGGGCCAGTGGCAGGTTGAACAGGCGTCCGGTGAAGTAACCCAGCAAGTAGCCGAAGCTGTTGTGCAACATCACCACGGCCATGATCAGCAGGCCGGATTCGGCAATCTTCGCCTGACTGGCGGCCACCACGGCAGTGACGATGATCACGATGCTCACCACCGACACCAGTGGCAACACATCTACCGCATGACGTACCCGATCACCGAGTACGCGCTGGGCAACCACGCCGAGTACGATCGGCAGCAGCACGACTTGCAGGATCGACCAGAACAGCTCCATGAACGACACCGGCAACCAGGCCGAAGCCAGCAGCCAGATCAGCGCCGGCGTCAGCAGCGGAGCGAGGAGGGTGGTGACAGCGGCAATGGCCACCGACAACGCCAGATCGCCGCGCGCCAGCCAGGTCATCACGTTCGACGAGGTACCGCTTGGGCAGCAGCCGACCAGAATCACGCCGACGGCGATTTCCGGCGGCAGGTGGAAAACCTGGCAGAGCAACCACGCCACACCGGGCATGATCACGAAATGGGCAACCACGCCCAAGGCCACACGCCACGGATGACGAGCGACTTCGGCGAAGTCTTCGAGCTTGAGGGTCAGGCCCATGCCGAACATCACCAGCCCCAGCAGCGGCACAATGGCGCCTTTCAAGCCGATGAACCAGGCCGGTTGCAGAAACGCCACGACGGCGAAAATCAGTACCCAGTAAGCGAATGTGTTGCCGACAAAACGACTCAATGCAGCCAGTGCGCGCATGGCCTGATCCTTGTTGAGTAAGTGAGATTCCCAGTTTGGAAATCTAATCAATGTGGGAGCTGGCTTGCCTGCGATGGCGGAGTGTCAGATTACATTTAAGCCGTCTGACACACCGCCATCGCAGCGGTGCGGCGATCCGACAAGCCAGCTCCCACCTTTGATCCGGTTCCTTCAAGAGGAACCGGTTTTTTTAGATACCCTGCGGGGTCTCTTCACCACCCAACGCTTCAACCATCGACGGCAGGAAGTCGCCGAAGGTCAGCATCATCAGGGTGAAGCTGGCGTCTAGTTGACCCAGGGCTTCGTCGCCACCGTCCTGTTCCGCCTGATCTTGCAGCAGGTCTTCGAACTTCAGGCGCTTGACCACCATTTTGTCGTCGAGCACGAACGACAGTTTGTCCTGCCAGGCCAACGACAGTTGAGTGACCACTTTGCCGGTGCTCAGGTGCAGCTGGATTTCTTCGCTGGTCAGGTCCTGACGCTTGCAGCGAACGATGCCGCCGTCTTCGTGGGTGTCGCGCAGCTCGCACTCATCCAGCACGAAGAAATCATTCGCGGCTTTCTGGGTGGTGACCCATTCGGTCATGGTGGCGGTCGGCGACATCTTCACCGTCAGCGGACGCACTGGCAGCGAGCCGATCACTTCGCGCAGAGTGGACAGCAGGTCTTCGGCACGTTTCGGGCTAGCCGAGTTAACCAGGATCAGGCCCTGTTTCGGCGCGATGGCGGCGAAGGTCGACGAGCGGCGGATAAAGGCGCGGGGCAGGAAGGCCTGGATGATTTCATCCTTGATCTGGTCACGTTCCTTTTTGTAGACCTTGCGCATTTGTTCGGCTTCGATCTCTTCGACCTTTTCCTTCACCGCGTCGCGTACGACGCTGCCCGGCAGAATGCGCTCTTCCTTACGGGCGGCGATCAGCAGGAAGTCGCCGCTGATGTGCACCAGCGGCGCGTCTTCGCCCTTACCGAATGGCGCGACGAAACCGTAGGTGGTCAACTCCTGGCTTGCACATGGACGCGCCAGTTTGGTGGCCAGTGCAGTTTCCAACGCCTCGGCATCAAAAGGCAGATCTTGGGTCAGGCGATAGATAAGCAGGTTTTTGAACCACATGGGGATGAGTCTCTCCTTTATACAAAGGGGGGCATTATTGTCCTCCGTGTGCCATAGGCCAACCCTTCTCTAAGCCTTTGGAAGGCCTGAGAAAATTAATTAAAAAAGTGCTTGCCAGAGGTTGGGTCGCTCCGTAGAATGCGCGCCACACCGAAAGTGAAGGGTGATTAGCTCAGCTGGGAGAGCGTCTGCCTTACAAGCAGAATGTCGGCGGTTCGATCCCGTCATCACCCACCATTCGCTTTAGTGTTACGCGCAGCGGTAGTTCAGTCGGTTAGAATACCGGCCTGTCACGCCGGGGGTCGCGGGTTCGAGTCCCGTCCGCTGCGCCATATTCGGTAACCTGGAACGCTGAACGCCAGGTCACCACGGAAAAGCCCGCTAACGCGGGTTTTTTTCTGTCTGAAGTTCCTGCAGGGTGTGTCGTTTTACCGGTTTTCAGATTTTTTTGATTTTTTATCAATTAAATCAACACTTTATGAAAATCTGTGGCACAATGCGCCCCGCAACGAAGGTAAAGGGTGATTAGCTCAGCTGGGAGAGCGTCTGCCTTACAAGCAGAATGTCGGCGGTTCGATCCCGTCATCACCCACCACTTACTTTCAACGCTACGCGCAGCGGTAGTTCAGTCGGTTAGAATACCGGCCTGTCACGCCGGGGGTCGCGGGTTCGAGTCCCGTCCGCTGCGCCATATTCGGTATCTGGAACGCTGAACGCCAGATCACCACAGAAAGCCCGCTTAATGCGGGCTTTTTGCTGTCTGGGATTTGGCTTTGTAGCGGATCCAGTGAAAAAGTGACCTGTTCGGGTAATGCCGGTTAAGCGCAATCCAATGTGGGCTTGCTCGCGAAGACGGCGGCACAGTCAACATTGATGTTGCCTGACACACCGCTTTCGCGAGCAAGCCCGCTCCCACAGGTTCCGCGCGTAACTGACCAGCATTGCCCTGTCCGGGTCGCTTTTTTCGTTTCTGCCTTGCCTATTGTTCAGCGTTACGACTGTGCCGGTAGTCGCTCACAGCCTCGTACACCGCTTTGCGCAACCGGTTGATCCCGCCAATCGGCCTATGGGCTTCAAGGCCGAACCATGGGTTGAACGACTGGTTGTCGCATTGCAGGTTCAGCGCCGGGGTATCGAAATCCTGGGCGGGCAGTTTGATCCTGGCCACGGTTTCGAAGGGCGCGTCGCTTTCGCTCCACTCGATACTGGTATCTTCGATCGGCATGTACTTGCCCGCATCCTGGCGCTGGATCTGCAAGACGAAACACGCCGGTACCCGATCGGTCGACAGCTGCTGGTTCAGCGCACTGCGCAGAAAGTTCGGCAGGTTTTGATTTTGCGTGGGCAGCGCGTAGACCGGACAGCTATCAGGATCCGGCATCACCCGGAATTTTGCGTTGGCTTCACCAAACTTGTACGGCGAAACCGAAAAGTAAGTGGTCTGCGTCGGGCTTGTCGGGGCAGGGGAGAGCGTCGCCAGGGCGATAAACAGATGGCGAACCTGCCAGGTGCGTGGGTCCCAACCCGGGAAGAACGCCATGACCTTTTTGCCATCAGACTGAGCGGCTACATTCTGACGATACTCGGCGACATCGCTGACAAAGAAGTTCGGATGGTTGAACATCACGAAATCCTGTTCACTGCGTCCTTGTCGGTCACTCAGCAGCTGTTTACCAGGCACATCGAACAGTTTGATCGCCATACCCCGAGCATCGCGGATGCTGTCGAACTGCGGATACGCATTGCCATTGGACAGCCGCATCGTCGCTTGCCAGGTTTTGCCGGGTTCGCTGAACACGCCTCGACGTAACTCCGTCGCCAGATCCGGCAGCACCTGAACCTCGGCCTTCACGCAGCCATGGGCCTTGGCATGGGCATCGCGCAGGTAGCGGGTACTTTCGCGGTGTTGATCGACGATACGCACGGCCGTCTGGATGATGTCCTGGGTCATTGCCGCTTCGCCATCCGGAATCAGTTCTTCAGCCGATACCGGGCCACGATGCTGCCAGGCGGACCAGGCCATGAGCAGCGCCCAGCCGAGCAAACCCAGGCCCAGCAACCACAACAGGGTTTTGCCGAGGAAAACGCCAAGGCGCAACCAGAGAGTGATCAGCATGGGTCAATCCTTTTGACTGAGGCGGCGGTCTGTCAATTGCGACTCCATCGGGCCGCCCAATACTTTCAGGTATTCCAGCAGCGCCCAGCGTTCCTCCGGCTGCAGCAGGCGACCAATGACGCCGTTGCCGCGCTCGCCTGCGCGGAACTCGTGGCCGCTGTTGTGGTTGCCGGTGATACGCGTGTCGAACACAAAACCGTTGGTGAAGGCTTCGGTGCGATAACCCAAATGTTTGGGGTCGTATTCGAAGGTGCCCTTGTAGAACGTGGTCGCGCGTTCACTTTGTGGCGAGAGCAGTTGATAAATGCTCGGTACCGAACCGTTATGCAAAAACGGCGGAGTGGCCCAGACACCTGCCAATGGTCGAGCTTTATAGCTACGCAACTCTTGAACGCCGATCGGCAGGCCGAATCCGTCCAGGTTCGGGCGCTCCGCGGCTGTCACATTGGCTTCGCGGTAGGCCTGGTTGCTCACGAAAGCAGTGACGTAAGCCAGTCCCTTGGCCACGGATAACTGGCTCATATCCAATGGTTCTGTGGGTTTGGGATGCAGTTGTACGTCCAGTTGCGCAAGCTCTGCCGGATCCCACTGCAAGGCCGTCAGATCGAAGCGGTGATCAGCAATATTGTTGGCGGCGCCGGCGTCTGTGCCAATCACCTCCACAGGCAGTAATTTCAGATGATGCACCGGTCTGCCGTCGCTTTGGGTGACGCGGGGTACATGGCACCCGGCGCAGTTTTCAGCGAATAGTTCGCGGCCTTTTGCGGCCAGGGGCTTGTCGATGTTGCCCAACAGGGCTTCCGGCCAGGCGGGCGGTTTGAGTCGTTGCAGGGTTTGCTCGATCTGGTGCAGATCGCGCACCCGGACGCTGGACGGGTAGCGGTCGTCGCCCTTGAGCGGCTGCCCGCTGCTGTCGAAGAAATTCAGCGTGGCACCCACGCCCAAGGCCTCACCGATATTACGGGCCATCGGTTGCTGCGCCGAACCGTTCCACTGCACCCAGTCGAAGGTCCACATGTCCCACAGTTGCGGGTAGTCCACCGGTGCGTTGGCCACGCGGTAGTTGGCGGGTGAAATCGCGTCGCCGAAGCTGGCATTGGCAATGCGCCCGAATGCATCGGTGCGGCCAGGTCCCTCTTCGGTGGGGTAGAGGCCGCGGTGGGTGTCGTTCCAGGCCACTTTCAAGAAGGTATCGAGTGAGACTTTAAAATCCTGGCGTAGTTGTTGATGCCGTGCGTCGTAGTCCTGACCCAGAACGTTGCGGGCGAAACGTTCGAATTTCCAGGGGTTGTAGTAAGTCGAGGTCAGACTCGCGACCAGTGCTTGTCCGAAACTGCCACCTCGCAGCGTAGGAACGCTGGATGGCAACACATGCTGGGCCGAGCCGCCGTCGATACGCACAGCCTGACCATTGAAGCGCAATTCGCCCGTGTGACAGGCGGCGCAGGTGATGTCCAGAAACTCGTCCTGGCTGCCGGGGTTTTGATGACGGGCAAAACCGACGGGCAGGTTACCGGGATTGTTTGGCGTGGCTTTCTGGCTCGGGTCGATCAGAAAACCAAAGCGTGCGAGGTATTCAGGAGCGGCGAATCGTTTTTGCGAAAAGGGCAGTTCCAGGGCGTTGAACCAGTCATAGCGCAAGCCTTTGACCTGGGTACCTTGAGGTGTGAAGTAGTAAGCCTGTCGGTCGGCGGCACTCCATTGCTCCAGGTAATTCACCTGTTGCGCCGGTGACCAAACCGGTAGTTTCGGGTTGGCGACGTAATACAGCACTATGGCGAGGCCTAGCCCCAGTAATACTGCGATCAGAATCAGCAAGCGGAATATGAGGCGCAAGATAAACGTCCTTGTCAATTTGTAGCTCTCTTATGCCTCACCGGACGAGGTGCGGCAAGAGGCCATTACGCCAGAGGCTGTGGGAACCCCCCTAAGTCTGTAAGAGCCAAATGACAGAAGCTTCATCCTTCTATGGCCGAAATGCGTTTAAACACCTGAACTTATCAGACGTTTCCTGCTCTCATGCCGGTAGCCATTGGTCGTGGCGGCCTGATAAGCTCGCGGCTTTACTCGATTGCCCTTTAGGCGCATGAACAAGGAAATAGCATGAAACAGCATCGGTTGGCGGCGGCGGTGGCCCTGGTTGGCCTGGTACTTGCGGGTTGTGATTCGCAGACCAGCGTAGAGCTGAAAACCCCGGCGCAAAAAGCTTCCTACGGTATCGGCCTGAACATGGGCAAAAGCCTTGCTCAGGAAGGCATGGATGACCTGGATTCCAAAGCGGTAGCCCAGGGCATCGAAGATGCCGTCGGCAAGAAAGAACAGAAGCTGAAAGATGAAGAGCTGGTTGAAGCCTTCGCCGCACTGCAAAAGCGTGCTGAAGAGCGTTTGGCCAAGATGAGCGAAGAGTCGGCAGCCGCCGGCAAGAAGTTCCTTGAAGAAAACGGCAAGAAAGCAGGTGTCGTCACCACGGCTTCCGGCCTGCAATACGAAGTGGTCAAGAAAGCCGACGGCGCTCAGCCTAAGCCAACCGACGTAGTGACTGTTCACTACACCGGTAAATTGACCAATGGCACCGTTTTCGACAGTTCCGTCGAGCGCGGCAGCCCGATCGATCTGCCGGTCAGCGGTGTGATTCCGGGTTGGGTCGAAGGCCTGCAACTGATGCACGTTGGCGAGAAGTACAAACTGTACATCCCTAGCGAGCTGGCTTACGGCGCCCAAAGCCCAAGCCCGGCGATTCCAGCCAACTCGGTGCTGGTATTCGACCTGGAGCTGCTGGCCATCAAGGATCCAGCAAAACAAGACGCCACCAAGTAATTCGCGTCTGCTCGAAAAACAACGCCTCGCTTATGCGGGGCGTTGTTGCATCTGGCGTTCAGGGAAGGTAAACAAAGCGAACGGATGCGGTACGCTGGAGTCATAGCCAGTGAGAGCGTTTGGCTAGACGGACCGAGGCGCCAAGTCAATGAATTCTTGGGTTTTTTTATGTGAGTAAAAAACGCCCGATCTGAGTCAGGCCCTTATGAAACGGGGCTTTCAGCGATGAAATGCAGCTCTGTTCACAAGGTTATCCACAATTTGTGTGGATAACATTTCAGCGGGAGGAACAAATGAAAACGCCCTGGAATTTCGCTCGTTTCCTGCCTCTGGCCGGACGCCTGCTCGCCCGTGGTCGTTTGCCGACCCTGCTGTTCGCTGTTGCCAGCAAAGGCGCGAGCCAGGGCAGTCGCCTGGGCAAACTCAAAGATGATCTGCGTTTGTTGCAGGCACTCTGCCTGGCCTACTGGCGTGGCGAGTACCGGGCCATCAGCCCAAAAGCACTGGTCTCGGTGGTGGCTGGCCTGATGTATTTCCTGAGCCCGGTGGATGCCATCCCGGATTTCATCCCGGTATTCGGCATGCTCGACGACATTGCCGTGCTGGCCTGGTTGATGAAAGTCCTCGATGACGAACTCAACGCCTTCCGTGCCTGGCGCAAGCGTCAGTTGCCGGAAAAGCTCGCGGTGGTCGAACGCCTGCCTGATACCCCGGAACAACTGCAGCTTCAGGGCCCAAAAAAAACCTGAACCGATTCAGGATCATCCATATTCATACCCCCGCGACCTTGGCCGCTGTTAGGATTACACTTCTAGGGAAAAGCGCCGACTCGCTAAGTGTCGTTGTCCTACGGGGTAGTCATGGATATTCAGATAATTACACGCGAAGGCGAACCCGAATATGCGGTTCTGCCATGGGCTCAGTATCAGGCTCTACTGAAAGCAGCAGGCATCAAGCAACAACCACCGCGCGACGCCACAGTGCCTCCCGCGGCAGCACCAGACCAGATTCTTCCGGGTCTGGATCAACTACGCAATTTGCGCGAAGGGAAGGGCATCGCCATTGAGGCGCTGGCCCGCACGGTAGGCATCAGCCCGTCATATCTCGCCTTGATCGAAAGCGGTGAGCGTCAACCCGACGCTGCTATTCGCCGCAGCCTCGCCTGGGAATTGACGGTGCCAGGATGGAGGGATGAATCGTGAGCGTACGCATCAGTCGTCAACATTGGGATGGATTGCTGGGGGAGCTGGATCAGGCGCGTCGTCAGCGCCATCTTTTGACTTATCGGGCGTTGCTGGAGCGTTTGCAGCTACCCACGCCGGCCATGCAAACCTTGACCGCAGCGCTTGAGCACCTGGCCGCGCTGGATGCCAGAGCCGAGCAGCCGTTGCGCAGCTCGCTGGTGATCAGTCAGGGCGCCAGCCGCTTACCGCGCACCGGTTTTTTCGAATGTGTCGAGCGCCTCGGGCGCTTCTCCGGACCGTCCGATGGCGTGGCTGCCGCGTCCTGGCATGCCTCGGAAGTAGTGCGGGTGTTCGAATACGAGTACCCCGAGTCGGCGGAAGCCTGAGTGTTTTTAAGACTCAAGGCGCGGGCCAGTTACTGGCTGGCCCGCCGGTTGTTCCACTGGTCGTGGTTTGTGCATCAGCCGCGAGGCTGGAGTTGGCTCGAGGGCCAGTTCGCGCGTATGGCGAACCTGGGTGATGTCGGCGCCCAGAGCTTCTACGGCCACATTCTGACCTTTCGCGGCGTCGGTCTTGGGGCTCGCGAGGAAGGTGTGCGATTACTGCGCCTGGCCGCGTTGGCGGGGGATGGCAAGGCAGCGTATCAGGTTGGTGTGATCAGCCTGGCCGGAACGCCGAGCAAGGCGCCGGATCCGGCTGAAGCGGCTCGCTGGTGGGAAATGGCAGCGAAAGCAGGGCATCCGTTGGCCGAACTCAAATTGAAAGAATTGGCGTCTCGTGGTTCTGCGGATTAAATAATTGTGTGTCTGACAAATTAACGTGGTGAGAGGGAAACCTCTCGCCACGTTTGCGTTTTTGCCTGCTTGTTGATTAATGGAGTGGCTATTAAGAGAATCGGCCTACATCCACATCATCCTTTCCTGACTTCTTTCCTGATCGATCCCCCGCAAAGTCTCGCGCGTTTATTACCGGGCAGATCCATCGGAGATTTCCTTCAAGTTGTAGCGGTTTTCATGAACTGGTGCGAAATGCGCTCCATCGATAGTCTTGGGGTTGTCACTGCAAATTCAGTGACAGGGCGTGGAAGCCCTTCTATCGTTAGGCGCATCAAGCGCCACCAGTTCGGCGTTTTTTATCGTCTGTGTTTTATGGTGGCTGTGCGCGGGGCGCTTTCGAGTGCGCCAGGTGCCTAACGTCCTGGTCTTCCACACCTGCGTACAGCCACCACCTATTGCGTGGAAGTGATTTCTGGCGGCTCCAATCCATACGTTAGGAGTCAAACAATGACGGCTATTACCCCTGATCCACCCTACGAAAAACCAATTCCTCACCCCAAAAACCGCTTCATGGCGCTCACCAGCAACTGCAACGACATGCCCACGCTGTTCGTCCATACCCACGCGCCGCTCGATATTTTGACCGACGCTGCCAGCTATCGAATTCGTGCCGTCACCCAGGTGCTCGAAAACCTGTCCATGCGCGGCTCTGTCGAGTGCGACTCGATGATACTTAGCGACTTTGCCTTGCTCTGCGCCATTCCACTGCGCGATGGGTGTGATGTGCTGGATGTGATTGGGCGACGGTTGCGGGCTCGGCCTTCGGGCGATGTCTCGTGACGGATTAGTCCTGGAAATTTGCGGCGACTGAGCGGGCCTCTTCGCGGGCAAGCCTCGCTCCCACAGGTTTGTGTCGTTTGTGAATATTGCGTACGACACAAAACCTGTGGGAGCGAGGCTGATCTGGCCTAATAATTCCGGACACCTCTTAAGGGCGATATGATTTCGCCAATTTGGAGGTTCCATGAAAGAAAGAAGAGTCTTTTCCCGCGAGTTCAAACATCGTGCAGCCAGCATGGTGATTGATGACGGTTGTTCGGTACAGGAAGTCTGCGCGTCGCTGGACATTAGCGCCACCGCGTTGCGGCGCTGGGTGGATCAGGTTCGCAAGGAACACAAGGGGCAACCGGTTCAAGGCACCAAGGCCATTACTGAGGATCAGCGCCAGATTCAGGATTTGAAAGCCAAGATCAAACGCATGGAAATGGAAGCCGAAATCTTAAAAAAGGCTACCGCTCTCTTGATGTCGGATCCCGATCGTTTTCGATGATCGCGGAGCTAAGAGAGTCATTCCCGACCGCCATCCTGTGTCGCGTTTTCGATGTGAAGCGCAGCAGCTTTTACGAATGGCTACAGCGTCTCTCGCGGCCTAAGATCGAGCGCGAAGAGCTCAAGGGGAAGGTGGTCGAACTGCACAGCGAAAGCCGGGAAGCCATGGGGTCCAGAACGATCAGCAAGCATCTGCAGGCCCAAAACATAGCGGTCGGAAGAAGCCTTGTTAAAGCCCTGATGAGGGAAGCCAACATTGTCAGCAAACAACGCCAGCCTCATCCATTCAGGTCCAAAGGAGTTGAAGCATTTGTCGCGCCCAACCTGCTCAAGCGCAATTTCAAGCCGACCGCGGTCAATCAAGTCTGGTGTGGCGACGTTACAAGCTTGATGGTAGGCAAGCGCTGGGTTCATCTGGCCATCGTGATCGATTTGTTTGCTCGTCGGGTCATTGGTTGGGCATTTTCGCTGGTCAATGACGCCAACTTGGTGAGTAAAGCGCTACGCATGGCGACAGAGCTTCGAACCTGCCCACCTGGGTTGATGTTCCATTCGGATCAGGGCTGTCAGTACACCAGTCGCAAGTTTCAAGAAGAGCTGATGCGCCATGGCATTTTGCAGAGCATGAGTCATCGCGGGCAGTGTTGGGACAATGCTCCAACGGAACGCTTTTTCGGCACCCTGAAGTCAGAATGGGTCCCTCGCAACGGCTACAGCACGAGCGAGGAAGCACAAACCGATATGGTGCGTTTCTTCATGTACTACAACCGCACCAGGCTCCACAGCTACAACAACTACCTGTCGCCAATAGCTATGGAGCTAAAAGCGGCATAAACACCGTAACTGGTGTCCGGGATTACTTGACCAGATCAAGCCCGCTCCCACAGGTTTTCTATTGTTTGCAAATTTTGCATTCAACACAGATCTCTGTGGGAGCGGGCTTGCGAAGAGGCCCGCCAGTCAGCGAAAACTCAGAGCTGATCCACCCATTCCACCACCGGCATCTGCCGCTTCATCAACACCTTGCCCCCGCGAACCGAGTACAGCGGCAAACCCTGACTACGAATCACCTCATAATCACTGTCCGCCGACAGAATCAACAGATTCGCCGGTCGCCCTTGTTCCAGCCCATAACGATCGCCCAGGTTCATGGCCTTGGCGCTGTTGTCGGTCACCAGATCCAGCGCACTTTGCAGATTGCGATAACCGAGCATGTGGCAGATGTGCAACCCAGCCTCGAGTACCCGCAAAATGTTGCCGTTGCCCAACGGATACCACGGGTCGACGATCGAGTCCTGACCGAAACACACGTTCATCCCCGCTTCGAGCAACTCATTCACTCGGGTCACGCCACGGCGTTTAGGGAAGCTGTCGAAGCGTCCTTGCAAGTGAATGCTTTCGGTGGGGCAGGAGACAAAGCTGATCCCCGAATGCCCGAGCAGCCGAAAGAGCTTGGCGCAGTAGGCGTTGTCGTATGAACCCATGGCCGTGGTGTGGCTGGCGGTGACGCGCGAACCGATGTCGCGGCTGCGGGCCTCTTCGGCCAGCACTTCAAGGAAGCGTGAGTGCGGGTCGTCGGTTTCGTCGCAATGCACGTCCACCAGACAACCGGTGCGCTCGGCCAGGTCCATGAGGAACTTCACCGAACTGACGCCCTGATCTCGGGTGTACTCGAAATGCGGAATGCCCCCGACCACATCGGCTCCCAGGCGGATCGCTTCTTCCATCAGCTCTCGGCCGTTGCGGTACGACTCGATGCCTTCCTGTGGGAACGCGACGATTTGCAGGTCGATCAGATGACGGCTTTCCTCGCGGACTTCGAGCATTGCCTTGAGCGCGGTCAGTTCCGGGTCAGTGACGTCGACGTGGGTGCGCACATGCTGAATGCCATGGGCGGCGAGGGTCTGGATGGTCTTCTTGGCGCGGGTCTTGGTGTCTTCCTGGGTGATGGTCGCCTTGCGCTCGCCCCAGCACTCGATGCCTTCGAACAGTGTGCCGCTCATGTTCCAGCGCGGTTCGCCGGCGGTCAGGGTGGCGTCGAGGTGAATGTGCGGCTCGACAAAGGGCGGCACCACCAGATTGCCGCCGGCGTCCAGGTCATCCGGCCCCAGGGATGGGGCTTCAGTTTGCCGGGCGATGCTGTGAATCAGGCCGTTTTCCAGGTGCAACTCATGCAGGCCTTCTTGGTTGCGCAGGCGGGCGTTGATGATGTGCATCGGGCGAATCCTTCTAGAGATCTTGGAGTGGTGCGTCGGCGGTACGGGCACCCAGTACCCCGGTCAATAGCACATACGTTAGCGCGGCGGCGGCAATCCCTACCAGCGGCGCGACCCACGGTGAACTGAATGCCGCGACTGTGCCGACGGCATAAGCGCTCAGTCCCGGCCAGTTGAACGCGGGCAACCGTGTGTCGGCCAGGCGCGGGTAGCGGCGCCGATAGCGGAAGAAAAAGTCCGCCATGATCACTCCGCCAATCGGCGGAATGACCGTGCCCAGCAGAATCAGGTAAGGCACTAGCATGTCGTACATGCCCAGCAGTGCCAGCAGCGTGCCGATCACCGCGCCGGCCAGGGTCACGGTTTTGCGCCGGCCGGTTCGCAGCAGGTTGCAACCGGCAACGGCGAAGTTGTAGATGGTGTTGTCCTGGGTGCTCCAGATGTTGAGCAGCAACATCGCCATCGCGGCCATGGCGAAGCCTTGCAACAGCAGCACTTCGACCACGTCCGGTTGCTGATAGACGATGGCGCCGTAGGCACCAATCAACACCATTAGACCGTTGCCAACGAAGAAGCCGATCAGGCTCGCCAACACCGCTACCCGCGCCGAACGGGAGAAGCGTGTCCAGTTGGTTGCTTGCGTCGCACCGCTGACGAACGTGCCGAACACCAAGGTAATCGCGGTCGACCAATCCAGCGTTCCTGTCGGAACCACCGCGAGCAAGCCCTCGAGCCCGCCGACCTTCACCGTGGCGACCCACATCGACAGCATCAGCAGCAACATCATGGCCGGCACGGCGATATACGACAGAATCTCCAACCCGCGATAGCCGATGTACGCCGTGGCACAGAAGCCCAGGCCGAACAGCACCATCAGCCCCAGAACGGTGCCCTCACTCAGTTCGAAATACTTGCCCAGCACCACAGCCGCGGTCGCCGTGCCCCAGGCGTACCAGCCGATCTGGGTGAAACCGAGGATCAGGTCGCTGAGTTTGCTGCCGACTTCACCGAAGCAGAAACGTCCCATCAATACCGAGTTGAGGCCGCTCTTGAAGGCGATGTAGCCCAGTCCCGCGGCGTAGATCCCCAGCAGCAGATTGCCGACGATAATCACCGCCATCATCTCGCCGAAACTGAACGCCACGCCAAGCTTGCCACCGGCAAACATGGTCGCGGTGAAGAAGGTAAAACCCAGTAGCACCATGGCGGTGGAGGCAAGTCCCTTGCGGGCATGCATCGGCACTTCGCTGAGGGGGTAATCGTTGCCCGAATCGTTCTGCGTCATATGGCGTTCCTTGCTGGATGGAGGACGCGGGGGGTGTTGCAGTGCTCGTGCCAATGGCGCGAAGGTGTTGTTATTTATAGACGAGCAGGCGGATTTGGCCCGAAGAGGGCTCGAAAGCGGTGCAGTTGACGGAACACAAGACTCATGTGGGAGCGGGCTTGTGGCGAGGGGGCTTGCCCCCGTTGGGTCGCGAAGCGGCCCCGGCATCTCACAGTTCAACCGCAGGGTTTACGACTGCTTCGCAGCCGAACGGGGCGATGCGGCGTTCCGACAAGCCCCCTCGCCACATCGCTCCCACATTTGATTCGGTTTTTTCAGGGGGATTTGTGCAGGGGCAAAAACCGCAATATCGCCGCCACAATCGCCTCCGGCGCATCCTCCTGGACCAGATGCCCGGCATTGGTAATGGCGTGAAATTGCGACCCCGCAATCATCTGATGCAGCGCCTGGCCGCGCTCAATGGGAATCCACTGATCGTCTTCACCCCAAAGGATCTGCACCGGGCAGCGAACCGTCGGATACAGCCCTTCGACTTCGCGGGTATAACGTTCATCCATCTGCGCGATCTGCCGGTAGAACGCCGCTTGCCCCGGATCTCCGAGCCAGGGCCGCACGTAGGGCGCCAGCTCATGATCGGGAATCTCGCGCTTGATCGCGCCACGAATATAGGTCGGCACAATCGCCTGCTGAATGTAGTCGGGCAGTCCACTGAACGCCGCTTCATGCTGACGCACATGCTGTACGAACGGCGAACCCCAGGGTGTCAGCGCCACCGGGTCGATCAGCGTCAGGCTGCGGTAATCCTTGCCATTGAGCAGATGCGCGCGCAACGCGGTGGCTCCGCCGAAATCGTGGGCCACCACGTCTGGCCGTTCCAGGCCCCAGTGCTCCAGCAATTGCGCCAACAGTTGGTTTTGTACGCCCAGCGACACATCGCCGTCCGGCTGAGTGGATTGCCCGTAACCCAGCAGATCGAAGTAGTGCACCCGGTGCGTGGTGATGAAGTGCGGCGCAATCCGGTGCCACACATAAGACGAGAAGGGCGTGCCATGCACGAACACCAGCGGCGGACCGTCGCCACGCACGGCGTAGCGCACGGAGTGCCCGTTGAAGCGATAGGTCTGAGCCAGCGGCCAGTCAGCCATGGGAGCGTCCTCTTGGCATGTGCGAGCCAAGAAGCATAGGCATAAAAAAACAGCCATTGAAGGCTGTTTTTATATTCACTGACGAAACGCAGTTCTTGTGTGGTCGGGCTTGTGTGGGAGTCGGGCTTGCCCGCGATGCAGGCGGCTCGGTTTAACGTCGAACCGGGTTGATGCCATCGCAGCGGTGCGGCGATCCGACAAGCCAGCTCCCACAGGGATTTATGTTGTGCTTGGGGTCAGTTTACTCACCGCGATAGATGCAACCGCTGGTGCAGGTCTCATGAATGCGAATCGCGCTGAGTTCCGGCAGCAGGGGTTTCAATTCATTCCAGATCCACTTGGCCAGCACTTCGCTGGTCGGGTTTTCCAGGCCAGGAATGTCGTTCAGATAGTTGTGGTCCAGACGCTCGTAGAGCGGCTTGAAGATCGCCTTGATTTCCGAGAAGTCGCGGATCCAGCCGGTGTGCGGATCGAGGTCGCCGCTCAGGTGAATTGCCACTTTGAACGAGTGACCGTGCAAACGACCGCACTTGTGGCCGTCCGGCACGTGGGGCAGGCGGTGGGCGGATTCGAAGGTAAATTCTTTGAAGATTTCCACAGTCATGTTCAGCTCTGTTCAGATGGCGTTCGCCGCAGCGATTCGGGCAGGTGGCGAGTTTACCAGCTTGCGTTTGGCGATGCGGGAAAACACTGACCAGTGTCCTGTCTCACCAATACGTTCCTCTTTTGGCGGGTGGCTTTTGTCGTCAGGCAAGGCGCCGCGACGAGTCATAGCCCGCTATGGCGAGGAGCGGCAACGCAGCATGGCGACAACAGCCGCCGTCAAAAAGGAACAGTATTGGCGAGACAGGGCACTAGAGGGTCAGCAAGCGCTCGCCGAGGCGACCGTTGGCGGCCAGTTCAAGGAACTCATCGCCCAGACGACGGCTTTCATCCATCGTCGTGCGCCAGTATTTCTGCCGGCTCGGGGCGTCGCCCATGAAACGCTTGAAATCGTTACGGTCCGGCAGTTTGCCGTAGGGCAGGCGCGACAGATATTCCTTCGACGGCGCCAGCAACAGAACATCCTGCAAACGCGCCGGGCAGGCGCGGCGCCACGGTAGGGTCTTGTCGAACCAGCCGGGAATCACTCGATCAGTGAAGTGCGGATAGAGCACGATGTCGTTGCCGCTGTAGGGCAGGTCGAGGTGATAGTCCAGCAGACCGCCATCGCGGAACGTCCCGGCGCCGGCACCCGGCAGGTCGCGCACGCCTTGCATGACCATCGGGATCGAGCCCGAGGCGAGCAAGGCCTGGTGCAGGTTGCCGGCATCCAGCGCAACGAAGCGCGACGGGAAGTCATTCAATGCGTTGACCGGTGGCGCCAAGCGCGGGTCGTGGATGATCAGCCGCTCGAAATGCCGCGACAGCCGCGCTCGTCCGCGCAGGTTGTCGGCGATCACCGACGACAGCCCCAGCCCCAGCCGACCACGATGATCGTCCGCCAGCAGGCCGTGACTTTTGACCAGCATGATGTTCAGTCGGTAGTGGGCGTTATCCAGAATCGATGCATCGCGGCCGTCGAGCAAGTCATCGAGCATGCGCCGGGAGCTCTGGCTGATCTGCGCCATGGTCACGCCCTTGGCGAAATTCTGCTCGGTGTACAGATGACCGAGGCGGCGGATGCCGTCGGCGGCATCCGGAAGGCAGGCGCTGGCGAACCGCCAGGAACCCACCGACGCGCCGATCAGCGAACGCTCCCGGGGCGCCGCCGGCAGCCATTCGCCGAACAGCGCCAGATCCAGCCCCTGAATCCCCAACGCTTTCGGGCCACCAGCGGCGCCCGGCAGCGTGCCCACATCGGCGGCGCTCAAGCCATTTGCCCGGATGCGCGCCAGGGCACGCGGGCCGGCCTTGATAGTCAGGGAAGGGAACTTGATGTGGATCGCGGTCATACCGGTCTCGATGTCTGGCAGGCGGGGGATTATGTGGGAGCGGGCTTGCTCGCGAAAGCGGTGTAACAGTCGACATTTTTGTTGAATGTTAACTGCCCTCGATCAATGCAGGAGCTGCCGAAGGCTGCGATCTTTTGATTTTGATTTTTGGCGTTCATGAGGCAGCCAAAGATCAAAAGATCGCAGCCTTCGGCAGCTCCTACAGGGACTTGTGTGTCAGTGATGTCGCGTTGCAATCATCAATGATGGCAATTCAGTTTCAGTTAAGTTCGAATCACTAAGGTAGCGCCCGTAGGCAACACATAAAAAAATACGGAGACACCCATGAAAATCCTGACTGCCCTGTTCACCGCCCCCATCATCATCGCCATGACCGCCAGCATCGCCCACGCGCGCGACCTCGGCCCCGACGAAGCCCTGAGACTGCGCGACGCTGGTACCATTGTGTCCTTCGAGAAGCTCAACGCCACGGCATTGGCCAAACACCCCGGCGCCAAAATCACCGAAACCGAGCTTGAAGAAGAGTACGGCAAGTACATCTACCAGGTGGAACTGCGCGACCCGCAGGGTCTTGAGTGGGACCTGGAATTGGACGCTGTCAGCGGGCAGGTTCTCAAGGATCATCAGGAAACGTAATGAAGGTGTTTTCGTTAAATCGACGCGCCAGCAGTCGAATGGCGCTGGCGCTCCTGGCTTTTTGCTCGGTGGTCATGGCCCGCGACCTGGATCAGGACGAGGCCCTGCGCCTGCGCCAACAAGGGGTGATCCTGCCTCTGGAGCAACTCTTGCGGCAAGCGCTGGACCACTATCCCGGAGCCAAATTGCTGGAAGCCGAGCTTGAGGAAAAACACGACGTCTACATTTATGAAGTCGAGCTGCTGACTGCTGAAGGCGTGGTGCGCGAGCTGGACCTTGACGCCACCACCGGCCATTTACTGAAAGACAAGGAAGACTGATCGATGCGTTTGCTTCTGGTGGAAGACCACGTGCCGCTGGCCGACGAATTGATGGCTGGCCTCAACCGGCAGGGTTACGCCGTGGACTGGCTGGCCGACGGCCGTGATGCGGTGTACCAGGGCAGCAGCGAGCCCTATGACCTGATCATCCTCGACCTCGGCCTGCCGGGTTTGCCAGGGCTCGACGTGCTGGCGCAATGGCGAGCCGGGGGCTTGGCCACGCCAGTGCTGATCCTCACCGCGCGCGGTTCCTGGGCCGAGCGGATCGAAGGCCTCAAGGCCGGCGCCGACGATTACCTGACCAAACCGTTTCACCCCGAAGAGCTGCACCTGCGAGTCCAGGCATTGTTGCGCCGCTCCCATGGTCACGCCAATCAGCCGACGCTCAAGGCCGCCGGTTTGCATCTGGATGAAGGTCGCCAATGCGTGACCCGCGACGGCGCCGACATCCAGCTCACCGCCGCCGAGTTTCGCCTGCTGCGCTACTTCATGCTGCACCCCGAACAGATCCTTTCCAAAAGCCACCTCGCCGAACACCTCTACGACGGTGAAACCGAGCGCGATTCCAACGTGCTGGAAGTCCACGTCAATCACCTGCGACGCAAGCTCGGCCGCAGCGTGATCGAAACCCGTCGCGGTCAGGGTTACCTGTTCGGCGGGCAAGCCCAGTGAGGTCGATCCAGCGCCGCTTGAGCCTGGGCCTGATCAGCGTGATGGTGATCGTCGGCCTGGTGCTGGCGCAAACCAGCCTGTGGCTGTTCGAAATGGGTTTGCAGCGCTACCTCGAAGCCGGGCTGCGCAACGACAGCGAAAACCTGTTGGTGGCGCTGGTGCGTGGGCCGCAGGGATTGCAACTGGATGAGCGGCACTTGTCGCCGGCCTATCAGCGACCATTCTCCGGACATTATTTTCGTATCGATTTCGCCGACAGCCATTGGCGTTCCCGCTCGTTATGGGATCAGGAGCTGCCGCAGCTAGGACACCCCGGCCTGCATAGCAATCTGCAATTGGGGCCGGAAGGGCAGCAGCTGCTGGTATTGCGTTCGGACTATCGTCGGTTGGGCCAGGCGATTTCCATTAGCGTCGCCCAGGACTATACCCCGGTGCGTGAGAGCTTTCGGCGCATGCAACAGGTCGGCCTCGGGTTAGGGCTGGCGGGGTTGTTGTTGATTTTGCTGTTGCAACGGATCACCGTGCGCCGCGCCTTGCGCCCGCTGGAAAAGGCCCGCGAGCAAATCGCCCAGTTGCAGCAGGGCCAGCGTTCGCAACTCGATGAAGAAGTGCCACTGGAGCTGGAACCGCTGGTGGCGCAGATCAACCATTTGCTGGCCCATACCGAAGACAGTCTCAAGCGCTCGCGTAATGCGTTGGGCAATCTTGGCCATGCCTTGAAAACGCCACTGGCGGTGTTGTTGAGCCTGGCTTCCAGCGAAAAACTCGATGCTCACCCGCAGCTGCGCAAAGTCATGCAGGCGCAGCTGGAACAGGTTCAGCAACGGCTTAATCGAGAACTCAACCGCGCCCGACTGTCCGGCGATGCACTGCCCGGGGCGCTGTTTGATTGCGATGCCGAACTGCCTGGGTTGCTGGCCACGTTGAACATGATCCACGGCGAACACCTCGAACTGAGCTACCGCGCGCCGGCCGGTTTGCAACTGCCGTGGGATCGCGAAGATCTGCTGGAGTTGCTCGGCAACCTGCTGGACAACGCCTGCAAATGGGCGGATGCCGAGGTGCGGTTGAGCATCGTCGAAACGGCAGAAAGGTTTGAGTTGAGCGTGGAAGACGATGGCCCGGGAATTCCCGAAGACCAGCGCGCTCAGGTGTTCAGCCGCGGTACCCGGCTTGATGAACAGACGGATGGGCATGGGCTGGGGTTGGGCATCGTGCGCGACATCGTCGACACGTGGGGCGGGGTGTTGAAGTTGCAGGAAAGCGAGTGGGAAGGGTTGAAGGTCACGATCGAACTGCCCAAACGCTGACCCCAATCTGAAGAACGCCGATTAACCTGTGGGAGCGGGCTTGCCCGCGAAGGCGATGTAACAGCCAACATAGATGTTGGATGTTATGACCTCATCGCGGGCAAGCCCGCTCCCACACTGGATCTGTGTTGCCTGCAAATTTTGCGGACAACCACTAATCCTGTGGGAGCAAGCCTGCTCGCGCTTGGCTTGCAGAGCCGACTTGACCCGAAGGCTGCGATCTTTTGATCTTCTGGTGTCATCAAGGTCGTTGAAAATCAAAGGATTGCAGCCTTCGACAGCGCCTACGAGGGTTGGCGTTGGTGTTGGCTTTGACAAGGCGGCAATGCTCCGGCACAGTGCGCGCCCTCTAATAAAACCCTTTTTTCTTTAATCCGCTGGCGGCCTATGCAGACTGCCGGCCGGACTCATTCCGTTTGGCGGTGATTGCCTCACCGCGCTGCTTTTGAGGTAACAACAATGAATGCAGTAATTGCCGCGGTCGGCATCATGCTGATACTCAGCCTGTCCCGCGTGCATGTGGTAATCGCGCTGATTGTCGGCGCGCTGGTGGGCGGCCTGACCGGTGGCCTGGGCATCGACGCGACGCTGAAAGCTTTCAACAGCGGCCTCGGCGGTGGCGCGACGGTTGCGTTGTCCTACGCCTTGCTCGGCGCGTTCGCGGTGGCCATCGCCAAGTCCGGCCTGGCCCATGCGCTGGCTGACAAAGCCTTGGCCATGGTCGATCGTCAGCACGCCAACGGGGGCGGCAATGTCAAATGGCTGCTGATCGGCCTGCTGTGGGTGGTGGCAATCGCCTCCCAGAACATCTTGCCGATCCATATCGCCTTTATCCCGTTGCTGGTGCCGCCACTGTTATATGTGCTGACCAAACTGCAACTGGATCGTCGATTGATTGCCTGCGTCATTACGTTCGGTCTGATCACGCCGTATATGTTCTTGCCCGTGGGCTTCGGCAACATCTTCCTCAATGAAATTCTGTTGGCCAACGTCGCCCGCAGTGGCGTGGACATCAGCGGTATCAACGTCACCCATGCCATGGGTATTCCGGCGCTGGGCATGGTGTTTGGCTTGGCGGCAGCGCTCATCAGCTACCGCAAGAAGCGCGTTTACGACCTCGAGAAAATCGAGAAAGTCGAACAGGTCGCGGTGCAGTACAACCCAATGAGCCTGATGATCGCCGGTCTGGCCATTGCCGCCGCGTTCATTGTTCAGTTGCTGCTGGACTCGATGATTATCGGGGCGCTGGTGGGCTTCCTGATCTTTTCGGTGTCGGGCATCGTCAAATGGCGCGACACCGATGATTTGTTCACCGAAGGCATGAAGATGATGGCGATGATCGGCTTCATCATGATCGCCGCGTCCGGGTTTGCCGAAGTGATGAAGGCTACCGGTCATGTGCAGACCCTGGTGGAATCTTCGGCTTCGTGGATCAACCACAGCAAAGGCATCGGCGCGTTGTTGATGTTGCTGGTCGGATTGTTGGTGACCATGGGCATCGGCTCGTCGTTTTCCACCGTGCCGATTCTGGCGGCGATTTTCGTGCCGTTGTGCGTGCAACTGGGCTTCAGCCCGATCGCCATCGTATGCATCGTCGGCACTGCCGGGGCATTGGGCGATGCCGGGTCACCCGCGTCGGATTCGACCCTGGGCCCGACCTCCGGCCTGAACATCGACGGCCAGCATCACCACATCTGGGACACCGTGGTCCCGACCTTCCTGCACTACAACCTGCCGTTGCTGGTGTTCGGCTGGGTGGCAGCGATGGTGTTGTAACACCTCTAACCCTGTGGGAGCGTGGCTTGCCCGCGATGAACGATTACGCGGTATGCCTGATAAACCGCGGCGCCTGAATCGCGGGCAAGCCACGCTCCCACCATGACTGCGTTCAACTTTTGAATTGGCCTGCCGTTATAGCCTTTAACCACGCCAAAAAAATCAAAAGAGTGAACGTCATGCGCATGAGCCTGAAGGCTAAAGTCCTGTCCCTTGCCGTCCTCCCGGTGCTGCTCTTTGCGCTGGTCATCAGCCTGACCACGCTGTTCATTCTGCAAGAGCAGGCCCGCAAGGAAGTCGAGGAAACCCGTCAGCGCCTGCTCAGCGATGCCAAGGCGACCCTGCAAAGTTATGTTGCCGTGGCCATGACCACGATCAAACCGCTGTACGACGCGGCAGCTCCCGGCGATGACGCGGCGCGGGCGCAGGTGATCAAGTTGCTGTCGAGCATCACCTACGGCAAGGACGGCTACTTCTTCGGCTACGACTCCAATACCGTGCGCCTGTTCAAGGCCAACAGCCCCGAAGGCGTGGGCCAGAGCTTCAAGGACAACCGCGACCCGAACGGCGTCTACGTCAACCGTGAGCTGGTGAAAGTTGCCAAGGACGGTACTCACTACCTGCAATACAGTTCGCCGCTGCCCGGTAACACGCAAGTGTTGGTGCCCAAGCTCGGCTACACCGAATACCTGTCGAAGTGGGACATGGCGGTCGGCACCTCGGTCAACCTCGACGGCATCGAAGCGCAAGTGGCGGTGGTTGAGACCAAGGTCCAGGAACGCATGCAAGGCGTGGTGCTGAGCATTGTCGGGATTGCCGTGGTAGTGCTGTTGGTGATCGCTGCCGCCGGGATGCTGCTGGCCAACACCATCCTGCGTCCGCTGAACCTGATGAAAGCCAACCTCGATGACATCGCGGCGGGCGAGGGCGACCTGACTCGGCGCCTGACCATCACCAGCCAGGATGAACTTGGCGAACTGGCCGGTTCGTTCAACCGTTTCGTCGACAAGATTCACGGTTTGGTGCGGCAGATCACTGAAATGACCTCGCAACTGACCGGATTGGTGAATCAGGTATCTGATCAGGCACAACGCTCGGATCAGGCCATGGAGCGCCAGCGTCACGAAACCGATCAGGTGGCCACGGCGATCAACGAAATGTCGGCGGCGGCCCAGGAAGTGGCCAAAAGTGCGCAAAACGCAGCGGTCGCTGCCCAGCAGACCGATGAAGAAGGCCAGGCCGCCAAGCGCGTGGTGGCCGGCAGCATCGTGAAGATTCATGCGCTGGTGAACGATATTCGCAGCAGCGGCGTGTCTCTCGACAGTTTGCAGAAAGACGTGTCGTCGATTGTCAGCGTACTCGGGGTGATCCGTTCGATTGCCGAACAGACCAACCTTCTGGCGCTCAACGCCGCCATTGAGGCGGCCCGCGCCGGTGAGGCCGGGCGTGGTTTTGCGGTGGTCGCCGACGAAGTGCGTGCATTGGCCAGCCGTACGCAAATCAGCACCCAGGAAATCCAGAGCATGATCGACCGCTTGCAGGCCGGCACCCAATCGGCAGTCGAAGCCATGCGCCGCTCCAGCGAGGCTGGCGACGGCACGTCGGCCCAGGCCAACGAGGCGGGGGCATCTCTGGATGCCATGGCTCAGCTGATCGGCACCATCAACTCGATGAACGCCCAGATTGCCAGCGCCGCCGAAGAGCAAACCGCCGTGGCCGAAGAAATCAACCGCAGCGTGCATCAAATTGCCGTGGCGGTAGACAGCGTCGCCGACGAAACCCAACTCGGCGCCCAGACCTCACGCAGCCTGGCCGACCTCGGTCAACGCCTGGGGCAACTGGTCGGGCAGTTCCGTATCTGATTGATAGTGCTCGTGTGGCAAGGGGCTTGCCCCCATGCCAGTAAATCAAGAAATTTGAGCGACGAAAATCCTGTGGGAGCGTGGCTTGCCCGCGAAGGCGTAGTGTCAGTCGATATCAATGTTGAATGACACGACGCCTTCGCGGGCAAGCCACGCTCCCACAGGTTTCTGCGCCTTGACTTGCATTCGGGTCTCCGCCCTCACCGCAGGGCAGTGTTCATCCATGAGTAGCCGCATCGCGACTACCCTCATTAGTAAGCAAGCACCGTCCCGTTTGTTTGAACCCGTTTGCGGAATGGGCGGTCATTTGCTTCAGGTGTCGCGCACCGGCGGCACCTTGACGACCACAACAATGGAGTCAGACTCATGATCGACAGTGAAAGTATCTGCGACTGCCCCAAATGTTCCTGCAAACTGGGCGAACATCCAATCGCGCGTCACGGCAAGCACTATTGTTGTGAAGGCTGCGCCAAGCACCACGAACACGGCGAAGCATGCACCACCAAAGGCTGCAAGTGTGCTCAACACTGACTGTTCAGGCAAAAAAGTGGAGCCTTCCAGGCTCCACTTCGGTTTGAATCTTTCCCCTCCTTTTTGACGCTCAACTGGCCGGTCGCCAGGTCACATTCTCGATGCCGAATTTTTCCGCCAGCGGTTTGCTGGTCTTTTGCACCCGTTCACGGCCAAAGCGCGGGATCCGCCCGACTCCGGCGTCGCAACTGGCCCAGTGCCAAGCCTCTGCATTGTCCATTTTGTCCAGGCGGATAATGAAAGACTTGGGCTGGCCATGAAGGGTGTATTCAATAACGAAAAGTTTTGCATTGTTCATAAAGCCTGTATTCCTCCCTGTAGTTATAGAGGGATCGCGAGGCGCGGGGAAAATTCAGTCGAATTGTCGGACGGTGACAGTGACTGGCGACAGCCGGACGCCTCGTGATCATGGAGCCTTCCTGACCCCCAATTATCCTAGCCTATGGCTGCGCCGCCTGATTTGAACATGCCAGGGGTTGTTGCCGTAATCCGATTAAAGTGGGAGCGAGCAAGCCCGCTCCCACATGGGGAGGTGTTGTCAGATCAGGCTTCGGGAACACCTATCTCCCAAGCCGACCAATTCTGCAGAATCTCCTGCACCAACGGATTCCCCGTGCGGTACAAGTTCTCTAGTGCCGGCACAAAACCGCCTTGATCGGCGTATTTGAGCAGGTTATCCACCTCGCTCTGGCCCGGCGCCGGCCGGTCGAAGTCGGAACCGGCGCGCACCACCGCCAGGCGCCGGACGTCCACCAGCCCCTCGCGGCTGGCGCGCAGCAGCGCTTCATAGGTGGAATTGTCTTCCTGCTGAGTCGTGCAATAAATCCCTTCGTTATTGGTCAGCAACTTGGTCCAGGCTTCCGCCCGCTCACTCAACCGCGTTCCGGAAAACCAGGTATTGCCCGCCAGCGTGTCGCACTGGGTCACCACCGGTGGCTGATTGGCTGGCGCAGACGGATACTTCAAGCGCCACGCCGCCGATTCCTTACTCTCGCTCAGCTGGACCTTGCGGCTCACGGCGAATGCCTTGGCCTGCAACTTCGGATTGAGTTCAAACACTTCAGTCTTGTAGTCCAGCGGCGGCTTTTCGTTCGGGCCTTTGGTGTTGATGCCCAGGTAGCCGGTGGGCCAGTCTTTCGGCGCGTCGCGGGAATCCAGTTCCCACTGGGTGCCGAACTCCACCAGATAGTGCGCCCACGCGGTGGTGCCGATGGTGCCGTGGTGCGGGCTGATGCCGGCAATCCCGGCGATCAGGAAGTAACTTTTGCGCAGGTCGAATTTCGGTGACAGCGCCAGGGCCAGGGTCGAGGCTGCGGCATTGGTCTGGCCCATGCCGGTGACCATCAGGCACACCTGTTGGGTGTTGCAGCGAATATTCGGGTACTCGGCGGACAGGCCCGGTACGCGCACTTCTTGCTTGAGTTCCAGGCGATCGATCCAGTTCTGCGCCTCGGGGGCGAACATGGTAATCAGCATCACTTTCGGCTGGATCGGCGCGTCGCCAGCCCAGGCAGCAGAAGAGAGCAGAGTGCCGCAGGCCAGGCCCACGCACAGGGAAAGACGGGTTATTGCATTCATAAAACCTCCTGATTCAAATGAGCCTTAAAACTGATAACCGACACCGGCGTAGTAGCCCCAGCCGTTGGAACGGGCGCGGAAGTCACCGTCGCCGAAATTCAGCTCGCTGCCATCCTCCCAGTTGCCGCCGTTGTGGAAGTAACGGCCGACCAGAGTGAAACGCAAGTGGGTGAAGGCGTAGAGCAACACGTTGGTGGCCACGGTGGCATTGGCGGTGCGGGCCGGGTTGTCCTTGTGCAGGTCGGAGCCGAAGTCGAAGTTGGTGAAACCGATGTAGGTCAACGAAGCGCCGTTGTTGAAACTGCTGATGGGCACGATGTACTTGAGCTGGGCGCGGTAGCCGTCCCACGAATACTCGTTGCTGGCACCGTAGTTTTCCCACTGGTAGCGGCCGTAGAAGTTGGCCGACAGGTTGACCCGCGAATGGGTGTCGATGTCGGTGCCGAGGCCGCTGTACAGCGTGTTGGCGCGGTTGGCGCTGTTGCTGCCGTGGTCGTAGATCCAGTCGAACGCCACGTACCATTCCTTGAACGGTCCGACGGCCAGGCTGCGGCCGGCCAGGTAGTCGATGGAAATCCGCGGTTCGTGCTCCATGAACACCGGCGAACCGTGGTCCCAGACGCCTTTGTCATGGCTGTTGCCGATGTCGAAGATCTTCGGAATGTCGATGTAGCCGTACAACTCGAACGGCCCTTTGCGGCCGAAGTATTCATATTCCAGGTAGATATCGTCGGCCGGTTGCGGGCCGAAGCTGATGTCTTTGCTGCCAATGACGGTCAGGTCCTGGTTGAACCAGTCCGACAAGTAGGCGCCTTTTTTCGACGGGCTGGCTTCAGGGCTGAGGGCTTCGCCCTGGGCGGATTCTTCGGCGGTGGCCGGTTGGGCCAAAACGTGGCTGCTGAGTAGTCCTGTAACGCTGGCCAGCAGCAAGGAAACAGCAAAGGTGCGTGAGCAAGTCACGCGGCTGGAGGTGCAGTGCATTAAAAGTCCCTTTTCGTGCGGATCGAAAGCCCGGTGATGCGGGTTTGCGCGGTTAGGTGGCGAACAGGCCGGTATCGGCGACTCGCAAACGTTTGCACAAGGCATACCAGTTTATTCAAGACGCGGAAAAATCTAAGGAATTGACGGTTTAACTGTCCTTTCGGTCAAGGAATTCGAGGTGAGGGGGAAAAGGAGTGGAATTCGGGGGCGAAGGGATCTGGATGAGATATGCACCAAAGTGGTATCGACGATCAGCTGAGTAACCCGATCTGTGGCAATAGAGATTTCGTGACAAAGGTGGAAAAGGAGCTTTTGTGGCGAGGGAGCTTGCTCCCGCTGGGCTGCGCAGCAGCCCTAAAACCTTGCACGCCGCCAATTTTGCGGATGCTTCGCACCCGAGCGGGAGCAAGCTCCCTCGCCACAATGGATCGCTTATTCCTGCGGGTTGTGAAGACCCTGTAGGAATGGGGTTGCTGTAGAATCCTCGGCACTGACTTCACAAGGTGCACCCCCGATGAGCGAGCCGATTCGTCTGACCCAGTACAGCCACGGCGCAGGCTGTGGCTGCAAGATTTCGCCCCAGGTGCTGGAGGTGATTCTGGCCGGCAGCGGCGCGCAGAACCTGGACCCGAAACTCTGGGTCGGCAACGCCTCGCGCGATGACGCGGCGGTGTATGCCATCGACGAAGAGCGTGGCGTAGTATCGACCACCGACTTTTTCATGCCGATCGTCGACGATCCGTTCGACTTCGGTCGCATTGCCGCCACCAACGCCATCAGCGATATCTACGCCATGGGCGGCGATCCGTTGATGGCGATTGCGATCCTCGGCTGGCCGGTCAATGTGCTGGCGCCGGAGATAGCCCGGGAAGTGATTCGCGGCGGGCGTTCGGTCTGCGATGAGGCGGGGATTCCACTGGCCGGCGGCCATTCCATCGACGCGCCAGAGCCGATCTTCGGCCTGGCCGTGACCGGGCTGGTGGAAAAGCGCCACATGAAGCGCAACGACACCGCCACCGCCGGTTGCTTGCTGTACCTCACCAAACCTTTGGGCATCGGCATCCTTACCACGGCCGAGAAGAAGGGCAAGTTGCGCCATGCCGACATCGGCCTGGCCCGCGACTGGATGTGCACCCTGAACAAACCCGGCAGCCGTTTCGGCAAACTCGACGGCGTGACCGCAATGACCGACGTCACCGGTTTTGGCCTGCTCGGGCACTTGGTGGAAATGGCCGACGGCAGCAACGTGACGGCCCGCATCGAATATGACCGGGTGCCGCGCCTGCCGGGTGTCGAGTATTACCTCGATCAGGGCTGCGTGCCGGGCGGCACGCTGCGCAATTTTGACAGTTACGCCAACAAGGTTGGCCGGCTCCAGGAGTTGCACAAACGCGTGCTCTGCGACCCGCAGACCAGCGGCGGCCTGCTGATTGCAGTCACCCCTGAAGGTAACGAACAATTCCTCAAAATAGCCGCCGAACTCGGTCTGACCCTTGAGCCGATCGGCGAACTGGTTGAGCGACAGACTAACGCGGTAGAGGTGTTTTGATGTCCATCGACTTCACCGATTACCGCGACATCTTTCTCAACGACCGGCCGATGATGGATACCCGCGCGCCAGTCGAATTCCTCAAGGGCTCATTCCCCGGCGTGGTCAATCTGCCGCTGATGAATGACCTTGAGCGGCAACGGATCGGCACTTGCTACAAGCAGCAAGGTCAGCAAGCGGCCATCACGCTGGGACATCAATTGGTGTCTGGCGAGATCAAGGCCGAGCGCATCCAGGCCTGGGCCGATTTTGCCCGGGCTCATCCGGATGGTTATTTGTATTGTTTTCGTGGCGGCTTGCGTTCGCAAATCGTTCAGCAATGGCTCAAGGACGAAGCGGGTATCGACTATCCGCGGGTCGGTGGCGGCTACAAGGCCATGCGCACCTTTTTGCTCGACACGCTCGATCAGGCCATTGCCCAGTGCGATTTCGTTTTGCTCGGTGGTATGACCGGCACCGGCAAGACCGAGGTGCTCACGCAATTGAGCAACGGGCTGGACCTTGAAGGCCACGCCCATCATCGCGGCTCCAGCTTCGGCAAGCGCGCCACCGGCCAACCCTCCAACATCGACTTTGAAAACCGCCTGGCCGTGGACGTGCTGAAGAAACGTGCTGGGGGTATCGAACAGTTCGTGCTGGAAGACGAGAGCCGCGCGATTGGCAGTTGTGCCTTGCCGCTGCCGCTGTATCAGGGCATGCAGCAGTTTCCGTTGGTCTGGCTGGAAGACAGCCTGGAAGGGCGGGTCGAACGGATCCTTCGCGATTACGTGGTGGACTTGTGTGCCGAGTTCATCGAGGTGCATGGCGATGAAGGCTTTGCGCTGTTTTCCGAGCGGATGCTGGCGAGCCTGAATAATGTCCAGAAACGTCTGGGTGGCGAACGCCATCGGCGGATGTTGACCTTGATGGAAGACGCGCTGATGGAGCAGGCGAACAGCGGTGCGGTGGATTTGCACCGGGGCTGGATCGAGGGGTTGTTGCGCGAGTATTACGACCCGATGTATGCGTTTCAGCGGGAGAAGAAGGGGACGCGGATCGAGTTTGTCGGGGAGCGGGGGGCTGTCATTGAGTATCTGCGGGAGCGTGGCAAACAGCTGCTTTGATGTTGTTTTTGCCGGCCCCATCGCGGGCAAGCCCGCTCCCACAGTGATCTGTGGTGAAACACAGATGTGTGATCGACGCTGCCCCTTGTGGGAGCGGGCTTGCCCGCGATGGGGCCGTGACAGGCACTATAAAACTCGAAGCGCCACCACGATCACTGCTTACGTCGGACAGCTCTCCTGACCGTTATCCAGCCCTTGCTTGTAACTGTGGCTCTGCAGGCTGGCCTTGCCGTTGTGCCAGGTCAGCGTGAGTACGTACAGCGAATCGTAGTCGCTGGATGCCCAGTCATCGGCGATGTTCTGTTTCTTGCCGACGGCTTCCTCTGCGACTTTATTGATCAGTTCGGGCAGGTAGCCATGGGACCAGGCCGTATAAATGACCGAGTTGTGATACTTGTCGTGCAGCAGTTCATCCGCCAGGTCGCTGGTGTCGTTGGCCGAGAAGTTGATGTTCACCGGCAAGCCGAGCTTGATTGCGCTGGGGCTGATGGTCATCAGGGGGCGGATGTAACTGTAGGAATTATCAAATTCGCCTTCCTCGACATTGCGCGTCGGGTTGGCGGCGAACACGTAGTTGGCCTTGCCGAATTTTTCCGGCAACAAGGTGGCCAGGTCTATGGCGCGATTCAGCCCCTGACAATTGAGCTGACCCAGGCCGCCGGCGGGTTTCTCCGCGTGACGCAGAAATACCAGCGTCTGGGTGCCATCCGCCGGTTGGGCGCGGCTTTCACTGGATTCCAGCGACAAAAACAACGCGCTGACCGCCAGCAGGGCAGGCAGGAAGATATAGGCGCGATGTTTGAAGCGTTGAGTGAATTTCAATGGATTCCTCATCGAATAGGTCATCTTCAGCGTATTCGGTCAGGGCTGACAAACCTTCATACCGCCAGCTCCCAGCATCCGGGTGTTTTCCATGTGGTTGACCCGGTCCGTTTCCTACGGGGCAATGCTCAGAGTCCTTTGAAGCCTTTTGGTTCGATCTGAGTGAGGTGACCGGCACTTTAGCGGCAACCTTGAACGGATTGGGGGAAAGCTTATCGACAGGATGTTGCGGATTTATGGACACGGCATACACCTTACCCTTTGTAGGCGCTGCCGAAGGCTGCGATTTGTTGATCTTTCTCTTCGGCCCCCCCCTGAGGGCGCCAAAAGATCGCAGCCTTCGGCAGCCTCCTACATTATGATCTTCAGTCCGATTTTCTCGTGGATGCCCCTTATGACCGATTTGTCTGCATTCCCCATCACTCAAAAATGGCCGGCCCAGTACCCGGAGTGGATCCAGCTCTATTCCTTGCCAACGCCCAATGGCGTCAAGGTTTCCATCATGCTCGAGGAGATCGGGCTGCCCTACGAGCCGCATCGTGTGGGCTTCGAGACCAACGATCAGCTGTCTCCCGAGTTTCTGTCGCTGAACCCCAATAACAAGATCCCGGCGATCCTCGACCCCCACGGTCCGGGGGACCAACCGCTGGCATTGTTCGAGTCCGGGGCGATTCTGATTTACCTCGCGGACAAGAGCGGGCAACTGCTGGCGAAGGAATCGGCGGCGCGTTACGAGACCATTCAGTGGCTGATGTTTCAGATGGGCGGTATCGGGCCGATGTTCGGCCAACTCGGTTTTTTCAACAAATTCGCCGGCAAGGACTACGAAGACAAGCGTCCCCGTGATCGCTACGTCGACGAAAGCAAGCGCTTGCTCCAGGTCCTTGATGGCCGTCTGCAAGGACGCGACTGGATCATGGGCGAGCGCTACACTATCGCCGACATCGCGACCTTTCCGTGGGTACGCAACCTGATCGGCTTCTATGAGGCCGGTGATCTGGTCGGTATCCAGAACTTCCCCAACGTCACCCGCGTGCTGGAGCGTTTCCTGGCAAGGCCGGCGGTGATTCGCGGGCTGGAAATTCCCAAGCAACCCCTTTGAATCCCTCATCACCAAGGCAGGCAATGAGCTCATTCGATTTCAAGCAAGTAGATGTCTTCAGCCGCGTCGCGCTCAAGGGCAACCCGTTGGCGGTGGTGCTCGGCGCAGACAGGCTCAGTGATGAGCGCATGGCGGCGTTCGCGTGCTGGACCAACCTCAGCGAAACTACTTTCGTGCTCGAACCCCGAGACCCCCGGGCCGACTATCGGGTACGCATCTTCACCACTCTTAAGGAGTTGCCGTTCGCCGGTCATCCGACACTCGGCACCTGTCATGCCTGGCTCGAGGCCGGCGGGGTACCCAAGGGCGAGGAGATCATTCAGGAATGCGGTGTCGGTTTGGTGCGGGTACGTCGGCAGGGCGCTGACCTGGCGTTTCTCGCGCCACCGCTGCTCAGGTCCGGTCCGGTGGACGCCGAACTGGTCGAGCGCGTACGGCGGGGCCTCGGATTGGCGCCGGGTGCGATTGTGCGGGCGCAATGGGTCGACAACGGTGCCGGATGGCTGGCGGTGATGCTCGAGGATCGTCAGCAGGTATTGGACTTGCAGCCGGATC
Organism: Pseudomonas lini; assembly: GCF_964063345.1. Classification (NCBI taxonomy): domain Bacteria; kingdom Pseudomonadati; phylum Pseudomonadota; class Gammaproteobacteria; order Pseudomonadales; family Pseudomonadaceae; genus Pseudomonas; species Pseudomonas lini. The sequence goes on from NZ_OZ061318.1 coordinate 5,210,746, forward strand.
ATTCACAGATGCTTGGCCTCGCCGTCGGTGTCATCGCGCCGTGGTGCGTCGAGCGCGATGGCGTCGATGCGCAGTTCGAAGTGCGTGCGTTCATCTCCGGCGACGGCATGCCAGAAGACCCGGCCACCGGCAGCCTGAACGCCGGGATTGCCCAATGGTTGCTCAGTGAAGGACTTGCTGCGGCGTCTTATGTCGTCAGTCAGGGCCTGACCATGGGCCGCGGCGGGCGGATTCAGGTCGAACAGGTGGGGGATGAGATCTGGATTGGCGGTGCGGTGGTGACCTGCATCAGCGGCACGCTGACTTTGTAACCTGTGGGAGCGGGCTTGCTCGCGAAAGCGGTGGGTCAGTCGACATCAATGTTGAACGATCGGCCGCCTTCGTGAGCAAGCCCACTCCCACAGGGTTTTGTGTCAGATGCTGGTGATTGTTGCCGCCGCGGTAATGCAGTCTTGAGCGATCGAGGTTTGTGCCCCGCGCCTTGCAGGGCATAAGCTTCGCCCCCTACGACTTTTGTCTCATTCGCCGTTTTTCAGGAAGACCCATGCCAAGTCAGTTCCCCGAAGCACGTCCACGCCGTCTGCGCCGCAATGCGAGCCTGCGCAGCCTGTTCCAGGAAACCGAGTTCAGCTTGAACGACTTGGTGCTGCCGATTTTCGTCGAGGAAGAAATCGACGATTTCGTGCCGATCAAGAGCATGCCCGGGGTGATGCGCATTCCCGAGTCGAAGCTGGCCGGCGAGATCGAGCGTTACGCTCGGGCCGGGATCAAGTCGGTAATGACGTTTGGCGTGTCCCATCATCTGGACAGCAGCGGCAGCGACACCTGGAGCGACAACGGCCTGGTGTCGCGCATGTCGCGCATCGCCAAAGACGCTGTGCCGGAAATGATCGTGATGTCCGACACCTGTTTCTGCGAGTACACCGACCACGGCCATTGCGGTGTGCTGCACCACCACGAAGTCGACAACGACCAGACCCTGATCAACCTCGGCAAACAAGCCGTAGCGGCCGCCCGCGCTGGCGCTGATGTGATCGCACCGTCGGCGGCCATGGACGGGCAGGTCCAGGCCATTCGCCGGGCGCTCGATGAAGCGGGTTTCAACCAGACCGCGATCATGGCCTATTCGACCAAATTCGCTTCGGCGCTTTATGGCCCGTTCCGCGAGGCCGGTGGCAGTGCGCTGAAAGGTGACCGAAAAAGCTATCAGATGAACCCGATGAACCGCCGCGAAGCCGTGCGGGAATCGCTGATGGACGAGCAAGAAGGCGCCGACGCGCTGATGGTCAAACCGGCCGGCGCGTACCTGGACATCATCCGCGACATCCGCGAAGCCTCGCGTTTGCCGCTGTCGGCGTATCAGGTGAGTGGCGAGTACGCGATGATCAAATTCGCCGCCCAGGCTGGGGCAATCGATGAAGACCGAGTGGTGCGTGAGAGCCTGGGGGCGATCAAGCGAGCCGGGGCGGATTTGATCTTCACCTACTTCGCGATGGACCTGGCCCTGGCCGGGATCTAACTGTTTTGAAAGATCGTTCCCACGCTCCGCGTGGGAACGCCTCCTGTGACGCTCTGCGTCACGCTTGTTGGGACGCGGAGCGTCCCTGGCTGCATTCCCACGCAGAGCGTGGGAACGATCATCCAAGCTAATCTTGGGTTCAGCCGACGAAAGGCCGAATCCCACGGTCCCGGAAATACCGCTCGATCACCTTCGGATCGGCGCTGTACTCGGCAATTGCCACATAGGTATCCGGCCGCAGCAGGTAAAACCCGTTGCGCGCCAGCCCCACCGTTTCAAACACCGGCCGCCAGTCGAACACCTGCAATGGCAGGTGATGCTCGGTACACCAGGCAATCATTTCATCGCTGGTCTCGCCATACACATGCACCTGCCAGGTCGGATTTTTCAGCGACTCGAAATTGTCCCCTTCACCGTCGTGGGCCCAAGGCAGACGATCACCGCCGTGAACATGGCCCGCAACCCCCTCGCTCAATGGCATGCCGCGATAGTTGAGGGTGGTCTGCGACACCGTGCGAAACATGAACTCCCGAACCGGTTCCAGCGAGATCATTTTCGGGATCAAAAAAGGTGCCACGCGCATCCGCACCAAGTCGGCAATTGGCCCATCGGCCGTGACGAAACTGAAGACCCGATCAGTGGTGGCTACCAGGCGCCGGGCAAAGGCGATGCGTTCGGTTTCATAACTGTCGAGCAGTTTGGGCGTGGCGCCGCCGCTCAACACTGTCGCGAGTTTCCAGGCCAGATTGATCGCATCGCCAATCCCGGTGTTCATGCCTTGGCCACCCGCCGGGCTGTGGACATGGGCAGCGTCACCCAATAGAAACGCGCGCCCCGTGCGAAAGTGATCCGCAACCCGATGATGCACGCGGTAGGTCGAGAACCAGTTCACCTGATCTATCTGCAGCTTTAAATTCTCAATGGCCCGGCTGCTGACGTCTTCAAACTGGAGGGTTTCGGCGCGGTCGGCACGCTCGTCGCGAACCGTGCCGATCAGGCGGGCGCGACCTTCGTCGGACAAGGGGAAAATGGCAAGGAAGTCGGCTTCATCAAGGTCCACATGCAGTTCACCGTTGAACGTGGGGCCGCGAGCCTGCACATCCGCCACGTAGAAAATCTGCTGGTAGGTGCCACCCGGAAAACCGGTGTCCAGCGTCTTGCGCACAATCGACCGGGCGCCGTCGCAGCCGGCGAGGTAACAGGCCTGGCAGGTTTGCTGCTGGCCATCGGGCAAACGCAGCCGGGCGGTGATGCCGTCGCCGGTTTCCTCGAAACTTTGCAGTTCGGTATCGCGCTCCACCGTAATACCGAAGGCCTCCAGGCGTTCGATCAGCAGGCGTTCGTGCTCGTCTTGCGGATAGATTTCCAGAAACGCGTAGGGCGTCAGACCCTCGCCGATGGTGCTCAGCGGCAGGCGCGCGACGGGTTCGCCCTTGACCCAGAAATTCGCCGCGGCCACTTTATGGCCGTTTTGCACAACGGCGTCGCTGAGGTCGAGCTGGCTATACAGTTCAAGCGTTCGCGCCTGTACCGCCAGCGCACGTGAAGTGGTGCCGGGTGTCGACGTCTTGTCGATAATCCGCACCGCAATCCCCAGTTTGCTCAACCACAGCGCCAGTACCAGCCCGGTCGGGCCGGCACCGATGATCAGCACGTCGCTACGGTTCATGAGCCTGTCCTCCTCGGTATGTGGATCAAGTATGGTTCAGCCCGGATGCACTGGCCTCCCGGCTGCCCAACGGAAAACCACCCCTATAGCGCAGGGGAACAGTCCGCGACTGTCACAGTCATAGCCTGCGCCATGCCATTGATCGTATGGTTAACCCGGCTCAACGGATTTTGATGGAGCACCATGCAAGCCAATCGATTGATCATGAGCATCGCGGCTCTGTTGGTTCTGGCCGGTTGCGGTAGCCAACGCACGCAGGAACCGCCGGCCCGCAAGCCTGCCGAGGTCAAGGCAGAGATCATGCGTCTGCTGCCGGCCAAGACGGTCGACCGCCAGGGCTGGGCCACGGACATCTATGCGGCATTTGCCGCGCAAAAGATTTCACCGACCACGCAAAACCTGTGTTCGGTACTCGCGGTCACTGAGCAGGAATCGACGTTTCAGGCTGATCCGCGGGTGCCGGGCCTGGGCAAGATCGCCCGGGACGAGATCGACCGCCGCGCCGCCAAGGCCCACATTCCCGGCCTGCTGGTGAGCGGTGCCTTGCAGGTAAGTTCACCCAATGGCAAAAGTTACAGCGATCGGCTGAATGCCGCGCGCAGCGAAAAAGAGCTCAGCGCGATTTTTGATGACTTCATCGGCATGGTGCCCATGGGGCGGACGCTGTTCGATGGTTTCAACCCGGTGCACACCGGCGGGCCGATGCAGGTCAGCATTGACTTTGCAGAGCAGCAGGCTCGGGATTATCCCTACCCGGTGGACGGCTCGATTCGCCGCGAAGTGTTTACGCGTCGCGGCGGTATGTATTTCGGTATTGCCCATTTGCTCGGTTACCCGGTGAGCTACAAACAGCCGCTGTATCGCTTCGCTGATTTCAACGCCGGTTGGTACGCCAGCCGTAATGCGGCGTTCCAGAACGCGGTAAGTCGTGCGACGGGTATTGCGTTGGCGCTGGATGGCGATCTGGTGCGCTACGGTTCGATCATGCCGGGCGCCACGGAATTGGCGGTGCGCACTCTCGGCAAGCAGTTGGACATGCGCAACCTCACTATTCGGGATCAATTGGAGGAGGGTAAAGGTCTCGAATTCGAGGACACCAAGCTTTATCGGCGGGTCTTTGCTTTGGCCGAACAGGCCGAAGGCCGGCCATTACCCCGGGCGGTGTTGCCGGGGATCTTGCTGCAAAGCCCGAAAATCACCCGCAAACTCACCACGGCATGGTTCGCCAAGCGGGTCGATGAGCGTTATCAGCGCTGCATGAAGCGCGCGGGGATGTAACCGAACCAAAAAATGACTATAAAAAAACCCGGCTGATGAGGCCGGGTTTTTTATTGAGTACCGCGGTAAAACCCTTCATTCAAGCAACGCGATTCTGGATCAGACGATCGGAGCCACCTTCAGCCACGCGATTCTGGATCAGACGATCCGAACCACCTTCGGCAACGCGATTCTCGATCAGACGATCGGAGCCACCTTCAGCCACACGATTCTCGATCAGACGATCGGAGCCACCTTCGGCGACGCGATTCTCGATCAGACGATCGGAGCCACCTTCGGCAACGCGATTCTGGATCAGACGATCCGAACCACCTTCAGCGACGCGATTCTGGATCAGACGATCGGAGCCACCTTCAGCGACGACCGGGTGAGCAGAGGAAGCGGCGAAAGCGTTAACTGCAAAAACCGAGAAAGCGATGCTGAGGAGGATTTGGCGTTTCATGGTGGTGTGCTCCGGGGTGTTATTGGTTGGGTATGGAGCGGATGTTACGCCGCGGATTTTTTATGAGAACTTCATTGACGTGATGGTGAACATCGACGCTGATGATGATTACAACGACGGTCCTGTGGGCCTGTTCGCGAAAGCGGTACTACATTTGACGGATGAATTGACTGGCCCACCGCTTTGGCCGAGCGCAATCTTTGGCAGCTGCTACAAAGAGAGAGTCGCAGAGGAGATTTAGTCATGTACCAGCTCTACGGGCATCAGAACTCAGGTGCGGCCGCCATCGAAGCCGCGTTGGAACTGTGCGAGGTTCCTTATCGCTTCATCGATGTTTCATCGTCCCCGGAGGCGGTTCAGGCGTTGGAGAAGCTCAACCCGCTCAAGCAGATTCCCACCCTGCAACTGCCCGATGGCGGTGTTCTGACCGAGAGTGCGGCCATCCTGATTCATCTGGGCCTCACGTTCCCGGAGTCGAACCTGCTGCCGGAAAACCCGCTCAAGCGTGATCAGGTTATTCGGGGCCTGGTGTACATCGTCAGCAATTGCTATGCAGCCATCGGCATCATCGATTACCCCGAGCGCTGGCTGGCCGAGGCGGACGAATCATCCAGGGAAAACCTCATGGCCGGTGCCCGCCAGCGCCTGCACTGGAGTTGGGAGGTGTTTGCCGATCAGTTCGCCGGCAAATTGTACTTGGGCGACGGAACACCGGGCGCGCTGGATATTCTGGCGGCGGTGGTGACCCGCTGGGCGGGCACTCGGGAGCACTTGCGCGGTGCGCGGCCGGGGTTCTCCGCCTGGCTCGAACGCTTCGACCGGCACCCTGCGTTGGCACCGGTTTTCGCGCGGCATTGGCCATAGGAACACATCAAACCTATATGGGAGCTTCTGTGGCGAGGGAGCTTGCTCCCGCTGAACTGCGCAGCAGTTCCTTTTTTTGGGCCGCTTCGCAGCCCAGCGGGAGCAAGCTCCCTCGCCACAAAAGCTTGCTCCCACAAGGGGATTTGCGGTGTGTCGCAATCACTCGCCGCGGATGTACTGCTCCAACTGCCGAATCAGTTCAGCCTGTTCGGCAATGGCTTCCTTGACCAGGTCGCCGATGGACAGCAAGCCTATCAACTCGCCGTTTTCCACCACCGGCAAGTGCCGCAGGCGTTTTTCGGACATGATGCCCATGCAGGTTTCGACGGTTTGATGGGTGTCCACGGTGATGACCGGCGCCACCATGATATCGCTGACCGGTGTGCCGACAGAGGAGCGCCCCTTGAGCACCAGTTTGCGCGCATAGTCACGCTCGCTGATGATGCCGACGACCTTTCCCTCTTTCAGCACCGGTAACGCGCCGACGTTTTTTGCGGCCATCACCATCAGCGCTTCCAGCACCATTTGATGAGGCGCAATGGTGTGGACTTCCTGATTCTGTTGGGCTTTTAACTTGAGCAGTTGGGCGACGGTTTTCATGACGGATTCTCGGGTGTTGTCGTTGTTCTTGAAGAATCGTAGAGACGCGCTCGCAGAGCAAGGCAGAAAGCGGCACATACAGCGCGAAAAGCGTCATTCGGCGATTTTTCTTTCGTAAACGTCGCAATCCACCGGGAATGCGTCTGTTAGCCGGAAAATATAGACAGAGGTTTGGGACAGGGCGCGCATCCAGTTTTGCAGCGTGTTGGCACGGGAGCGGTTTATGGTCGACATCCTTTGATCCCGGGCACTGGAAGGCTATAGATCTTTTTAGTTAATACCTTGAAATAGATGAAGAAAAATAAAATAAGGAAATTCGAATAGGCTCGTATTTTCCAATAGGTCATGGATGACTTGTCATTATGTTTGATGTTTTAACTGCTGCTAAATTTACACAGCGTTCATTTCCTGAGTCTATTACTCAGAATCCGCACGCACATTTCATTGCCAAGGCTATTCCAGGTTGGCTTTCAAGCGCCCTCGCAGAAAACCGCGCCGCTTTAAAGCAGCTTGTTGGACCTGCCATGCCCCGGTATGACATGGCCTCGGCGCAATTGCGTGATGAGATGAAAAGCGCGTTTGAGGAAAGTTGGGCGTCACAAAACGAGAGTGATAAAATTCTGAACAAGGTTCAGGAAGTCGAAACATTCGCCGAACCGTTTTTAATCGCTGCGCTGAAAGATAAGTACAACATTACCCTGGATGTCAAAGCGACCTACCTGCGGCTTTATTGTCCCAAGGGTATTGTGGTCGGATTTGATGTGCGGACGCTGTCGCTGCTTGAGGCCGCGCTGCATAACTTCGAAGTTAAAGAAACCCGGGCGGGTTATTTCGACGCGGCGAGCGACTTCATTACGAAGCCTTCTGCTTCCGGGCAATTCGACATCGTGCCGATCAAACATAAATTGTCTGTTGAGGCCTTCGCAGCGTTGTGTCGTGAACTGGATATCGGCGCGCGATACCAAGTTTACTTGAAGGCGTTCATGGGGTTCGCCAACCCGGTGGCGAGGGCGGTGTTACAACGCAAAGTACAGACCAGTCAAAGGGATGCATTGCGTGCGGCCAGTGTTCTGGCACTCATGAAACAGGACATTGATCACGAAACTCATCGCATGCTGTTGAATTTGGTTGCAGGGCATCAAGCACTGACTTTGCACGGCAAACCGATGTACTGCTATGAATTGACGATGATGGACACTGCCCTGACAGGCATTGTTCTGATCGCTGCGGACCTTGATCACAGCCATCAAATCGAACAAGTCATCGTCTATGTCCCCCATGACCCGCACCATCCGGTCAAACAATATCCCTCTCTGGCCAGGTTCTGCAGCGAATTGACCACCCATTTACGTGTGCCTGAGTATCAGCGCTTTTTCAGCCGGTTTGTCCCTCACCAACAGCGGGGCACCTTCTTTTTCCAGCTCAATAACCGACTTTCAAGGATTCAATGGCATGCAACCTTGCCGTTTGAACAAAAGCCGGCATGGCGTAGCGAGCCAATTATCAATCCTGATCTACAGATGGCATATCGACGAAGCCGCGGTGACTTCTGGACCCATGACTTTCACCAGAAACTGAACAAAATTCTCAATGACGCTCGAGCGATGGCGGTGCCCACTGGCGATGAGGATGAAAAATCCCGTTGGGCGCGCTGGGATAGTTTTCAAAAAATTGCCGTCGCCATTCTTGAAGTGGCCGCTTTTGTGGCCGCGCCCTTTGTCCCTTTGCTTGGCGAGCTGATGTTGGCCTATACCGCTTATCAACTGCTTGATGAAACGTTCGAAGGGGTTGTCGAGTGGTCAGAAGGGCAGCGAAGCGAAGCGGCCGGGCATTTGATCGGTGTGGCTGAAAGCCTGATCCAGTTGGGTACATTCGCCGCAGGAGGCAAAGTGGTGGGCGCCTTGTTGCCGCTCAAGTCCTCGCTTTTTGTCGAGCGCATGCGGGTGGTAGAAACGAGCGATGGTCGGTCGCGATTATGGGATCCTGATCTGGGGCGCTACGCACAGTCGGTCACACTTGATGAAACTGTGCGGCCAGATGAAAAAGGCATTTATCGGCATGCAGGACAGGAGGTGCTGTCGCTCGATGGCAGGCAGTTTGTGGTTAAGCCTGAACCTGGATCGGACCAGTACCGCATTCAGCATCCCCGACGAGCCGACGCCTACGCTCCCCGTCTTGCACACAACGGTGTTGGTGCGTGGGTGCATGAGGCTGAGCGTCCTCAGGCATGGCAGGGCGTCAATCTGATGCGACGCCTGGGGCATCGCGTCGATTCGTTTTCCGATCAAACCCTGGAGCAGATCCGGATCGTCAGTGGCGTTGACGAAGCGGTATTGCGCAAGCTGCACGTCGAGCATGAGCGACCGCCGGCGTTGCTGGTCGCAACCATCAAGCGTTTTACCGCTGACCAGGAGGTGAGTACCTTCATCGAGCGGATGAGCAGCCATGATCCGCAGGTGTATGGCCAGGCCGATGCCCAGACCCAACTGGAACTGTTGACACGTCATCGCAAGTGGCCAAAGAACCGTAACGTGCAGTGGCTCGACGCTCAAGACGAAGTGCTCTGGCAGTCTTCGCCAGACTTGGGCGAACGGATGGTCAAGGTCAGATCCGGGCAGACCGGTTACCACGATCTCGCCGCAACACTGTTGTCCCAACTGCAAGAGCAGGAGGTCAAGGCCCTGCTGGATGAAGCGTTTGGCGATGGAATTATCGTCCTGGATATGTGTGCGGCCAGACTGCGCGCGCTCATTGCCACGGCGGCCAAGGAGCAAAAAGCGGCGTTGGTGGATGCTCGCTTCAGACTCGATGAAGCCTCTGTCGACCCTGACGTGGCGACGCACGTTGAAGGATTTCGTAGCGAGTTTCCTCAATTGCCGGATGCCATCATGGATGAGCTGCTGGTCGATATCACCGAGGCAGAACGCCAACAGATGAGCGACCGGCAGCGTTTACCGTTACGTCTGCGACAGGAGGCCCGCACGGCGATGCGTGAATGGCGGATTGTCCGGGCGTATGAGGGGTTGTATTTGCCCTCGAGCGAAAATCTGGATACCAGTCGGCTAGCGTTGCACAGTATCGAGCGACTGCCAGGCTGGTCGCCCGAGGTGCGCATCGAGATGCGCAACCAGTCGTTCGATGGGCCGCTACTCGACAGTATCGGGACGGAGCACGCGCCCATTCGCAAAGTTCTGGCGCGAACCACGCAGAACACCTTTCAGCCTTATGACGAAGAGGGCAATACACTGCATGGCGCTGACGATTTCTATACCTCCCTGTTGCAAGCCTTGCCTGATGCCGCGCGCAGGAAACTGGGCCACGAAATTGGTCAAGGCATCCAATTGCGACAGACATTGCAGAACGCACCGCTGAGGCATGCGGCGTTGCGCGAAATTCTTCCTGAACCCTCTGTTCGACACGTTTTGGACACCGCGGCCGCAACCCGTTTGCGCGGAGCCGTTCAGGGGTTTGCGCGAATCAATGAGCCTCTGCTCGGTACGGGAGGGACGTTGAGCCTGGAGGATCGGTTCAAGGTGCTGTATCCGCAGGCGAGTGCGGACACGTTTGCCGATTTTGTCCGTTCATCCGGCTCGCAGACTCGGGCGTTGCGGACCATCGGCGAGCGGGAGTCGGAGTTCGAGGAACTGACCAAAGCCCTGGATAGCTGGGTGGCGATCGAGCGAGGCGAGCTTCTACCCATGGATCAGCGCTACCACAAGGGGCGCTTTTCCAAGGCGATCAAGCAATGCTGGCAGGCTGCACAAACGTCGGGGCCGGACGGCTATGCCCTGGACCTGGATTTTCACTGGACGAGTGATTTTCTGGAGTATTTGCCAGCGTTGAACGCTGATTTCCGGCATGTCAGTTCGCTGCAATTCCGCCATGTCGAATTGCGTACCGATATCACCGGTTTACTGCATTACTTCCCCAATCTGAGGGCGCTGGACTTGAGTGACAACGCGCTGGTCGCCCCCCCTCGCTTGCAGGAAAATTTGCCGGCGCTCGAGAGTCTTAACCTTTCCAATAACCAACTGACGCTGACCGCTGAAAGTGTGACGGATATGGCCGGCCTGACCCGTCTGCAAACGCTGAGATTGGCTGGCAACTCCGCGCTGTCGCAGGGGCCGGATGTCAGCCAAATGGCTGAGCTCCAACTGTTGGATTTGCACGATACCGGTATAACGAATTGGCCCATCGGCCTGCTCACGCTGCCGCGACCGCGCGCCTTTGAACTGGATCTGCAGGGCAATCCGATTGAACAGGTGCCCCAAGTGACATCCGGTTCGGAGCAGGCACGTCTTGTTGCCCGCACCCGTTTGAGCCGCGATCGGTTGTCTGATCAAGGTCGTGAACAATTTCAGGGCTACATGCGCTCGGTGGGGTATGACCCGGCACGCAGCTACCCGCCCAAGGGCGAGGAAATCAGTGTGTACTGGCTGGAAGGTTTGTCGGGCGTACAACGAGAAGGCAGGCAAGCGACCTGGGATGAGCTTGAAGGGGAACCGAATGCCCAAGGTTTTTTCGAAGTGCTGGAGCAACTCACCGACTCAGCCGATTACGTCGAAGAATCCAGCCGTCCCGGGCTGAAACAACGGGTGTGGCGAATGCTCGACGCCGTTACCCAGGACACTCCGCTGCGCGAAGAACTGTTTCGCATGGCCACCAACCCTGATACATGTGCCGACGCTGGTGCGCAGATTTTCAATGAAATGGGGATCAAAGTACTGGTTCACGAAGCGTATCTGGGTGGCAGCCCTGAGCAGATCGAAACCAGCCTGATCAGATTGGCGAAGGGCAAGTCCCGTCTGGATCAGGTCAATGAAATCGCCCGCGCCACTGTCCAGAGCCGATTACAGGCCGGTGAAACCTTTATGGCGGTCGATGAAGACGGGGACATCACCGGCACCATCGACGAGGTGGAGGTTTATCTGGCGTTTCAGACCGGTCTGGCGGATCGACTTGAACTGCCGTGGCAGTCGCGGGGGATGTTGTTCCGGGAGATGGCTGAGGTGAGTGACGCGCAGATAGATCAGGCGTATGAATCGGTTTTGACGCTTGAGGCGGGTGAGGGGGGGGTGAACCGGATCATCGAGCAGCGGTTCTGGCGCAAGTACCTGAAGGGGCGTTATGCCCAGGCGTTTGCGCAGAATTCGACGGTGTACAACGTGAAGTCAGAAGAACTGCTCAATCGGCATCTGGCGGGTGCTATCTCGCAGCAGGCGTATGAGCGCAAAATCACCGAGTTGGCGGATAAACGAAAGGTTCTGTTCAGGACTCTGACCCGGGAGGCCATGAATACAGCGAGTGTCTGACGGTAATAAAGACACTCCATTCGCTAACGACGGTTTGCCTGTCAACGCTCTCGTTTTCAAAGACGTTGACAGGTCAAACCCATTTTGGCTCATCTAGGCTGACAGTGATGAAATTGCTCACCTTGGATAGGTCTGGACTATATGTTTCCACTCCTCATGGGATAAATTTATTCGCCCTGTTGGAATGTCAATAGCGGACCGACCTTGGCGGGATGTATCCAGTATGTGACTGCAGTTGAAACATGCCGGAAAAGCGACTGCGGCTACTTCCTTCTGCAACCTTTGAGTGATGATGGTCAGGTTTTGTAGATTGTCACTAATATTGGGGATCATTAGCGCGGCAGTGTTTAAAACTCTGGTTTCAGCATGAAATGAAGGAATGCCCGCACCTTGAGGAATAAAACCATCACTTGCGATGATATGGTTTTTAGTGAGTTCTTCTGTCAACGAGTGGAGCGGACGGGCTTCATACTCGATCCCTCTCATATCTATCGGGTCATCGCTACCTGATCTATATATTTTCACGGGATAAGTTTGATCATTGTAAGCCGTTCTGAAAGCCTCGTTGAGTTCCGGAATAAATACATCGGCATCTATTCGCAATATGCCGAGGTTTGCCGGATTGGATTCGCCCAAGGCAACATTACGCGGTTTATGGATTTTGACGCCTTTATAGGCCTCCACGCCTTCAGCCGGTAAAACGATATTGAACATATCGGTAATTATTATGGAGTTTTCAGGGCTACCATCCGAGTATTCAGCACCGGCATGAGCACTTAAATCATTGAGTTTTCTTTTGGTGAACTTAGCGTCTGGAAATTTCTCTAGATGCGCATTTTCGACGCGTTGAATTTCGTCTGGTTTTCCTTTTCTGGGTGGTAGGGGATTTCTAGTATTGGCTGTCAGAATGGACGTGCTTCTTGAGCTCATTTGCTCGGGAAAACCACCGGTTAACCCGAGGATGTCGACAAAACTCATCGGGTTATTACCCACCATCGCATACAGATTCAACCCATCCACAGCCCCCGCTGGATCGGCGCTGATCCAGCGTTGCAACCACGGCGCGTAATAACGCCGTCCGTAGTAGTAAAGTCCGCTGTCATCCATCTCCTTGCCCGAATAGCGGATGGTTTTATAACTGACTTCCCGCTCCGAATCCGCTGCCAGCCAAGCCGTACCGCCGAATGGATAATAGTGCTCGTGACTGATCAGACGGGCCGTTTGATCAAGTTCGATGAGGCTGGAACCCTGGCTGTCGTCGAGGCAGTAGCGCACCTGATTGGCCTCGATGTCTCCCGGTTTACCGCTGAGCCAATGCAGGCAACGCACGTTGCCAATCACATTCGGCAAAGTGATGACGTGCAGCGCTTCACCTGTGTCGCGGGTGCGTATTTCCAGGCCGGGAAGGTAGCGCACTTCGTGAAAATGGCTGGTCGATGACGTATGGGTTTCGTGGCGTTTATAGACACGTTCGCCATTGCTGTAGCGATAGGTTTCCTTATCGTCGAGGCCGGTCTCGCGTTCGATCAGCGTGATGGAGGTCAGCTCATTACGACTGTTCCAGTGCAAGGACTGACCCGGTTGCAAGGCCTGGAGATTGCCATGGAGGTCAAATAACCTGGAAAAAACCGGTTCGGGATCTCCCTCCTTCCAGCGCACCCCACGGTTGCTGGACGGATCAATTCGCATCTGATGGGTGTAACCGCCTACCGCGCGACTATGAGTCAACTTGATCAGGTTGCCTCCCGTGTCGTACTCGTAGGTCTGTGTGTAGTTCAGGATATTGTTGGGGTCGTTCGGCAGCGGCCGCCCTGGCATGCTGGACGGTGGGGTGGTGTCGTGGCCGGTGGCGCTGGCCAACCGGTACAACGAGTCATAGGTGAACTCACGGGTTCCATCAATGTACTGGTTGGCGAAGAACACCGGATTGAAGGTGTGATCTTTAATGCGAAGCACATTACCGACCTGGTCATAGCCATATTCCAGATCCTGGCGCAGGGCTTGGCCAGGCACTCCGGCCTTCATGTGTGTCAGCCGAGCATCCGCCTTGTCATAGATCCAGGTTTTGGCCACGCCGTTACCGAGTTGTTGTTCGATGACCTGACCGGCGGCGTTGTACTGTGCATCCTTGAGGATGTCCTGAGGGGAATCGTTGGCATTGATTTGTAGTGTTATTTGCTTGAGTTGCCCGGCAATGCCATAGCGCGAGTGCTGCTGATGGTTGCCGGCATCCGTCTGGCTCAGCGCCTTGCCGTCTGCACCGTAAAGCCATCTCGTGGTATGGACGCTGCCATCGAATAAGGTGCGGGTTTCAGCAAAAGGCAAGTATTGCAGGCTGAAGGAATCGAATTCCATCGAGCCCGAAGGATCGATTTTCCTGATCAACTGCCCGCGCAGGTTATGCCCAGGGTCCGCATCGGCCTTTGCGTAGGTCCAGACCTCGACGTTCGGTTGACCATTGACGTCAACCGCCAGTACGCGCAATTGATTATCGTAGGTAGTTCGCCATTGATTACCGCGCTCATCCCAGCGGCTGATGACTTCACCGGCCATCCCGAGCAGGCTCAGACGCCAACCGGAATCGACGCTGTCGATCTTCAGCGGTTGACCGGCCAGCCCATGGATTGTCGTCAGGTTAGGCCTGGAGCCGAACAGACGGGGATCCCAGTGCTCCACCGGTCTGCCTGCGACGTCATGACGCTGTCGGGTGATGAGTGTTTCCAGAGGCGCGCCAACGCTCTTGCGTAGGTAGGCCACCTGGCAAACCGCCAGGCCGCGGCCATCATTGACAGCAATTGAAGGGGTTTTCCGATGCACGGTGAGATCCATCTCTCAATCTCCTTCAATGCGTTGCATGGGTCAGGCTAAGGGGGGCTCCAAGGCTCGATGCTATCAACGCACGAGAGGTATGTAACCTGTCAGATATGACAGGTGAAAAGGGGCAGCACCTGTCCCGATGCATCCACACGGTTACCCAATGGCGCGTAGAATCATGCCTCTGAACCAATTATCGAGATCGCAGTGGTGGATTTACAGCAGGGCTTCGTCCTGACGCGGCATTGGCGCGATACCCCGGCCGGCACGGAAGTCGAGTTCTGGCTGGCGACCGATGCCGGTCCCCGACGCATCCGCCTGCCGCATCAACCGTCGGTAGCGTTCATTCCGGCAGCCCAACGCGAGCAAGCCGAAGCGCTGCTGCGCGGCGAGAAAAACCTCGAGCTGAAGCCCTTGGCACTGCTGGACTTCGAACATCGCCCGGTGCTTGGCCTGTATTGCCAGCAGCACGGTCAATTGATGCGTCTTGAAACGGCGCTGCGCAGATCAGGCGTCGATGTATTCGAGGCCGACATCCGCCCGCCGGAACGCTACATGATGGAGCGTTTCATCACCGCCCCCGTTTTGTTTGGTGGCACACCCAACGCCGAAGACCTGCTGCTCGACGCGCAAATGAAACCCGATCCGGGCTACCGACCGAATCTCAGACTGGTCTCGCTGGACATCGAAACTACCGCTCAGGGCGAGTTGTATTCCATCGCCCTGGAAGGCTGCGGCGAGCGTCAGGTGTACATGCTCGGGCCACCCAATGGCGATGACAGCGAGGTGGATTTCCAGCTCGAATACTGCGACTCGCGAACCCTGCTGCTGAAAAAACTCAATGAATGGTTCGCCCGGCACGACCCCGACGCCATCATCGGCTGGAACGTCGTGCAGTTCGATCTGCGCGTACTGCACGAGCATGCTCGTCGCTTGGCGGTGCCGCTGAAACTGGGGCGTGGCGGTGAAGAAATGCACTGGCGCGAGCATGGCAGCCGAAATCATTACTTCGCTTCGGCTGCCGGCCGGCTGATCATCGACGGCATCGAGTCGCTGCGCTCGGCGACCTGGAGCTTCCCCTCGTTCAGCCTGGAAAACGTCGCACAAACCCTGTTGGGCGAAGGCAAGTCGATCGACAACCCCTACCAGCGGATGGACGAAATCAATCGCATGTTTGCCGAGGACAAACCGGCCCTGGCGAAGTACAACCTCAAGGACTGTGAACTGGTGACGCGGATCTTCGCCAAGACCGAGTTGCTGACCTTCCTGCTCGAGCGCGCCAGCGTCACCGGTTTGCCGGCGGACCGCAGCGGTGGCTCGGTGGCGGCGTTCACTCACCTGTATATGCCGTTGATGCACCGGCAGGGCTTCGTCGCGCCGAACCTCGGCGGCAAACCACCGCAGGCCAGCCCCGGCGGTTTTGTCATGGACTCGCAACCAGGGCTGTACGAATCGGTGCTGGTACTCGACTACAAAAGTCTCTATCCGTCGATCATCCGCACTTTTCTAATCGACCCGGTGGGCTTGATCGAAGGGCTCAAGCATCCCGACGACAGCGAGTCGGTGACGGGCTTTCGCGGTGCACGTTTTTCAAGAACCCGGCATTGCCTGCCGGCGATCATCGCCCGGGTCGCCGAAGGTCGTGAAACCGCCAAGCGCGAACACAACGCGCCGCTGTCCCAGGCCCTGAAGATCATCATGAATGCCTTCTACGGCGTCCTCGGTTCCAGCGGTTGCCGCTTCTTCGATACACGGCTGGCCTCGTCCATCACCTTGCGCGGACACGAGATCATGTTGCGCACCCGCCAGTTGATCGAAGCACAGGGCCATGCGGTGATCTATGGCGACACCGACTCGACCTTTGTCTGGCTCCGGCGCCCCCACGGCCAGGCAGAAGCCGCGCAGATCGGTCACGCGCTGGTGGACCATGTCAACCAGTGGTGGCGTGAGCATGTGAAACAGCAATACGGGTTGGAAAGTGCCCTGGAGTTGCAGTTCGAAACCCACTACAAGCGCTTTTTGATGCCGACCATTCGTGGCGCCGAGGAGGGCAGCAAGAAGCGCTATGCCGGGTTGGTCACCCGCGCCGATGGCACCGATGAAATGGTCTACAAGGGCCTGGAAACCGTGCGCACCGACTGGTCGCCATTGGCCCGGCAATTCCAGCAGGAGCTGTACCTGCGCATCTTCAATCGCAAACCCTATCAGGATTATGTGCGTGACTATGTGCGCAAGACATTGGCCGGTGAATTCGACGAGCGCCTGATCTATCGCAAACGCCTGCGCCGTACCCTCGACGATTATCAGCGCAACGTGCCGCCCCACGTGAGGGCCGCGCGAATCGCCGACGACTACAACGACCAGCAGGGACGTCCGCGTCAATATCAGAACGGCGGCTGGATCAGTTATGTCATCACCGTCGCCGGCCCCGAGCCGCTGGAAATCCGCAGCGCGCCCATCGACTACGACCATTACGTCACTCGGCAGCTGCAACCGGTGGCGGATGCGATCCTGCCGTTCGTGGATGACGATTTCTCAACGCTGATTGGGGGGCAACTGGGCCTGTTTTGAGTCCAGCAGCGACAACGTCCAGCCATCCGGTATGCCATGAAAATACTGATCCAGCGCCTGATGGAACAGGCTGCCTTTTGGCGAAACCTGGGCGAACAGCGTCATCGATGAGTGAAACTTGAGGTTGTCGGGATGGCCGAAAATCTTGGCGATCGACTGATGAGGAACGTCCAGGACCAATTGCGTGCAGGCACGCAAGCGTGGCCCCAGCAACGGATGCTCCAGGTATGCCGTGGCTTCTTCGCTGGAGCGAATGGCAAAGTAGCGGGACATCTCGCTGTCACCCAACCCGGAAAACTGCGGAAAGATAAACCACATCCAGTGCCGGCGCTTCTGGCCGGCGCGCAGTTCCTCCTGCACCCACTCGAACACAGGGTCCTGCGCCTGGACGAAGCGTGGCAAGTTGAAAGAGTCGAGCTGATCGGTACTTCTCATGCCGATGCCCTCTGACAGAACCGCGATGGCTCAGACCATGGCCAACCGCTGCTTGCGTTGTGGCGCGCGAAAAGCTTGGTCCAGCGCCTCCAGATCCCCGACTTCAAGCCGCAATTGCGCCGCTTGCGCATTGAGCTGCACATGCTCGGGACGGACCGCCTTGGGGATGGCGATCACGCCGTCCTGACGCAGAATCCATGCCAGCGCTACCTGCGCGGGTGTCGCCTCGTGACGGGCGGCAATCTGCTTGAGCGTTGAGTTGGCCAGCATGTGCCCGCCCTGGCCGATCGGACAATAGGCCATCACCGGCATCCTTTGGTGTTGGCTCCAGGGAAGCAAATCGAACTCGATGCCGCGTTCTTCCAGGTTATACAGCACCTGATTGGTGGCGCAGGTGGGCGAGGCCAATTCTTCCAGGTCGTCCAGGTCGAAATTGGACACGCCCCAACGGTCGATTTTGCCGCTTTCACGCAGGCGTTCGAAGGCGTCGACGGTTTCCTCAAGGGGATACTCGCCGCGCCAGTGCAACAGGTAAAGATCGATGTAATCGGTTTTCAAACGCCGTAGGCTACGTTCGCAGGCTTGGGGGATGCCTAGGCAGCTGGCGTTGTGGGGGTAGACCTTGCTGACCAGAAAAACCTGGTCGCGCCTGCCAGCGATGGCTTCACCCACCACCTCTTCAGCGCCTCCTTCGGCGTACATTTCAGCGGTGTCGATCAGGGTCATGCCCAACTCGATGCCCAAACGCAGCGCTGCAACTTCCTTTGTGTGTCGGGAGCGTTCCTCTCCCATGCGCCAGGTTCCTTGGCCGATGACCGGCACATGGATGCCGGCCAGCTCAAGAGTACGCATGAATCCTCCTTACCGAAGCCCGATCGATACTTCAGTTGGCAGCAAAATAGCCCGGTGGTTCCATGGACATGTCGAAAGATCGCAACCTGCGGCAGCTCCTACAGGGACGGGGGCATACCCGATATTGGGGGCCGGTGCAGGAACTGCCGAAGGCTGCGATCTTTTGATCTACAGGGTAGAAAACTTATACACCGTAGTCTGGCTATAGCGCTTGTCCGGATCCAGCCGTGTGGACGGGAAGTTCGGCTGGTTCGGCGAATCAGGATAATGCTGAGTCTCCAGAGTAAACGCCCCCCAATGCGGATAGATCTTGCCCGCCTTGCCCTTGACCGTCCCATCGAGGAAGTTGCTGGTATAGAACTGCACACCCGGTTCAGTCGTGTAGAGCTGCAACCGGCGCCCGGATTGCGGATCGCTGACATCAGCAGCGAGTTTGCCCAGATCCCCCTTGGCGTCCAGTACCCAGTTGAAATCGAAACCGCCTTGTTTCGGTTCGGCGAACTTCAGTTGCGGGTGATCAGCCTTGATGTGTTGACCGATGGCGGTCGGTTGGGTGAAGTCCATGGGGGTGCCGGCGACCGGGGCCAGTTCACCGGTGGGGATCAGTTTGCCGGTGACCGGTGTGTAGCGGGCGGCATGCAAAGTCGCAAGTTGCTTCAGGACGTCGCCGTTGCCCGCGCCGGCCAGGTTGAAATAACTGTGGTTGGTCAGGTTCAGCACTGTGGGCTTGTCGGTGCTGGCCTTGTACTCGATGCGCAGCTCATTGCTCTCGGTGAGGCTGTAGGTGACTTCGGTTTTAAGGTTGCCCGGGAACCCCATTTCACCGCCCGCCGACAGATACGTCAGGGTCACGCCCACCGAATCCTTGCCTTTGCTCGGTTCGGCTTTCCACACACGTTTGTCGAAACCCTGGGCCCCGCCGTGCAGTGAATTGCTACCGTCGTTGAGTGGCACTTGATAGCGTTTGCCGTCCAGTTCGAAAGCGCCATTGGCCAGGCGGTTGCCGAAGCGGCCAATGGTTGCGCCGAAGTACGCGGTGCCACTTTGATAACCCTGCACATCATCGAAGCCCAGCACCACATCGTCGAGCTTGCCGTTTTTGTCCGGCACTTTCAGCGACTGCAGAATCCCGCCGTAGGTAATGACCGTGGCTTGCAGGCCATGGCTGTTGCGCAAGATGTATTGCTCGACGGGCGTGCCGTCATTGGTTTTGCCGAAGGCTTTGTGTTCGCTGGACAAACCGGCGGCGTGAGCGGGGAGGGTGGCGATCATCAGGGACAGTCCGAGGCCGGAGAGCAGGTATCGAGATTGAAGCATGGTTGACCTTCCTTTTTGTTGTTTTGTGAGAAGTAGTCATGCTAATAATCGAGTATTAACGCGATCAAGGAAGGATTTATAGCTTATTCAGGCAGTGTTGCAATTATAAAGTATGACTAATATGCGGCCGCTTTCACGGTGATCAACGTTTACGGACCACCGGCACTGCACTTTTCCAGCTTTCACGGTTCTATCCTTGGCCAGCCCGCGGCGATCCCCACCGCCGGCCCATGCCCAAGTTCAAGAACCCATGGCTCGAGTTTTACCCCGCTTTACCCCGCACATTCGCCGTTATTGCTGGCTGCTGATTGGCCTGTCGATGCTCTTCGCCAGTGGCTGCAGCCATCAGCCGGGCAACGATATCGTCAGCCAGTTTCGCAACGGCCAACCTCAGGAATTCCTCCAGACAAGCGTCGACCGTATGGCGACCCTGACGATGCGTGACAACCTCGAAAGCCTCTACCTGCTGATGAACAAGCTCTACCTGCGCAACCCAGAGGAGCTGAAGAAATCCGGCTTCCTCGATGTTGGCACCGCGGAAAAACAAGTGCGCATGGCCATCGAACAGCAAGAGCCGCTACCCACGCTCGGCGGCAAAAAAGACCTCGCCGCGCTGAGCTACGCCATGAGCCCGGAATTCCTCGGCGACCGGGTGGGTGCCTTCATCTATGCCATCGGCAGCATGCTGGTCACCGCCCATGGCAATCGGCTGGAGTTCTACATGACGGATGCGATCAACCCGACCTTCGTCAGCAATGCCGCGCGCAACATCGAGAAAGCCACCTGGATCTTGAGTCAGCGGCAAAACAAGCAAGGCGAGCCCTTGCTGTTTTCCAACGAAATCTCGGAGGAGGGCAGCAACCTGAGCTTTGCCGTGGAGTTCGGCAAAATCGTCGCGCGGCTGGACCTGCTGACCCAGATGCTCGATGAACGCTACCGGCGGATCGGCCTCAACTACGCCCAGAGTTTGCTGTTCCTGAATTTCTTGCCGGTGCAGTAATTTGAGTAGTGAACCCAAATCCCCTGTGGGAGCGAGATTTTGTGGGAGCTGGCTTGCCTGCGATGGTATCAACTCGGTTCGACGTTAAACCGAGCCGCCTGCATCGCAGGCAAGCCAGCTCCCACAAAAAGCCCGACCTCACAGGGGGCTTGAAAGAAAGAAGATCGTGTTCCGGCTCAATGAGTTGGCATAACGATAGACCGCATCGATATAACTGGTTATAAGAAAAATCGCTATGCTGCGAGCCGGTTATTCTCCTGCGATTCTCTGGGCGTATTAATGGAATTCGGTAATTTCGGGTTGGTCGTTGCAGGTCTGGTGGTCGGCTTTATTGTCGGCATGACCGGCGTCGGGGGCGGTTCGTTGATGACTCCCATTCTGTTGTGGTTCGGCGTCAACCCGGCTACGGCGGTGGGTACGGATTTGCTGTACGCGGCCATTACCAAATCCAGCGGCGTGCTGGTTCATCGCAAGAACAAGAACATCGATTGGGCGATCACCGGTTGGCTGACCCTCGGCAGTGTGCCGGCTGTGGCACTGACGCTGTGGTTCCTGAGCAGTTTGCAGACCTCGCCCGACGCGATGAATGCCGTCATCAAACAAGCCTTGGGCTTCGTACTGTTCGCCACGGCGCTGGCGATTTTCTTCAAGAAGCGCTTGCTCGATTTCGCCCACAAACGGGCGGGCGGCCACTACAACCCCAGCGGCTCGCGGTTGAATGTACTGACCGTTATCACCGGTCTGGTCCTCGGCACCATGGTCGCCCTGACCTCCATCGGCGCTGGCGCCCTGGGCACCGTCGCGCTGTTCATTCTGTATCCATTGCTGCCTACCCGCCGTCTGGTTGGCACCGAAATCGCTCACGCTGTGCCCCTGACCCTGGTCGCCGGCCTGGGCCACGCAAGCATGGGCAACATGGATTGGCACGTCTTGGGCTACTTGCTGGTCGGTTCGTTGCCGGGGATTTACCTGGGCAGCCACTTGACCGGGCGTATCTCCGACGAACTGCTGCGTCCGTGCCTGGCCACGATGCTGGTGCTGATCGGCTACAAGCTGGCGTTCTGATCCGGCACCGTATACATCACTGAATTTAGCGGAATCATGCTCTCGCTGACGTAGTCAAAACCATGACCACGTTCGGATGAGGTCATGACGTCCATGAACAGCCCCGTAAACGATCTTCTGCGACGGTTCCGCCGCCCCCGAGGCGAGCCACCCGGCAATGCAGCCGAAGTGCTACGCCGACATGTCGAACCGTTGCCTGCACTCGACTCACCTGAATTCGGCGAACTGTTCGACCGCTTTGGCGATGCCCGCGTGGTGCTGATCGGTGAAGCCAGTCACGGCACCCAGGACTTCTACCAGACCCGAGCGGCGATCACCCGCCGGCTGATCGAGCAACATGGCTTCGGCATCGTTGCGGTAGAAGCCGACTGGCCCGATGCCGGCCAGATCGACCGATGTGTCCGCGACCTGGGCCGCTCCGCCTGGAAAAAACAAGCCTTCGCCCGATTTCCCACCTGGATGTGGCGCAACACCGCCGTGCAGGCTTTTACCCGCTGGCTGCACCACCATAATCGCGGGCTGACGCCTTCGCTGCGTGTGGAGTTTCGGGGGCTGGATGTTTACAGCATGCGTCACTCCATCGACGAAGTGTTGGGCTATCTCGAAAAGACTGACCCGCATCTGGCGACAGAGGCCCGCCATCGCTATAGCTGCCTGACGCCGTGGCATGACGACCCGGCGCTGTACGGTCATTTCGCCGAGCGGGGCAATATGGCCACGTGTGAGGACGCAGTGGTCGAGCAATTGAATGTGCTGCTGGGCGAACGGCTTGATCCAATGGTCGCCGACGACGAGGCGTTTTTCAGCGCCACCCAAAACGCCCGCGTCGTGCGGGCCGCCGAGCAGTATTACCGCGCCATGTACCGCGGCTCGACCGCCTCGTGGAACCTGCGTGACCTGCACATGTTCGATACCTTGCAAACCCTGATGGAGCATCGCGGGGCAGGCGCCAAAGCGGTGGTGTGGGCGCATAACTCACACATCGGCAACGCCGCCGCCACGCAAATGGGTTGGGAGGGACAGTTCAACATCGGCCAGTTGTGCCGCACGGCCTACGGCTCACATGCAGTGCTGATCGGCATGGGCACCGACCACGGCACCGTCGCTGCCGCCGATGACTGGGATGAGCCGATGCAGGTCAAACAGGTGAACCCGGCATTGGCCGACAGCTGGGAACAACTGTTTCTCCAGGCCGGCGTCCCCAAAGCGCTGCTCGACTGGCGAACGTCACCCAGCGAGGAACTGCTGGACGTACTGGCCGAGCCGTTACTTGAGCGCGCCATCGGCGTCATCTATCGCCCGAGGACCGAGCGCCAGAGCCATTACTTCCAGGCAGTGTTGGCGGAGCAGTTCGACGCTTTTGTCTGGATCGAAAAAACCCATGCGGTCTCGCCATTGCCGGAGCCTGAGTTCATGGAACACGAGGAAGACACCTTTCCGTTCGGTATATGACATGCAAATGACGGCAATGCTGTTCACTTAAGAGTCTTGAGTCAGTGAGTAACCTGTGGCGAGGGAGCTTGCTCCCGCTTGAGTGCGTAGCACTCACAAAAATCGACGATTGTTATCAGATTTTTGGGGCCGCTACGCAGCCCAACGCGAGCAAGCTCGCTCGCCACAAAGGTTGGCATGACAGAGAGTCGCGCTTAAGTGAACAGCATTGCGCTAATGACGGGCATCTATTCCCGGGTAAAAATCTCCAATAGATGCCCGTCCGGGTCATCGAAATACACCCGCCGGCCCCCGCCGTAATCATTGATCTCGTTCGGCCGTTGCTTGCCCGGATCGGCCCACCAGGGCTGCTTGCGCGCTTGCAGGCGAGCGAAGGCTGCATCGAAGTCTTGGTCGCCAATCAGAAACGCATAGTGCTGGGAGGCAATCGGCGGGTCGTTATTGTAGAAATCCAGCGATACACCGTTATCGAATTTGACCACCAGCATCGGCCCGAACGGCTCGGCATCGGGCAGGCCGAGGAGGTCGGTCAGGTAGCGGGCCGAGACTTGTTTGTCACGGCACCAGACGATGGTGTGGTTCAGCTGAGCGCTCATGGAAAAGTCCTCACGGCGAATCAGGTTATGAGATTAGCTCAGGCTGTTGCGCAATGACCGCCCTGACCTAAGCTTGGGGCAAGGCGAAACACAATTGCAGTGCGTCACCCGGAACGTTCGCCGCGATGCGCAATCATTAGAGCGTGGATATCAAAAGGAGATGCGCATGCTCATCAGGTCTTTGACCCTGGCTACTCTGCTGGCTTTCGTCGGCCCCCTGTTCGCCGCCGATGACGATTCCCCTCTGGTTAAAGACGTGGGCAAGGCCCGTCCCTTGATTGTCATCGCGCCCAGTTCGGTGGATCCCACTTGGGTCAGCCTGAAAAAGTCGCTGGATGAACCCGCCAGTCGCCAGGGTTTCACCGAGCGGAATATGGTGCTTTACACCGTGATCAATACGATGGGTCAGCGCGACGGCAAAGACCTCGACCCGCAAACGACGATGGCCTTGATCCGCTCGCTCAAGCTGGGTGCCGGGGCGAAGAGCAAAATCATCCTGGTCGGCAAGGACGGCGAAAAGAAGCTTGAAAAGGATGCGGTCGAGCTGAAAGAGATTTTCAGCACCGTCGACCAGTTGCCGGCGGCCGAGAAAGAAGCAACGGTACCGGTGCCAGCGCCGGTGGCTGAAGTTGCACCGGCCAAAGGTGCAAAAGGCAAACCGGCGAAACCCGCCAAACCGCCTGAGCAGCCGGATGAATGAGTATTGAGGCATTACCTCAATGCAGATCAGTTAAGCCCGCTCCCACAGGTGCGTGGTTGCCCGGTCTCAATGGGGTGTCGGGATTATTCAGTCAGTGCACTCAATATTTTGTGAGCAATTTTCACTCGTTCGGCGTTCGGGTAATTTTTGTTGGCCAGAATCACGATGCCGATGTCTTTCGCCGGGATAAAGGCGACGTAGGCGCCAAAGCCACCGGTTGAGCCGGTTTTGTTGAGCAGCACAGTATCGCGTGGCGGTTGCGGCGGGTTCAGCGGTTGGACTTCATGAGCCTCCATCGCCATCTGCGACGAGTTGCCCGCCAGCAATGTATCGAGCGTTGCCGGATAGTTGTAGAACTCCCAACCCAACCCTTGAGTCATCTCGCCGACGGTGTAGTAACCGGTGTGAGTGGTGGCGATGGCTTGCTGCAGGGGCTTTTCCAGCGACGACGGGTTCATGTTCGCTTCAACATAGCGAAGCAGGTCCGAGGCGCTGGTTTTCACGCCATACGCTTCGCAATCCAATGCGCCCGGTCCGACCCGCACAGACTTGTCGTCCTTGTTGTAACCCTGGGCGTAAAGCGTCATCTGATCCTGCGGCACCTTGAGGTAGCTGTGCTTGAGGCCAAGTTTCGGCAGCAAGGTTTTTTCCATCAGCTCATCGAACGGCGCACCCATGCTGTGGGCTGCCAGATAGCCGAACAACCCAAGGCTGGGGTTTGAATACTGGCGATGAGTGCCCGCGGCGTAGGTCGGTTTCCACTGCTTGAAGTAGCCAAGCATTTTGTCCTGATGGTCTGCCTCACTGGGGAATTGCAGCGGCAGGCCACCGGCGGTGTAGGTACCGAGTTGCAGCACGCTGATGCTGTCGAACGCGCTGCCACGCAATGTCGGCAGAACCTGACTGGCATTGTCCGACAAAGCCAGTTTGCCTGTCGCCTGCGCATAGGCGGCGAGGGTGGCAGTGAACGTTTTACTCACCGAACCGATTTCGAACAGGGTGTTTTCGGTGACGGCTTTGCCGTTTTCTTTCGAGGCTACGCCGTAGTTAAAGTAATGCGGTTTGCCATTGACGGTGATCGCGACCGCAACACCGGGGATCTGCTGTTGCTGCATCACCGGTTCGATGGTGTTCTTCACGATTGCTTCGATGCGGTCGTCAGCAAAGCACTGACTGGTACCGAGGAAAAGCACGAAAGCGCCGTAGGACGCGAGTTTTTTCTGTTTCTTTTTATGCATGATGAGCCACTTTCCATGAGTTTCTGTTGGGTTAACCGCTACACTCCGAGCGGTTTTTCAAGCCGGTCCCTTGCTGGGCGAGCCAAATCTATGCAGTTTGGCGAAGAACGACAAACGACGATATTTCGGATGAGCCATTAGAAAATTTTGGGAGTGGGCATGATTCGACCTCATCTGCCGTTGAATGCGCTGCGCGCTTTCGAGGCTTCGGCACGCCATTTGAGTTTCACACGGGCGGCGGTGGAGTTGTGTGTCACACAGGCGGCGGTGAGTCATCAGGTCAAAAGCCTTGAAGCCCAGCTTAACGTGACTTTGTTCAAACGCCTGCCCCGAGGCCTGATGCTGACCAGCGAAGGTGAAACCCTGCTGCCGGTGTTGCGCGAATCCTTCGACCGGATCGCCGAGACCCTGGAGCGATTCGAGGGTGGGCATTTTCGCGAGGTGTTGACGGTAGGGGCGGTGGGGACGTTTGCGGTGGGCTGGCTATTGCCGCGTCTGACGGATTTTCAGACGAAACATCCGTTCATAGATTTGCGCCTTTCAACCAACAACAACCGGGTGGATGTGGCCGCTGAAGGCCTCGATTACGCCATTCGTTTTGGCGCGGGGGCGTGGCATGGGATTGAAGCGGTGCGCTTGATCGAGGCGCCGCTGTCGGTGCTTTGCGTTCCCGAGATTGCGCGACAATTGCACACACCAGCCGATCTGTTGCAACAAACCCTGTTGCGCTCCTATCGCACGGATGAGTGGCCGGAGTGGTTTCAGGCTAGCGGTCTTTCGGTCCATGCCGCCCCACCTCGGAGCATTGTCTTCGACTCATCGCTGGCGATGATGGAAGCGGCGCTGCAAGGGGCAGGCGTTGCGCTGGCACCGCCCTTGATGTTCTCTCGACAACTGGCGGTGGGTGCAATAGAGCAACCGTTCGCCATCGGGATCACCACGGGCAGCTACTGGCTGACCCGCTTGCAGTCGCGCCCTGAAACGTCGGCGATGGCAGCGTTCAAGGACTGGTTGCTGCAAGCTTCGCTTTAATACAAAACCCTGTGGGAGCGGGCTTGCTCGCGAAGGGGCCATCACATTCAACATTGATGTTGACTGACATACCGCCTTCGCGAGCAAGCCCGCTCCCACAGGGATTACGGTGCCCTCAGAAGCCTACCGCACCAGACACGGCCGTTTGTTATCGAATTTCCACCCCGGAATCAGAAACTGCATCGCCACGCTGTCATCGCGCGCGCCCAGTCCCATGCCTTTGTACAGCTCATGGGCCTTGGCCAGTTGATCGATGTCCAGCTCAACCCCCAGGCCAGGTTTTTTCGGCACCTGCACGCAGCCGTCGACGATTTGCAGCGGCGCTTTGGTGAGGCGCTGGCCGTCCTGCCAGATCCAATGGGTGTCGATGGCGGTGATTTCACCCGGCGCAGCGGCCGCGACGTGGGTGAACATGGCCAGGGAAATATCGAAGTGGTTGTTGGAATGCGAGCCCCAGGTCAGGCCCCATTCGTGGCACATCTGCGCGACTCGAACCGAGCCCTGCATCGTCCAGAAGTGCGGGTCGGCCAAGGGAATGTCCACCGATTGCAGCTGAATCGCGTGGCCCATTTCCCGCCAGTCGGTGGCGATCATGTTGGTCGCGGTTTTCAGGCCGGTGGCCCGACGGAACTCGGCCATGACCTCGCGGCCCGAGTAACCGTTTTCCGCACCGCAAGGGTCTTCGGCGTAAGCCAGAACGTGATGCTGTTCCCGGCACAGGCGGATCGCTTCTTTCAGCGACCAGGCGCCATTCGGATCAAGGGTGATGCGCGCGTCGGGAAAACGTTCGGCGAGGGCAGTGACCGCTTCGATTTCCTCGACGCCACTCAACACGCCGCCCTTGAGTTTGAAGTCCTTGAAACCATAACGAGCGTGGGCGGCCTCGGCCAGGCGCACCACGGCGTCGGCGCTCATGGCTTTCTCATGACGCACACGGAACCAGTCATTGTCGGCGTCCGGTTCGCTGCGGTAGGCCAGATCGGTTTCGTTGCGATCACCGACATAAAACAGGTAACCGAGCATCTTCACTTCATCGCGCTGCTGGCCTTCGCCGAGCAGGGCCGCGACCGGTACATCCAGGTGCTGACCGAGCAAGTCGAGCAGGGCGGCTTCCAGGCCGGTGACCGCGTGAATGGTGATGCGCAGGTCGAAGGTCTGCAGGCCGCGACCACCGGCATCGCGATCAGCAAAGGTCTGGCGCACCTGATTGAGGATCTTCTGGTAAGTGCCGATCGGGCTGCCGACCACCAGTGCGCGCGCGTCTTCCAGCGTTTGGCGAATACGCTCGCCACCCGGCACTTCGCCGACGCCAGTGTGGCCGGCGTTGTCCTTGAGGATCACGATATTGCGGGTGAAAAACGGGCCGTGGGCGCCACTCAGATTGAGCAGCATGCCATCGTGGCCGGCCACGGGTACAACTTGCATGCTGGTGATGATCGGGGCTTTTGCGGCTTCTTGTGGGTTCATTTTTCTGTCCTTTAAACCGTGCTCTTACATGAGTGTTCAGGCGTGATTAGGTGCTGGTTTGCCCGGGGCAACCACAGGTGCGGGTTTCGGTTTATTACGCGCGGCGAAGACGATGATTGCCGCGATGATCGAGGTAGCGGCCAGGCCGTACAGCCCGCCCTGAATCGACCCGGTGTGTTCTTCAAGCAGGCCGAAGGTGGTCGGCGCAACGAAGCCGCCGAGGTTGCCCACCGAGTTGATCAGTGCAATCACGCCAGCAGCAATCCGCGCATCCAGGTACGCCTGGGGAATCGGCCAGAACAGCGACGATGCCGATTTGAAACCCAGCGCGGCGAAGCAGATGGCGACGAAGGCGAAGATCGGCCCACCCGTGGTGGACATGAACATCCCGGCGGCAGCGATCAGCAGTGCAGCAGCGACCCAGGCTTGCTGATGCTTCCATTTGGCCGACAACGTGGCGAAGGCGTACATGCCGACGATCGACAGCAACCACGGAATCGAGTTGAACAACCCGACCTGAATGTCGCTCAGGTCGCCCATCTTCTTGATGATGCTCGGCAGCCAGAAGGTCGCGGCGTAGATGGTCAACTGGATGAAGAAGTAGATCAGGCAGAACAGGATGATCTGGCGATCCTTGAGCAGTGTGCCCAGCGACGGCTTGATCGGCGTCGCGGCTTCGCGGGCCAGTTGTTCGTCATCGATGGCTTTGACCAGTGCGTCCTGCTCGGGACGGGTCAGCCATTTGGCGTCGTGGGGTTTGGAGTCCAGCCAGAACCAGACGAACACGCACAGCCCGACCGAGAACATCCCTTCAATGAAGTACATCCACTGCCAGCCGTGCATGCCAAAACCGCTGATTTGCAGCAGCAACCCGGACAGCGGACCGGAGATCAGCGATGCAATGGCCGAACCGCTGAGGAAGATCGCAATCGCCTTGCCGCGCTCCACACCGGGCAACCAGCGAGTGAAGTAATAAATCACCCCGGGGAAGAAACCGGCTTCGGCCACGCCCAGTAGAAATCGCAGGATGTAGAAGTGGGTTTCGTTCTGGATGAACGCCATGCAGGCGGCCACCAGACCCCAGGTCAGCATGATGCGGGTCAGCCAGATTCGTGCGCCGACTTTTTGCAGGAGGATGTTGGAGGGGACTTCGAACAGCGCGTAACCAATAAAAAACAGACCGGCACCGAGGCCGTAGGCGGCAGCGCCAATCCCTAAGTCATGTTCCATATGGGCGCGGACGAAGCCGATGTTCACGCGGTCGATGTAATTGACGATGAACATGATCACGAACAGCGGCAGGACGTGGCGTTTCACTTTCGAGATGGCGGACTTCAGGACCGAATCGGCGCCATCGTTCATCCCGGATATGGATGTATTCACTTCTTTTTCTCCCACTCGTTATTTTTATGCGGGGTGTTGCTGATGCTGCGTTGTTGATAGACATCATACAACTAGATTTTTCGCGTCGACAAGTACTGTCTCTCAACAAAATGGCGTTAGGTGGGCGGGTTTTTATTCTTTTTTTGGTTTTATGTGGCGTATTTGCTGGGTTTTGTCTGGGTTTGTTCAGTCGGTGATGTTCTCTTTCTCGCGGCGATGACCTTGGGTTCGATAAATTTAAATCGTCTGCTTCAGCATGATAATTGAGTGTTGTCATACAAGTTGAGCGGCGCTTTGTTGAGATTCCAGTCAACGAGAAGCGAGCGCAGTGCTACGATCCGGATACCCGCTTTACGGATTACCACCATGCAAGAAGACATCGACGCACCCACCCGCAAGCGTGCCCACAACCTGGCCCATGATCTGGTGAGCAAACTGACTCAGAGCATCCTGCTCGGGCAGATGGCGCCCGGGGACAAGCTGCCATCGGAGAACTCGATTGTTCAGGAGCATGGCGTCAGTCGCACGGTGGTGCGCGAGGCAATCTCGAAGCTGCAGGCTTCGGGGCTGGTGGAAACCCGTCACGGCATCGGTACCTTTGTTCTCGAGCGAGCACCGGATCAGGGACTGCGGCTGAATGTCGATACTGCGCTGGGCGTGCGCAGTATTCTGGAGTTGCGCATGGGCTTGGAAACCCAGGCCGCCGCGCTGGCAGCGATTCGTCGCACAGACCAGCAGTTGGCGCAGATGCGTCAAGCACTGGATGACTATCAAAGCCTGTTGGCCAACAACGACAGTTGCGTCGAGGCGGACAAACGCTTCCATCTGCTGATCGCCGAAGCCACTGGCAACGTGTGCTTCACCGAGATCATGCAGCACCTGGGCAGCGCCATGATCCCCCGGACCCGGGTCAATGCCGCCGAGCGCGGATCGGCGGATTTGAGCAAACTCGGGCAATTGGCCAATCTCGAACACGAGGCGATTCTCAACGCCATCAAACGCCAGGATCCGGATGCGGCGCGGGCGGCAATGTGGTTGCACCTGACCAACAGCCGCGACCGTTTTTCGGCCGATCGGTAGCCGCCGTTTGTCTCCTCGACAGCACCCCTTTTGCAGGCTCGTTTCCAACCTGTACGGCCCAGATTCGCTGGACCTCATCAGTGAGGTGTGTCATGGCTTACGAGCAAATTCTTCAAGGTGGGACGTTCGATAACGACCCTGTCAGACCCATTCCTGATATGGACGATACGTCAATGGATCACGACGCACCCCCCGGCATGGACCCTTCGCGAGACCCGGCCGATACGGACGTTGATCGTCCTGAAAACTGGAGGGACCCGGCTCTGGACCCCGCTCTGGATGACGACATTCCGGCGCCGGATGAAGAAACGCCATTGTCCGACGACAGGCGATAAACCAAACCCGGCCGATGCGCCTGATGTCGGTAAGTTAAGAAATTTGAGCGACGAAATCCTGTGGGAGCGTGGCTTGCCCGCGAAGAATGCACCGCGGTTTTTCAGGTACTACGCGTCATCGTTCTTCGCGGGCAAGCCACGCTCCCACAGGTTCTGCGTCTTAACTTACGGGCATTAGCCGATGTGCCGGGTTTTTTGTGATTGCAGGTTTATCGCGTCATCGTTCTTCGCGGACAAGCCTCGCTCCTGCAAAAGCACCGCGGCCGGATGCGATTGGCCTACCGCAACGAGCGATAGGCAATGGGGTCGATGTAAGCCGACTGCAGGTCCCGCTCCGGGATTTCCCAGATGATTTGCTTTGGCGGCGTTTCTTTGTAAGCCGGGTTGTTGAGGTAGCTGTTTGCCGCTCCGGAGAATGCTCCGCCGTCTTTGGCGAAGTTACCCACGGGGGCGCCCAGTGCCTGCTGCAGAAACCCTGCGAAGTTGGAGTTGCGCGAGAATGAGGTGCCGATGAGCGCGGTGTCGGGGAGGTCGGCATCGCCAAAGAGGTCTGCCTCAGTATCGAGGCTATCGGCTGACGCAACAGGAAGCTCATGGGTGCTGGTTTGGGCGACCATTTCGGGTGCGGGTTGGCATTTGAGCGGCAACCAGTCGATGCCCGCCAGATGGACCAGATCGCCAGGTCGCACCGCGAGCGGAGCATGACTTTCGTTGAACGCCCTGCGTGGCGTTGCGCTGATGCCCAGGGTTTTCAGGCGCTGTGTAATGGCCTCGGCCGCCGTCTGCGCGCCGGATTCGCTCCAGTGCGTATCGGTGCGCAACCAGGCACTGGCCCCCAGTGGCGTCAGCGCATCGGTGAGGTCCAGATTCGCCACGCCAGCCACATCCAGCTTCGAGGTCCAGGCCTGGATGCGCCCTTCGAGAACGGCTGGGCGGTGCAGTGCGCAACGCTGCTCAGAGGCGATGCGGCTCTTGTCTGGAACGATGACCACCAGCAGGCTGATGTCACGTTGGGAGAGTTGCTGCTTCAGATCAATCACTGCCTGGGCTTTGGCATCGGCGTTGCGCTGCGCTTGATGATTGACCTTGAGCTCATCGGCCAAAAACAACCAGTCAGGACAACCCGAGCGAACCCTCGGCCCGGTGTCTCTGAGGAGCAGCCAACTGACACCGCGCTCCAGCTCGGCGAAGGTTGTGGGGAGGTAAGCATTCGACAGTTCCTTGGCGATCCGATGCGTGATATTGCCGTCAAAAATCTGCGAGGTCAGCACTTTATCGGGTAACAGCGAGATCTGCCCTGAAACGATCAGACGGCCTGAGGACAGCAGCCCGACGAACAGGAATATCAGCAGCGCCACGCCTGGCAACCGACTGCTGCGTGTCGCCAGATCATCTGGGGGAGGAGGGGGCGGGGTGTGCTTTAGGTTCGTCATCAGAATTGAAAGTACAGGAAGGGTACGGTTTCGCGACTGGCGATCAACGCGAACGACAGCATTAAGCCGGCGATGGGCCAAAGGGCGGCGGTGTGGAGAAAAAGGCCGCCCAGTCGATTCACACAGTAAGGGCGCAGCAGCGGTGCGATGACACCGAACACACCCAGCAAACCCGCAAGGCCGTGTACCGGGCGCAGGGTCGCGGACAGTTCATCACCGAGGGCGATGCCCTGCAGGCCGAACTGTCCGGCGTACAGGTTCAGAGCGCTATGAAAATCAGGGGCGCGGAACAGTGTCCAGGCCAGGCAGACGAACAACAGTGTCAGCCCATGGGCAAGCACTGGCGGTACCGGGGGCAGGGTAGAGTTGTTCCAGGCACGATTCACACACAGCGCAATGCCATGGGCGCTGCCCCACAGCAGATAATTCCAGCTGTCACCGCCGTGCCAGAGGCCGGCGATGGCCATGATCAGGAACAGGTTGCGATACGTTTTCCAGGTGCCGTTGCGATTGCCACCCAGCGAAATATAAAGATAGTCACGTAACCAGCTGGACAACGACAGGTGCCAGCGGCGCCAGAAGTCCTGGATGCTGTTGGCCAGGTACGGACGGTCGAAGTTCTCGGGAAAGTGAAAACCCAGCATCAGTCCCAGCCCAACGGCCATGGCGCTGTAGCCGGCGAAGTCGAAGAACAATTGCAGGGAGTAGGCAAGGCAGCCAACCCAGGCGTCGGAGAAGCTGGGGTTGGGCAAACTGAACGCCACATCGACCACCGGCGACAGGGTGTCGGCCACCAGGACCTTCATGCACATCCCGACCATGAATCGGCGTGCGCCGAGCGAGAAATTCTGCAGGTTGAAGTAACGCTGATTCAACTCACGCCGAACCCAGTCATAGCGAATGATGGGGCCGGCGACCGAATGGCCGAACATCGAAATATAGGTGGCGTAATCAATGAAGCTGCGTTCGACCGGCACGGTGCGACGGTGTACATCCACCAGATAGGAAATCGCCTGCAAGACGATAAACGACAGCCCGGCCGGCATGATGACGCGCTGCCAGTCCAGCGGCATGGCGCCATACCAGGTGACAGTATCGATCAACGTGCCAGCGACGATGTTGGCGTACTTGTACCAGCACAGCACCGCCGTGTTGAGCACGATCAGCATCGCGAGTAGCCGCACGCGGCCCTTGCCTTCTTCCCGCAAGGCGTCAACCAGCAAACCGCCAGCCCACGCCGTGATCGTCAGCACCACATGCACGGCGAGGAACCGAGGGCTCAACCAGCCATAGAACAGCCAGCTGCCAATCAGTAACGTGACGTTGCGCCAAGCGGCTTGGCACACGGCATAGGCACACAGGAACAGTGGCAGGAATAACGTCAGAAACTCGAGAGAGGCAAAAACCATGGGGTGGCGCGATCCGATCAGTGGGCCAGGACGTCAGTCGCAAGCAGCAGGTAAGGGCCATTGGCGCCAGGCAGGAGCACAACGCTGTAACGCTCGCCGGCCTTGAGCTGGCCCAGGTCAAGCGGGGCACCGACGTTGGTTTGAGCGCAGACCAATTGAACCGACAGGCTGACCGGGTTGATCGCTCGGCGTTGCACGCTGCCGTCGGCCACTTCCTTGAACAGGTCGGCGTTCTTCCCCGCGGCGCGCAAACCGGCCTGGGTGCACGCTGGATCGGCGCTGATAAACGCCAGCGAGGCTCTCAGGCTATTGAAGTCGTCGGGTTGCTCACGGATGACGACCTGGCGAATACCTTGAGCGCTGTCTGGCAAAGCGATCACGCTGGCGAATTCGCCTGCTGCCACCTGAATGTCCAGCGGCTGGCTTTTGCCGTTGCGTTCCAGGGTGCCCTTGATCGGCTGGTTGGCGGGCACCGGCAGGTAGGCGGACACGGCATTCGAACCCTCGAGTCTGAGGCTGGCCTGTGAACCTTCGGCCAGCAGCTGCAAGGGGCGGTCGGCGGCGTTGATAAAGCGCAGGAAGGCCGAGTCCTGATCCGGGCCCGTCGGGTACAGGGCAATGTCAGCGGCCTGGGCGTGAAAACTCAGCATCAAGGGCGCTAACAGTTTCCAGCCACATGCGGATCGACTCATTTGCCGGCTCCTGCGCTGCTGACGCGGTCGGCGGGCAGTTTGGCCAACGCGCCGCCAATTGCAGTGCCCCATGCCTGATAACCGGCGACGGTGAAGTGCTGCCCGTCGGTGGTGATCCACTGCCCGGGTTTGGAGAACGTCAGCGAATCGATGTAAGTGCAAGGCGCTACGTTCGCGGCCAAAAACTGCGACATCAATTGGGTGCGGGCATCATTCTTCTGGTACATGCCACCGGCTTTGCCCCAGGCCGGGCCCACCCAGGCGCAACGGGTCCCGGTGGCCGCGATGGCCTTGGCCAGGCCGGTGACGCTTTGCCATGCCCAGGCCTTCGGAAACACCGGCTTGTCATAGGACGCCATGGTGTCGCCGATGACCAGTACCACCAGGTCGGGTTTGTCGGCCGCGATCAGGTCCTGGATCGGCGTGGTGGTTGCCTCACGCCCTTTGATCACGATCTTGTCATTGCCTTTGCGCTCGGCGCCGCAGTCGACCTTTTTGCTGATCAGCCAATCGCCGGCGCTGGCACCGCAGGCACCGATGGAATGAACCTGGGCGCCTTGGCGAGTCAGGTTGTCGTGCAGTGGCTCCAGCAAATGGTCCGCGAGGCTCATATGGCTCTCCCCAAGAACAAGGAGGGACAGGCCGGCAAGGGCAGAAGTGGGCATCGAAAGCTCCAGATGATCAGTTGGAATAAGGTGAGGTGTACGGGCTGACCGGCAGGCTCATGGGGCCGCTGATCTCCTCGAACTGGTAGCGCAATGACAGGGCGCCGCTGAGTTGTTGGTAGTCGCGGGCGTTGTCCAGGCCCAGATTGGCGCCCAGCAGGAAGTTCGAAGCGACCTTGTATTCAGCCGCCGCGGCGACGCTGTAGCCGATCCCGGTTTTGTTTTGCCCTTCGTAGCGCAAGCCTGAGGCCGCTTGCAGGTCTTTGTCGTTGGGGAAATAGTCGGCGCTGTCCTGCTCGAAATGCTGCACGCCGACCGAGCCTTTGACTTGATACGTCAAGCGTCCGGAGCGTTGTGCCCAGGTCACTGGCACGCCCAGGGCGAAGAACGTCTGCGGGCTGAAATAGCCGCCGTGGCCGTAGGTGAAATAGTCCTGATTGTTGGCGTAGCTGATGCCGGTCATGCTCAGGCCGACGGTCAGCTTGCTGTCCGTTGCATTTTGCAGGTACCAGTACACACCGCTGCCCAGTTCACTGCGGTTGTTGGACTCGACATGGTTGCCCAATAGCTGGTGCCAGGAGGCGTAGCCATAGACGCCGACTTCGTTGTCGTCAAAGCTCAACTGGCCACGCCCGCCGTTAGCGGTCACGCCGCCCCAGGATTGCCCGCTGCGTTTGTCCGTGGTGCCGGCAAACGAGGTGACGCTGTCAGTCACCGGACGCCGGGAAACGCTCACGCCGTAACGGACATTAGAGGTGTCGCTCACGGGGCGATCAATGCTGATGCCGCCGGTGGCGGTGCTGTATTTGAAGCCGAGCGGGGTGGTGCCGAGATCGGCTTTGAGCCCATCCGCGGGCCGTTGAATAGCGACGGAAAGGCCGACACCCTCGGCTTTTTGCGAGCCGACGCTGCCGCTCTGCGCACCGTTACCGAAACGCGACAGCGCCTCGTCGCTGGCACTGCCGGCGTTCAGCGAGACCGGCGTCACGCGCAGGGCGACGCGACTTTCATCCAGCGGGATATTGATTTCCAGCGGTGTCTCAATATCAGTCAGTTTGCTCAGCCCCGACTCACTGTTGTTGCTGCGAATGCTCACACCTTGGATGACGTAGGCACTGCGCTCCTGAAGGATTTTATTCAGTGCCAGTTGCGCGGGGCTAATGTCCTCGCTCACCAGTGCTGCGCGCGGCAGTTGCGACTCGAATGCATTGCTCGCCTGCTGCGGTCTTGGCGGGGCGTCGATGCCAAAAGGGGTGGGAGACCTCACGCTGCCCGGAATCTCCTGAGCCGGTGGCGGGATTGCCGCCAGCAAGGTGTCGCGACTGACTTCGTTACGTGGACCCGATACCCCGGCAAAAGGGTTGGGCGCCACCGTCGAACCGGCCAGTTGACCGCTCTGGCTTCTGCGTTTCTCGCTCTGTTCAATGGCCACCGCTTTGCGCAGCAGATCGGTCGCCGTGCCGGTCTTGCCCATGTTCTGGTAGAGGCGGGCGGCCTCTGTCAGCGTTTGAGGGTTACCGGATTCGGTCTTGAGCAGCTGTTGCAGTGCCTGTTCGGCAAAGGCCGTGTCATGTGCCAACACCGCCGCGTCGGCGGCACCCAACAACAGTTGCGGGTCATTTGGCTGACGTTGTAACAGCGGTTTGTAGAGTTCGAGGGCTTTTGCCGTGTCGCCGTTGGCCGAGTACATTCGCGCCAGGGCCGCGACGGCAGCGCTGTCACCGGGGCGTTGCGCCAATGCGGGCGCTAGCGTGTCATAAGCGCTGGCCAGATTGCCTCGTTCACGCAACTGGTCAGCCTGGCGGATGCGATAGAGATAGAGCAGGTCGTCGAAACGCTTGCGAGCCGGCGCGTTCAAGGGCCTGTTCTGAAGGTCGCGCAGAATCTCGTTGACCTGTGCGTCTTCTCCGGTTTTAAGCAGGACAGCGGCGTATTGCAGGATGAAGTCTGCCGAGGGCGCCGTGGTGTGTTGCAACTGGCCGCGCATGAGGGCCAGCGCACGGGTTGGCTCACCGATGTCGACATACGCCGAGGCCAGGCTCGCCGTGCGATCTGGATTGTTGTTGGCCATCGGCTGAATACGATCGAGCAAGGTCAGGGCTTCCTGGCGCTGTCCGCGCTTGCCCAACTCGATCGCCTGGCTGAGTTGCAGGTTGAGGCTGACATCAGCGGCCAGCGCGTCCATGTCCGGGGTGCGCTGGTCGGGGCGCAAGCGTCCCAACGTTGTCTGGGCGGCTTTCCACTCACCCATCTGCACCGATAGCAAGGCGCTGACGTAAAGCGCATCGGCATTGTCGGGGTGGGCCTTGAGCATGGCGTTGATCAGGTCCCGGGCCTTTTGCGGTTCGCCCATCGCCAGGTTCAGGCGGGCCAGGGCGAAACGCGTCCAGACGTTGTCCGGTTCGTAGCGCAGCGCGTCTTGCAAGGCGTTGCGCGCAGCGGGCAGGTCGTTGCGTTGTTCGGCGAGGGCGGCCAGTTGCGTCGCGCGCAAGGCTTGCAGGCGCGCGGACTGGCCGATCTTTGCCTGTCCGGTGGCGGGCAGGCTGTTGATCAGTTGCAGGGCTTCATCGTTCTTGCCGCTCTTGAGCAGCACATTGACCAGCCCTTCCAGTGCTTGAGGGTCGTCGCGGCGCAGGTTCAAAATCTGCCGATAGTTGCGCTGAGCGTCATCGAACTGGCCCGCGCTGGCCTGAATATCAGCCTGGGCGAGGCGAGCATCCACCCCGTTTGGATTGAGCCGCAGCGCCTGGTTGACTAAGACCTGCGCCTGGGCTGCCTGGCCTTTGGCTTGGGCGTCGCGGGCTTGCTGCAACGCCGACCAATAGCGCACTTCGTTCAGCGCAACTTGCCAGCGGCTGCCGTCGTTTTGTCGCGTGGCCTGACTCAAGAGCTTTTCCGCTTCGGCCAGCCGCTGTTGCTGCTGGCGAATAACCCCAAGGCCGCCCAGCGCGTCAGCATCATCGGGCCGGGTTTTCAAACGTGCTTGAAAAGCCTGTTCGGCGGTGGCCTGATCACCTGCTTTGAGCGCCTTCAGACCGCGCGCGACTTCGGCGGGCGGTTGCCATTCCTTGCTGGCCGTCGTTGCCAGCTGTTGCTTGCCCTTGTTCATCTGCGCCCGGATCTCCACGTCATCCGGATGCGTCTTGAGGTACGCCTCGAACAACGGCACTTGTGCCGGATTGGGCGGACCGATCCAGGTCAACGCCAGGCGCCAGCTTTCGTCGGCATCACCGGCAATGTCGGCACGCTGGGTCAGCGCGGCCAGGGCGCGGATGCCCTCGGCACGGCTGTCTTCACGGCGCACCAGATGCTTGGCGTAAAACAGCGCGACGATCGAGTCGTTGGGCATCTCGCGTTGCAGGCGCTGAAATCCGCTGCGTGCTTCGGACCAGTCCGCCTGATTGAAGGCAAGGTTGTTGTAGTACTCACGGCCGATCGTACCTTGGGGTGGACGGCCATCGAACAGCGAGCGAAACACGGCAGTCGCCTTGTCGCGCTCACCGGCATCGGCGAGGCGCCGAGCCTCTTCCAGACGCTGCTGGTTCTGCGGTTGGGCCACGCTGATGTCCTGCGCCAATTGCAGTGCCTGACGAGGTGGTGGCTGGATGGCCTGCAAGCGGGCGAGGTATTGCTGCGCCTTTTGTGGCTTGCCCTGTTGCACGCCGATCAAGCCCAGGCCATACAGTGCGTCAGCCTGGGCCGGGTCCAGCAGCAGGACTTTCAGCCAGACTTCCGCCGCGCGTTGAGGGTTGTTGTGCGACTGCCAGTACTGCCCTTGCTCGACGAGTAATGCCTGTGGTGTCGGACTTTGAGCGTGGGCAGCTGCGGCCGTCCATGCGCTCATGACGGCGATGGCTAGCGTGCGGTGGTGCGCGTGCATGCGGTCTCCCAGGAGAGTTTCAGCGTTCCGTCTTCCCGGAATCGGTAATGTTTATCTGCCCATCCGAGGGCGAACAGGCTGAGCATGAAGTTGTAGTAACGCGGCGGACCGGCATCGGCATCAGGCATGGCCAGCGCCTCGCTCAAGGCGAGTTCCACGCGGCGTCGTTGCTGATCGGCCAACCCGGGTAGCCCCTTGGCCTCAAGGTAGGGAATCAGTGCAGCCCAGAATCCGAACGGGCTCTGACCCTGAACACTGCCGTGGAGAACCTGGACGGTTTCCGGGGGGGAACCCGTCGCGACAGTGCTGCGGGCCATGCCGTCCAGCCGTTTGAGCAGGAGCGCTGCCAGCGGTTCTGAGGTATCACTCATACCCAGCCAGAGGTACACGCGAATGGCATCGTAGCTGCCCGTGTCACCGTTGATCGGGTCGCTTGTGAAGGCACCCGATTGCGCTGAAGTGCCTTGATAAGCGACCCAGTCGGCGACGAAACCGTGGTGGCTTGATTGGCCAATCATCGTCGCGGTGTTGTTGGCAATCGCTTGCCAGGGGCCGGAGGGTGCTTCCTTGGCCAGCCGCCGTAGCAGTGGCAGTGGCAGGTAGCTGGGGTTCAGGCGCCAGAGAGCGTCTGCCTGGACGAAGCCCTGTCGTCCAGGCAACACCATCGGGCCTAGCCCTGGCAGCTCGACGACCAATTGCGCTTCAATCGTCGCCATCAGGTGCAGGGCGTCCTGGTGATAGTCCGGTCGATGCCACAGGCGTGCGGCCTCGAGCAGGGCGTAGGCGATCCACAGGTCGGCGTCGGCGGCCGAATTGGCGTCTTGCAGGCGCCACTGACCGTCCGGGCCTTGCCCCCATAACCAGCCTGGCAGGCGTGTGGCAGGGGCCGAGCCTGCGAGGTTGGCTGAGGTCCAGCGCCAGAGTTTGTCAAAGCGTGGCTGATCGTTGCCGATCAGTGCGAAGAGCATGCCGTAGGACTGCCCTTCAGAGGTGCTGTGATTGTTCTCCAGGCTTGATTCCAGAACACGACCGTCGTCTTGAACGAAGCGCGTTGCGTAGGTTTGCCACAGTGGCCAGGGTGGCGACTCACAGGGGGTTGCGGCCGCTACCGCAGGCGCCAGCAGGGCAAGCGCAAGCACAGCGCTCAACCTGCGCGTGTTACCGCGCAGGCACCGGCGAAATGAAACACCTCGGCTGCTCATGGACGACACAGGCATGCGCGGCTCATTGACCAAGACGACGTTTGGCCCGTAAGCGCAGGGCCAGGTAGGCCATCGAAGCAAGTAGCAGGACCCCGAGGAGGGTGAACAGCATGAGCGCTATTACATTTTGCGAGAGGTACCACTGCAGATAGCGCAATGGGCCCAGGCTCCCGACGTAGTAATCCTGCTCGGCGACCAGCGATTTGACATGCTTGCCCCTGACCACCACCAGACTGCCTTGCAACTCGTGGGCATTTTCTTCGCTGCTGAGCAGGGCGTTGGTCACGTCGGCCAACCCGCTGGGCCTTGCGCTGGCGATAAACACCACACTGCGCCCACTCTTGAGCGGCGATTCGAATCCAGTCAGATAAGCACTGCCGTCCTCAGCGGTAAACCTGAAGCTGCTGCGCGCTTCACGCAGATTGGTTTTCGTATCCGGGCTGATCCAGTTGCGCAGACGCAAGGGCAGGTCAGACAGTTCCAAGTACTGCACAGCGTTTTCGTCCTTGGCCGGCAGAAGGCTTTGCCACTGCTCCAGCAGCGGCTGATTGTTGCCCGAGGCGAGCACCAGCAAATCCCGGTCGCGTTGCTCCGCCAGCTGGTCGGCGTGGACTACCTTCACGCCGGTGGCCGGATAACCGGTAGAGTCGCCGAAACGGCCCAGCAGGGTCAGATAGGCGCTCAGATCGGCCGTGCCTGGCTCGTTGGGCAGGATCACCGATGTTTCAGAAAGGTCGGCCATGCGGGTGAACGGGAAGCCACTGTCCTTGAACACCCCAAGGTTGGGCATGGCCATGAAATGTTCGTATTGGCTGAGGTCCAGGGTCGAGTCCGGGTCGATCACACCGCGCATGTTGTCGATGATGATGTCGCGGCATTCGCCCTGTTTGATGTAGTCATACATGAAGCGAAATTGCAGGCGTGAT
This sequence comes from Pseudomonas lini, assembly GCF_964063345.1. Lineage (NCBI taxonomy): Bacteria > Pseudomonadati > Pseudomonadota > Gammaproteobacteria > Pseudomonadales > Pseudomonadaceae > Pseudomonas > Pseudomonas lini. Next base: position 5,251,974 of record NZ_OZ061318.1, read on the forward strand.
TGCAGCGCTACGGAATTGAGCGGCAACAGCATGCGCGACGTGCGGGCCAGGCTGTCGTCGGTTTTGAGCATCGCCAGCAGGCTGTCGCTGTTGCCGAGTTTCTCGATCGAGGGCAGATCGATCGACTTGATGAAGGTGTCGTTGAAGTTGACCAGCAATGAGGAATTGGTAGAGACCGGTTGCGGCGTATAGCGGTATTTCAGGTCAAGTTGCGCGCCGGGTTCACGCCAGTTGAACAGGTCAGGTGGCAAGCGCAGCGCAACCGTCATTTGTCCCGGGTTATAACCCGACACATTGAGCTCTGCAGGCTGCGCCAGTTCGCCCAGGCGAACCGGGCGATCGGAGGGCAGCCAGTTAGGCGCGTCGTACGGTCGGCGTGGCTTGAGCGAGTCGATCCGGTCGATCACCACGCTCTGCCCGGAAAAGGCCGAGCCACCGAGGGCCAGCGCTGTCGCGGCGACCTTGAGATCGGCGCCATCGCGCCCGGAGACGATCAACAGTTTGCCCTGAGCATCATTCGGGTTGCTCACGAGTGTCAATGTCGGCCCCGTGGCCTCTTTGATCGGCAAGCCACTCAAGGTCGTTGATTCGCTGCCGCTGACAAACACCACTGCGTTGCCTTTGGCCGGCAGGCCGGTGAGGCTGGCGGGGAAGGTTGCGCCGCGATAGCTGGCCAGGGCGCCAAACCAGGACGACAGGATACCGGCGGCCTCAAGCTCAGGACCGCCCGGACGGCCGGCGAACACGAAAGGCAGCTTCAGGGGCGAGGCATCTCGACGATCGAACAAGGGCAGTGGCAGAGCAGACAGGTCGTTGGGCTGTTTAATCGAGGACACCTGGAGGCTCAGCTGACTCTCGTTGCCGATCCTGGCCCACAGGCTGGAGTGCAAAGGGTCTTCACATTGCATCGTGTAGTGACCGATGAACTGCAGGCTGAGCCGGTTGAATTCGGTGATGGTCTGCGGCGGAATCTGCACGGTCCGGGTCTGCAATTTACCGGCCTCTTCCTTCGGGAGGGGCAGGCTGGCGGCCACTTGATCGTTGACCAGTACATTGATCTGCGAAAGGTCGGCCAGCAGCGCCGGTGAGTAGCTGTACTGCAGCGTGACCTGCGCAGCCGTGACGACTTCATCGGCGCGCACATCGAAGTTCACACTGTCGGTAGCCTCCACGCCTTTAAGGGTCATCGAATAGCTTTTGCCCAGCTCCTTGAGGGTGCGGGTATAGCTGTTGCTCGGGACATCGGTCCCGGGCAACGATGCGACCGGCATCATCGCCGGCTCTGTGGCGCTGATTTGGGCGGCAGCACTCAATGCCCAGCCGCTCCAGCCCACTAGCGAGCAGGTGATCAGCATGAGTGAGCGACGAGGAAGAAAGGTCCGGCGAATGGAAGGTTTCAAGATCGTTGCGTGTCCGCGGTGGAGTCGATGGGTGATGGAGTGTCCGGGCGTCTGCGTAGCAGCGCCTGGCTGTCCTTTAGGGTTGCAACGAACAAGCGCAGGATGGCGCGAAAGCCAATGCTGCTGACCTCGCGCAACGCCGACATTGGCGCGTCGAGGCGGCCGTTACCCCACGTGTTGGCCCAGGTGTCGGCCCGTGAAAAGGTCAATCGCACCAGCTCACTTTGCTGGCGCAGGGTCAAACCCTCGAATTGCACGCCCGCTACGTTGTCGTTGCTGAAGACCGTATTTGCGGGAAAGAGGCTTGAGGGTGGTGTGCGCAGAATGCACAGTTGCAGCTTCTCATTGACGCTGAGCAGAACCTGCGGTGGCAGTGCCAGACCCACGCCGTTTTGTGAGAAGTCCCGGGTTATGCAATCGAACCAGGTGCCGTCTTCGCGATAGACGCGCACGGGCAGATCCGCGGGCACCCTGGGTTCGTTGCGCACCTGAGAGGACTCAGTGGCCACCGCCACAGCGGTGCTGACGATGACGATGTTGTAGACGGTCCAGGCCAGGTTGATCAGCAGGGTAGTGGCCTCGGCAGAATCACTCCCGATCAGTTTCACCACGCCGATCGCCAGACCGATCATGTTCAAGGTCAGCAGGACGATATAAGGCCGCGCGAGCTTCCAGTTGAAATAATCCTTTTCAATGGTGCCGCCCTTGTCGGTCACGTTGAATTTGCCGAGCGTTGGGCTGATCAGGGCCAACAGCACCGGTCGCATGATGTACCAGGCCAATACCGACTCATACACTTCGTTCCAGAAGGAATGACGGAAGCGTCCCTGGATGCTGGAGGTGGTCAGGCTGGAATGGAAAATATGCGGCAGTACATAGACCGTGACCATCAACGCCGAGGCATGGAAAATCTGCGCGTCGAAAAACAGGTAGGCCAAGGGTGCGGTCAAGAACACCAGACGGGGCAAGCTGTAGAAAAAGTGCATCATGGCGTTGAGGTAGCAGATGCGCTGCCCCAGGTTCAGTCCTTTGCCAAACAACGGATTGTCGGTCCGAAAAATCTGCGCCATGCCCCGCGCCCAGCGTATGCGCTGGCTGATGTGTCGGGAAAGGCTCTCGGTGGCCAGTCCCGCCGCTTGTGGAACGGCGAGGTAAGCGGTATTGAAACCACGGCGATTGAGCTTGAGTGCCGTATGCGCATCTTCCGTCACGGTTTCGGTGGCGATGCCGCCGACTTCCAGCAAATGAGTCCGCCGGATGACCGCGCAGGAGCCACAGAAGAAGGTCGCGTTCCACAGGTCGTTGCCGTCCTGCACCAGGCCGTAGAACAGCTCACCTTCATTGGGTACCGAGCGAAAGGTATCGAGGTTTTTTTCGAACGGATCGGGTGAATAGAAAAAGTGCGGCGTTTGCAGCAGCGCCAGGTTCGGGTCCTTTAAAAACCAGCCCATGGCGATCTGCAGGAAGGAGCGGGTGGGCACGTGGTCGGCGTCGAATATGGCAATGAACTCGCCATCGGTGACTTTGAGTGCCTCGTTGAGGTTGCCGGCCTTGGCATGTTGATTGTTGTCGCGGGTGATGTAGTTGACACCAATCTGCTCACAGAAAACCTTGAATTCCTCCCGGCGTCCGTCATCGAGCATGTGCACCCGCAGTTTGCCCTCGGGCCAGTCAATGGCCTGAGCCGCGAGCACCACCAGTTTGACGATACCCAATGCTTCGTTATAGGTGGGAATGAAGACGTCTACCGTCGGCCATTCAGCGGGCGGCTGTTGCAGAAACTGCGGTTTGCGGTGCAACGGCCAGGCGGTCTGTACATAGCCGAACACCAGGACGAGCAAGGCATACAGTTCGGCCAGCACCAGCCCGTAGCCAAATACGGCATCCTGCCAGTTGTCGAAGTTCAGGGTGTCGGACAGGCGCCAGTACATGTAACGCAACGAAGCGATCAGCGAGAGGGTGATCAGGGTCAGGATCGCCAGACGCCCGGCTTGCTTGCGGATGATCAGGCTGGCGGCAAAACAGACGACGGCAAACGCGGCCTGGGAATACAGATTCAGCGGCGCGGTGAGGATACCCAGCACCAACAATGCCGCAATCAGCCCGGCTGAGATCTTCAGGCCTTGGCGCCCACGCAGGGGCCATCGACTGACGCGAGCCTGGACAGTATCCAGTAACCCCTGCAACCACCACGTCTTTGCAGGTGGCTGATTCAGCTGGGCGGTCATGGCGTGCCCTGCTGGCTGTTAACATCCGCGAAAAGCAGGGCATGGACCGCGCCTGACAGCGAAAGAATGTCCTGGCAGCCAATGCTCTCAGGTGCGTACTGCAGTGGGTCCCGACCATAGGCCAGCGACTCGTTGAACTGGTGATCGAGACGAATTGACCCGATCAGGTTAGCGCTGAGCCGCCGCAGAAACAGCACGCCCATGTCCCTGCTGAACGAACGTGAGTCATCCCTTTGGTTGAGTACATACCGGTGTCGCTGCGCGCGTCGCCGGCTGGTTTCCAGCCACTGGGTCATGGTGTCCAGTGCCAGGTAGGAAGCCGCGTCGGCTACCGTCATCACCAGCACCAGATCGGCGGCGTCGAGTGCCTGTTGCGAATAGACGGTCGCACCCGAAGGCGTGTCCAGGATCACGGTATCGTTTTCGCTGAGGTTCATTGACGCAAGGTGCTGATTCAACCAGTCAGAATCTTCAAGCATCAACTGCCTGAGCAATCGGCGATCGTTCACCTCGCCAGTGCCGAACGGCAGGCACTCACTGTCGCTAAAGCCCGACAGGCGATGAGCGTTCCAGTCTGCGTCCTGCTCTTTGAGCTGGATCAGCCCGGGAACCTGCCTGGTGATACCCAAGTGGCTGGACAGCGCGTTCTGAGGGTCCAGATCAATCGCGATGGTTCGCCCGCCAGGGCGCCGAAGTGTTTTTGCGAGGCCTGCCGCGACGGTGCTTTTACCCACCCCGCCGTTCGCCGAAACGATAGCAATGACCTTGGCTTTGGTCCGCTTGCGAGTCGTTTCTGGCAGACCGTCTCGACGAACCTGATTGAGTTCACGCAACAGGTCGCTCAATCGCTGACGGTCACCCATAGCAGAACTTGCAGGTGGCTCGGTCAGGGGAGAGGATTTGGGCGAAGGTAGCGAGAGGACAACATTCTTCACAGGCTCGACCGCCGCGCCAATCAATAAAGAAGGCTGTGGCTCATCCAGCAGAAACACAGAGGGCGCTGGGTTTGGGGGAGGCGATGCCACCGCCGGTTCTGGCTCAGCCATTGTAACCGGGTCGTCTTTGAAATCTTTGTAGTTCGGTTGTATTTCCTGGTAACTCTGCGCATTGGCGCCAAAACGAGTAAAGAGTTTTGTAATGTCGTCTACATATTTCATGCGTTGTACCAGGAAATGAAATAACTCAGAAACTCAGCATTCCATTAACTTAACAAAGTTTATGCATTGTCTTGTTTGGGTGTTGGCAGAGTGCCATTAATCTAGGGTGTCAGCGTTGGAGTGTCAATGATTGTTATAAAACGTCAGCGACGTCTTGTTAGTGTGTTATTAAAACATTGTGTATTGGTAGAAGGTGTGAATGTTAGAATGCGTCCACTAATGATTGTTCAATAAGGTGTAATGTGATGGCGGGTAATGGGTGTGTTTGTCGAGAGAAATGATTTTTGGCGCAATGGAGTATGAGTGTTGATCGCCTATGATGATTTGATGTTGGGTTATATATTGAAGAAGTTGACTGATGTGTTTGAAGAGATAGTGGCGGTTTCAAAAAATACTTTTTCGGATAAGGCCGCGGGTGTCGCGGATGTCAGGCAACGTAAAATCGAAAAGAAACTTCCCATCTGGCTACAGCGCCTGAAAATCAGCACGCCTCATCAAGTGACCCGTGTGTTACTTGATCAAATGCACGCAGCGCGGACGCTTAAGCGCGGGTTGCGCTTCGAGGCACAAGCGGCCTTGCTGGAGGCGCTGGCGGAGGCCGGGCTGGCGATGGACGTGGCGAATTATTCGGCGGCCGTTTTAGAGGGCGTTTGAAATGCTTATTGGACCGCTGAAGGCTATATTTGTTTTTCTGTACAGCAAGGCATTTTCGTGGAAGTAAATTCCCTCTGCAGTTTGGCCTGGGTAATATTTTCGCCAACGTTTTGAGCGTGAAGTAGGCGCGATGCCGGGGCTGTCACACATCCTATATACATTCGGTCCCAGCCCTGCTGCCCTGCTTGTTCACTGTTTGCTCTTGGATCGTGAACGTTCGCGACATAAAGCCAGCTTGGTTGCGCGTCGGAACGCGCCGTCTTTCCATACTTGGTACAAGCAGTTGTCATTGTCCTCGCGGTCAAAGAACGCGAGTCGGGATGCGTGTTGAAGTACAAGTCATGATTTACTTCGGTCCTGACAAATCCCTCCGTGCTATTACCTCACTTATTTATTGCGCACTTGGGCGACAGTGTCGTGACAGTGTTTGATACGCAGGCGCCGCAGAATTGGCGCCTTGTTTTTGACGGCTTTTAACTCGCGTCCACATCCCGCATCAACAACCCAAAGCGTACATCCACCGCATCCGGAATCGGCAAATACACCGTGTGCCCATCTCCGGGCGCCACTTCAATAGCCTCGCCTTTGACGTTCTGCAGCTGATGTAAATCAAAATGGAAGTTGCCCTTGGGTGTCATCAGTTCCAGGTGATCCCCCAAACCAAAGCGATTCTTCACCCGCACCTCGGCCAACTGATCCCGACGTTCGCCGGTCAACTCGCCCACGAACTGCTGGCGCTCTGAAACCGAGCTGCCGTTTTGGTAGTTCTGGTATTCGTCATGCACATGCCGGCGTAGAAAACCTTCGGTGTAGCCACGCTGGGCCAGGGATTCCAGATCGGTCATCAAGCTGCGATCAAACACCCGGCCAGCCACCGCATCATCGATCGCGCGGCGATACACCTGAGTGGTGCGCGCGCAATAGAAGTGCGATTTGGTCCGGCCTTCGATCTTCAATGAATGAACGCCCATCTGCGTCAGGCGCTCGACATGCTGGACCGCGCGCAGGTCCTTGGCGTTCATGATGTAGGTGCCGTGTTCATCCTCGAACGCCGGCATCAGTTCGTCAGGGCGATTGGCTTCTTGCAGCAGGAACACTTGATCGGTCGGCGCGCCAATGCCCAGGGTCGGTTCGGGGCGGAACTGCTGAACGATTTCACCGAGCTGATTTTCGCTGGCCGGCGTCGCCGAGTATTTCCAGCGGCAGGCATTGGTGCAACTGCCCTGATTGGCGTCGCGCTTGTTCATATAGCCTGACAACAGGCAGCGCCCGGAATAGGCCATGCACAGCGCCCCGTGGACGAACACTTCCAGCTCCATCGCCGGGACGTGCTGGCGGATTTCTGCGATCTCTTCCAGCGACAGTTCGCGGGACAGGATGATCCGGCTCAAGCCCTGTTGCTGCCAGAACTCGACGCTGGCCCAGTTCACCGTGTTGGCCTGCACTGACAAGTGGATCGGCATCTGCGGGAAGTGCCGGCGCACCAGCATGATCAGGCCAGGGTCGGACATGATCAGCGCGTCCGGCGCCATGGCGATCACCGGTTCCAGGTCTTTCAAAAACGTTTTGAGCTTGGCGTTGTGCGGGGCGATGTTCACCACCACATAGAAACGCTTGCCCTGAGCCTGGGCCTCGGTGATGCCGAGCGCGAGATTGGCGTGATCGAATTCGTTGTTGCGCACCCGCAGGCTGTAGCGCGGCTGGCCGGCGTAAACCGCGTCGGCGCCGTAGGCGAAGGCATAACGCATGTTTTTCAGGGTGCCGGCAGGGGCGAGCAGTTCCGGGGGCGTGAGCGTTATGGCGCTGGTCATGGCAGTGTCGATCGCAAAAGCCGGCAAGGATAAGCGGCTTGCCCGCGGGGGTAATTGATCTGGATCTATGCTTGGTGAACAAACAGATGGCACTCGCGCGAGCCGGGGCGGACTAAATATCAGGACGCGCAAACGGCGCCCCGGCGCACTGAATGGATCGGACATGAACGAAACGAAACTGCAAAACACATCGTTGATGGTCTTGCTGACCCTGGTGAGCATTGCCTTCATATGGATTCTGCTGCCGCTCTATGGTGCGGTGTTCTGGGCGGTCATCCTCGGCATTCTGTTTTCGCCCTTGCAGCATCAGTTGCAACAGAGGTTCGGCTGGCCACGCAACCTGACGGCCCTGTTCACCTTGTGTCTCTGTGTGGTGATCGCGATCCTGCCGGTAATCACCATCAGTACCTTGCTGGTTCAAGAAGGCGCAGCGCTGTACAACCGAATCGAAAGCGGCGAACTGGACATTGCCGGGTATGTGTCGCAGTTCAAACAAAGCCTGCCGCCGTACGTTCAGTACTTGCTTGATCGTTTCGGTATGGGCGAACTGAGCGGGCTACGGGAAAAAATCATCAAGAGCACAATGCAAGGCAGCCAGTTTGTCGCGACCAAGGCGTTCGATGTTGGTCAGGGGACGTTCAAGTTCGTGGTGAGCTTTTTCGTCATGCTCTATCTGCTGTTTTTCTTCCTGCGGGACGGGTCCGAACTGGCGCGCAAAGTGCGCGCGGCGATACCGCTGGAAGATAACCAGAAACGTCGCTTGCAACTCAAGTTCAATCGCGTGGTGCGGGCCACGGTGAAAGGCAACCTGCTGGTGGCAATCACGCAAGGGGTGTTGGGTGGTTTGATTTTCTGGTTTCTGGACATCCCGAGCGTGCTGCTCTGGGCGGTGTTGATGGCGTTTCTGTCGCTGTTGCCAGCGGTGGGGGCGGGTATCGTCTGGATACCGGTGGCGGCGTATTTTCTGTTCAGTGGCGCGATCTGGCAAGCCACCGTGTTGACCTTGTTCGGGGTGTTCGTGATCGGCCTGGTGGACAACGTCCTGCGACCGATTCTGGTGGGCAAGGACACCAAAATGCCGGACTACCTGATCCTCATCTCGACCCTGGGCGGCCTGGCGCTTTTTGGCCTGAACGGTTTTGTCATCGGGCCGTTGATCGCGGCGTTGTTCGTGTCGAGCTGGGCGATTTTCATCGATTCCAAGCCCAAGGTTCAGCTGCCTTA